>PKXA01000133.1 GCA_003133325.1 Acidimicrobiaceae bacterium | reverse complement strand
AGATGGATGAGATCACCACCGTCTGGCGCGTTGTTCGGCGCCCGAGTGGGTGCGGTCGGCGGCACCTACAGCATCGGCTGCCGAGCGCGGTTCTGTGTGCCTTGCAGTCGGGACGGGCGGGCCTCCGTGCTTGCTCCTGTTGCGGCGCCCAGGCACTTTCGGGCTAGGTCAGGACCGAGGCCGACCCGCCCGATAACGACGACCCTGACTCCATACGTCGGCTACGGAGTCGATGCGGAGGCGGACTGGGACTCGCCGCCAATGGGGGCGTGACAGTTGGTCACCTTCCACTGCCCGCCCTGGTATCCATACGAAACCCAGTTGTCGTTCCCAACGACTGACGTAGGCAGGGCATATTGCACCTCGGCATCCCCGGTGGTCGCCGTGACGTTTCGGACTTGGACTCCCGTGATCCGGATCGAACCGAGGGGGGCACCAAGGTGGTGCTCCATCGCCGCCCGCGTTCCCCTGAGGTAGGACTCCATCACCGTCGAGTTGGCGGTGGTGGTCGAGAGGCACGGCGCCCCCTCCATACTCCGAATGTCCACCAAGGTCCCGGTCAGGAAAGCATTGGACCAAGCCGTTGCCGCAGCCCGGAGGCCAGCAGTGCCCGTATCGGTTGGCGAGCCAGGTGCTGTGTGGGAACTCGACCCAGTGCTACAGGCGGCGCAGATCACCGTGAGGCTCCCGACCGCTATCCAACGCCTGACTGCTGCCACCGACCGATCATTGCACTCAATTCCGGGCGGCTCGGGATGTGCCGATACCGGGCGGGTTCTGGGTATCCCAGTCCGGATCGGCGACCCACTCCTGGTTATCCGATGCGTCGCAGTTCGGCAGTGAGATGGTGAGAAAGTGGCTGCCCGACCGCTGTCATCCGAAGCGAGTAGCGGAGAACCTCACCCTCAATAGTGAAGTCACGTTCGACCGCTGTAACCTCCTTGGCGGTTCTCGTGCGGGCAACGCAGGTCGATCGCAACAGGATGGTGGAGTCCTGGAAAGTGCCTTCTGCGACTTCCACGATTCCATTTGGGTGCGACACGACGAGTTCGACCCAACCTGGATTCGCCATACGCCAGAAGCCGCTCTCCCCGTGAAGGAGGCGACCATCGGCAGCGTGCTTGCTGACTTGGGTGTAGGAGAGAAATGGCTTACCGACGTGAGAAAAATCGATGGTCTCCTCGTAGTCAAAATCATCGATTGTCGGATACTCGCCGTGGCCGGATCCCGACCAGGTTCCCAGAAGCACCGCTAATGGTTCTACATCGGGGTTCAGGGGAGTCTTCACATCCCGAGCATGGCACTCCAATGGAGGGTGTGCTGAAGCATCCAAGAACGCCTGGTTCGACGGCGATTATCGACCGTGACCGACGCACATCTGGGACGATCCGTGAGCGGCGGCGGGCACATCGAGAAGTGGCCGACAAGTCATTCATCCTTCGCCGATTGTCGCTTCCGCCGATGTAGCAAATACGCAAGGCCAGCAACGACCAAAGCAGCAGGACCGCAATGCACGGCGAGCACCCCCGCCAGATGAGGCCCACCCCAATCTTGTTGGTAGCTGGAAGGCTTCGAGTAGTCGATGGTGAACAGTTCCACAACGCCTCGAACGACGAGATACAGCGCGAGCATTCCGCCGAGCACAATCCCCAGCCATTGCAAGTAGCCGCGCTTCATCGACGGCGCCACCATCCAACTGTACGTCGGGGGATTGACTGGTGGAGACGGCTGTGGGTGCATTATCGACGGACGTGCGCTTGCCGGGTGCTAACTGCCACCGGCACTTCGGGGTCAGGAGCCGCCGCCATTCCCTGTTGAATCCCCGCCCGTCATGTCGCTGTGCATCATTGAGTCATTGCCGATGTGCTGCTCCATCCAACTCGCCATGTCGTCACACCAACCGGGTGAAGAAGTGGGAGAAACAGAGGCCCGAGAGTCAGTGCCCATCCATTGACGGCAGACGGAATCCATCGTCGTGGCACTTCCCCACATCATCGGGCCGGTCATATGCCCGCTTTGGAGTTCCTGGCCCATCCAATCGGCCATCGTGGAACATGCTGCACTGGCCGAGCTTGTACCCAGGCTGGCGGCAGAGTTCCCCGACCACTCCCTGCAGGCTTGCTGCACTGACGCCAATTGTTGTTGATCGGTCACACCCGAACTGCCGCTACTAAAGAAGATGACCCCGACGATGATCAGCACCAGAATCGCCAGGCCGATTGGAATGAACCACAGGGTGGGGCGTCCCCTGCCAGGCGATGACCTCTCGGGTGCTTCTGTCAGAGCGTCGGTCACCCTCCCATGATCAGGCCGTGGGCGTGGTTCTGAACAGGGCCATAGGTCCTGTGTGACTGAACGCTTAATACACGTGTGATCCTTAGTGCATCCCCGTGTCTTTTACGCAGGGCTGGGAGGGTGCCGGGATGACCACCTTCCCCTCCCTTGTCCGTGCCAAGTCTCCAACCGGTGAGGATCGCTACTTCCTCGGCAATCCACTCGTTGACCGCTACCTCGAGTTCGTCGCAGGGAGAGTGCGACCCAATACTCTGCGGGCTGTCACCTTCGACCTCAAGGCATTCTTCAGCGTGGTCGAGAAGGATCCGGCCACTGTTGTGGCAGCTGACATCTTCGATTTCTTGGCCCACCAGCGCGGTGACCGCCGGGTGATCCGCATGAGCGATGGCGAGTCGGGGCTCTCGGCCCGGACGATCGCCCGCCGACTGTCGTCGGTCTCGGGCTTCTACTCCTACCTTGTCGCTCGGGGTGACACGCCGGTGCGCTCGAATCCAGTGCCGCGGGGGATGTCCACCCGCCGCCGTGGTGGTCGTTCGACGATCGTCCCGCTGGTGCGGGTGCCCCGTACGTTGCCGATGATCCTCTCGCCGGCTGAGGTCGATGCTCTCGTCGCCGCTCTGCGCACCCATCGTGACCGAGCCATGGTCTTCGCCATGGTGCTCGGCGGGCTACGTCGCTGTGAGGTACTCGGATTGCGGCTTTCCGACATTCAGGTGGCCGAGCGGTCGCTGTTCATTGCCGAAGGTAAAGGCGGGCACCAGCGGATCACCCCTATCTCCAACACGTTCTTCGCCTCGGTGGGTGACTACCTGCGCGAGGAGCGACCAGCCAACGCACCAACCGATCGGGTCTTCGTGGCTTTGAAGGGCCCGAGCCGAGGACGGGGACTGAGCGTCGACGGGGTTGATGTGATCATGCGGGCAGCCCGAGGGTGGGCGGGACTCGAACGGGCCACCTGCCACCAGCTCCGTCACACCTGTCTGACCCGACTCAGAGAGGCCGGGATGGCACTTGAGGCGGTCCAGGCCCAAGCCGGTCACATCTCGATCGAGTCGACGCGGGTCTACCTGCACCTGACCAATGACTGGTTGGCCAACGAGTACCGCAACGCCGCCGAGCTCATCGACGCCGGGCATGCCGCCGAACTGGTCGCGCTTGAGGCCATCAACGCATGAGCGCTCTCCAAGCACCCCTCGTGGCCTGGATCCCCGAGACCGAGTCCGAGCGCGAGTGGGCACTGCTCAGCGCCGCTTGCCCGCAGGTGGCCGCGACCATGGGTCGTTACCTGGCAGAACGAGGGGACGAAGGTCTGGAGACGTGGAATCGGACCAGCCGCCAGGTGCGTCACGGCATCACTCACCAACAGCTCGGGTACTCGGCAGCCCTGGACGACACCGCCCACCAAGTCGAGGTGAGCGAGGTCGGCCTATGACCTCCGTGTTTGTAGCAACGCGTCACCCCGTGCCAGCTCGTCAGGCAGCGTCCGTCGTCGAGGTATTCAAACAGACCTCGGTGGAGACAATAGGTGCCCCGGTGGGTGAGCCGCCGACAACGATCACTCCCCTCCTGACGACCGAGGAGGCCGCCGAGTACCTGCAGATCTCCATCCGCACGGTCAAGAACCTGCTGGGGGACGGACAGGTCCCCTACATCAAGATCGGCCGTGCCACGCGTATCCATCGAGATGACTTGGATACATTCATCGCTCGCAATCGACGTCGACAACGACAACGTCTTCGTCCTCACTGACGATCGCGAAACGTCGAACCGAGGGGAGCACGGCCCCTCGTCCTCCCGATGACACCGTCACAAAGCCACTCGTCGTGCCTCGCGAAGCTGTTCGACTCGGGCCGCAGCGTTGTCAGCAGAGTCGGCCAACAAGTGTGCATAGAGCCGCTTCGATGTCTCTACGTCAGCGTGACCCAAAATGATCTGGACTTCCAGGTCACTCGCCCCCGCCGCCCACAGGAGTGCCGCCGCGGTATGACGCAGGTGGTGGGGAGTCAACCGCCGCAATCGCTCTCCCTCCGCAACGACCCGATCCGTGGCGTCCTGTCGAGACCACCCCTCCTTTACGAGACGGGTCCGCTCAGTGGCCGCCCAACGGATCGCTGTCGACACGACAGCGGGGCGAAACTTGCGCTCCACATAGTTATTCCACCGGAAGCCACCGCCTCGGGGGCCGATGAAGAGCGGATCATCCGATACTGCATCACCCCTTCTCACGAGATGATCCTTCAGCAAACTTGCAAGCTGGGGACCGATAATGACCGCTCGGACCCGTCCTCCCTTGGGTGCGCTGTTTCGTACTAGCCGCCCGTCGACCTCGACCACCGGCTGACGAATCCACACACGCTTTGCGGTCAAGTCGATGTCACCGATGCGTAGGCCCGCCACCTCCGACCGTCGACCCCCAGTGCCGAGAAGTAGCTCGAAGATCAATCGGTCATCGAGGGTCGGTAGCCGATCGGTCAGCAGGTCGATGAACCTGAAGTCGGGGACGACGATCTCACGGACCCGGTCCAGGGCCGGATCGACGGTTAATCGTAGGTCGACCATCGGGCTGATGGTCACTACACCCTGATCCACGAGCCAGTTGAACAGCGCACGCATCATCAGCCAATGGGTGCGAAGCGTATTGGGCGCCCTCCCCTCCCCCTCCATCCGACGGAGCACGTCGATGACGTCGGCGGTGTTGAGAGTGTGAGGGAGCCGGCTGCCGATCGTCGGAGACCACCAGCGCCGCCACTGGGCCCGATCACGCGCACTTGTGGACTCCGCTCCGCCCCGCCCGTATCCGACCCGGACCAATGAACGCCGTTCCTCCTTCGCCTGCTGCCAGCGCTCGAACCATTCGTCGCAGCGGACGCCTCCCGCTGCCATGTTCGCCACTGTGCCCGACGGCAACTCGGCTTGAGGGTCCGGGTCGTCCTCGGGCAACAAGTGTGTGACACGCCAGCGAGCCTGGGCCCGGACCGCCTCTTCCTCCGTCTCGTACATGCCATAGGTGACCTGGCGATCATCGATCCGTATCCGGAGACGCCATCGCCCACTGACCCGTTGGTCTATCGATCCGCCGTCATTCGGTGCACGCCGCCGCCGCCGTTGGGCCATGTGAGACCTCCATTTCGGAACTCACGCCGAGGATTTCGGCATACATTGAGTCCCGTTGAGTCCCACGGACGGTATCACGGGGGTACTGCATTTTGGCCTCAACACGATTCGTGTAGTCTGACCAGGTGCTTCTCGGGTGGAGGTGAAGGGACTCGAACCCTCGGCCTCTACATTGCGAACGTAGCGCTCTACCAGCTGAGCTACACCCCCAAGTGCGACATGAGGATAGCCGAGGACCGATGACCTTCAACTCGCCCGCAGGACCCCTCCCCCCCAGAGAACCCGCGCACGGACCCATCCTGATCGAACTCCCCGGGTCGGCCGCTCGGTTCGAGGATCACCGGAGTGGATCACTGGCGATCCCCGTCCGAGACCGGCGGGACGACCCCGGCCCAACGGCCATGGTCAGGAGGGATGTTTGATCATAACGGGACACCCAACAACTTAGGTGTCGTCGTCGAAGTGGTGGTCGGAGGATCCGTGGTGGTGGTGGTCCCCCCTCCCGTGCCGGTCTTCCCTCCTGACGGGAAGGTCCAGGCGGCGGAGACGCAGTCCTGGGGTTGTGCGGCAATGACGATGTCCACGCTGGGATCAGCGGTCGATGACCACACCTGAAGCGCCGGGCCGGACTGGAGGCACGCCAGATGTGGATCGGTCGTCTTGAAGGCACCCAGGGTACCGAGCAGGAGTCCCGCCGGCCGAGTGGTTGCCGGGGTGAGGGCGACGGATCGGCCTTGCCACACTCCGGCGGTGGTGTAGGCGGGCGGGAGTGTGGTTGTGGTTGTGGGTGCAGGGGCCGTGGTCGAGGACGAAGTCGAAGTCGAAGTGCTGGTCGACGTCGGACCCGGAGAATAATCCTTGACGGCCGGGGCCTGCCCAAGGAGCGCGGCCAGCATGGCCGGGTCATTGCCGTCCATTCCCAGAGCCCATATCCCCATCCCGCGAATTTGGAACGAGTTGGCCAGCGCCGCTTTCAATGCCAGCGAGGTCGGATTATCGAAATAGGTCTGGTACCACTGGGTTCCCAGTTGATAGGACGTCCAGGCCGTCTGTGTGGATTGGTCCCAGTAGGTGGGACTGTTCCCCGAAGCAATGACCCCGTAGCTGAGAGGTGTCTCCGGGCCCGTGGACCGCGCTGCCTGCGTTCCGTCAGTGGTGGGCCAGTCGTACCCGTAATAGGGAACCCCCAGGATGACCTTGGAGGCGGGCACAACCGCGGTGAATTGCTGAAGCGTCTCGGTGTCGTTGTACCCGCCACCCACCAACGGAGCCGTGGCACTCGGAGTCACCGGATCGTTCATGTCGTAGGCCATCACAAAGAACCCGTCGAGGGCAGGGGCCAGGGCGCCGACGTCGTAGAACCCCGCTGAATCGCTGGCCGCGCTCGCATACACGGCCATTGTGTCTTGCCAATGCGGATTGGCGCCGTGAAGTGCGTTCGACACCTGGGTGATGAGGTTGGTCAACCCCTTGCGATCTCCACTCCCCTGACCTTCGAAGTCAAAGTTCACACCGTCCAGGTTCTTTGCCGACACTGCCGCGATCAAGGCCGCCGAGAGCCGACCCGCCGCTTTCGGATCGGAGGTGATCTGGTCGAGTGATTGCTGACTGAAGCAGGTCACTGTCAACACCACCCGGTCGCCGGCTGCGTGGGAGCGGGTCACCAGGTTGGCCAGATCCTGACTCTCGTAGCCGTTCCACCCAGACCCACTTTGATCGAGGGTGCCGTCGCCGTTGGCGTCAACGCTGAAATAAGCCAGTGTCGTCAGGTTCTTCACGTCGAAGCCACTGGATTCCGGAAGCGTCCAATACGGCGCGTAGCCGAAAATCTCATGGGACCGGAGAGGGGCGGCACCGGCCAGGGATGGAGGCGCCGGTGCTGGTACTGATGATGCTGCCGGGAGATCGGCCACTTTGGGGGCATCGGATGCCTGGATGATGTTGCCCAGTTCGACAGGCGCCTGATGGAGCACACCTGCCGCGGAGCGGTGGTGTGGCGCGCTCCCCGACGCGGTCAATGCGAACGACGCGGTGGTTGCTCCGGCCACCAGTATCAAGGTGAGCATGCCGGCGACTGCCGTCCCGACACGCCGCTGACCAGATCCATGCCCTGGGTCCGTGGGCCCGGCCAACCGGCGCGCCAACCCAGGCGGTAGCCGGGACGCCAACCAGGCCGATGCTGCGACATAGGCGCCGATCGCCGCGTCGCGAGTCGATGCCCCGAACGCAGCGATCCCCGAACCCACCCCAAAACCGGCCTGAGCCCGATGCAGATCGGATGCCCAGTGAGTCGACCACGCGGCGACACCCCGGAAGAAGACGACAAGATCTGGTGCAGCAACGAGAAACCTCCGCACCTGCGACTCGTCGGCATCACGTGGATCGCTCACGACAATCTCGAGAATTTGGCCGGTGACACCTTCGTCGACGGTGCCCCACCGATCAGCTGAGAACCCCAATAGGTGCGACCAGAGCACCACCATGGGGACGACTGCTCCGCTGCCGGGGGAAGGCCCTACCGTCATCCCCGCCGACGTGAGCCGAATGTCGAAACGGGCCGTCGATGTCGGCGCCAGAAGATCCGTGTCCCCAGTGAGCTCTCGTGCCGCAACCAATGTCGTGGCGGGAGGTGGTGCATTGCTCGAGGATCGGAAAGGTAGTTTCATCATGTCCTGGTCTGTCGAGCGACGCTACGCAAGGGTGGTGCAGGGAATGAGAGAACGCAATTGTTCTGGGGATCGTAGCACTCTCAGTTGTTTTACGGGTTTCACAAGGGTATTTACCACCGACCGACGTCACGAGAAAGCTCGGCGTGCGACACGACCGACCAGGTGGGGAAGATTCGGACAACCCGGCAGGATCTCCTGATGAACGGGTTCCCGGTGGGACGCGTCGTCCTGGCGTGGGAAGGGCGATCATGCCAAGGCACGTGATCGCCTTGCCATTGCCCACGCAGCCCGACAACCGAGTAAACCGGTAGCACCATGCTCTTCGTCGAGGTCTTCCGATTTCTGTTCGTGCTGGTCGGAGCGGGGGTGGGCCTCGAAATCGGACATCACGTAGACACGTCGTCCCACGGCCCCATCATCGGCATGCTGCTCGGCGCGGCAATCCTCTATGTTGTGGGAGGACTCGTCGGGCGAATGCTCGATCGCGGGCTTCTGCGGTCAGTATTCCTACTTCGCAACATGCCTCCCGGCGAGCTATTCGCCGCCTCGATCAGCGCCACCACCGGTCTGCTGGTGGGATTGGTCGTCAGCCTGCCCCTCTTCACCCTCTTCCGCTCGGGTGTCGACCTACTGGTCACCGCGGTGGTGTGTTGGGTCCTTGGTGCGCTGGGTTGGAGGATCGGTGCGGTCAAAGGCCGTCAGGTCGTCGCCTCAGCTGGGCTCTCCCGCATCCTCGCTCCTCCGGTCGATCCGCCACCGGGCTACGCACTATTGGTGGACTCTTCGGCGGTGATGGACCGATTTCTCCTGGTTCTGGGTCACGCCGGCCTGCTTCCGGGTGGACTGGTCATCCCCCAGTTCGTGGTCGACCAGGTTCGCACCCAGGCCGACGGCCCGGACCCCGTCTCGTCTCGACGTGCGCGGCGTGGCCTCGAATCCATCGAAGCACTCCGCGAATTCGGCGTCAACGTCCACGTGGCACCCGACGAGATTCCCGAGGTTGATGACCCCACCGTCAAGCTCCTTACGGTGGCCCGAAGGCTCGGGCTGCGGATCGGAACCTGCACATCCCGGGTGGTCGAACAAGCCGGCGATTGGGACCTCGCCGCCGTCGACCTCCGGCGGGTCGCCGGTGAACTCACCCCGGATCACACGCCCGGTGAACGCCTGACCGTCGACCTCACCAAGGCGGGGCGCCAACCCCGGCAGGCGGTTGGCTACCTTCCCGACGGTGACATGGTGGTGGTCAACGACGCTCTCCACCTCGTCGGAACTCACGGAGTGAACGTCACAGTGTCGTCCACCCGCCCGACGAATCAGGGGCTCATGGTATTTGCCCATCTGACGGTCGATGCCGGTGTCGGCGGCGATGTCGAAGGGCACGCGCCATCGGACTCAACCAATGGTTCGCCTCGCCGGAATCCCGGAGGCCCCTAACGGAGATCAGTTCGCTGTCGTGGCCCTCACGCCGACTTGACGGCGGCAACCAGTTTGGTGAGCGTGTCCTTGGCGTCCCCAAACAGCATGGTGGTCTTGGGGTCGTACAACAGCTCATTGTCGATGCCGGCGAATCCGGGTCGCATCGAACGCTTCAGAAAGACGATGTGCTGTGCCAGGTCAGCGTGGATGATGGGCATCCCGTAGATCGGGCTTCCCGGTGTGTTGTTGGCGGCCGGGTTCACCGTGTCATTCGCCCCCACCACCAGCGCCACGTCAGCCGTAGCCAACTCGGGGTTGGCCTCGTCCATCTCCTTCAGCTCGTCATAGGGAACGTTGGCCTCGGCCAGCAAGACGTTCATGTGACCAGGCATGCGCCCAGCCACCGGATGGATGGCGTAGAAGACCTCGACACCCCGCTCGGTCAGCAGGTCGGCCAACTCGCGAGCGGCGTGCTGCGCCTGCGCCACGGCCAGCCCGTAGCCGGGGATGATGACCACCTTGCGGGCATAGGCCATCAGGACCCCGATGTCCTCGGGCGTTCCCACCTTGACCGGACGCGCGTCCGCCCCGGCGCCGTCAGCGCCACCGGAAGCGGTCACCACCGACCCGAAGGCGCTGAACAACACGTTGGCCAGCGACCGCCCCATCGCCTTGCTCATCATGCGGGTAAGCAGAATTCCCGATGCCCCGACCAGGGTGCCTGCAACGATCAGCAGATTGTTCCCCAGGGAGAAGCCCGACGCCGCCACGGCTAGACCGGTGAACGAGTTCAACAGCGAAATGAGCACCGGCACATCCGCACCACCGATCGGCAGCACAAAGATCACGCCGAGCACCAGCGCCAGCACCGACATGACGACCAACAAGGCCACGTTGGCGGTCAGGACGGTGGCCACGGCCAGGCCGACAATGGCGATCCCTACGAAGGCGTTGATCACCTGCTGCGCCGGATAGGTGATCGGACGGCCGGTGATCAACTCCTGCAGCTTGATGAAGGCAATGGCGCTACCGGAGAAGGACACGCAACCGATCAGGATGCCGAGGATGACTTCGACGATCTTGTAGACGGCCGGCTTCCCGGTGAACGAGTCGTGCGAGGTGAGGATCAAGAACGCCGTCATCGACACCAGGGCGGCGGCCCCGCCACCGACACCGTTGAAAATGGCGACCATTTGCGGCATGGCGGTCATTTTCACTTTGCGTGCCGCCGGCACCGCGATGGCGGTTCCGATGATCATGGCTACCGCCATCAGGACGAGACGGCTGCCTGCATGACGCACCGAGGGGATGGTGAACGTCATGGCGATGGCCAGGGTGGCGGCACCGGCGCCCAGCATGTTGCCCTGGCGAGCGAATTTCGGAGAACTCAAGCCCTTGAGGGCCAGGATGAAGCCGATGGCGGCCAGCAGATAAACAAGGTCGACCCAGGTGAGGAGGCTCATGATGGGGCACCTCCCTTACCCGGCTCCTCAGGGGTGCCCGCTGACTTTGCCGGTCGGTCGGACGGCTTGGCCTTGAACATCTCGAGCATCCGGTCGGTGACGACGAACCCGCCAACCACGTTGAGCGTGGCCAGGAGTACGGCGAGAAAGCCCAGGATGGTCTGGACGTCGCCCTGAGCCTGACCCAGGATGGCCATGGTCCCCACCAAAATGATCCCGTGGATGGCATTGGTCCCCGACATGAGCGGTGTGTGGAGAATGCTCGGGACCTTGGACACCACCTCGTTGCCGACGAATGCGGCCAGCACAAAGATGGTTAGAAGTTCGATGATGCCGACGGTCATGACGCCGCCCCCTTCTTCTCGTCAGCCGCATCGGCCGGAGTTCCCTCGGCCGGTGTCCCTTCAGCCGGCGTGGCCCCGGTCACCGGGGCGGAAGGCGCAGCATCCACCGGGGCCGGAGCCGGGAGGCCCAGTGCCTCGGCGGTAGCGGCGTGCACCACTGTGCCGGCCTTCACCACGCAGGTGCCGATCACTATCTCGTCGTTGAAGTCGGGCGCCAGCTCACCGTCTTTCACGACCAGAGCCATAAGGTTGGCGACGTTGCGCGAATAGAGGAAGCTGGCGTGGGTCGGCATCGATGCCGGGGTATTGGACAAACCAACCACGGTGACCCCGTGGACCAGTACGTCTTCACCGGCAACCGATAGTTCGCAGTTGCCCCCGGAATCTGCGGCCATGTCAATGATGACCGCTCCTTCGGACATACCCTCGACCATGGACTCGGTCACCAGTACCGGTGCTTTGCGCCCGGGGATCTGTGCGGTGGTGATCACCACGTCGGCGTTGGCCACCTCCGCAGCCAGCAACTCCTGCTGCTTGGCCAGGTACTCGGCCGACTGTTCCTTGGCGTAGCCGCCGGTCCCTTCCTGGGTCTCGAGATCGAGCTCCACGAACTGGGCACCCAAACTCTTGACCTCTTCTTTCGACGCCGCCCGGACGTCATAGGCGCGCACAACCGCTCCCAACCGTCTGGCGGTGGCGATGGCCTGCAGACCGGCCACGCCGGCCCCCATCACCAGCACCTTCGCCGGGGGCACGGTGCCGGCGGCAGTCATGAACATGGGGAAGAACTTGGCCAGATGCTCGGCGGCCGACAGCCCGGCACGGTAACCGCTCACCGTGGCCTGGGAGGAAAGGGCGTCCATCGACTGGGCCCGACTGATCCGGGGCAGCAGATCGAGGCTGTAGACGGTGGCTCCTTTGGACGCCAGGGCCTTCACCACGTCGAGGGCTGCCACCGGCTGCAGAAAGCTGATCACCGAGACCCCCTCGGGGAGCTCTGCCACCTCTTCGATGGTCGGAGGCTGCACCCTCGCCACCAGGTCAGCCCCGGTCAGGGCGGCGGCGGCATCGGCGACCACCGAGGCCCCGGCTTGCCGGTAGGCGGCATCGGTGAAGCGAGCAGCAGTGCCGGCCCCGGACTGCACGACGACGTCGATCCCCGAACCGGCCAGCTTTGCCGCCACCTCGGGAACGATCGCCACCCGTGTCTCGCCCGGGAGGGACTCTTGGATTACGGCGAGTTTCACGGCCCGTTGTCTACTTGAAATTGCCCTCTCCGACCACTCGACGGATCAGGACACCTAGCTCGGAACCTCCACGTGTCTCATCTTCGGGGGGCCAAGAGCACAATCAGAGTGCGGCTGGAGTGCGGCTGAATGGCCGTGGCTACCGGTGCACTCCACGAGCGGCGGTCAAAAAGGCAGGCCGTTCACCGCCACCGTGAGCCACCAGGTTGGCTCCCGATATGAAGCCGGCAACCGACGGGGAAGAGAGAAAGAGGCACAGGTTGGCAAGGTCCTCCGGCGTGCCGAACCTCCCCACGGGCACGGTGGCCGCCACCGCCGCCATTCCCTCCTCGCCCCCGTAATGGTCAGCGGCCGACTCGGTGGCCACCAACCCGGCACTCACGCAGTTGACCCGCACTTTCGGCGCCCATTCGATGGCCAGTGACTGGGTCAGATTGATCAGGCCCGCCTTGGCTGCTCCGTAGGCCGCAGTCCCCGGGGAGGGCCTGATCCCACTGACCGAACCGATGTTGACGATCGACCCGCCTTCGGCCTGGCCTTGCATCACCCGGTTGGCCGCCTGGGCACAGTAGAGCGGAGCCAGCAGATTGAGGGTGACGATCGAGGCGGCAAACCGCGGGGACGCGGTGGCGGCATCCGCCTCGGGTGACCCCCCCGCGTTGTTGACCAGCACATCGAGACGCCCGAACCGGTCATTGGCCTGGGTGATCACCGACGCCGCCTGTTCGGGATCGCGGAGATCGGCCACGACGAACACGGCGCGCCGGAGCACCCCGTCGCCATCGTGTGCGGAGGGGAGTTCGTTCTCGGCCGTCTCGGATCGCCCGCACACCACCACCTCGGCCCCAGCCGCCAAAAACCCTTCGGTGATGCCGCGGCCGATCCCCCGGGCTCCCCCGGTGATCACTGCCACCTGACCGGCGAGATCAAAGCGGACCGGCGGGCGGGTGTTTCCGGTTATTGGCACTGCTGCCTCCTGGCCTCCGACTGGTACTGTCCTATTCTGACGGTGTATCAGATCACGTTGGGCGAGAGCCTGTGGCCGTCCTTCCCGTGGACCACGCCTGGCGCCGACTTCTGACCCGACGACCTATCGACTCGGAGTTTTCCATGCCCATTGAGACCTATCAGAAGCAACCCGGCATTGCCGAAGTGGTCATTGACCACCCCCCGGTCAACGCACTCGACGTGGCTGGGTGGTTCGCCCTGGCCGAAGCGGTGGTGGCGGCCGGGAGAGTGTCCGATAATCGGGTGGTCATCGTTCGGGCCGAGGGCCGTGGGTTCTGTGCCGGGGTCGACATCAAGGAGATCCAGGCCAAGGGGGACGAGGCGCTGATCGGCGCCAATCGGGGTTGCTTCGCGGCGTTTGCCGCCATGTATGAGTGTGAGATCCCGGTGATCGCCGCTGTCCACGGGTTCTGCCTCGGCGGAGGGGTGGGCATCGCGGGCAATTCGGACATCATCGTGGCTTCGGACGATGCCACCTTCGGGCTCCCCGAGGTCGACCGCGGGGCCCTCGGCGCCGCCACCCACCTGTCGCGACTGGTCCCTCAGCACCGGATGCGCTCGATGGTCTATACCGCCCAGGTGGCCACGGCCGCCGAGCTCCACCACTACGGCTCGGTCCTGCGTGTGGTCCCTCGTTCTGAACTGGTGGACGCCGCCTACGAGGTTGCGGGCGATATCGCCGCCAAGAGCCCGACCATTTTGCGGAGGGCGAAAGAGTCGCTCAACGGCATCGACCCGGTGGACGTGAAACTGAGCTATCGGCTCGAGCAGGGATTCACCTACGAGCTTCATGTGGCGGGAGTCGCCGATGAACAGAGGGCGGCCTTCGTCGAGAAGCGCGACGCCGACACCTCCAAGTAACCAGATAACCGACGGACAGGAACGGACCGGAAACTGTGGCAGACAAACGACTCTCGCTGGACGAGCTCATCGGCGAGCTTCGCAGCGGCATGACCATCGGCATCGGCGGGTGGGGATCGAGGCGCAAGCCCATGGCCGCGGTGCGGGCCATGCTGCGCTCGGATCTGACCGATCTGACGGTGGTGTCCTACGGAGGCCCCGACGTCGGCCTGCTGTGTGCGGCGGGCAAGGTCCGCAAGGTGATCTTCGCCTTTGTCACCCTCGATTCGATCCCCACCGATCCCCACTTTCGGGTTGCCCGCCAAACCGGTGCCATCGAGGCCATGGAGGTGGACGAGGGCATGTTCTATCTGGGCCTGCTGGCTGCCTCCCAACGGGTACCGTTCCTACCCACTCGTGCCGGCCTGGGCTCCGACGTCCTGGCTCTCAACCCGTCTCTTCGCACCATCACCTCTCCGTACGACGACGGCGAGGAGTTGGTGGCCATGCCGGCCTTGTCCCTCGATGCCGCAGTGATCCACGTAAACCGGGCCGATGCCGGGGGATCCGGCCAGATTCTGGGTCCCGACCCGTTCTTCGATGACCTTTTTCTGGGTGCCGCCAAGCGCCGCTACGTCACCACCGAACGCCTCGTCACCACCCAGCAATTCGCTTCTGAAGGTCCCATCCAGACCATGTGCATCAGTCGCCTGTTGACCGACGGCGTCATCGAAACCCCGGGCGGTGCCCACTTCACCGCCTGTGTCCCCGACTACCCGCGCGACGAGGCATTTCAGAAGGCCTATGTAGCGGCGGCCGGCGATGCCGACGCCTGGACCGCCTTCCGTGAGCTCTACCTCGAGGTCGACGAGGCCGGGTACCAGACGGCCCGGACGGACCGGGTGCGGGAACAAGGGGAGGTGGCCCGATGAACGAGTCGACAGATGTGAGCCGGGCCGAGTTCTGCGTCATTGCCTGTGCAGAGATATTCCGGGGTGATGGTGAGGTGATGGCCAGTGCCTTCGGGACGGCCCCGGCCCTCGGAGCTCGCCTGGCCAAGCTGACCTTCGCCCCCGACCTGGTGCTCACCGACGGTGATGCCGCACTGATGGTCGGGGCTCCGGCGCTCGGGACCCCACCATCCGAGCTCACCATCGAGTCGCACATGCCATACCGGAAAGTATTCGACGTGGTCTGGTCGGGACGTCGCAACCTGATCATGATGGCCTCCCAGATCGACCGGACCGGCAACCAGAACATCAGCGCCATCGGCGACTGGGCCAAGCCCAAAGCTCAGTTGGTGGGTGTCCGGGGAGCTCCGGGGAACACCGTCAACCATCCGACCAGCTACTGGGTCCCCAACCACTCCACCCGCTCCTTTGTAGACCAGGTCGATGTGGTCAGTGGTGTTGGCTACGCACGGGCCATGTCGGCCGGTCCATCGGCAACCCGGTTCCACCAGATCCGCCACGTGGTATCCAACCTCGGCGTCTTCGACTTCGAGACACCGGAGCACGTCATGCGCCTGCGTTCGGTGCATCCCGGCGTCACCGTGGACGAGATCGTCGAAGCCACCAGCTTCGCCTTGGTCATCCCGGATGACGTGCCCGACACCCGCCCACCGACGCCCGAGGAGTCGGAGTTGATCCGCGACGTGCTCGACCCGAAGGGACTGCGGGATCGCGAGGTCAAATCGTGACCGGAACGGGGACTCGGGTGCACCCGGCCCTCCACACCCGGTTCTGCGAGTTGGTCGGGGTCGAGTTCCCCATTGTGCAGACCGGCATGGGCTGGGTGGCCGGTCCGAGGTTGGTGGCGGCCACTGCCGAGGCGGGCGGTTTGGGCATCCTGGCCTCTGCCACCATGACGTTCGACGAGTTGGTGGTGGCAGTCGCCGATGTACGCGCCCGCACCGACCGGCCTTTCGGGGTCAACATGCGGACCGACGTAGCCGACGTCGGGGACCGGGTGGCGCTGATGATCGAACAGGGGGTGAAGGTGGCCAGCTTCGCCCAGGCACCCAAGCCCGAACTGGTGGCCCGTTGCCGGGAGGCCGGGTTGGTGGTGATGCCGACCATCGGGGCCCGGCGCCATGCCGAAAAGGTGGCGGGGTGGGGTGTCGACGCGGTGATCGCCCAGGGGGGGGAGGGTGGCGGCCATACCGGCACTGTCCCCACCTCCCTGTTGACGCCGGCCGTGGTGGACGCGGTGGGCGAGAAGGTGGCGGTGATCGCCGCCGGTGGGTTCTTCGACGGCCGCGGGTTGGTCGCCGCCCTGGCCTACGGAGCATCCGGCATCGCCATGGGTACGCGCTTCTTGTTGACCCAGGAGAGCCGGGTGCCCGACGAGGTGAAGCAGGTCTATCTGGGTACCCCGGTGACCGGCACCGTGGTGTCGACCGCAGTGGACGGTGCCCCCCAACGGGTTATCCGCACCGAATTCATCGACCATCTGGAGCGGGCCAGTTGGCTTCGGAACCTGCCCCGGGCGATGGTCAGCGCCCACTCCTTCAAACGCGAGACCCATTCGTCTCTGGGAGCGCTCTTGCGGGAGGGCCGCGCCATGAAGCACGGCAACGAGTTGTCGTGGCCCCAGGTGGTGATGGCGGCCAATGCGCCGGTCATGACCAAGGCGGCTTTGGTCGATGGTCGCACCGACGTGGGGGTCCTACCCACCGGCCAAGTGGTGGGTGAGATCACCGAACTACCGACGGTGGCTGAACTGATCACGCGGATAGTGGCCGAGGCCACCGAAGTGTTGGACCGTTTCGGTTCGGCGGCCGGCGGCCGGACGGCCTGAGCGCCGGGGGCTATCCCAGGCGTTCGATGATGGTGGCGTTGGCCTGGCCGCCGCCCTCGCACATCGTCTGCAGTCCGAAACGGGCCCCTGTCCGCTCCATCTCGTTCAACAAGGTGCACAGCAGCCGTGCCCCGGAGCCGCCGGTCGGATGTCCGATGGCGATGGCACCACCATTCACATTGACCTTGGACATGTCGGGATGGTGCTCCTTCTCCCACGCCAGCACCACCGAGGCGAATGCCTCGTTGATCTCGATGAGATCGATGTCATCGAGGGATAACTTCGCCTTTTCGAGTACCAGGGTCGTAGCCGGGATCGGCGCCGTCAGCATGATGACCGGGTCGTTGGCAGCCACGGCGAAGGTGTGGAACCTGGCCCGCGGCCGCAATCCCAACTGCCTGGCCCTCTCCTCACTCATGACCAGCACCGCCGCCGCCGCATCAGAGATCTGAGATGAAGACGCCGCGGTGACGAGGCCGTTCTCGACGAACGCCGGCGGCAACGAGGCCAACTTCTCGTAGGTGGATCCGGGCCGTACCCCTTCGTCGAAGGTCAGCAGCCCCTCTTCGGCTGGATCGCCTTCGTCGGTTCCGGCTTGGGCGATCTTGTTTTCGACCCGGGCCCGCCGGGTGGCGAGGGGAATGATCTCGTTCTCGAAACGACCTTCGGAGGTGGCCCGGGCAGCCCGATCGTGGGACTCGAGCGCCAGCCTGTCCATGGCCTCACGGGAGATCCCCCACCGCCGGGCGATCTCCTCGGCGCACAGGCCCTGGTGGATGAAAGCGAACCGGTCGTGGACAGTGGGCCCGTAGGCCTCTCCCGGGCCGTGGTCGGTGGTCGAACCGATGGGCACCCGGCTCATCGCCTCCACCCCACCGCCGATGGCGACGTCCATGGCTCCCGACATCACGGCCTGGGCGGCGAAGTGAACCGCCTGTTGTGCTGATCCGCACTGTCGATCGACAGTGGTGCCGGGCACGGTGTCGGGAAATCCGGCGGCCAAGGCGGCATTCCGGCCGATGTTCATGGCCTGCTCACCAACAGTCATGGTGCAGCCGAAGATCACATCCTCGACCAGGGCCGGGTCGAGATCGTTGCGTTCCAGCAGCGCCCGGAGCGGTTGTGCGGCCAAATCGACAGCGTGCCAACCCGAGAGACGACCATTCTTCTTCCCCACCGGGGTACGGATGGCATCGACGATCACTGCGTTCGGCATGGGATCATTGTGCCCGATCAACCACGATTGCCGAAAGTCCGGCAGTGTGTCAGATTTTTCCATCCCTGGTGAGCCCTCTTCGGGCCTCCCCATGCACCGACCGACGGACCGACCAATGGAAAGCCCATGAAAAACACCAGCGACGGAGCCATGGACCTACGGTTCACCCCGGCCCAGGAAGAATTCCGGGCCGAGGCACGCCATTGGCTGGCCGCCAACTCCCCCGCTCCCGGGTCGCTGCCCTCCCTCGACACCCCGGATGGCTTCGAAGCTCACCGGGACTGGGAACAGGCCATGTTCGCCGACCGCTGGTCAGTGGTTTCGTGGCCGGAGGAGTTCGGCGGACGGGACGTGGGTATTCTCGAATGGCTGATCTTCGAAGAGGAGTACTGGCGCATCCAGGCTCCGGTCCGGGTGAGCCAGAACGGCGTGTTCCTCCTGGCTCCCACCATGTTCGAGTTTGGGACCGATGCCCAGAAGGCCCGGTTCCTCCGGCCCATGGCCTCCGGAGAAGAGATCTGGTGTCAGGGGTGGTCAGAGCCCGATGCCGGCAGCGACTTGGCCGGGATCCGCAGCCGGGCGGAACGATCACCGGATGACGACGGTTGGCTACTCACCGGCCAGAAGACGTGGGCTTCACGCGGGGCGTACGCCGAATGGTGCTTCGGTCTCTTCCGTACCGACCCCGGCGCCGAACGCCATCGGGGCCTCACCTACTTTCTGATGGCCATGGACTCCACCGGGGTGACCGTGCGGCCGATCCCCCAGATCGACGGGGAGCCCGGGTTCGCAGAGATCTTCTTCGAGAGCGTCTTCGTTCCCGACTCGCAGGTGCTCGGGGGCGTAGGCCAGGGCTGGAGTGTGGCCATGGCCACCGCCGGCTCCGAACGCGGTCTGAGCCTCCGCAGCCCTGCCCGCTATACCGAAGCGGCATCCCGACTGGTCTCGCTCTATGCCGAGCGCCTTGACCGCGACCCGGCCCGGGCGGCCCGTAGCGCCGACGCGGTCGCCCAGGCGTGGATGGATGCCGAGGCGTACCGGCTCAATACCTACTGGACCGCCAGCCGGGTACTGGCCGGCGGAACCGTTGGCCCCGAGGCCAGCGCCAACAAGATCCACTGGTCCGAGACCGACTTGGCTATCCATCGCACCGCGCTGGGGTTGCTCGGACCCGAGGCCGAGCTCACCGGGGGCGGCGGAGTGGCGGGCAATCCGTGGCTCGACGGCTTTCTGTTCGCACTGGCCGGTCCGATCTACGCCGGCACCAACGAAATCCAGCGGAACGTGGTGGCCGAGCGCCTGCTCGGGCTGCCGCGGGCCTGACGGATCAGGAGGATTCACCGTGCGATTCGCTTTCACCGAACAACAGACCGAGTTTCGAGACGCGGTGCGCCAGGTTCTGACCAAAGAATGCACACCCGACGACCTACGGGCGGCGTTCGACACCCCCGCGGCCCGTACTGAACGGTGGACGACTTTGGCGGAGATGGGGGTGGTCGGGTTGACGGTTCCGGAACCTCGGGGCGGCCTGGGGCTCGACCTCCTCGATCTGGTGCCGCTGCTCGAGGAAGCCGGACGGTCGGCGTTGCCTGAGCCTCTCATCGAAACCACCGGCCTGGCCGCTCCACTGCTGGCAGCATTCCCGTCCGACCGGTCCGCCGACTGGCTGGAGGGCATAGCCGGCGGTCAGATCACCGCCGCGGTCGCACCCGTCGATGTGATCAGCGGGTCAGTCGGATCACCCGCGGGCCAAGCGACGGTGCCGGCGGCTGTGGGCGCCGACCTGTACATCCTGTCCTCTGCATCCGGCATCCACGCCGTTCCCTGCACCGATGTCATGGTGACGCCGGTGCCCTCGCTCGATCCCACCCGTCGACTCGGAACCATCGACTGGGAGCCGACCACGACGACCCTCATTGCATCGGGAGAAGATGCCCGTGAGGCATTGGCGCATCTGGCCGATCGGGCATCGGTGGCCACTGCGGCGGAACTGTTGGGTCTCGCCGATCGGATGATCTCCATCGCGGCCGCCTATGCCAAGGAGCGAAACCAGTTCGGCAAGCCGATCGGTAGCTTCCAGGCGGTCAAACATCTTCTGGCCGGAGTCCAGGTGAAACTCGAGTTCGCCCGTCCGGCGGTCTACGGCGCGGCATGGTCCCTCGGGCAAGTGGAACCAGCCGGATCGGCGAGCGGCTCCCGCGGCGCGTCGCTGGCCAAGGCCTACGCCTCGGACGCCGCTACCGAAGCCGCGCGGGTTTCGCTGCAGGTGCATGGGGCCATCGGCTACACCTGGGAGTGCGATCTCCACCTGTATCTGAAACGGGCGTGGGCCTTGGCCGAGTCGTGGGGATCGTCCGCCGACCATCGCAGCCGCATCCTGGCGTCACTGGTGGAGGAGCTCCACCAGACCCAGGACTAAACAGGTCCCTCAACGAACCCCGACTCCGCCAACCGCCGGAGATTGGAGATTGGAGAAGTCTGCATCCACTTCGCTCTAAAGCAACCGTCAGAGCGGACCGGTGCAGGCGCAGGTCGGGATGCACCCAGACGAGACCCTGGCCGATGGGGTGATCCGGACCGAGGCCCTGTGTGACCTCGGGTATCCGGATTGGCGGGATCGACCGGCCATCGAACGGAGCAATGACGTCTTCCTCTGCGGTGACTCGGTGGCGGCGCCGAGTCTGTTGAGCGAAGTGTCGTGGTCGAGCGCGGTGACGGCTGCCGAGGGCGCCCTTCGGGCGGTCGGAAGAGAGGTCATCCACATCTAACCCGGGCGTCCTTGCCAACCCCAAAAGTTCCACCTCGCGGCGNNCGCCGCGAGGTGGAACTTTTGGCCTCCGGCGGGGCATTGGACCCACCGCAGCCGCCGACTCGACCCTTGGCGCAACCGATATGCATGTATACCTGCTAGCATGAAGGCATGACGCAGATGACCTGGCGGTCCCCCGACGAACTGCTCGAGCGGGTTCGGCGCGCCGCCGCTCAGCAAGGTCGCAGCATGAACGAGTTCGTCACCGCGGTTCTCGACGCCGCCACCGACCCCGAGCTGGCCGGCAGTGACGCTGAGCGCCTCCGAGAACGACTGGACCGGGCCGGGCTTCTCGTCCCTGCGGGTCCATCACGGCGGCACCCGGATAGTGATCGGGTCGAGGCCGCTCGGACGAAAGCGGGCACGGGTACGCCGTTGTCTCGTCTGGTTGACGAAGGGCGTTGAGCGTTTTCGCCGACTCGTCGGCCCTCGTAAAATTGTATGCCGATGAGGCGGACCACGAACTGATCCGCGATCTGGGAGCCCTTGCCATCTCTCAGATCGCACGGGTCGAAGTACCTGCCGCCCTCTGGCGGAAGCAACGCCTGGGCGAGCTCGGCGCGGGAGATGCGCAGACACTTGTCGAAGAGTTTGAAGCCGACTATTTCGGGTCCCAAGGGGACCCACCCCGGTTCGCGGCGGTGGCATTGACTGGCGGCCTCCTCGATAGCGCCGCCCGCATGTGCGCCGCCCATGGCCTACGGGCCTACGACGGGGTGCAACTGTCCGCGGCAACAATCACCCGAGCCACCGACCCGAGTTGCACAACGTTCGCCGCCTTCGACGGAACGCTGCGCACTGCCGCAGCCGCAGAGGGTTTCGCTCTCTTCCCATCGAGCGGGTAAAGGCTGAACTTCAAAAACGATCGAAGCTTCAGCCGGCCGTCACCGTGGGCCCGGTGGGTTGGGAGTTGCACGGACTACCCCGTGAGGCATAAATCACAGTGTCGCCTCCGGTGGTGCCATCGATCACAACGGCCACCCAACCTGGAGTCGAGCCGGGCCTGGCGATCGGGGGCGGGTGCATATTGGAAGGCGTCTCGGCAGGGCAGTGGTACACCGGACCCTGGATGAACCCGGTCCACGCCAGACGTCGCTGGTAGCTGGGCAGACCGTTTCCGGTCAGACTCGCGGCGATGGACACCAGCCCATACGCGAAGCCGGCCAACTGTTCGCCCGAGGCGACCTTGGCCTTCACCTTCGCCATTGCCACCGCGTAAGAAATTGTGGGGGACCGCCCGGGCGGAGCAGGCGTCACCGCCAATTCCCCACCGTCCAGTTCGACAGGAACCACCCACCGGTCGTTACTCACCCCAAATGCGGAGGCGATGGTGAACGGCTGCGCCGGAACCTGGGATACCGACACCGCGTTGATCGCCCCGGTATAGACGGCAAACGGACCGATCAAACCGTGGGTGGCTCTCAACCCATCGGGCAGCAGCAACGGTTGCGAACCTGGCCGGATCACCTGACACTGCACCCCGAGGGTGAACGGCTCCGTCACCAGCACCTGCAAAGGAGCCGAAGAGCCGTTGGAGGGAGCCGACCACACCACTTCGTCGAATGTGCTCCCGCAGGCGATGTCGTATCGCACCAGCAACTCCACCGCGTCAGCGGGCGTCCACGGAATCGACACTTCTTGTAGAGGGTTGCTCGTCACGGTGGCCGCCCCGCCTCGACATGACGGCTCCTCATAGCTATCCGGGTTATAGGACACCACGTCGTTGCCGGTGGCAGCGTCCATCACCAGTGCCTGCCAACCAGGGGTTCTACCTCCATCCGAGCCCTGTGCCCCGGTTGCCCCCGAGACCCCGGTTGGCCCCGGAGCCCCACCGCCCGGGCAGATGGCACCGCCGACAAATCCGATCCACGCCAGCCGACTCTGGTAGCTGGGGGCGCCGACCGCTCCGCTCACGCCGGAGCCGATGGTCACCAACCCGTACCCGAACGCGGCCGAATAGTTCACTCTCTGCCCGGCACCGATCAAGGTGGTGGACGACCGAAAGCGGGCGAGGGCGGCGGCGTAGGGGAGCTTCGGCGTGTCATTGGCCGGAGCCGGGGCAACCACCAGTCCACCGTCGTCGATTTCGACGCCGGTGGTCCAAGCATTGCGGGTGACTCCGCCCTTCCAGAAACCGCTGCTATCGAGCAGATTGTCAAGCGGGACCCGCGACTGCGTCGACGAAGGGGGGCTGGTCGGACGAACAGCTTGCGGTGACCCGGCTGAACAACCGGCTGCCACCAAGGCGGTCAGTGCCAACACCACCGCCGTGCCAGTGAAATGGTGCCTCTTGCCGGAACGCCGGAATGTGATCAGCGTGACCGACCTCCTGTCCGTAGTGTCCCTATTGTCGCACCGGCTACGACAGCATTACGTTCGGAGCCACAATCCCATCAACCATCACCCATCTGTCATCCGAGAGGCACTCACGTTCCATGGACGCAACCACGGTCATCAACTCCTTTCGCGTCGACGGCAAAGTCGCCGTCATCACGGGAGCCGGTAGCGGCATCGGTCGGGCCAGTGCCTTGGCGTTGGCCGGTGCGGGTGCCACGGTGGTGTGTGCCGACATTCACCACGACACCGCCACCGAGACGGCCGAAGAGATCGTCGCCGCCGGCGGCACCGCCGAAGGGGCCAGGCTCGACGTGTCGAACCGAGGCGACGTCGATGCACTGGCCGCCCGCGTCGCGGCCGAGCGTGGAGGCATCCACATCTGGGCCAACATCGCCGGCATCATGGTGGAGGGCCCGTTCCTCGATGCTCCCGAAGCTGATCTCGACCGCATTCTGGCCGTCAACCTGAAAGGCGTGTTCTTCGGGTGTCAGGCGGCCGGCCGGATCATGGTCACCCAGCCCGAAGGCGGCAGCATCATCAACGCCTCATCGGCGGCGGCCGATGCCCCGAGCCCCAACATCGTCAGCTATGCCATCTGCAAGGCAGGTGTGGTGCAGATGACCAAGTCACTGGCCATCGAGGTCGGGAAGAAGGGGGTCCGGGTCAATGCGGTGGCTCCCGGGTTCATACTCACCGGAATGACGGGTCGCTATTTCGTCCGACCCGATGGCACGGTTGACGAGGAGATGCAAGAGGCGGTGATTGGTCCCATGCGCAAGCACACGCCGCTGCGTTCGATCGGCGAGCCCGAGGACATCGCCGCCGCGGTGCTCTACCTCGCCTCCGACGCCGCTCGGTTCATGACCGGTCAGGTGGTGCGGCCCAATGGAGGGGTGGCAATGGTCTGATGGGCGACGATGATCTGACCGACCCTCCCGCAGACCTTTCCGCAGACCCAGCCGCTAGGCCCCGCACCGGGATCACCATCTCGGGACACCACTCGCCCATGGCCTGGATCCTCGTCTTCACCAAACTCACCGTCGAAATCGACGGCCGGCCGGTGGTCGGATCGTGGCGGAAGCATTTCATCCCCACCGATCCCGGCGACCACCACATCGATGTGTTCTTCAACTACATCGGCCAACCCCGATGCGGCGAAGCATCGGTAGACGTGCAGGTTCAAGAAGGCACTGCGGTGGCCCTCGCCTATCGGGCTGCCAACCTGATGACGTCGCCGGGACGCCTCGAGATCAGGTCGAAGCGGCTCTAACCCGACCGAACCCATCGGAGGGCTGTTCACGGAGCTGTTGGACCGCTTCGGCGACATCGGTGGTGTAGAGCTTGAGTTGCCGCCGCGGGCGATCCCGATTCGAGCGGCTGACCCTTCTGTGTGATCATCGTGGGCGCCGACGCCGACGCCGACGCCGTGTCGGAATTGATGTGGCTTGTGCCATCGTTGGCGGTTGCTATGTGGGCGCGAAGTCACGGTGCAACCGAGTTGTACGCAATGTCGATCACTCTCGCGGACATCCCTTGTGGCATCGAGCGCCTACGTGATGGCCGTCGCACGGATCTGCTGAGGACCGCTGCAAACGACGTGTTCTCGGCGTTCCCGGAACACGTCTTGGCCTTCGATATGCCAGCAGCTGCAGAGTGCGCCGGGATCGTCACCCACCGGGAGCATGAGGGGTTGCCGATCGATGGCTTCGATGCACAGATTGCCGCCGGATTCCGGATGCCGGATGCACGAAGCGGCCCTGGCGACGCGCAACGTCAAGGACTCTCACGGCACCGGGATCCACGTGGTGGCCCCGAGGCACGCCGACTCATGGATGCGGCAAACATCAGCCCCGGGTCCAAGCCTCAGCAACCCGGCCAGGGAATCAACTCACAAACTGACGCACCGTCAGAACACCGGTTACACTCGGCCCATGGTCGACCTTCCGATGATTATTTCCGTTGACGACCACGTCGTCGAACCCGCCACCCTCTGGATCGATCGTCTCCCCACCAAGTACCACGAGGTCGGCCCGCGCATCGTCCGTGCCCCGATGGGGGAGATCACCTTCATCGGCGGAAAACTCACGGTGAAGCCAGGTTCCAAAGGCCTTCCCACCGACTGGTGGTACTACGAGGATCTGAAACGCCCGCTGCTGCGGGTCGATTCCGCCGTCGGCGTCCCCCGCGAAGAGGTCACGATGCGCGGCATCACCTACGAGGACATGCGGCCCGGCTCCTACCTGGTGCCGCCCCGCCTGGAGGACATGGATGTCAACCATCTCGAAGCCTCCATCTGCTTCCCCACCTTCCCCCGGTTCTGCGGCCAGACCTTCACCGAGGCGAAGGACAAGGAACTGGCTCTGCTCTGTGTGAAGGCGTACAACGATTGGATGGTCGAAGAGTGGTGCGGGCCCGAGGCCAAAGGCCGCCTCATCCCCCTCACCCTGATTCCGCTGTGGGACGCCGAATTGGCCGCCGACGAGGTGCGTCGCAATGCCGCCCGAGGCGTGCGGGCCGTCTGCTTCAGTGAGATCCCGCCGTTCCTCGGACTGCCGTCGGTACACGACCCTGATCACTACTGGGACCCGTTCTTCCGGGCCTGCTCGGAGACTGGCACCGTGATCAACATGCACATCGGATCGTCGTCGAAGATGCCGTCGACGTCGGCTGACGCCCCGCCGGCGGTGGGCTCCACCCTCACCCACTCCAACGCCACCTACTCGATGGTCGACTTCATGTTCTCGGGAGTGCTGGTGCGCTTCCCCGACCTGAAGTTGGCCTATGCCGAGGGCCAGATCGGCTGGATCCCCTACATTCTCGAGCGGGCCGACAAAGTATGGGAGGAGAACCGGGGCTGGGGCGGCGTGGCCGACATCGTTCCGGAACCGCCGTCGACCTACTTCCACCGACAGATCTTCGGCTGTTTCTTCGACGATGCCTTCGGTCTGAAGAATGTGGATTCGATCGGCGTGGACAACATCACCTACGAGTCGGACTACCCGCACTCCGACTCGACCTGGCCCCACACCCGCCAGATCGCCGAGAAGCAGATGAAGGATCTCACCGACGAACAGCGTTACAAGATTGTCCGGGGCAACGCCATCAAGCTGTACGACCTCGACTTCGACTAGGCGCCGGTGGACCTTCGCTACACCCAAGCCGAGCAGTCATTTCGGACCGGCCTGCGAACCTGGCTCGCCGACATCCTGCCCTCCCTGCCATCCAAGCCGGCCCCCAATGACTGGCCAGGCCGGCGGACCTATGACACCCACTGGCAACGCCTGCTCTTCGATGCCGGGTACGCCGGGGTGGACTGGCCGGTCGAAGGCGGAGGCCGCGGGTCGTCCCCGGTCGAACAGCTGATCTTCAAAGAGGAGCTCGAACGAGCGCACGCCCCCTACGTCGGGGTGAACTTCGTCGGACTGCTCCACGCCGGGCCCACCGTCATCGCCGAGGGTACCCCCGAGCAACGCCGGCGATACCTCCCCCCCATCCTCAAGGGGGACGAAGTGTGGTGCCAGGGCTTCTCCGAGCCCGATGCCGGCAGCGACCTCGCCTCCCTCCGCACCCGCGCCGTCCGCGACGGCGACGAGTACGTGGTCACCGGCTCGAAGATCTGGACGTCACACGCCGAAGTCGCCGACTACTGCGAACTGTTGGTCCGCACCGGTACCGAGGACAGCCGTCACCGGGGCATCACCTGGCTGATTATGCCCATGGACTCGGTCGGAGTGGAGGTCCGACCACTCACCACCATCGCCGGTTCCGCCGAGTTCGCCGAACTGTTTCTGGATGGAGTGCGCATCCCCGTCTCCAACCGGGTGGGCGACGAGAATGACGGCTGGAGGGTGACCATGGTGACCCTCAGCTTCGAACGTGGGACCGCCTTTGTGGGCGACCTGCTCGAAGCCATCGAACTGTTGTCGGAGTCGGTGGCGCTGGCTCACCGCACCGGGGCGTGGTCGGATCCAGGAGTCCGGCGCCAGGCCGGCCACCTCAAGGCCGAGCTCGACGCACTGTGGGCCCTGACCAAGCGCAACGTGTCCCAGGCGGCCCGGACCGGAGTGCCGGGTATCGGCGGGACCGTGTTCAAACTGGCCTACACCGAGACCCGTCAGAAGTTGGGAGAGTTCTCGTTGTCCCTGTTGGGACGGGCCGGATTGGCCGCCCATGACTCCGAGGGTCTCGACGGCCTGGGATCGTTGCCAGCCGAGGCCATGGTGGAGGACTGGTTGCGCGGCATATCACTGACCATTGCCGCGGGTACGTCACAGATACAGCGGAACATCGTGGGTGAACGGATCCTCGGACTCCCCAAGGAGCCCACCCGTGGACTTTGAGCTCACCGAGTTCCAATCCGATCTGGCCGCCGGGGTCCGTGGCCTCTGTGAGGGGCGTTTCGCCCTCGACACCCTGCGCCGAGCCGAAGGATCCGACCGGGTGGTTGAACGGGACGGTTGGCGACAGTTGGGTGGCGCCGGGGTGTTCAATCTGTGCCTGGGCGAAGATACCGGCGGGCTGGGGCTGGGGCTGGCCGACGCCGCCCTGGTGTTCGAGGAGTTGGGTCGCGCCCTGGTGCCGGGACCTCTTGTCGCGTCCCATCTGGCCGCCGGATTGATCGAAGGAGCCGACGACGGGTCGGTGGTGGTAGGCCTGGTGGAACGTCCGAACCACGGATCCGGGGCGACGGCCCCAAGGGGCTTGGCCATCCCGGTCGCCCCGGTCGTCATCGAGCACCTCGCCGATCTCGACGTGTTGCTGGCGGTGTCTGACGAGGGGGTGACCTCGATCGAGCCGTCCACCCTCGATGCCACCCGCATGGCTCGACCGATGGACCCGCTCACCCCGTTGTGGTCGGTCAGCTCGCTGCCCGCCGGGACCCCGGTGGCCGGCACTGACGTCTCCAGCCGGTGGCGACGCGACGGCGCGGTGCTCACCGCCGCGTTGCAGATCGGCGCGGCGGCATGGACCACCGAGCTGGCCGTCGAGTACGCCAAGCAACGAAAGCAATTCGGGCGGCCGATCGGGGGGTTCCAGGCCATCAAACATCTCTGTGCCGACATGGTGGTGCGGACCGAGGTGGCCCGGGCTGCCGTCCATGCCGCCGCGGTGACAGTCGATCAACCCGATGTCGGCGATGCCCTGGTGGCCGCGGCCGGAGCCAAGTTGTTGGCCGACGAAGCCGCACTGGCCAATGGAAGATCGTGCATTCAGGTTCATGGCGGCATGGGGTTCACCTGGGAGGTGCCCGCTCATCTGGCCTACAAGCGGGCGCGGGTACTGGCCACCCAGTTCGGTACCGACCACGAGTTGGCCGAATCACTGGCCGAGTCACTGGCCGAGTCACTGGCCGAATCACTGGTGCAATCGCTGGCCGACTAGGGAAGGCACGTTCCCCGGACGTGCTGGTCCGGGGCTGCGCCGAGCCGGCCACGAAGAACTGCTCGCCGACGGACGGACACGCAACATGAAGGCCTCATTGCCCCGCGACCTCGAGTTGATCTACCCCGAGATCGAGAGGCAGTGGCAGGCCGGCCTCCGCTGATGGTCTTGGTGCTGGTCAACCGCCAACTACCGCTGGCCGGTTCGGGCTGTGGGTGAAGGCACGCCATACTGTCGACCTCGCGCGCAACGGGAAAGGATCCGATGGGTTCGAGGAAACACTCCATGAAGTCCGGATCCAGATGGGCAGGCCGGATCTCTTCCACGGCTGTCATCGTTCTGGCTTTGGCGTCGGTGTCGGTCACCGTCCATGCTGCCGTGACCCGCATTGGCCCCGAGACGGCCGCCCGACCGACGCCCTCCGTCAACGTCGTTCCTTTCCAGTACATCGCCAAGGCATATACGGAACTTCTGGGCCGGGCACCTGCCGCCTCCGAATGGGCCCGAGCCGTGCAGTCCTTCAAGACCGGAGGGTGCACGACCGCAGTACTCATCCAACTCGGCGACACCATCGTGGAGTCGTCCGAATACCGCCACGACTACCCCAGTAGCGATGTGGGCTCGATAACACTCACCCTCTACCGCTTCGTCTTGAATCGAGAGCCGAATGAGGCCGAGTACGTCACCATGAGAAACCAGCTCACCGGTACCCCGACAACCCCACAACTCACACCCACGGACGCGGCCACCTCTCTCTTTGAGCGCCCGGAGTTCACCACCCTCACCCAGCCCGCCATCTGCAATGCCAACGATCCGAGCTACTACTTCGGGAGACCGGGCGACCTGACCGGATATCCCGCAATTGCGACTCCGTCCACCGGCGCCTCCCGACCCGATACGCCCGGAACGGCCTTGCAGCAGAGGCTCGACACCCTGTCCTTGTTCGGCGGAGGCGTGGTTGTCCTAACCGAGCGGCAGGTGGTGGGCCTGGCCACCACCCTCACCATTCCGGGCAATGTGACGCTCACCACTGCCGGTGATCCCGACCCCACCCGGTATGCGGACATGGCCCGGTTGGTGCGCTTGCCGTCGTTCACCACCCTTCCCGGCTACTCCAGCTCCGAGCTCGTCCGCTTGGACCCGGGGGCAAGACTGGTTCATCTCTGGGTCGATGGGCAGCGGGACGGACCGGATCCCAACTCGCTCGGCGTCTTCAATATCCGCATGTTGGGCGGCGTGGGGACCACCGTGCAGTTCGATCGGATCGGCAACTCATACGGTGCCAGCAATCTCGAGGATGACGTCCAACCGCCCACAGCCGACGACCCCACCGGGTGCAGAGGGAACGTGGTGTCCGACAACCTGGTGGAGGGCTATGCCACCGCCCACGGCGGGACGGTTCCGGGCGAGGACGCCAATGACCATCCCGAAACGGACGGTTTCGGTATCTACTGCGGATCAACCGAGGTCAGAGGTAATGCGATCGTCGACGTATCGGATGCCGCCATCGTCCTGTTCGACGGGAGCCCCGAGCCGGCCACCGTTCCGGCCCAACTTTCGCAGGTGGCGGACAACACCATCATCTCAGCTGGCAACTCGCTCTACTGGGGCATCGTCACCGACCCGTTCTGGTCCCTGCACTCCGGGGCGATCCCCGGTGGTGATCCGGTCGGCATCGTCACCCGCTCCTTCGCGGCGGGGCCGGGTGCCTCGGCCGTCATCCGTGACAACCACCTGTGGTCCGGCGATCGCACCCACTTCGACGTGATCCTCTCTTCGGGGACCCACGAGCTCTTCGGCTCGACAGTCCATCAGAACTGCCTGCTGCCCAACCCGGGTGGGCGCGCCACATGTGGCGGTGGGAGGAATGCCAACGGTGCGGAGTGGATCGGGAACTCGAGCGAAGGTCTCCCGTCATGGGCCCAGATGGGCGTCTACGTAGGGGGGACACAGGATGCCGTCTTTACGGGAAACAGCTTTCCGAACCTGGGTCACGTGACCGGTGGGGCGTGCCCGAAAGGGACGGTCATCGTCGCCTACGGGAACGGCACCACCACCGACTTTGCCCCCGGTCTGCTGATCGACCTCCCTTTCACCAGGGACATCGCGCTCCGCAGCGATCTCTGCATCACCCCGTCGTTCTGAGGAGATAGCGGCGCTATCCTGCGCCGGTGACCTCCGGCACGCCCTCTCCCACGTCCACGTCGCCCATCGCCCCTCCCGAGGACGTCGTCACTGTGCTGCCTGCCGGCCGGACCGTCTATGGCATGCAACTACCCATCCAGTCGCAGTCGAGTATCTACGTGCAGCCGTGGGAATTCAGCGCCGGGCCCGACGAGTTGGCCCGGGTGACCCTGGCGTGCGAGTCCGCCGGCTTCTTCTATGTCGGGGTGTGCGACCACACCTTCATCCCCGAGCGCCTGGCCGGCGCTATGAACACCACCTGGTACGACACGGTGGCCACCCTCGGTTGGTTGGCCGGGGTCAGCACCAGCATCCGATTGCTGTCGCATGTCTACGTGATCGCCCTCCGCCATCCGCTGCGATCAGCCAAGGAGTTCGCCACCCTCGATGTCCTGTCGGGTGGCCGGGTCATCTGCGGGGTCGGCGCCGGTCACGTGGCCGAGGAATTCGCCCAGATGGGTCCCGACTTCGACCACCGCGGTGCGGCCACCGATGAGGCCATGGCCGGCTTGGCCAACGCACTGGTGAACGAGTACCCGGTGCTGGAGGGACCGCGCTGGAAGGCATCGGGGCTCGGATTGAGCCCCCGCCCGATCCAGTCTCCCCGCCCGCCGATCTGGGCCGGCGGGTCATCCCCGGCCGCACTCCGGCGTACCGCCCGGTTTGCCGACGGGTGGCTGCCGCAATCCCTCGGGCCTGAGGTGGAGTTGTTGGCCGACCTCCATCGGATGCGCGAGGAGTACCGGGAGGGGGCACCCCTCGACATCGGTGGGCTGTCCGAGTGTCTCTACGTGGGTGACCCTCCCACCGGTCTCGAACTACCAAAGGGGACCATCTCGGGCTCGTCCGACAAGATTGCCGAGTACCTGCGGTCGTTCGCCGAAGCTGGCGTGGGTCAGGTGCAGGTACGGTTCCCGTCACGCTCCGTCGAGGAGCTCTGCGATCAAATCGCCACCTTCGGTGCCGAGGTCACCCCGTTGGTGGACGCCTGATCATCGATCCCACCGAGGCGCCGGCCCCGGAATGGGCGGCACTCACTTGGATTCAGCGATAGGTGGCCTGGCCCGCGTCGATCACGATGCCGGCCGGTGTGGCTGTCCGGAAGTGGGCGTTGCCATCGCCGAGCTCCCAGATGCTCACCGTGAGCTCATCCCCGGGCATGACCGGCTTGGAGAAACGGGCCGCCATCGAGACGAAGCGATCGGGATCCGAACCGCAGAGCGAATGCAGCAACGCCCGCCCGGTGAATCCGAACGAGCACAGTCCGTGAAGAATGGGTCGGTCGAATCCGGCCATAGCCGCGAATTTTGGATCGGAGTGAAGAGGATTGCGATCTCCGGAGAGCCGGTAGAGCAGAGCTTGGTCTATCCGGGTGGGATAGACCACCACATGATCGGGCTCCTTCTCGGGTGCAGCCACATTGCTCGATGGACCCCTGTCACCACCCCACCCGCCTTCGCCCCGGATGAACGCTGACGAAGACGTGGTCCACAGGCCTTCGCCGCTGGTCTCATCGCTGGCGGTGGTCTCGGTGACGACCACCGCGCCGGACCCCTTGTCGAAGATGCCGGTGATGGTGGTCACCGAGAGGGCCGCCCCCTCGACCGGCAGCGGGCGATGCAGGCGCACCGACTGCTCACCGTGGACCAGCATGGCCGGGTTGAACTGGCCAATCGATCGGTAGGCACTGCCGCCGCGGGCCAGGACGACCGGGAAGGTCGGCAGCACACGCTGGTCGACGCCTGAAGAGTTTTCGGTGGTGAACTCGAGTTCCGAACCAGCCGGATCGAGCGCACCGGCCCCCACCCCCAGGGCGTAGACCATCGCATCTTTCGAATCCCACGACACCCGTTCCGGCGCGGACGTGGCCCCCACAGCTTCGGCGTTGATCGGCATGACGCGAGATGTTATGCGCGGGTTGAACCGGGGTCGATTCAGCCGGTCAGCCGGTCAGCCGGTCAGCTCGGTGCCGTGGTCGAGGTGGTTGAGCTCCCCTGGGACGATGGCTGCGATGTCGATGTCGTGGTGGTCCCCGATCCGCCGAGGCTGGTGGTCGAGGTAGTGGAACTGAAAGGCCCCTTGGTGGTCGTGGTGGTCGATCCCCCGCCGCCGGGGGCGACCGTCGAGGTAGTGGAAGAGGTCGGGACCGGTTTGGTGGTGGAGGTGGATGTCGGAGTGACGATCGTGGTCGATGGAGTCGTAATCGGCCTCACCACCGGGACATAGCCCGCGGGGATGTTGGTGTTCTGCTGTACCGGGGACGTTGATGGATACTGGACATGCAACGCTTCGAAGCCCGCGAACAGGACGACCATCAACAGCGTGGAGCGCCTGACCGGAAACCGGTCGTGCACCGGACGTCCCATCCATCCCGGGAGGCCGGGTCGCTTGGTGACACGGAGAGCAGGGGTCGATGTGGACGTCTTGATCGTCTTGGTGGGCTCGTCGCCCGAACCGTCGCCCGAACCGTCGCCCGAACCGTCGGTCACCTTGGAATCGTCGGTCATGGCACCCCCTTTGTGGCGCTATCGCCGATCGGGGGTGAGGTGATCCCGGCGGACCGGAGTGCGGTAGCCGCCCGCAGCCGAATTTCCCGGCCGACTTCGAACTGGCGACCAGGGAGGGTGCGGGCAATCAACCGGAGCTGCACGTAACCGACCTCGATGGACTCCACCCCGGCCACCACCGGTTCGCCGAGGATCAGGGTGCGCCAATGAGCGTCATTGGCGATGGCATCGATGACCTCCCGCAGGAGACCGGTGACCTGTTCGAGGTCCTCGTCCACCGGCACCGGGATGTCGATCACCGCCCGTGACCAGTCCTTGGACAGGTTGGTCACCTGGCGTAGGGCGCTGTTGGGCACAATCACCAGCTCACCCTGGGCCGTGCGCAGTTTGGTGACCCGAAGCGTGATCTCTTCCACGGTGCCGGTGATCCCGGTGTTCTGGCCTGGCATCGACAGTCGGATCACGTCACCGAAGGCGAACTGGTGCTCGGCGAACAGGAAGAAACCGGCCAATAGATCCCCCACCAGCTGTTGCGCACCAAACCCGAGGCCGATGCCTATCACCGTGGCCGGGGCAACCAGGGTGGTGAGGGGCAGACCCAAGCGCTCAAGCACCAGAATCGCGGCAAGGAAGAACGTGAGGGCGACCACCACCCATTCGATAGCTTCGCTGAGCGCCCGTGACCTCTTGGCCCCTTCCGAGGCCACCAACCCCGACTCGATGGCCCTCTTGATGCGGGTGTCGAGGTCGCGACGTCGAACCGCTCCCGCCCAGTGGGCCAGACGGACGATCAACCCCGCGCCGAGGAGGATGACCACGGCTGGGATCAGGGAGTTATCGAACCAGGAGTCACGAAGCCAGTGCACGGTGATCGGAACCTACCATCGCCTTCTCGGCATCGCCGCCACCGGACCGGCTCCGCTCGGGGGCCCGAACCCGGTCCCACTGAAACTCTCCTGCGCACCGGGCTGCACGGTGTCGTAAACTGACGGTCTGTCAGTTTTGGAAGGTGCCCAACCATCCGAAGGGTGGGCAATCACCCAACTGCGCAAAGTCGATGTCAATAAAGGGGAACCTCACCATGTTCGATTACGCCATTCGCAACGGTCTGGTAGTGGACGGCACCGGAGCTCCGGGTCGCCGCGCCGACGTCGGCGTCCGTGACGGAAAGATCGTGGCCGTCGGCGAGGTCACCGAAGAGGCCACCACCGAGTTCGATGCCACCGGTTTGGTGGTGGCTCCGGGAATCATCGACCCCCACACCCACTACGACGCCCAACTCTTTTGGGATGCCACCGCCTCGCCGTCCAACCTGCACGGGGTGACCACCGTCATCGGCGGCAACTGCGGCTTCACCCTGGCCCCGATCAAGGCCGAGGACCACGATTACATCCGTCGGATGATGGCCAAAGTGGAGGGCATGCCCCTGGTGGCCCTCGAGGACGGGCTGCCCTGGGATTGGACCAGTTTCGGTGACTACCTCGACCGCCTGGAGGGAAACCTCGGTGTCAATGCCGGATTTCTGGTTGGGCACTGCGCCCTTCGCCGATGGGTGATGGGTGAGGATCGGGCCTCGGAGGTGGCCAATGACGAGGAGTTGAAAGCCATGACCACCCTGTTGGCCGAGTCACTGGAAGCCGGGGGCCTGGGTTTCTCGTCGTCCCAGTCACGCACCCACTCCGACGGCGACGGGAATCCGATTTCGTCCCGTTACGCCGATCGTCGCGAGATGCTGGCGTTCTCCGAGGTCGTCGCCGCCCATCCGGGGACCACCCTCGAATACATCACCAGTGGTTGTCTCGACATGTTTTCCGACGAGGAGATGAACCTCATGGTGGACATGAGCACCACGGCCAAGCGACCCCTCAATTGGAACCTGCTGACCATCGACTCCCGCTCACCCGAGAAGGTCGCCCGTCAGTTGGAGGCTTCGTCCAAGGCGGCCGAGGCCGGTGGAAAGGTCGTGGCCCTCACCATGCCTACCTTGGTCCCCATGAACATGAGCTTTCGCACCCACTGCGCCCTCTTCCTCATCCCCGGGTGGGGCGACGTGATGGGACTTCCCGCGGAAGAGCGCATCGCCAAGTTGCGGGACCCGGTGGTACGGGCCCATCTCGACGAGATCGCCCACTCCAAGGATGCCGGCGTATTCCGGCGGCTGTCGCACTGGGCCAACTACATCATCGGCGACACGTTCGCCCCGGAGAACCAAGGATTGAGTTGGCGCGACGTCGGCTCGATCGCCGAGGAGCAGGGCAAGGAGCCGTTCGACACCCTCCTCGATATCGTCATCGCCGACGGTCTGCGCACGGTGCTGTGGCCCAAAGCCTCCGATGGTGACGATGCATCGTGGCAGGCCCGACTGGAAGCGTGGAACGACCCGGGTGTCATGATCGGAGGATCCGACGCCGGAGCCCACCTCGATCGGATGTGCGGCTCCAACTATCCCACCTCTTTTTTGGGTGACTGCCTCCGGAAGCGGAAGTTGGTACCGATGGAACGCGCCATTCAGATGATGACCGAGGCACCGGCCGACCTGTTCGGGCTCGATGACCGGGGCCGGGTGGCGGTGGGCCAACATGCCGACCTGTTCATCTTCGATCCCGGCACCATCGGTTCCGAACCGGCCACACTGGTCAACGACCTTCCCGGCGGGAGCCCCCGTCTGGTGGCCGATGCCATCGGAGTGGTGCGGGTCCTCGTAAACGGGATCGAGACCATTGTCGACGGCAAGCCCACCGGCAACCTGCCCGGGACGCTGCTCAAGTCGGGACGCGACACGACAACCGTCGATCCGTCGGCCGCGGTCAGCGTCTGAGGCGGTCGGCTGGCGGTCGCCGCATGGCCGGGCCAGCGGTCGGCGGCGTACACTGCTGACACGTCGTCAGATACCGCGAAAGGGGACCCCGCACATGGCCGACCCGGCCACCAGAGATGAGACCCAACTGCTGATCGGGGGGAGGTGGGTTGCCGCCGGCAACGGCACCTACGACATCATCAACCCGGCCACCGAACAGGTGGTCGGACAGGCCCCCAACGCCTCGGTCGATGACGCCAACAACGCGGCGGCCGCCGCCGCCGAGGCGTTTCCGGCGTGGTCGGCCACCCCTGTCGAGGAGCGCCTCGCCCTGCTCAAGAAAGCAGCCGCCGCCATCCGGGCCAAGAACGACGAGTTGGTTCCCCTGGTGATCGCCGAAACCGGTGCCACCGCCTCGGTCGGGTCGCGCATGCAGGTCCCCATCAGTGCCGACCGATTCGACAGGTACTCCCGCGACATTCGCCATGTGCAGGAGAAAATGCTCCCGCCCATCGCCACCTCCGCCACTCCCCTGGCCCCCGGCGGCCTGGTCAGCGCCCTGGCCTATCGCCAACCGGTCGGAGTGGTGGCCGCCATCGCCAGCTACAACTTTCCCCTGACCAACATGGCCGGCAAGGTCGCCCCCGCCCTGGCCATGGGCAACACCGTCGTCATCAAACCCGCCCCCCAGGATCCACTGGCGGTGGTGGCGCTGGCCCGGGTCCTCGATGAAGTCGGCTTTCCGCCCGGGGTGGTCAATCTGATCAGCGCCCAAGGTCCCGAGCCGGCCTCCGCCCTCACCACCTCTCCCGATATCGACATGGTGTCGTTCACCGGGTCCACGTCCGTGGGCCAACGGATAGCGGCCGCCGGCGCCCCCACCATGAAACGCCTCCTCATGGAGCTGGGAGGCAAGGGTGCCGCGGTCGTCTTCGCCGACGCCGACATCAAGACCGCCGTCACCGCCATCGGATCCACCTGGGCATTCCACTCGGGCCAGATCTGCACGGCCCCGACCCGGGCGGTCATCCACCGGAGCATCTTCGACCAGGTGGTCGAAGGGCTCTCCACGTTCGCCGGGTTCCTCACGGTGGGGGACCCCACCGAAAAGAAGACGGTGGTGGGGCCGCTCATCTCCGGTGCCCAGCAGAAGCGGGTCCTCGACTACATCGAGACCGGCCGCAAGGAGGGCGAAGTGGTGGTGGGTGGCAATCGCCCCGGGCACCTTCCCACCGGCTACTACGTGGAGCCCACTCTGATCACCGGGACCAACGACATCACCGTGGCCCGGGAGGAGATCTTCGGGCCGGTGGTGGTGGCCATCCCTTTCGACGATGACGACCAAGGTGTTGCCATCGCCAACGATTCCGAGTTCGGCCTGTACGACTACGTTTTCTCCGCTGACACCTCACGGGCGTTCCGGGTGGCCAAACAATTGCGCTGCGGCCACGTCGGGATCAATACCGCCCAACGCAACATGGACGCACCCTTCGGAGGTTTCAAGATGAGTGGAATCGGCCGTGACGGTGGTGACTACGGTTTGGAGGCCTACTCGGAGCTGCAGTCGATCATCTGGGCCGGCTGAGACACTCCCCCGGTCGATTAGGACAGTTCCGTGCCCGTACCCGTTGCCCCTACTGTGCCGTCGGCCTTCACCGACCTAGCCCGGCGCGTCTCCAACTGGGGAAGGTGGGGCGCCGACGATCAACTCGGCACCCTCAACTTCATCGACGCCGCTGCCAGGCTCCGCGGGGTGGCCTCGGTGCACGAGGGGAATGCCCTTCCCCTGGGCCTGCCCATGTCCGAGGCGGAGGGGATCCAGATGGGCTTCATCGAGGGCAGGGTCAATCCCACCCGTTCGATGATCTGTGTCAACAACCCGCTCTCGCCCGATCCCGAGTGGATCGCCTCGTCCGAGGACGTGGTCACCTTCGCCATGCAGTGCGCCACCCACTGGGACGGGTTGGCCCACGTCTCCTATGGGGCCGGGCCCGACGGCGGAAAGCTCTACAACGGTTACCCGGCGTCGTCGGTGACCGAGGCCGGCACCACCAAGCTCGGCATCCACCTGATCGGCTCGCTGGTGTCACGTGGGCTCCTCCTCGACGTGGCGCGGGCCAAGGGGTTGGAGATACTCGACGGCGGATACCCGATCACGCCCGACGACCTCGATGCCGCCTGCGAACTCGGCAACCTGACGGTGGAGCCGGGCGATGTGCTGCTGGTCCGTACCGGGCAAGCCGCCCACCTCGCCCTCCCCGGACGGCCGGGACTGGCCGGTGCCCCCCCGAAGCGGGACCTGATCGCCTACACCTGGCCCGCTCCGGGTCTGACCCTGGCCACCACCGAGTGGTTCCACGCCAAGGACGTAGCCGCGGTGGCCACCGACACCATGGTGCTGGAGGTCTATCCGTGTGAGGACAAGAACCTCTATCTTCCCGTCCACCTCATCCACCTGGTCGAGATGGGGATGATCCAAGGCCAGAATTGGTTTCTCGACGAGCTGGCGGATGCCTGCGCCGCCGACGGACGATACGAATTTCTGCTCGATGCCACACCGCTGCCCTTTACCAACGGGTTGGGCTCCCCTGTCAACCCGGTCGCCCTCCGGTGATCACGCCGCGCACCCGTCGCCGCCTCGGATTCGGCGCCCTGGCGGCCGGGGTCGGAGCGTTGGCGGGATACGTCGGGCAACGTCGTATGTCCGACCGCTGGCGGGCCGACCAGGCCGGCCTGGAAGCGGTCGGCCTGGTGCTCGACGACCGCCTTGTGCACCGCCACATACCGGTGAGCGACGGCGGGAGCATCCACGTTGTCGAGACGGGAGCCGGTCCGCCCATCGTCCTCGTCCATGGCGTGACCCTTTCGGTGATCACCTGGGCCCGACAGCTCAACGGACTCTCCGCCGACCACCGGGTCATCGCCATCGACCAGCGGGGCCACGGTCCGTCGGCAGCCGGAACGGATGGATACGGACTCGACCGACTCTCCGAGGACGTCATCGAGGTGCTCGGAGCACTCGACGTGACCGGAGCGGTGCTGGTCGGCCACTCGCTGGGGGGAATGGTGACCATGACAGCCGCTATCAACTCTCGCGATCGGTTGGCCGCCCACGTCACCGCTCTTGCGCTGGTGGCCACCTCATCCCACCCGCTGGCCGGCGTGCCCGTGCCCCCCTCCGTCATCGACCGCCTCAGTGCTCGGGGCGAGCGGAGTCTGGCCCGAGCCGAACGCCGCGGCCATCCGGCCATCCGGGGCGCGTCAATGTTGATGTGGTCGATGCGAGTGGCCTACGGGAGCCGCCCCGATCCCACCGCCATCGAGCTGGGCCGCACCATGATGACGGCGATGTCCCCTGCTTCCCTGGGATCCCTGTTGCGGGGCATCGGTTCGTTCAAACTCAAGGATCACCTCGGAACCATCGACCTACCGACCCGGGTGGTGGTCGGCACACGTGACGTGCTCACGCCACCGAGGCACGCCAAGGCCATGGCCGAAGGCATCCCCCACGCAGAGCTCGTGGTGTTGCCCGGGACCGGCCACATGGTGATGCTCGAATTTCCCGAGGAGTTGAACACCATGCTTCATGAGTTGTCGGTCGTGGTGACCAAGGGCCGACCGACATAAGGCATTGCCCCGGTGCAGGTGAGGCGATTGTCGGCTCTCCCTGTACCCTCGTGACATGAGCGCCGAAGAGACCCTCCCCGCAACGGGTACCGACCCGATCACCATCTTTTACAACCCCGGTTGCTCCAAGTCCCGTGAAGCCCTCGAGCTGATCGACGCCCAGGGCACGGCGTACCAGGTGGTCGAGTACCTGAAGGCGCCGCCGGACCGTGCCACCCTCGACCAGATCGTAGGAAAGTACGGGGGTCCCCTGGTCGACCTGATCAGAACCGGTGACGCCGCCTTCCGGGATCTCAACATCGACCCGGCAACATTGACCACCCCAGATTCCGTTGTCGAGGTGTTGATCAGCCACCCCGAGATGATGCAACGACCCATCTTGGTCCGTGGCGATTCAGTTGTCATCGCCCGGCCGCCCGAGCGGGTGGCCCAACTGCTCGTCGACTGAAGCTTCCTGATCGTTCGGCGGCGTCCTGATCGTTCAGTCGGACATTCGCCATGGCGCAGACCTCAGACGGCCGGTCGCCTGTCACTTCTTCTTGGACCGGCCCGCCTTGGCTCTGGACGAAACCGCTTTGACTTCGGCGGAACGCGCCACTGCCGCACCACCACCCACGACCGGACCGGTGCGCGGCCGGGGACTCTCTGCACCGGCCACCGACGCCCCATCGGGAGCCGGTCGCCCGGTGACCGCCCAGTGGAGCAACCGGGCCTGACTGTCGACCAACGAGGCAGTGCGAATCCCCCAAAACTCGAATCCGTATCGGTGCCCGGCCACCTGGGTCAACATGGCGATCAGGGTTCCGGCCGCCGCCATCGGATCAGCTCCGGTCGGGGATCTCGACCCGTCCCCAGCGGTGAGGATGACCCGGGCCAGAGTGACGGTCACTGCGTTGAGGGCCCGCACCCGCAGCCCCTGGAACCTGAGGTCACCCTCCACCGTGGTGAGCTCCACTACCCGAAACACGGCCCGGTTGGTCTCCCAGTACGACATGAACCCTTCGACCACCGCGACCGCGGTGGCCCAACTGGCGCCGGCCGACCAATCGCCGTCCACCAGATCGGCCAAGACGCCGACGCCTTCCACCAACTCCTCGGCCAGCACGGTGATGGCGGCCTCGACATTCTCGAAGTACTGGTAGAACGCGGCGGGAGACGTCCCGGCCTGGCGGGCGATGTCGATCACCTTGATCGACCTCCACGGCGTGGCCACCAGCAGTTCAGCCGTGCACTCGAGCAGCCGTTGACGGGTTGCCCTCCCCCGCCGTCCGGGGATCCGCCCATCGGTGGTGGCTATGAACTCCGGATCCTCGGGAAGCGCCATGACCACCCCCATGGTACCGAGGGACCGCCAAGGCATGACGGAGCGTCAGATCCGGAGCCGCAAAGGCGCCCCGAGTAGGATCATCTGATGGCGATCCGCCCGGTGCCCCGCACCCTGACCCGCACACAACAGGCTCGACGCCAACGGGTAATTGACGCCGCCATGTCGCTCGGCCTCGACGGTGGCTACGACGCCGTGCAGATGCGTGATGTCGCCACCCGGGCTGACGTGGCCATGGGCACGGTGTACCGCTACTTCACCAGCAAGGATCATCTTCTGGCCGCCACGTTGGTCCACTGGGTGGAGCAGCTGGACGCCAGGTTGGCGCAGCTTCCTGCCCAGGGCGGTTCCGCCGCCGTACGGGTCATCGAAGTGCTCGATCGAGCCTTGAGGGCCATGGGTCGCCAGCCCCAACTGGTCAGTGCGGTGTTCACTGCCCTCGCCTCTCCCGACCCCGCAGCCGTCGAGTGCCAACAACAGGTGTCGGTCCTGATGGAAGGCATCATCACCCGGGCCATCGGCGAACCCCACCCACCCGACCTCGGCGATCGAGCTCGCATGATCGGCCACGTCTGGTACTCGGCCCTGGTCGGATGGGTCAATGGCTGGAGCAACATGAGCCGGGTGCACGACGAGTTGGTGGTGGCGGTCGAACTCCTTCTGCCCGCGGACATCTACGCCACCGCCTGACCAGCCTGTTCGACCCGTCGTCGAGCCGCACGTCGATTCGCCACCCGCAAATCCAGGGGTGCGTAAACCCGCCTCCTCGGTCACGGTATCGTCTGGCATGCCTTCGGCTATCGAAGTCCACGGCCTCACCAAACACTTCGGCAGCGTCCATGCCGTCGAAGACCTGAGTTTTGAGGTGGATACCGGTCGGGTGACCGGATTTCTCGGTCCCAACGGATCCGGGAAGACCACCACCTTGCGCATGCTCCTCGGTTTGGTAGCGGTCACCAGCGGGACGGCCACGTTCGGCGGCCGCACCTACGAAAAGCTTCACAAACCGACCCACCACGTGGGCGCTGTACTCGAGGCCACCAGCTTCCATCCCTCCCGCCGGGCGGAGGATCACCTCAAAATGGTGGCGATCGGTGCCGGCATACCCCTCTCCCGGGTCGCCGAGACCCTCGAGTTGGTCGGCCTCTCCGATGTCGCCCGCCGCCGGGTGGGCAAGTTCTCCCTGGGCATGCGGCAACGGTTGCAGCTGGCCACTGCCCTGCTGGGCGACCCCGAGATCCTCATCCTCGACGAGCCGGCCAACGGTCTCGATCCCCAGGGCATCCAGTGGCTCCGCACCTTCATCCGCTATCAGGCGTCCATTGGTCGATCCATCCTCGTCTCCTCCCACCTCCTGTCCGAAATGGAAGAGACGGTCGACGATGTGGTGATCGTGTCCGAGGGTCGGTTGGTGCTCCAGACCACCCTGGCCGATCTGGCCGGCCGGGCCGGCACCTCCAACGGCATGCGGGTGCGGTCCCCCGAGATCGGCCGCCTCATCGAGATCCTGACTGCCACCCAGGTTGCCTACCGACCCACCGCCCCCGACACCATCGCCATCGACGGTGCCACCCCCGAATGGCTGGGCCCGGTCCTCGCCCAAAACCAGATAGTCGTCTACGAACTGATCCACGACCGTGGCAGTCTCGAAGATGTGTTCCTCAAACTGACCCAGGGATTCGCCGCCACCTTTCCTGGGGCGACCGCCGGCGCCGGTGCCGGGCCCGGAACGCCACATGCGGGCCCCGCGCCGATGTCTGGAGGTGTCTCGTGATTGCCATCGTCCGCTCCGAGTGGCTGAAGCTCCGCACCACCGCAGTGCCGTGGGTGATGGCCGGCATCGCTCTCCTGATCAACGGCCTGCTGATTCTGGTCATCTACCTGAACCACGATTCCAACGGCGGTGGTTTTGGCGGGGGAGGCAGTGGCTCCTCTGCCACCATCTCCGGCGTCGGCTATCCCCATACAACCCAACAGCTCAGGAACCTGGTGGGATCGGGCTTCGAGGGCTACCTGTTGGCCCTGTTACTCGGCGTGCTCATCGTCACCACCGAATTCCGCCACAAGACAGTCACCACCACGTTTCTCATCACGCCGGTGCGCCCGATCATGGTGGCCGGAAAGTTGCTCATGGCCGCCATAGCCGGGGCCGGCATGGCCATCATCATGTTGGTCTCCAGCCTGATCGGCGGGGGTCTCACCTTGGTCGGGCTGGGAGGATCATTCTCCGCCCTCCTCCATCAGGTCCCGGCAGTGGCCCCGGGGATGATCCTCGTCTTCATCCTGTTCGCCATTCTGGGTGTCGGCATCGGATCGCTGATCACCAACCAGGTGGCGGCCATCGTGGTGACGCTGGGGTGGTTCATCATCCTGGAGGGGATTCTGGTCAGCCTGGTGCATGGTGCGGCCAAGTGGGTCCCAACCGGCGCGGCCGAGGCCGCCGCCAACCTCACCCGGAATCGCGGGGATGTGTCGTTGTTCCTCTTCAACTGGTGGCAGGGCACCCTCTTGATGTTGGCGTACGGACTGGTCTTCGCCCTCGTCGGGTCGATGATCCTCACCCGACGCGACATCACCTGAACCGGCGATGGGCGCCGTCTTCCCCGACAACCGGCTTCCGGCCCACGGTGCCGATGCGGACACCGTGCTGGCGCGCATGGGCGAACTCCGGGCCGACGACCGCGACTGGAAGGGTGGCCGGGTCTTCAGCCTGGTCTACTCCGCCGGCGACGCCGTCCATGACATTCTCCAACGAGCCTCCAACCTGTACTCGGCGGAGAATGCCCTCAATACCATGGTGTTCCCCAGCCTGGGTTGGATGCAGCACGACATCGTCACCATCACCGCCGGACTGCTCGGTGCCGACCAGGTGGCCGCGGACGGGACCGGCGACGTGGGTGGGTACCTGACCTCAGGGGGAACCGAATCGCTGCTGCAGGCGACCAAGACTGCTCGGGACTGGGGGCGGGCATCGGACCGGCCCATCGAACGCCCGAACATGGTGCTGGCCACCAGCGGCCATGCCGCTTTCGAGAAGGCGGCCCACTACTTCGATGTCGAGTCCCGCCGGGTGCCAGTGGGGCTCGACTTCCGGGCCGACCTGGATGCCATGGCCAATGCCATCGATGACAACACGGTGCTCGTTGTCGGCTCAGCCCCCTCCTATCCCCATGGCGTGATCGATCCGATCCCCGAGCTGGCCGCGCTGGCCTCCGAACGCGGGATCCTGTGCCATGTGGATGCATGTATGGGTGGTTTCATCCTGCCGTTCCTCGGACAACTCGGTCACGTGACCAAACGGTGGGATCTGTCGGTTCCCGGCGTCACCTCCATCTCCGCTGACCTCCACAAGTACGGGTACGGGTCCAAGGGGGTGTCGGTGGTGCTTTACCGCACCCGCGAGTTGGCCCGGCTCCAGCCGTTCATCACCAACAATTGGTTGGGCGGTCTCTACGGCTCTCCGTCGATGGCCGGCACCCGGCCGGCCGGTCCGATCGCGGCCGGGTGGGCGGTCCTCCACTACCTGGGGAATGACGGCTATCTGCGGTTGGCCGAGGACGCCTGGGGGGCTGCAGCCACCATTCGCGGTTCCATCGAGCGGGCTCCCGGCCTGGCCGTCCGGGGAGACCCCGACGCCACCGTGTTCGCCTTCGGGGGCGAACCGGTTCAAGCCGGCTCGCCCGTGGGGGGCATCGACACCTTCGCCCTGGGTGACCACCTGGCCGATCGGGGAGGCTGGTACTTCGACCGACAGTCTCCGCCCGACAGCCTGCACGCCACCGTGCACGCCGGTCACGCCGCAGTAGCTGCCGACCTGGCCGCCGATATCACCGCAGTAGCTGCCGAGTTGGCAGCGTCGGGGGCCACCGCGGCCAACCGCGACACGACCTACGGGACCGAGTAGTCGCTACATCGCGCGCTCCCGCCGACGTCCCTTTGACCCGGAGGTCGTTGCCTTGTAAACATTCCGGCGTGACCGGTCGCCCCGCAGCTCGAACAGGAGTCAGGGCGGATCGGAAGGGTGGAAACCTGAGCGGATGCGCAGCCGAGGACCCTGTCCCCGGAAGCACCGATAACGGCGACATCCCGTTCTACCAACTTTTCGCCGATGACCCATCCACTTCCGATGTGCGTGACCACGTTGCCGGCTTCCTCAATCTGTGCTTTGCCCGTTCACTGCTGAAGGAGAGCCTCGACCGCCACCTCCGTGTTTCCACCGGCATCACCCTGGCTCAACACGAGGTGCTCTACCGCCTCAGCCTGGCCCCCGGTGGTCGACTTCGCATGGCTGGCCTGGCCGACATGCTCCTGGCTTCGAAGAGCGGGTGCTCGAGATTGGTAGGCCGAATGGCGGCCCGGGGACTGGTGGAGCGCGAGCCATCGTCCGCCGACCGGCGGTTGGTGTTCGCCGTCTTGACCCCTACCGGCCGATCCACCCTGGTGCGATCGAGGCCGATCTTTTTGGCCGGAGTCACCTCCGCCTTCGGTGAGCACCTCGATGGCGATGATCATGAGACGTTGCGACGAATTCTGCAGAAGTTGCTGGTCGCTCACGACGCGTGGGACGTACGCCGGTGTGAGCCTCCGAGCCATGACCTTCCGATGAAACCCCGATGAAACAAGAGACGATGTGATGGACAAGAAGTGGTGGACCCTTATCGCCGTGTGCACAGGAACGTTCATGCTCCTGTTGGACATCACAGTTGTGAATGTCGCACTCCCCGACATCCAACAGTCCTTGCATGCGAGTTTCACCGATCTCCAATGGGTGATCGATGCCTACTCCCTCACCCTGGCCGCCTTTCTTCTCACCGCTGGCGTGGTCGGGGACATGTTCGGCCGTCGGGAGGTCTTCGCCATCGGGCTCGGCGTGTTCTCCGTATCGTCGTTGGTGTGCGGGCTCTCGACCTCGGCGCTCATGCTCAATCTGTCCCGCGGCGCGCAGGGTCTCGGCGGTGCCGTCATGTTCGCCACCTCGCTGGCCCTGATCGCCCAGGCCTTCCGGGGCAGGGACCGTGGCACCGCCTTCGGGATCTACGGTGCGGTGATCGGGGGGGCGGTGGCGGTCGGCCCCCTCATCGGAGGCGTCATCACCAGTGGCATCGGATGGCGGTGGATCTTCTTCGTCAACCTCCCGATCGGGGTGGTGGCCATCTTCACCACCCTGACCCGCATCGAGGAGTCGAAGGACCCGAACACCCGACGGATCGACTGGATCGGGGTGATCTCGTTTTCCCTCTCGCTGTTTCTGTTGGTCTTCGCTCTGGTCCGGGGCAACAGCGAAGGATGGTCGAGCACCACCATCGTGGGGATGCTCGTCGGGTCCGGTGTGCTGATGGTTGTCTTTCTGGTGGCCGAGCTACGGCAGAAGGACCCCATGCTCGACCTCTCGCTCTTCCGTCGGCCGGCCATGGTCGGCGTTTCCTTCGCCTCCTTCGCCATCTCCGCGTCGATCTTCGCCATGTTCCTGTACCAGACGCTCTACTTGCAGGATGTCCTCGGGTACGGCCCTCTCGCCGCCGGGGTCCGGTTCCTCCCCATTACCCTGCTGGCATTTGTGGTCGCACCGGTGGCGGGAAAGTTGACGGTACGGATTCAGTCTCGGTACCTGATGGGGCTGGGAATGCTGCTGGTGTCGATCGGCTGCCTCTTGATGGCCACCACCGCCGCCGACTCGACCTGGACGGTTCTCCTGCCTGGCTTCATCGTGGCCGGGCTCGGCATGGGAATCGCCAACCCGGTGATGGCGTCGGCCTCGGTGGCCGTGGTGCCGCACGAACGCAGCGGCATGGCTTCGGGGTCGGCCAACACGTTCCGGCAAGTGGGGATAGCTACCGGTATCGCCGGGCTCGGTGCCGTCTACCAGAGTCAGATTCAGTCGAAGACACTCAGCGCCCTGGCCGGATCGGCCAGTGGTCACCAGATCATCATCCAGGGTGGGACCCGCCTCAACCAGGCCATCACCGAGGGGGGGGTGCGCCAGGCCGCCGCCAAGATTCCCGTGCCCGGTGTACGCCACGCGCTGCTCCACGCCTACCAGGTCGGGTTCACCTCTACCTTCAACCACCTCATGATCATCTCCACGGTGGTCTCCTTCGCCGGATCGGTGGCGGCATTCGCTCTGGTGCGCCAGCGCGACTTCGTGATCGATCATGTGTCCGGCCCGCCGGGAGCGACGCCGACGGGTGGACCGGGATCAGCGGCTACCGCTCCAGCCCCTGCGGGTTGACCGTCCTCGTCAACGGGGCCGACGCCCGTCGACCAACATTGAAGCTGATCGACCATCAGTCAGCTTGTTCGGTGTCGTCCAAGGCGAGGTCTACAGTGCAGCGTCACCATAGAGGAGTCATTGATGCAGACACGGCTGACCGAGATACTCGGAATCGAACACCCGGTGATGTTGGCCGGCATGGGTGGCGTTGCCTACGCCCCCTTGGTGGCCGCGGTGTCCGAAGCCGGTGGGTTCGGTTGCCTCGGTGCCTCCACCATGGGCCCCGATCGCATGGTGGCCGAGATGAAAGAGGTACGGGAAACCACCTCGAAGCCTTTCGGCGTTGACCTCTTGACGGCCATGCCCGGGGGCATGGAGGCCCAGGTCGAACAGATCATCGAAGGTGGCGCCACCGTCTTCGTGGCCGGGCTCGGGGTTCCCAGTGATGTGGTGGACCTGTGCCACCGCCGCGGGCTGTTGGTGGTCAACATGTGCGGGAAGGTTGACCACGCCCGTCGGGCCGTCGACGCCGGGTGCGACATCGTGGTAGCCCAGGGCACTGAAGCCGGCGGGCATACCGGCACCGTGGCCACCATGCCGTTGGTTCCCCAGGTGGTCGACGCGGTGGGTGGCCAAGTTCCCGTAGTGGCGGCGGGGGGCATCTTCGACGGCCGGGGATTGGCGGCGGCATTGGCACTCGGTGCCGATGGCGTGTGGATCGGGACCCGCTTCATCGCCACTCCTGAGGCCCACGGGGTCTCCGGGTACAAGGATGCGCTCATCAATACCGCAGAAGACGGCACGGTGGTGAGTCGGGCGTACTCAGGAAAGACGATGCGGGTGATACGGAACGAGTACACCGCTTTCTTCGAGAAGAACCCCGGTGAGCTCACTGCCTTCCCCGAGCAACTCGGGCGATCGGTCGCCGACGGGACGTTCCACCTGGGTGGAGGCGAAGACACACCGGACATCGATCCGAACCGCGAGTGCTACCCGACCGGGCAGGGGGTGGGGGCCATCCGGACACTGATTCCCGCCGCCACGCTGGTGGCACAGATCGTCGAGGATGCCACCCAGGTACTCAGCCGTATGGGCCAGATCATCGGGGTCCAAGGAGCTTCTTGATCACCCGTGAAGAGGTGGTCGAGGGCTATCATCCAGGTCACCATGAGTGACAGTTCCACCTCCCGATCCGCCACGGTGACTGGACTGCGAACCACGGCACGGCGCCACCCCGACCGGATTCCGGCCACCAGCTTCCCCAAGGCACTCCGGCGGTCGATGAAGTCCAGCGTCCGTATGGTGCCGGGAGTCATTTCGGTGGACAGGCGCCAGTTGCGCTTTGCGGTGTCGGACAACGAGAAGGTCGTCGGGCCTGACGGTGCGGGGAGTCCGCCGGTGTGGGCCATCAACCTGCACGGTTTCTTTGCCGGCGGTGGGATGTACTGGCGAGAGAGTGCCCGGTTGGCCGAGACCCTCGGTTGGAGGATCATCACGCCCAGCCTCCCCGGATTCGGCGGCAGTGATCCGCTCGAATGGGGCCATGTTTCCATGGCGGATTTGGCAGATCAGATCACCGCCATCGTCGACCATGTCGGAGCCGGTCCCGCTGTGGTCCTCGGGCATTCGATGGGCGGTGCGGTGGCCGTCCAGTACGCTGCCACCCATCCCGGACTCACCCTCGGAATCATCTACCGGGACGGTGTCGCCACCCCGGCGTGGAAACAGCGGCACGGACTGATCCCCGCCCTGTTGGCCCCGATCGCACCGGAGATCGCCGCCCTGGCCGACTTCACCTTCTCCTTGCTCGTTGAAGGCCCCGACTTTTTCGTGGGCCGCATGTACTCCACCGTTCGCTCCATACTCCCCGATGCCCGGCGCAATATCCGAGCACTCGGTCGGACCCTGCCGGTGGCCGGAATGCTGCTGGACATGGACCTGCGGGCCGAAGTGGAGGCCATTGCCGAGCGAGGTGACATCCCGGTCCTCCCCATCTGGGGGGTACTCGACCGGATCGTCAACCGCGAAACGGCCGATGAGTTCGCGGCACTTTCCGGCATGAAGGTGCAGTGGGTTCCCGGCGGTCACGCCTGGATGTTCGCTCGTCCCCAGGGACAGTCAGAGGTCCTCCGCTACCTCGATGTCGGGCTCGGCTTTCTCGAGCAGGTCGAGGACCGGTGGCGATTGCTCAACGGCCGACCGGCGGTGCGCACCGGTGCCACCACCTCGGGGCCCCGTTCGGGTGTCCCCTCCCTGCGTAGCGTCAGCTGACCCCATGTCGGATCGCACGGGGTAGAACCGGCCACGAAGAGCCGCGGTTCTGTGGTCAGGGGCCTGCCGGGCCTTCGTCGGGTCAGCCTGGAGCGCAGATCAGGTGGGGGTGAGCTCAGCGGCAGGATCCTTTACGTAGATGCTGGATCGCGGCGCCGCCATCATCTGGCGCAGAAGCGGCTCAAAGTGTTCGAGCGGCATCGTGTCATAAGCGGGATCGAAGGCTGGTTGGTCGTATTCGGCACAGAACTCCGCGGTGTAATCGAAGTACTCGTTCCCCCGGAACTGCTCACGGGAGTCGCGGTCGAGACCGAGATGGTGGAAGAAGAAATATCCCTGGAAGATCCCGTGCTTCTCGACCATCCAGTGGTTCTGCTCGCTCACGAACGGCTTCACTACCGCCGCGGCGATGTCAGCGTGGTTGAACGATCCAAGCGTGTCGCCGATGTCGTGCAGAAGAGCGCAAAACACGTACTCGTCGTCGCGCCCGGAGCGCTGGGCGCGGGTGGCGGTCTGCAGGCTGTGTTCGAGCCGGTCGACGGCAAATCCCCCGTAGTCCCCACCCAACAACCGAAGGTGATCCAGCACCCGATCCGGTAGCCCGACGGCGGCATACATCGCCTCGGTGGCGATGATGTCCCAGTCGGCTTTGGTGCCCTCGTCCATCGAGTGGAATTTGGCACGTGGCTTGGCGAGAGATTCGCTCATTCGTTCCTCCTAAAGGACCGGGCACCTGGTGTCCAGGCTATCCCTTCGAGATCGGCTGTGACTGGCAGTCCCAGCCCGGACAGCCGAACCCCAGCGGGTACCTCGGGACCTGCTCAGGGTATCCGTCCGGCCCGGCAAGCGGCGCGCAACGCCGACCAGCGCACCTTGGCCGACCAGGTGACAAGCGTTACCCACTGGTGGGGTATCGACGGATTCGTAGCCCACAAAGGCATCGATCCAAGCAAACCGTGGGAGCGGGAGCGGATGGCCAACGCCGCTCCCTCCACGTGTGACGCTCTTGCGCGGCCTCGACCAGGACGTAATCGACTGATGATTCGGGCCTGACCACACGGTGTCTCCGAATCGGGTGGTACCTCAGAGTTCGACGAGGTGCGGCGCCCGTCACCCGACTGATGGAGACCCACACGGTGCCAGCAGGCGGCAATGACTCCAAGTCGGGAACTAGCATCCCCATGGTGACCACGATGGAAGTGCTCTCCGAGGACAAGTGCCTTGAGCTACTCGGCTATCGCTCGGTCGGATGCATCGCCGTCGTCCATGACAACCAGCCACTGATCTTTCCTGTCAACTACATCCTCAAAGGGCGAATCGTGGTCTTTCGGACCGATCCCGGCACCAAGCTCACCTGGGCCACGCACGGTCACGTGGCCTTTGAGATCGATTCCACCGATCTATTGTACCGAGAAGGTTGGAGTGTCCTCGTGCAAGGCATTGGTGAGGAGATCACCGATGCTCCGGGCACTTGGGCCGAGCGCATCCGGGCGCTTGTACTCGAACCGTGGGGGGGCGGAGCAAAAGACCACTGGGTCGCCATCACGTCTCCGGCCTTCTCCGGGCGACGCATCACTCACCGCGTCTTGTGACAGCAATCGTGCCCGTCCGAGAACGACTTGCACTATGGGACGGCGGCGGCATCTCTACGTAGACCTGGTCGATCACTTCGTCTCGCCCCTCTCGTCTTGCACGCTGTCGGTGACGAACTGTTTCAACGGCGCCGAGACCGGAAGCGGTCAGTTGGACCGGTCGACTTCGAACCGGCGAAGCTCGCGGCGAGCGATGGCCATCTTGTGCACCTCGTCGGGACCGTCGGCGATGCGCAGGGTGCGGGCAACGGAGTACATCCGCGCCAGGGGGAAGTCCTGGCAGACCCCGGCCCCACCGTGCACCTGGATAGCCCGATCGATCACCTGGCACGCCACCCGGGGGGCGATGACCTTGATAGCTGAGATCTCTATGCGCGCCCCTTTGTTGCCCACAGTGTCCATCAACCATGCCGTCTTGAGCACGAGCAGGCGGGCCTGTTCTATCTCGATGCGTGACTCGGCGATCATGTCGCCGATGACCCCCTGTTCGGCCAGCCGCTTGCCGAACGCCTGCCGTGACTGGGCCCGCTGGCACATGAGATCGAACGCCCGTTCGGCCATACCAATGGAGCGCATGCAGTGGTGGATGCGGCCCGGGCCGAGCCGGGCCTGGGCAAGAGCGAAGCCCCCGCCCTCCTCACCGAGCAGGTTGGTGGCCGGGACCCGCACGTTCTCGAACAGAACCTCCGCATCCCCCCCGCCCTCCTCGTAGCCGAAGACCGACAGAGGTCGCAGCACCGTGACGCCAGGGGCATCGAGGGGGACCAGAATCATGCTCTGGCGGTGGTACGGGTCGGCGTCGGCGTCGGTGACCCCCATGACGATGCACAGCTTGCAGCGCTCGCTCATGGCCCCCGTCGTCCACCACTTGCGTCCGTTGATGACGTAGTGGTTGCCGTCACGCTCGATGCGGCTGCGGATGTTCGTCGCGTCCGAGCTGGCTACATCGGGCTCGGTCATCCCAAAACAGGAGCGGATCTCCCCGGCGAGGAGAGGAACCAACCACTCGTCTTGCTGCACCGGGGTGCCGAATTCAGTCAGCAACTCCATGTTGCCGGTATCGGGTGCCGAGCAATTGAGCGCCTCGGGAGCGATGGCGGGGCTACGCCCGGTGACCTCGGCCAGTGGGGCGTACTCCAGGTTGGTCAGCCCGGCCCCCCATTTCTCGTTTGGCTGGAAGAGGTTCCACAGCCCCCGGCTGCGGGCCTCGGCCTTCAACTCCTCGATGATGGGCGGGTGACAGTACGGACTGCCCGCTGCCGCCACCTGCTCCACGTAAACCTGCTCCGCCGGATAGACGTGGCTATCCATAAAGTCGAGCAACCGCCCGCGCAGTTCCTCAACCTTGGGAGAGAATGCGAAGTCCACTTCTGGCTCCTTGCCGACGACGACACTCCCAGACTATCCAGGAGTTGGCCCGCCAACGCCGGCAATGCCGATGACCGCATAGCCAGTGGTGCGGCTCGATCGAGCATCCGTGAACTTTGGCCGGGAGATCCCGTTCAAGCTGCGAAGGCGCACGCCACGTCCTCGGTTGAGCTGATCTGTCAACAGGGATGGGACGACCCCCGCTGGGACTACCTGCACAAGCTCTTATCCTCAATCCATCGCAACGCCTTCGCTTCGCCAACCAGGTGCCGTCTTGTGCTCGCGGACGACGCCACCGAAGCCATTCGAGGAAGTCTCCGGCGATCAGGGCGAGACCGACCAGAGGTAGTGACAGCGAGGTCAACCGGCCGATCTGGACCACTTGACGAGACACTTCAAAGCCCCGGAGGCCAGGTACGGCACCACCATCGCGGAATCGCTCCGGTTTCAGCCCACCCGTCGAAGGGTGTTGTGGTCGGTGTGTGCGAATGGCTCGTCGAACTCGTTCATCCGCAACATCGTGGTCTCGTCGTAGGACCAGGTGTCATCGCCCACCGTGACGGTCACCTCGTAGCTCAACGTGCTGGCGTTCTTCGCGAGGTACAGGTTCTCGCCGATGTTGTACTGCGCTCCGCCCTGAGCGGCCTTCAGTGTGAACTCGGTGGTATCGGTGGTATCGGTGGTATCGGTGGCGACGGTTCCCCCGGCGAGCACCGTAATGCCGCGAGGGACGACGAAGCCCCGCATGACCTCACCTGTCGCTGCGTCCCACAGCCAGTAGCCGACCTCGGTGTGGAAGGGGTTCTCCTCATCGCCGCGCCACATGGCACTCCTGTAGTCGAGGCCATAGAGGTGCTGGCTTCCGTTGTCGACCGGGCCGAACGGTTTCAATGTGCACTTCTCGAGGTACGGGGTACCGAGCACCTTGTTCTCGGCATGTGAGAACGCCGTGTCGAGTCCTCCCTCGCCCTCCCATTCGCCGGCCAGTGCCCCGAGGGGACCCCATTCATTCGTCATCACACATTCCCACCTTCTCTCGGTCCCATCGACGACAGCCTATTCGGGCCACAAGCGCGGAGCAGGACGTCGGTGCTCAGTTGCGACATTGGCACTGCCGGGGCTGGCTGACGGTGTCGCTCGGGGACGGACCAGAGTCTGGATCATCGACCCCGGCCCGTTGCCGCTCGGGGGAACAGCCGATAGAGTTCGCGCCACCGAAGCTCCGAGGGGGTCCGCTCCACAATGGTTGTCCTGATCATCGTCATCGTCATTGTCGTACTCCTCGCCCTCGGCTTGTGGGCCGCGTACAACGGCCTGGTCAAGAAGCGCAACCGGACCCAGGAGGCGTGGTCCGAGATCGATGTCGAGCTCAAGCGCCGCCACGACCTCATCCCCAACCTGGTGTCGACGGTGCAGGGCTACGCCGCCCACGAGCAGGGGACCTTCGAGGCGGTCACCCAGGCCCGGGCCAATGCGGTCACTGCCGGGGCGACGGGCGATCCGGGCCAAATCGCCCCGGCTGAGAACGCTCTGTCCGGGGCATTGCGTTCGCTGTTCGCTGTCGCCGAGAACTACCCGCAGCTGCGGGCGGTCGAGAGCTTCCTCCAGCTGCAAGAGACGCTGACTGCCACCGAGGACAAGATCGAGTTCGCCCGCCGCTACTACAACACCAGCGCTCGGGACTACAACATCGGGCTACAGACGTTTCCGCGCAACCTGATCGCTGGGCCCTTCGGCTTCAAGGCGGTGGCGTTCTTCGCTACCGACGAGGACGACCGGGCCGTGCCTCAGGTGAATTTCTCCGGTTCTGGCCCGGGCGCGGCCGGTCCTGCACCCTCGGGACCCCCGCTTGCCGGTGGCCCCGAGGGGCTTCCGCCCGCCGCCACGGCTCCCGAGGGGCTTCCGCCCGCCGGCTGAGACGATCGGGTGGGCTGCCCGATCGGTCAGAGAGACTGGCCCGAGGAGATCTTCTCGAGTTCAGCGATCCGCTCCTCGATGGGTGGGTGGGTGTCGTAGAGACGGTGGTACCAAGCCTCGTGGTGCTGCAACGGGTCGTCGATGCACATCGCCGCGGTGGCGTGGTTCATCTTCTTGAATGGCTTGTCGTTCTGTTGCAGCTTCTTCAGGGCGCTCAACAGCCCCGCCGGGTTGCGGGTGAGCTCCACGCCACTCACGTCGGCCAGCGACTCGCGGCGGCGTGAGAGTGCCAGGCGAATGAGTGGACCGAAGATGAAGCCGACTACGGCGAGCAGCGCGCCCGCAGCGAAGACCACGAGCATGACCTGGCTACCCCTGCTGCTACCCCGCCCGCCTCCGGCAAAGAATGCGCTCCGCCACAGGATGCTGGCCAGCAGGGCGGCCATGCCGATCATGGTGCCCACCACGAGCAGCAGACGGATGTCGTGGTTCTTGATGTGGCTCATCTCGTGGCTGGTGACACCCTCGAGCTCCTCGCGGTTCATGATGGCGAGCAGCCCCGTGGTGAAGGTGATGGATGCCTTGTTCGTGCTGATCCCGGTGGCGAAGGCGTTGGGCGAGGGGTCGTTGATCACGTAGACGGCGGGCTTGGGAATCCCCTCGCCGATGGCCAGGGCCTCCACCAGGTTGTGCAGCTGCTGGTACTGGGCTGGGTCTGCCGGCACGGCCCCCGAGACCCGAAGCACCAGCCTCGCTCCCGCGCTCAGCGAGTAGAGAACCCCGCCCACGGCCAAGAGACCACAGATCACCATACCGACGATGACCGGGGTCCAGCCGTAGTTGGTCGGCGGGACGGTCGCGAAGCCGGTGTTGGCCGAGTGGCGGTAGACGGCCTTGAAGAGGAAGCCACAGGCAGCTCCGATGGCCAGCCATATCACGAAGAACAGGACGATGAAGATGACGCTGCGTCGCTTGTTGCTGGCGATCTCGCTGTACACGTGCTGAATCCTACGGCAACGATAGGGACTGGCGGGGACGCATGACGCCGCCTACCGGTGGGGCGATCCCCACTCGCCGCAGTCGTGTGCCGCAAGGTGAGATCGTGCTACCCGTCACAGAGAAGACACGCTCAAGCGGGAATCCACCGGGTCAGCCGTCCCCTCTGGGAGGCGTTCCATCTGACAGCCTGTCCAACGTGGGAAGCATGTAGCCGAACCCCGCGACTATGGGTCCGACCAGCATGAATACCAAACCAACGAGCCTCAGTGGGTGAGCAACGGTGAGAAGGCCCCCGGAGCCGGCGATCGCTACGCCGGCGCAGCCGATCCATCCGCTCAACACGTAGATATGTGTGGATTCCCTGACACGGGCGAGGAACGTCAGCGCACCGAGCGTGAGGGGGAGGCCAAGGATCGCATGGACGAGATAGATCGTTGTTCCGTTGTTTGGCAGCCAACCGGTTGGACGACCGGTCGGCACGAAGAGAAGCGCCACGATCCCAAGCACGAACTCGACACCGACCAGTATCGCGAGCACCGTCGCTAGCCGGCGGCCCGACGGCTCTGTGCCGCTGGCCGGCTCCGTCGCGATCTCATCGCCGATAACCGGAGCCGACTCACCTTGCTCCGAGGGGAGTTCCACCGAATTGGGCACAGGGGCCGACGCTTCTCTCACCGGAGCGACCCACACGAGAATGTTGTAAGTCACGATCGCGATCGCGAGGTGCATGGCCATGAGCACGCCAACGGCACGGATGGGTTGGTGCCGGATGAGCAGATAGAGATCAGGGAGCAAAAGGATGAGCGTCACCGCGACGGCAAGCCGGAACAACAGCTGGCGGGGAGCCGATGAGATCCGGGTCACGATGGGCCACGCCATGCAGGCGATCAGCACGCCGACAATCGTCAGCGTGGCGTAGTCAGAGAAGCGAAAGTGCACGTATCCCGTTGTCGACGGGGACACCCTCGTCCCGATGATGACGAGGAGCGAGTCTGCCGCGAGTGAACTGGCCACCGACAGCATGGTCGCCACGGCGAGGGCAGCGGCGGACGGATGAGGATGGCGGTCCGACCAGTCGATGTCCGCGGCCTTCATTGCTCTGTCAGGGAGGTTGGCTAACGGCATGTGGCCGGTCTGGGGGGTGAAGGGGCCAGAGTGGGAAAGAGAAGGTCGTTGATGTTGGCCCAGTGGCCGCCGAGCATCCCATCCGACCAGCTCATGCCACGAGTCGGTATTGGTGAACGAGACCGCCGAGCCTGTCGCTCCATCGTACTTGGGTCGGATCCGGATCGCTGATCTGCAGCGGCTTCTTCTCTGCTGCGAGCGGCGCCTGATGACCAAGTGGGCGATGCTGGTTGTAGTGGGCGATGAATTCGCTGAGAACCGTTCTGAGCTGCCGGCGATGGAATACCGACATCGAGTCGAGTCACTCCCCCACCAGATTGGCGGTGATGCGGCTCACATGGATCCGCGCGGTGTCGAGATCGATGGAGGAGAGCACGTAGAGACGATGGAGGAGAGCACGTAGAGACGACGAAGGAGCACCTTGTCGACGTGGAAGAAGTCATCACATCACCTACACGTGTTGCCGGCATCGTCGTCGCCTGAGCGCGCAGGAACTCCGGCCAGGTCGGACCAGAGCGTCTCGGCGATGGCTCGACGGCGTGACGACGGAGGATCGCCCACACATTCGAAGGTGCGAGAACCACGCCCACTGTGGCCAGCTCACCGTGGGTGCGCAGCGCCCCGACCGGCGTGTCGTCCGGGGCCACCACGTAGGAGCAGAAGCCGGAGACCGATGACAGCCGGCGTGCGGTCGCCCGAGCCGCCGGCCCCGTCTCGCCGTCGATCATGCGGACAACACGCCGATCTCCCCGCTTGCGGCCCGGAAGTCGAAGATGCCACCGGCCGCGACTTCGGTGGGGTCCTTGTCCACGACGGTGAAGAACGTCTTCAGGTCGAAGGCGACGGCACGCAGGGTGTTGGGCCGCGCCCTGCCGGCCACGAACTCGAGGCAGCGATCAAGGAGCGGATGACCGAGCGAATATCGGGCCTCACCGGACGGCGAAGCGAAGCGGACAAGGGACGGGCAGGTGGTCATTCTCGCACCCTCCCAGCTGTGTGTGGAAGACATGGAATACACGATGGATCACCCGTGTAGTAAGCGATATAGGGCCACTCTTGGCGTCTAGGTCCCCGTTAAGCAGCGGGAGGCGGCGCTTGGCCTTCAGGTGGTGAACCGGCTGGGCCGGTCCCTGGCGGGAGCGGGTAACCCAGGTTGCTCGCTCGCTGTGAGTACTCGTCCCAGGTGACGTCGCCTCGCGCGTAGCGGATTCGCAGTTCCGCAAGAGCAGGGTCGATGACCGCTCCGGGCAACGTCCCCGTCCGGAACGGCCTGCTGCGGCCTGGTGGAGTCCTCCATATCCGCACCAAAGCGACAACTCCGACCACCAACAACGCGCCGAGCAAGACCACGAGCAGTATGCCGAATACAGGGTGGGAGGCATGGTGGCCATAACGGAACATGAGAACTCCTTGCCGACGCAGTCGATACGAGACGACAATGAAAGCATACCGACCTGTGGACATCCTGTGAATCGCTGAAGAAGCCCAGCGGGTCGCTGCTGATGCCGAGTTGCGCCCAAGCCCCTGGCACCCGCACGTCACCTCAGTTCCGGTTCAGGACACTGTTCAGGGACATGGTCCCCGGATGCCTTTGCTTTCTTGGCTCCCGCTTCCAGGTACTCTGGAATCGGAGCGCCGGGAAGTCTGGTCGGCATTGGACAGGTGCAAGTGCCTGTCCTTGTGGAGGAGCGCGGTGACCGACCAAACGAAGACAAGCCCGGCACACCGAATACCGGAGCATGCCAGGCGGAGTCAGCTACGCCTTCCCAGCTGGCGTCGGGAAGCGCTTCGTACCACCTTCTGGGTGGTTCCCACGTTGCTCATCGTGGCCGCCGGAATCTTGTTCGCCATCACCTACGAAATCGACTTGGCCGCATATCACCACCACCTGGGATTGCCCTGGTGGGTGAGGACCGGCAGTGCCGACGCCGGCCGCCAGGTTCTGACCGCCATCGCTGCGGCCATCATCACCACCGTTGGGGTGGTGTTCTCGATCACCATTCTGGCACTGACGCTCGCCTCGCAGCAGTTCGGACCTCGGATGATGCGGAATTTCATACGGGACCTGGGCAACCAGATGACTCTCGGGGTCTTCGTGGCGACCTTTGTCTATTCGGTGCTGGCTCTGGGTTCGATCACCAGCCTCCCCGAGGGCGACTTCGTCCCCCACCTTTCGATCACCGTGGCAGAGGCCTTTCTGCTGGTGGATCTGGCGGTGCTCATCTACTTCATCCATCACATCGCCAAGTCCATTCAGCTTCCGGAGGTCATCGCCGCCATAGCCCGTGACCTCAACAGGGCTATCGGTGCTGAGTACCCCGTGCAGTTCAATGCTCTTGACGGAGATGACTACGGATCGTCCGGGTCCCTCACCGAGTTGGCGGAAGTGCTCGGGAAACCAGGTGCGGAAGTCACCGCCAAACACAGTGGCTATCTCCAGTTCGTCGGCTACGGGCAACTCATAGAGATAGCCGAGGCCTCGGATGCAGTCATTCGTCTGGCCCACCGGCCCGGACACTTCGTGGTAGCCCATCGCCCGCTGGCCACGGTTTGGCCTGCTGGGGCCGCAAGGCGGGTAGCTGCTGCTTTGGACAAGGCACATGTGACCGGACCTCATCGCACTCTCACCCAGGACCCGGTGTTTGCCATCGATCAGCTGGTAGAGATCGCCATTCGGGCACTGTCTCCGGCGGTCAACGACACGTTCACCGCGATGACCTGCATCGACTGGCTCTCTGCCGGGTTGTCAGAGGTCTCGGGCAGAGTGCTCGTCGAGGGCGTTTATCGCGATCGGGCCGGACATGTTCGCCTGATCGAATTCGATCCGAGCTACAGCCGGATGGTGAACCGGGCCTTCGACAAGGTCCGCCAAGCAGCCCGAGCCATGCCCGCCGTGATCATCCGAATGATTGACGCACTTGCCCACATCGCGGAAAGCACCACCAACAGCCAGCAACGCTCCGTGCTCTTGCGGCAGGCCGAGATGATCTTGCGGGGGGCTGAGGAGGAAGTACCCGAGGAGCTTGACCTGGCAGTGATCCGCGATCGGTTCGATCACCTCGTTCAGTGTTCACGGGCATTGGACAACAGCGTCCGATCGACCACGGTCATTGACGCACCACCACTTCGGTGATGGGCCAACTCCTGCGAAACCGGAGCAACCGGTGCAGGCGGACGAACGCCATGTAGCAAAGGAAGGACAATGCCATGGCCCGTCCGCGCCGGCCCAATCCCCGCGCGAAAGCCCTGGTGGACGGCTTGGATCGAGTTCTCAGCACCCACAGGTTTTCGACACCCGCACCTCCTTTTTGATGTCGATCTCGGTTTCGAGACCTGAAGCGCCAGGCCTCTACGGCGAGGGCGTCGGGTGGAATCCCCCAGCAAGGCTGGCGACCGCCTCATCTGTTCCCATGTATGCGGAGACCACCGCCGAGTCGTTCAATACCTCCGTCGTACTGCCTTCTGAGATCACCTCGCCCAGGTGGATGCAGACCAGTCGATCGGCGATCGACGACACCAGCGGAATGTCGTGCTCGATGACGACAAAGGTGGCACCCGTCTGATCGCGGATCCCGAGCAGGAGTTCGCCCAGGGCTTCTCCTTCGTACTGGGATATCCCGGCCGTCGGTTCATCCAAGAGCAGCACCTTGGGGTGATGGGCCACCGCGCACGCCAGTTCCACGACGCGACGGGTCCCCGACGACAGTTCGAGGATCAACGTGTCCCGGAACCGTTCCAGCCCCATTTCGACGATCACCTCTTCGACGCGTGAGAGCAGCTCCTTCCGCGATGTGGGAGGCAAGGTACTGTCGGTTTCCGTTGGCCGTGGATCTCGAACCCGAGCTGACTGTTCGAGCGAGGTGGTCAAAGCCTCGACCACCGTCAGCGACGGAAACAGCCGCCCGTTCTGGAATACCCGCCCGAGGCCACGGTCGGCCCGGCGGGCCGCCGAAAGACCGGTGATGTCGTGGCCATGCATGGCCACGGTGCCCCGGTCAGGGGCAACGAAACCCGAACACACATCAAACAGCGTGGTCTTACCCGCGCCGTTCGCTCCGATGATGCCGAGAATCTCGCCGCCACCTATCTGGAGACTGAGATTCCGAAGGGCGGCAACTCTGCCGAAGCGTTTGGACACATCCGTCACAGCAAATGCCGGGGCCATCTGGTCAGCGGCGGCGTTGCCCGAAGTGGCCCCGGGCGTTCGCCTCTCCGCCCGCTGGGCCGCATGGACGAACACCGAGCGCAAGAGATGAGGCTGCTGGGCCAGGTCGGGAGTGGGGCCTGAGAATCGGACCCTTCCTCGCTCCATGAAGATGGCGCGGCCCGATATTGCGGTAGCCACGTTCACCGACTGTTCGACGATCACCACCGTGACACCGCTGGCGGCCAGTGCCCGGATTACGTCGAGCATCTGCACCACCACCGATGGAGCCAGGCCGAGTGAGAGCTCGTCGACCATCAGCAACTTGGGACGACACAGGAGAGCCTGGGCCAGAACCAGCATCTGTTGTTCACCGACCGAGAGTGAACCTGCCCGTTGTTCGAGCCGCTCCCCCAGCACCGGAAAGAGGGTCAGCACCCGCTCCGTGGCGGCGGCGGCAAAGACCGGATCTTTGTGGTGGCGTCGGGCCATCCATGTGGCCAGCCTCAGATTCTCTTTGACGGTCAGGGAATAAAATGCTCCTCGGCCGCCGAGCAGTGTCACCAATCCGGCCAGCAATCGGTCGCGTGCGCCCAGGTCCTCGACATCCCTGCCGATGAAGCAGATAGTTCCCTTGGTCGGTGACAATAAACCGGCAACGACGCGCAATACCGTCGTCTTGCCGGCCCCATTGGTGCCGAGGAGCGCCACGATCTCACCCTGGGCAATGCCGATGTCCACGTCCTGGAGCACCTTGGCATACCGGGTATAGCCGGCATCGACAGAATTGAGCTCGATGATGGCTCGCTCGTTGTCAGGTGGCCCGGCGTAGGGCGGGGGACCACCAGGGGAGACCGATCCATGTTCGACTTCACGTCTCTCGATTGCCTCGATGCGAAGAGCGGCGGCGTGGACGGTGGGATCGGCGCCATCCTGGGCCAACGCTCTATCAGCCGCATCGGCAGAATCGTCGCCGTCGGAACCGGGCCCTCGGAGCCCCGCCGTAATCCGCCGACCCTGCCGGACCTCGATCCCTGCCAGCGCCATGTCGCGGAGGCGGAATACCAGACCGCCCAGACCGTCCGGCAACACCATGAGCAGAATGATCAGACCGGCTCCCATGGCCACGAATTGAAGGCCCTCGGGCAGAAAGTACTGGGCCGCCTGGACGTAGACGGCACCCAATACGGCACCGGTGACCGAACCGAGCCCGCCGATCACCACCATGACGAACACCGTGATGGAAAGGTCGGCGGGTATGCCTCCCGATTTGATCCCCTCCATGCCGACCTCGTAGAGACTGCCGGCCACACCGGCGATGGCGCCCGCGACGACGAACACCACAAGTCTGTTTCTCAATGGGCTGATGCCGTAGGCGGAGGCGGTCTTCGGATTCTCACGAACAGCGATGGCACTCCGGCCGATACGGCCCTTGCGAAGGATGCGGGTGACCACCCCCGTCACCACCAAGAAAGCCAGACAAACTTCATAGAAGGTCGCCTGAGATGCGAGGTCGACGTGCCCGATCAGGAACGGCCGGGCGACGAACGCCGGGTCCTCCGAGCGGAATGTCGAGGACGACAACAGATAGGAGGACACCGGCACCGCGAATGCCAAGGTGGCGACGGCCAGGTAGAGGCCTGGGACCCGCAGCGCGGGCAGACCGATCACCGCCGCCACCACGGCACCGATTGCTGCGGCAGCCAGTGTGGCCAACAGAAATCCAACATGCTGATGGACGAGCAGTGCTCCCGAAGTGGCGGCCCCGACCCCGACGAAGGCGAACTGGCCCAAGCTGATCTGTCCGGCCCAGCCGGTCAGCACCACGATGGAAATGCCGATCACCGCATAGATGGCCACGTTGGCCGCCAACAACTGCTTGGACTGGACAAACGTGAGAGGGATCAACACGGCTCCCAGCAACAGAGCCGTGTACAAGGTCCCCTTGGCGATCCGTACTCCACGAAGTTTGGCCAGGTGGGCAGGGATCCCCGCAATCTCTCGGACCGAGATGACCTCACCAGAGCCCTGCTCATCGACACCGGTGGCCCGGGAACGAATGACCAGCAATCCGATGATGATCACGATGAACTGGGCCACGTCCTCGTAACTGGCCCGTTGCCAGATCGAGAACACCGCTTGGTTGACCACCCCGAGGACCACCGACCAGGCCACCGCCATCGGGAAGGAATCCATGCCTGCCAGTACCGCGGCCGCCAACGGGAGCAACAGTGTCGCCGGAGTGGAGACGTTGCCGAGGGTGAGGCCACCAACCCCTTTGGGCGCGGCCAGAATCACCCCGATCCCCGACAGGCCGGCGGCCACCATCCAGGTGATCCGGCTGAGATGACGGACCGGAATTCCCAGCAAACGCGTCCGTTCCGGAAAGTCCGCCGCACCCCGGATGGCCACGCCGTAGTCGGTGCGTGTGGAGAATAGATAGAGAGCGAACAGTACGATCGGAACCACCACCAGCGCCACCACGTCATCTCCGGTGAACGTGAACGGACGGAGGCGAAACGTCAATGCGAACGGCACATGGATGCCGGTGGTATTCGAATTGGTTGTGAATAGCTTGGGAAGACCCAACTCGGCGGCGCCGAGAAGTTGATAGATGCCGATGGTCACCGCGGTCAGGACCATTCGAGGCGCGGTGGCGAACCGCCGGATGATCGTCAGCTCCGCGAACCATCCGATGAAGATGGCCACGGCAACCCCAACGGCCACCGCCACCAGGTACGGGTAGCCCTGGGCGGACACCAGAAGCACCACCAGGGTGGCTGCCACACCACCGATCACCTGTTGGGAGAAGTTGATGATGCGCGCTGACCGATAGATGAGCACCAGGCCCATGGCCACCATCGAGTTCAGGCCGCCGGTGACGATTCCCTTCAGCACCACACCGGGGCCCAAGGGGTGGAGGGCGTTCACTCCCACGTACAAGGCCACCAGCACCAAAACACCGACGACACCAAACACTGGCCGGCTGGGCAAGTTCTCCCAACTATGAAGCCGGTGCGATCCACCGATACGGGGTTCGGAGACGGTCACCATCGAACCAACGCCGTATGGCATCGCACGGGCTCACCGGTCAACGGGAACTTCAATGGCACCGCCGCTGCCGTCAGCGGCGACGTCCCACGATCCGCGCTCTGCAAAGTTTCCCCCATTCGGGCCCCTCCGAGGACCTGTTCCTTCTGGCGACCCCATCGGTCCCGCACAGGTTCGGGGGCGCATGACGACAACCCTGTTCGAGGGTGCTGGGGACACGTTAGTGCGGGTCGTCGGCCTTACTCGGCTCATTCGCCGTCGAGTACCGACCTGTCTCCGGCTCGGATACCCGACATGATTCGCCGATAGGTCGCACCCGGGTCGTCTCCCAAAGAATCGGTGTCGAGCCGGCGGAAGCCGCGCTCTCCCCAGTGTCGGTCCACCCGGTGGCGACCGAACCGCGGTTGACGGGAACGCTTGTTCCGGACCCGATTGCACAGTCCGTTCTCCACCACCCAAAGGGGCCTCTCGGGGCGCCACCCGGTCAACCTGCCCCCATTTCGAAGCCAGTTGTCGGCGGGCTCGCCCGGACCATCGAAGCCGCCCACTCTGAAAACCGGCAATGGCCACCCCAAAGAGAAAACCGTCGGGGAGGATCCCGCCGGAGGACGTGCCGTTGCGAGGAGAGGGGGGTACCAAGTCCACAGTCACCGTCCCGGCCTCTCGGCTTCTCGTCCCGGTCCTCACAAAGCCGGTCGCACGAAAAGGCCGAGAAGCCGGTGGTCCGGCCACAGTGATAACTTGCGCGTCCCACGATGACACGCATCCACCGCATCATTCCTACCGGTCACGGATCGAACCGATGAGTATCTCCGAGCAGGATGCCGAACGGATTCCGGTGGTCATCGCATCGGGGGAGTCCATCGAACGCGGTGACCCGGTCACCCCCATCGACCTGATGGCTCGGGCCTGCGACGCGGCGTTCGCTGATGTGCCCGATCTCCGCCATCGGATCGACAGGCTCTCGGTGGTCGACATCATGACCCATAGCGGTCCGGCACCGGCGTCTGAGTTGGCCCGCGCTCTGGGCATGTCGCCCCCGGTGTGCGAGGTGACCACCATCGGAGGCAACTCCCCCCAATGGCTGGTGAACCGAGCGGCCGCCGACATCACCGCCGGCACCTTGTCAGCGACGGTGATCGCCGGGGCCGAGGCCATCCGGTCGTCGCGCCTCCGGCACAAGCTGGGTCAACCACGGGACAATGGGGACACCAGCTTGGCCCCCGACCCGGCAGTGGGCGATGATCTGCCGGGCGTAGGTCCGGCGGAATCAGCCATCGGCTTGCTGGCCCCGCTGCACGTCTACTCGCTGTTCGAAAGCGTGGTGGCAGCCCGGGCAGGCCATACCGCCGATCAACATCGCCAAGCCATCGGCGAGTTGTTCTCCCCGTTCACCCGGGTGGCGTCGACCAATCCGTTCGCGTGGTTTCCCACCGAGTACACGGCCGGGGACATCGCCACCCCCTCACCGGGCAACCGGATCGTGTGCGAGCCCTATACCAAGCGGATGACCGCCTTCCTCGGTTCCGATCAGGGTGCAGCGCTGGTGGTGTGCTCGCTGGCGGCGGCCCGGCGCGCCGGGGTGGCCGACCGGTCGGTATTCATCTGGTCGGGCGCCGGAGCGGTCGACGTCCGGTTCCCCGCCTCCCGGCCCGACCCCGGGAAGTCCCCGGCCATCGCCGCCGCCGGCCGGGCGCTGTTCGAAGCGGCCAACCTCGGCGCCGGACCCGCCGATGGCATCGCCCCGATCGGAATCGATGACGTCGAGGTCCTCGACATCTACTCGTGCTTCCCGTCGGCGGTGGAACTGGCCGCCGAGGCCCTCGGACTCAACCTCGACGACGGTCGGGGCCTGACGTCCACCGGTGGCCTCCCCTACTTCGGTGGGCCCGGGAATAACTACACCACCCACGGGATTGCCTCGGTCACCAGCCTCCTACGCCAGGATGGTCCGGGAGCCACCACTGCCCAACCGCGGCTGGGACTGGCCACCGGACTGGGCTGGTTCATCACCAAGCACGCGCTCGGGCTCTACGGCTCGGCCCCACCCCCGGGCGGGTTCCACCTGGGAGACACCTCGGTAGCCCAGCAGCGCATCGACGCCAGCGCCATGGAGATGGCCCTTCAGGTTCCCGACGCGACAACCGCCACCGTGGTGGCCGTCACGGTGGTCCGTGACCACAGCGGGACCTCAACCCGGGCGCCCGTCATCGCCAGGCTTCCCGACGGGCGGCACGTAGCGGCCTCGGCGGCCGACGCCGAGGTCGTCGCCGAGGTCGGCCGGGGCGACACCCCGGGGATGGTCGGCACCGCAATTGTCGTGGAGGGCGAGCCGCCGCGCTACCGTCTGCCCGAACGCTGAGATCCTAGGAAGGGACAACAACGTGTCTGATGAACTGCTCCGTGAGCGACAGGGTCACATCGAAATCCTGACGATCAACCGGCCCGAGGCCCGAAACTCCATCAATGGCGCGGTGTCCCGGGGATTTGCCGCCGCCTTCGACGAGCTCGAGGCCGACGACGACTGTTGGGTCGTCATCGTGACCGGGAGCGGCGACAAGGCGTTCAGCGCCGGCATGGACCTCAAGGCCTTCACCGCCGGAGAGGCGGGGGACATCATGGGCGCCAAGGGCGGCTTCGCCGGCATTGCCCAACGTGACTTCGCCAAGCCGCTCATCGCCGCCGTCAATGGATCGGCTCTGGCCGGTGGGTGCGAAATCATGCTGTCCTGCGACCTGGTGGTGGCCGTCGAAGGGGCGAAGTTCGGTATCCCCGAGGTCAAGCGAGGCCTCATGGCCGCCGCCGGTGGCCTCATCCGCCTGCCCAAGCGGATCCCGCCGGCCATTGCCCTCGAACTCGCCATGACCGGCGAGCCCATCGACGCCCAACGGGCCCTGGGCCTGGGCCTCATCAACCGGGTGGTCCCGGCCGACAAGCTGATGGAGGAGGCGTTGGCGCTGGCTGCCACCATCGCGGAGAACGCCCCAATGGCAGTACGGGCGTCCAAGCGGGTGATGAAGCAAGCCGGTGAACTTCCCGAGGCGCAGGGTTGGGAGATCAACAACGCCGCGGTGCCCGAGGTCTTCGGCTCCGCCGATGCCATGGAGGGCCCGGTGGCCTTCGCCGAAAAGCGGAAACCAAACTGGTCCGGTAGGTAGAGAAGTCCAATGGACATGATCACCCACCTGGTCGGCGACGTGCCGGCGCTCAGCCCCAGCGTCGACGGCATCCGGCTGACCCTCCATGTCCTGGCCGCCACCGTCTGGGTGGGTGGTCAGTTCACCGTGGCCGGGCTGCTCCCAACCGTGCGGGGTTTGGGGGAGGATGCCTCCAAGAAGGTGGCCCGGGCGCTGGGCCGGCTGCTGTGGCCCGCCTACGCCGTGCTGGTCATCACGGGATTGTGGAACATCTCGGCATTTACCTTCAAGGATGCGCCGTCGGCCTGGAAGTCGGTGCTCATGATCAAGATCACCGTGGTGGTCATTGCCGGGGTGGGAGTGTTCCTCCACCAAAGGGCCACCTCAAAGCGGGGATTGGCCGTGTGGGGATCAATCGGGGGGATCGCCTCGGTTGCCGCGCTGGTCTTGGGGGTGTTCCTGGCCGGTTGATCCATTCACGGTCATCCGGCCTGGTCGTCGGCATCGAAGTACAGATTGTTCGTAGACGGGTCTAACCTTTGTGGAGACCGACGTAGGAGGCGTGACCATGCATTTCGCTCCATCCGCAGAAATCTTTGGTGTTGACGGCATCATCGTCCTGATTGTCGTCGTGCTCGTTCTCTTTGGGAGCACCCAAATTCCCAAGCTGGCCCGCTCGCTGGGCTCTGCCCAGAAGGAATTCAAGAAGGGCCTCGATGAAGGCGCCTCGTCCGATGACAAAGGCGTGCAGGCCGCCGCGGCTATCCCGGCTCCGGCTCAGGTCCCGGTAGCTCCGGCTCCAGCGCCGGTGGTGACTCCGGTGGCCCAGCCGGCAGAGCCCGCGGGCGACGGTTCCTCCGGGACCCCATCGTAACGCTGGCAACATCGCGGGGATGAGCGCTCACGGCGGGAACGGCGGCGGAGTGGTTGTCGGTGTGGCGGATCGGCGCTCCCCGCGGGTGATTCCGTTCTGGATCCTCCAAGCCACCGAGATCCTCTCGGTGGTGGCGCTGGCGTATCTCTCCCTTCACGTCAGCCGCGGTGGAGTTCTGGTGGTCGCCGGTGCCGTCTTCGCCGTTCTGGCCCTGACCGCCGATGGTCCACTCGGAGTCATCCGCATCTCCAGTCGGAGACTCCACGTGATCCTGGCAGTGGTAGTCGCCGTCATGGTGGCTGTCTCTCCTGTCGCATCCACGCTCCGTTCCGACATCGAGGGGATCATCATCCTCGAGGTCACCGCCATCGGGATCATCCGCCTGGCCACCCTGGTCAACACCGATCCACAACCGGTCAGTCCGAAGGGCGTCAGAGGGTCCGGCACGGTCATCGACGCCAGGGCGACGGTGGCCCTTCCATCGGCGCCCCAACGGCCCGGTCGGATTGCGTCCCCGTCGACCGGCAGGTCCCGCTTCCCCACCGAGGAGGGTGTCGGCTCCGCCGCCCGGTGGGCGGGGCGGGCTGCAGGTACAGCCACATCGGCGGCATCCAGGTCGACGGCCAAACACGGTCCCGCCGCCAAAGCTCAGGTGAAGCGAACCATCCGCAGTGCCGGGCGCCTGGTGGGTAAGGCCGCATCCCGACCCGATGGGCCCCCATCCAAACCAGGCTGATCCCCGGATCCCGCCAACCCCGGCTTCGACCGCTACATTGCATCCGAAGCGAGAAGGGGGATGCAGTGCCCAAACAGCCTGACGTACTCGACATCGCCGAGCGCCTGTGGACAGGTGAGATATCCACGTCGGAGACCCACCCCATATGGACCTGGGGTGGCCTGGCCGAAGTAGCCGACGGGGTGGCATTTACCCCGTCGTTTGCCAACGTGTCGGCACTGGATACCGACGAGGGCCTGTTTCTGGTCGATACCGGAAGCTCACAGATGGCCGGTGAGATCCATCGGACGCTGCGAGACTGGTCGGACAGCCGACTCAACACCGCCGTCTACTCCCACGGTCATATCGATCATGTCTTCGGCGTTCCGGTATGGGAGGCGGAGTCCGAAGCCAACGGCTGGTCCCGGCCCACGGTGATCGCCCACGATGCCCTACCGGCGCGTTTCGACAGGTACATCCTGACCGCCGGATACAACGGGATCATCAATCGACGGCAGTTCAACATCAAGGGTCTCGAATGGCCGACCGAGTACCGCTACCCCGACCGCACCTATAGCGATCAGCTCAACCTCGAGGTGGGGGGCATGCGGGCCGAACTCCACCATGCCAAGGGTGAGACCGACGATCACACCTGGACATGGTTCCCTGATCGGAACGTGCTGTGCTGCGGAGACCTGTTCATCTGGGCATCGCCCAATGCCGGCAATCCACAGAAGGTGCAGCGCTACCCGCGCGAGTGGGCGGAGGCCCTCCGGGAGATGCTCTCCCTCTATGACGGCCCCGACGGAGGCCCCGACGTCCTCCTCCCCGGCCACGGGTTTCCCGTGATGGGTGCGGACCGGATCCGTCAGGCCCTCGGCGACACTGCCGATCTCCTCGACTCGTTGGTGGATCAGACCCTCGCTCTGATGAACCAGGGGGCCAGGCTCGACGAGATCATCCACGCGGTGGCCCCTCCACCCCGGCTCATGGAGCGGCCGTATCTGCAGCCCGTCTACGACGAGCCCGAGTTCATCGTGCGCACCGTCTGGAGGCTGTACGGGGGCTGGTGGGACGGCAACCCGGCCACCTTGCAACCGGCACCCGAGAGGGCCCTGGCCGGCGAATTGGCCGGGTTGGCCGGCGGGGCCTCCGCCCTGGCCGACCGGGCGCTCGCCCTGCTGGAGTCATCTACGGGCGCCGAAGACGGTGGGCCCGACGACGCCGCCCTGCGGTTGGCCGGGCACCTGGCCGAGCTGGCATGGCAGGTGGAGCCGGCAGACCCGGGTATCCAGCGGATCCGGCAACGGGTCTTCGAGGCCCGGGCCGAGGCTGCCACCTCGACAATGGCCCGCGGGGTGTTCTCGTGGGCAGCCCAGGAGTCAGACGGCCATCACCACCGGCAGGCGTGAGGCACCCGGCCTCCCCCAGGCATGGCCACCGCTCTGACCTGGGTTGATGTCACCGCCCACCGCCCTCTCCTCTCAACTTCTAATTACATGCCATCCCCCGCTAGTGTCATCGCTGTGAACGCCCCCTCCACCGACTCCACCGACCCGTCCCAACACCGGGTCAGCGGGATGCGCCGCGGCTGGATCACCGCGCTGATCGTCGGTGCTCCCCTGGTCCTGGCCGGATGCAATGCGTATCCCAGCTACGGCGCTGATCCCGGGGCCACCAAGCAAGGTAACGACACCTTCAAGCTCTACTCGGGGATGATGACCACCGGCATTGTCATCGGCGGGCTCGTCGCCGTGTTGATCCTCTGGACGGTGGTCCGCTACCGCAGGCGCTCCGATGAGATGCCCAAACAGTTCCACGAGAACCTCCCCATTGAAATCCTCTACACGGCAGTGCCGGTCATCATCGTCGGAGTCCTGTTCTTCTTTACGGTTCTCACGGAGAACAACGTCGACGCCACGCAGCCGGTCAACGCCAGTGTCACCTCCACCGGGCGCCCGGTGGTGGACATCACCGTGACCGCCTTCCAGTGGGGTTGGCGATTCGACTACACCGGTCTCAACGTCGGAGTGGTCGGCGAAACCACCAATGGCCCGAACAACCACGGGCCCCAGATGGTCGTGCCCGCCGGCGAGACCATCCAGATCACTCTGGTATCCAACGACACCATCCACGGGTTCTACCTCCGGGACTTCAACTTCAGCCGCTATGCCCAGCCCGGTGTCACCAATATCTTCGATCTCAATGTGCTGCACACCGGTACCTACGACGGCCAATGCACTCAATTCTGCGGGTTGTACCACTCCGAGATGCTCTTCAGTATCCGTTCGGTGACGCCGTCGGCCTTCGACACCTGGGCCAGCGCCGAGGTAACCGCTGGTCACACACTGCAGGGATCGCCTTCCGGCGTAAGCAACATCCCGGCGCCCAACACCAGGACGACTCCGGCTGATGCCGGCTCCTCCGTCGCATCATCGGCCACTCCCAAGCAGAAGGCATCGGCATGACGACAACCATTGAACGCCCGGAAGTCATCACTCCCGAAGAACTGGGTGGACCCGACGGTCACCATCCCGATGCCCACCGCGGCGACGCCGATCACGGCCATCACGAGGGGCCGAGTGGGATCGTCAATTGGTTGACGTCGACCGACCACAAGGTCATCGGCAAGTCCTACATGATCACCTCACTGGTGACGTTCTTCCTCGCCGGCATCATGGCCGTGGTGATCAGGGCGCAACTCCTCGACCCGCACACATCACTGGTCTCCTACCAGACCTACAACGAACTCTTCACCATGCACGGCAGCCTGATGTTGTACCTGTTCGCCGGGCCATTCGCGTTCGGAGGCCTGGCCAACTACATAGTCCCCCTCCAGGTGGGCGCCCCGGATATGGCATTTCCCCGGCTGAATGCCCTTTCCTACTGGCTGTACCTGGGCGGAGTGATCACCATGCTGTCGGGCTTTCTGGTGGCGGGCGGGGCGGCCAGTTTCGGATGGGTAGCATATGCCCCCCTGTCCAACGCCACCAACTCCCCCGGCGCCGGCAGCGACCTGTGGCTCATGGCGCTGGCCCTCACTGGCTTCTCCGCCATCTTTACCGGCGTGAACCTGGTGGCCACCATCCTCTATCTTCGAGCGCCAGGAATGACGATGTTCCGTGTGCCCGTCTTCTCGTGGAACATGCTGGTCACCGCCATTCTGATTCTCATCGCCTTCCCGGTGCTCTTTGCCGCGGTGGTGTTGCTCTTCTGCGACCGGCACTTCGGGACCCACATCTTCTCCGTGCAGGGAGGAGGTTCACCGATCTTATGGCAGCACCTCTTTTGGTTCTTCGGGCACCCGGAGGTCTACATCCTCGCCTTGCCTTACTTCGGCATGGTCACCGACATCCTTCCGGTCTTCTCACGCAAGCCGGTGTTCGGGTACAAGGGCATGGTGTTCGCCACCATGTCCATTGCCGCGCTGTCCACGGGCGTGTGGGCCCACCACATGTTCACCACCGGGGTGGTGCTGCTGCCATTCTTCTCACTCCTGTCGTATCTGATCGCGGTGCCGACCGGCATCAAGTTCTTCAACTGGATCGGAACCATGTGGGGGGGGCAGCTGAGCTTCCAAACCCCGATGATGTTCTCGATCGGATTTCTGCTGATCTTTTTGGTGGGCGGCGTGACCGGGGTACTGCTGGCGTCGCCCCCTGTCGACTTCATGACCCACGACACGTACTTTGTGGTGGCCCACTTCCACAATGTGCTCATCGGGACCGCGGTGTTCGCCGGCTTCGCCGGCTTCTACTTCTGGTATCCGAAGATGTTCGGACGCATGCTGCGCGAGGGACTGGGCAAGCTCCACTTCTGGTTCCTCTTCGTCGGCTTCTGGGTGGCGTTCATGCCCCAGTACCTGCTGGGCCTCCACGGCATGCCCAGGCGTGTCGCCAGCTATGCGCCGGATACCGGCTGGACGACCCTCAACGTGATCTCGACCCTGGGTTCCTACATCATCGCATTCTCGTTCCTGTTCTTCCTCGTCAACCTGGTGGTGTCGTGGCGCAAGCCGGTACCGGCCGGTCCCAACCCATGGGACGGCCACGGGCTCGAGTGGTTCACCAGCTCACCCCCGCCGCACCACAACTACACCCACCTGCCGCCCATCCGTTCGGAACGCCCGACGTGGGATTACAACCATCCTGAGCATCGCACGGTGGTCCACAAGCCCAAAGACAAGAAATCCACCTCGCCCCAAGGCGACAAGCAGGCGGTGGGAGCTCCTTCATGAAGGTCGTGTCCCTGTTTCTCGTCGGTATGGCTATCTTCTTTGGCATCATCGGAGTCACCTACTGGTTCACCAGCTACGAAGATGCCGGGTTCTTGATGCTCATCGGGGCGGCGCTGCTCGGTCTGCTGCCCGGGAGTTACTACCTGTGGTGGGCGTACCACATGAAGCTTCAGCCCGAAGAGGACCCCGATGCCGCCATCGAGGACAACGCCGGGACTGTCGACTCGTTTCCGGGCTCGAGCATCTGGCCTTTCATTTTGGGAATGGGTGCCATGTTCACCCTGTTGACCTTCGTCTTCGGCCTTTGGTTGGCCCCCATAGGCGGTGCACTGATGCTCTCGGCCTTGATCGGCGTCACCGTCGAGAGCCGTCGTGGAGGCGCCGTCTGAACTGCAGCACTCTCTGACCAGGCGTTCCGTCTGATCAGTTGGGATCAGGCGCCTCGGCCCGTAGGGGCGCGTTTCCGAAGTGTGCGAAGTGTGCGAAACCTGCGGGTGTCGCTACCGCAACTGGAGCAGGTGGAACAGGGTGCCCTGGTCATCGACACAGTTGTCAGCGGCGAACCCATACGGGCGTTCTTCGACGGAATTGGCCGTGCCCCCCAAGGTACTGACCTGTGCAACCGCTGCTTCTATGTCATCCACCCGGTAGGCCAGCACCACACCCGGAGAGTCCGTCTGCCACAGGCCTGACATCGGGGTGACACCGCCGATTTGTCGGGCCTGCGGATGCGAACCAGGGGTAAAGGCCCACCCCAACACCTCGCCATAGAACGCCTCGCCATAGAACGCCTCGGCCAAAGCCAACTCCGGCACACCCAACGACATGTAGCCGACATCGCCGCACTGACGGCCGTTAGCCAAATCCCCATCGTCATCGGACGGGGTGTCGAGGAGCTGGTGGAGGTAGAACGACACCCCCTGGTTGTCGACGCACTCGGATTCGATCCCGTAGGGGCGCTCTTGGGGCTCTTTGGCGACCCCGCCGGCACTTCTCACCCTCACGGCTACAGTCGCCACATCGTTGACCCGGTAGCCGAGGATTACCCCGGGGACCACAGTGCCGTCGGATCGAGCGCCGTTCCACAGTCCGACCTCGGGCGTGAGCTCTCCGCCCTGCTCCCGACCCATCTGCCCGGGAGAGAACGACCAACCCAACAATGCCCCGTAGAACGCCTCACCACGGGCCGGATCAGGTAGCACTAGGGAGATGTAGGAGATGTCGCCTTGGCGATGTCCATTCCGGAATTGAACTGCACGGCTCATAGGTTCTCCTCTGGGGGTGAACGGGGGATCAAAAGGCTCGGGCAGCACGTCGACCGAACCAGCCTCTCATGGGCCTGGCGATAGGCCCGTCTGACTCGGACCGGGAGGGTCTGGGTGGCGTGCACCGTGCACCTGAGAACCGGAGTGGTTTCGGAGATACCGAGCCCGTCGAAGTAGCGGAACGTCAGCGCAGGCTGGTGATGTGGTCCCAGTTCAGCCGGCACCATGTGGGCGCGGGTCACATCGAGCTCAACACCCCAAGGATCATCACCGTGGCCGAGTCGAAGCACCGGCCCAACAGACAGCCATAGGCCTGGGACAGGCCTCGGTCGCAGAGAGCCGACAACCCCGAGCCCCGATCGGGCACGACAGCTGGAGAGCTACTCATACCCCAATCATCGCCCGAGCCACCCGCTCTCCCACGGGTACCGCCCCACATTCTATGACGGGACTCGGGGGTTGTTCGCCAAGCGGTTGGGTTGGCAGGTGCGGTCGAAGTCGTCTCCGGTAGCCGTCACTCTCAGTGGCTTCGCCGAGAGGTCACACACTTGTTCCGCCCCACGTCGCGGCGAATGGGGCTTCTCTGTCTTACAAGATGCCACCCTGTGTGTCGGTCATGTTCCGAATTGAGGTGGTCGGGACGAATCCAATTCGCCGCGAGGTGGAATGAACCAAGAGCACCGGCCATCCCGGTGATGACAACTCCGGCCATACAGAAACCATCGGCCGCCGTGGGGCCCGATTCCTGATCAGATCAGCGCATGACCCGGCGTATGCCCGGCCCAGTGGCCAGGTCGGCCGGAACCATATCGATGAAGGTCGGGACCGGCACCGCTTCGAGTTCCTCGTGACCGTCCCCTGGGCGTGCCTCGGTGGGTACCGTCGAAAACTCGCCGGTGGCGGACCGATGGACCAAATTGGGAGGCTTTCGCTTTCCGATGCCCTCTGCCCCAGCCATCTCTTCGCAGATCTTGACGGTCAGGAAGTAGGTGATGACCGGTATCACCGGCACCGCAATCCGGAAGAACCACAACACGGAGTTCAGTCGGATCTGGAAGAAGTTGGCCAACACGTCGGTGGACGATGCGGAGAAGACCATGAACATCAGCATCAGCATCATGGCGCCGGCGCCGGTCCGCTTCGGACGATCTCGAGGCCGATCGAGAAGGTTGTGATAGGCGAGGTCCCCGGTATGCCGCGCCTCGATGAACGGCCAGGCGAAGAAGATATTGAAGATGATGCCGGGGAAGATCACCGCGGGAAGCAATACCTCCAATGGGATGGTGTGGCCCCAGCCGACGAACTCCCAACTCGGCATGATTCGCAGAGCTCCATCGAGCCAACCCATGTACCAGTCGGGTTGGACGGCGTAGGAGATCTGGAACGGCTCGTACTGCCCGAACTGCCAGATCGGGTTGATCTGGGCGAATCCGGCCAATATGAAGGTGACTGCTGTCGTCATGAAGAGAAAGCCGGTGGTCTTGGCCATGAAGGTCGGGAACATCGGCGACCCGACCACGTTGTGCTCGGTCTTCCCTCTGCCCTTGAACTGGGTGTGCTTCTGTTTGACCAGGAGGCCGAGATGGGCAGCCAGCAGCCCGATGATGAGCGCCGGGACGATGAGGACGTGGAGGAGGAAGAACCTGGGAATGATGATTCCATTGCCCGGATAGTTGCCTCCAAATAGGAAGAAGCCCAGGTAGGAGCCGACCAATGGTATCGACTCGACGATCGAATAGGTGATCCGGATACCGGTACCGGATACCAGGTCGTCGGGGAGGGAGTAGCCCAGGAACCCATTGACGATGCCCAGCAACAGCATGGACACGCCCACGATCCAGTTGAGCTCGCGGGGCTTGCGGAACGCACCGGTGAAGAACACCCGAGCCATATGCACAGCGATCGCGCCCAAAAAGATGTCGGCGGCCCAATGGTGGGCCTGGCGCATCAACAGGCCGGACTTCACGTCGAAGGAAAGCCCGACCGACGAGGCATAGGCCTCGGACACCTTTTGGCCTTGGAGCGGGAGATAGCTGCCGTGATAGACGATCTCGTGGGCGGAGGGAATGTAGTACAGCGACAAGAACACACCGGTTCCCAGCAGCACCAAAAACGAATACAGGGCGATTTCCCCCAACATGAAAGACCAGTGGTCGGGGAAGATCTTGTCGAGGAATGTCCGGCCGCCTTTGGCGATACCCAGGCGGTCGTCCACCCATCGGAGCGAGCTGTCGATCATGGACGCTCCCAAAAACCGGGGCCGACGGCCTGTTGGTATCCGCTCTGGGACTGCAGATTGCCGAACGCGTCAACCTTGAGAGGCAACTGCGGCAACGGTCGGGGCGCGGGGCCGAACTCGGGAACGCATCCCGAGACAACATTGAAGATCGACTGATGACAGGGGCAGACCAACTGTTGAGTCAGTTCCTGGTACAGACCGACCGGGCACCCGAGGTGCGTGCACATCTTTGAATACGCCACGTACCCCTGCACGCCCCAATCAGTGCGCCCCGGCGATTCGAGTTGGAACGGGGGGTCGTTGGGACCGATCTGGGCCAGGCGGATGAGGATCGTCTGATCCGGGGAGGATCCTTCGTAGCCCTTGGGGAACACCGTCAATACGCCACCGACACCGAGGTCGGCCACCTTGACGATCCGACCGTCGGCCGTCACCAACTGCGAATTCTTCTTCCAGTTCGTAGCGAAGAGGGAGGTGTCCGTATTGGTGGCCTGACGGGAGGTGGCCGGTTTCGGACCCAGCGATCGTATGAGCGGAAAGGCAATCACCACACCCATGGCGGTGGAGCCCAGAGCGAACAATCCACCGAGCACCTTACGGCGCTGGACCACCATGCCACCCCGCTCGACGATGGCGGCGGTCATGGCATCGCGCTCAGCCTCGGTGGAGTGGAATTCGTGCCGCTCCTCGACGAACGGCCCCTGAGCCATCAGGTACTTACCCCAGGCAATGACACCGGCGCCCAGGGCCAGCATGCCCCCACCGAGGGTGGCCGCTTCCCACTGGGTCTGATCACTTATCCAATAGGTGATGCCAAAGCCGATGAAACCGAGGAAGCCGATGACCATGGTCGCGGCGGCAAAGGCCTCGGCCCGGCCCGGATGCTTGGCGTAGGGCTGCAGGTGAGGGTCCTCCACGGAAACAGTCGTCAGTGGAGGTACCTGGTGCGACTCGTCGCTCACGAACGCTCTCCAATCCAGAAACAGACCAGCATCAACAGGCCGACCCCAATGAGCAAACCGACAAACCCTTCACCCACCGGACCGACTCCGCCAAGACCGAATCCGCCCCGATCGTCCGGTTGCTGGATGACCCCGTGTACGTAGGCGGCGATGTCATGAGCTTCGGTGGGGGTGAGGTTGCCTTCGCTGAACCGGGGCATGTTGCCCGGGCCCGACCGGATGGCCTCGATGATCTGGGTGGGAGTGGCCAGGTGGAGGCTCGGGGCGTAGGCGCCTCCGGCCAAGGCGTCACCGGCGCCGGTGATGGTGTGGCATGCCGCGCAATTCAGTGTGTACAGGCTGCCGCCGGACTCGAGATTGGCGGCACTCAGGTTGACGATCGGGATCGGCACCCCGGTTCCGGGTGTTTTCGACTGCACAAAGGCGGCGATCTGGAGGGTCTCCGTCCGATTGAAGCGGGGTGGCTTCTCGGTGGCCTGAACGCTGGAGTCGGCCAAAGGCATGCGGCCGGTGGACACCCAGAAGTCCACTGTCCCTGCGCCCAACCCCTGCAAGTTCGGGGCCCGTGAGGTGCCGGAGGCATCTGCACCGTGACAGGAGGCGCAACTGGCGTCAAAGATGGCCTGGCCGGGAGCGATGAACGTTTCGGGGAGATTGATGTTGGCAGTGCCGTAGCCGGATGAAGCCGACACTGTTGGCGATGTCGTCGGTGTGGGGTAGGTGTAGCCACCGCCGGCGGACGCCAAAGTAGTTGGAGTGGTCGAATCAGCCTGTGCAGCCGACGGCGAGAACGCCATCAACCCGAAGATACCGACGCTGGCCAGTAGCGCAGCCGGTATGGCATATCGACCCCTGAACATTCCACGCATTCCGCTTGGCACCTATTTGAGGAGGAACAGACAGACGAAGAGGCCGACCCAGACGATGTCGACGAAGTGCCAGTAGTAACTGACCCCCTGGAACACCGCCGTCTCGCCCGGGTCACCCTTGGGACCCTTCAGACGACCGAGGAGGAAGATCATGGCCACCAGGCCCAGGGTCACATGGAGCCCGTGGAGGCCACTCATGATGTAGAAGAGCGAGGCGAAGGCGGTGTGTGTCGGGTTGGTGGCGGCGTCATGCGAGAGGGTGATCCACTCATAGAACTGGTTGACCACAAACAGGGTCCCCATGATCAGAGTGACCACGATGAACTTCTTGGCGCTCCGCCGATTGCCCCGCTCTTGGTCCCAGACCGCCTTCTGCATGGTGAAGCTCGATGCCACCAGAACGACCGTGAAGATCCCGGCTTGGATCGTGTCGAGCTTGGCCCCGGCCGGCGGCCACACCGAGGCATGGGCCCGGATGGTGAAGAACGCCGCGAACAGACCACTGAAGAACATCACTTCTGAGCCGAGCCAGATCATGACCCCGATGGCCAACATCGGTGGCCGATCGGGACGGTGGCGTTGGCGCGGATTGGTCGCCGGCTCGATGGCGAGGGCCTGAGTCACGGCGTATTTCTAGTCGATGGCAGGCGCCAAAGGCCAACCAGCCCATTTCACCTTGCCAGGCACGGTTCAGGCACGGTCCGGTTACGACCCCGTGTGGATTATGTGTCAGCTGGTGCTGTCAACGCCGCAGGTAGAGGGGCCCGGTGGATCACCACCAACTTCTGGGTCGGACGGGTCAGGGCCACATATAGGGTGCGCAGGCCCCTGGCCGTCTCTCCGGCGATGATGCCCGGCTCGACCACCACCACCGAGTCGAACTCGAGACCGTTCACGGCGTCGGCGGCCAGCAGCACCAGGGGCTCAGAGAGACCGCCTTTCCGCATGTTCTGTGGGTCGACTGTCGGAAAACCAACATCTACCAGCGCCGAGGCCAAGGCCGGAATCAAAGCTTCGGGAGCAATGACCGCCGCCCGTCCGGGAGCTATTGACGCCACCTCGGCGGCGGCTTCTGTGGCCACCCGCTCGGCCAACATGAGCTCGGTCACGCCACTGGTGGTTCCGTCGGGTCCGACGACCGGGACCATCCGGGGCGGCTTCCCCGTTCGACGCACGGGCCGGGGTGGCTGCAGCCCGGGCGCGGCGACAGCCAGCACCTGGGAGGCGACCTCGAGCACTTCCGCCGGGGTTCGGTAGCTGACCGTCAACTCGACCATCCGGGCCTTACGGCGGCTGGGGAGGTGCTCAGTGATATCCGTCCAGTGGCGTGGCGCCCACGGCGCGGTGGCCTGGGCGATGTCGCCCACGACGGTCATCGAGCCCGACAAGGATCGTCGGGCGACCATACGCAACTGCATCGGCGACAGATCCTGTACTTCGTCCACCACGATGTGGCCGTAGCTATGGCCACTGTCATCCACCGAGCCGTTGCGGGGACCGAGCAGATGCCGGGCCTCATCGACCAGCGCGGCATCGGCGGCCGTCCAGGTCACAGCCCCGAAGGAGGCAGAGCGGGGACGCCGAAGCAGCGCCTGTTCTTCGGCGGACAGGATGTTCTTCCCTGCCGCCGCCACCAGGGGTGGAGCCCCGAACAGATCATGGAGCAGCTCGTTGGGTGAGAGCCGAGGCCAGATCCGGTCGAGTGCCGCCACGAACTCCGGGACGCGGTGGACCTTGCGCGAGAAGTCATCGAGGTCGAACTCGTCCTCGGACAGTTCGGAGGGGTCTTCATAACCGGGAAACGCCATGATCGCCGCCGAGGTGCCTGCCCCCAATGTCTGTTGGGTTTGGCGGGCGCGATCGGCCAACATCTGCACCAGGGCCCGTGACACCAGGCGCCGCCGCGCATTGTGGGTTCCCGGCCGCCGGCGGGCCATGGTGACCACTTCCCTGGTGTCGGCGACGGACAGTCGGAGCAACAGAGCGCCGTAGGGAATGGTGAGGTCGGCCGCCAGTGGTCGTTGTCGGGTCCGAACCGCTCTCCTTACGACCTTGGCCATTCGGGCGTCGCCCTTCAAGAGAGCCACCGCGGTGGGTTCGTTGCCTCTGACCCGAATCTCAGGGACCAGGCCCGAGATGGTGGAAAGCGTCACTCCCGTCTCCCCCAGAGATGGCAGCACCTGTTCGATGTAGCGGAGGAACAGAGGATTGGGCCCAACGACCAGCACCCCCTGTCGCTCCAACGGAAACCGGTGGGTGTAGAGGAGATAGGCCGCCCGGTGGAGGGCCACGGCTGTCTTCCCGGTGCCGGGACCACCCTGGACGACCATCACCCCTGACAGGGGTGAGCGGATGATTTCGTCCTGTTCGCGCTGGATGGTGGAGACGATGTCCGTCATTTGACCAGAGCGGGCCCGGTCGAGCGCGGCCAGCAGGGCGGCGGGCCCTCCGATCGGGACATCACCCAAAATCAACTCGCCTACGTTTTCGTCGGAAGAGCCCAAGTTCGGTATCGACGGCTCTCCGTTCAGCCCCCCGATCGAGAACCGTTCGTCTTCGACACCGACCACCCGACGGCCGTCGAGAGCCAGGTGCCGACGAAGGACCAGACCTTGTGGATCGCGCCCGGTGGCCCGGTAGAAGGGCTCGGCGACCGGGGCGCGCCAGTCCACCACCAGAGGATCGAGGTCGGCGCTGTGGATCGCCAAGCGCCCAATGTGGAACACCTCGGTGTTCACTGCCCCGTTGTGTGCCGGCCCGGGAGGGACGGTCCCACTGCCGTTCCCATTGGCAGGGCCAGCAGCCGTCGACCCGCGGCCAGAGCCGTTGCCGCCTCCGTTGCCGCCTCCGTTGGCGCCTCCGTTGGCCATCCCCACATCGTCTGACCCATCCGGCAGGACCCGGTCGATCCGCCCGAAGGTGAGCGCCTGATCACCGATGTCAAGTTGTTCCAGTCGGGCCATGCTTGTTCGGACAATCACGTCCCGCTCAGTCCGGGACTGGAAGGTTCCACCCTTTCCCAGGTCGAGAACCCCTCCAAGCATGGATGTGGCGTCATCCCGCATGGCGTCGAGACGCGCGTAGGCCATATCGACGAACTCTTGTTCGGCGTGTAGCTCGCGTTCGACCCCCACCGGCACCTCCGTTCTACCCTCCCCGTCCGGCTCAGGGGAACCCTTGATTGTATGCGCCCGTTCCAACCGGCGCGACCGGCATCGCCTCCATCAGGGTCGGACAGCCCGGGAACCTAGACTTGCGACCATGGCGTCAACCGGCAACACCTCCCAGGTTGCAGGTCGCACCGACCCGGCCGCATTCCTTCAGACAATTCCAAATGTCCGTCCGGCCACCGCCGGGAACCTGCTGGGATTGGGCATCAACCAGCCCCACAATCTCATCAGCCCGGATGGCGACCAGCCCTATGGAGAGCCGTGCCGACTCAATGGGCTACGCCATGACCCGTGCGTCCGCGACGTGTTCGCCGCACGTGACGCCGCACGTGACGCCGCACGTACCAAGCCCGACTCGTCGGCACCGTAGGCTCGGCGGTAGCGTCCGATGGTGCCTCAACCTCGTTCCGGCCGCCATGACGGCTCGGCGTTCATCCGGGCGTGTCGGAGCCAGAGCGTCCCCCACGTACCCGTCTGGTTCATGCGTCAGGCCGGTCGTTCGCTTCCCGAGTATCGGGCAGAGCGGGGCACGGGCAGCATCCTCGATGCCATTGCCCAACCCGAACTGGTAGCCAAGCTGACCCGGCAGCCGGTCACCCGCTATGGCACCGATGCCGCCATCTTCTTCTCCGACATCGTGGTTCCCGCCGCCGCCATCGGATTCGGCGTCGACGTGGTCCCAGGTGTCGGCCCGGTGGTGTCCCGACCGTTCACCTCCAAAGACGACCTGCAACGGATTCGACCGCTCGAACCCGAGATCGATACGCCGTATGTCATCGAAGCCGTCCGCATCCTGGCCGAAGAGCTGCCGGTTCCGCTGATCGGTTTCGCCGGCGGTCCCTTTACGGTGGCCAGCTACCTGGTGGAGGGCGGGCCCTCCCGTAACTTCACCCGGGTCAAGGCGCTCATGCATGGGGAGCCGGGGATCTGGCACACACTGATCGACCGGTTGACCGACCTGGCCCTGGCCTCATTGCGTTCGCAACTCGATGCCGGGGCGGATGCCGTTCAGGTCTTCGACAGCTGGGCCGGGATCCTCACTCCTCGCCACTATGAGGAGTTGGTACTGCCCGCCACCCGTCGGCTCTTCGCCGAGTTGGCGGTCTCCCATCCCGGAACCCCGACCATCCTTTTCGGTGTGGGAACAGGAGAGCTCCTCCCCCTCATGGCCACCGCCGGCAGCGGCGTGGTGGGCGTGGACTGGCGGGTGCCACTCGACGATGCCCGTCGTCGGGTCGGGCCCGGCATCGCTCTCCAGGGAAACCTCGACCCGGCCCTCTGTCTGTCCACCTGGGCGGTGGCCGCGGCAGAAACCCGGGAGGTACTGCTTCGGGCCGGGACCACGCCCGGGTACATCTTCAACCTGGGCCATGGTGTGTTGCCCGAAACCGACCCGGCCATCCTCGGAGAGGTGGTCAGACTGGTCCATGCCGAAGGCCTCGCCGGGGTGGGAACGCCGACATGAACCCGTCTCAGTCGTCCGGACCGCCGGAAGGGCACGCCCCACTCACCGGCGTGCTGGTCATGGCCCACGGCACGCCCGGCACGCCCGAGGAGATCGAACCCTTCTACACCTCTATCCGAAGAGGCCGGCACCCGACCCCCGAGCTCCTCGCCGATCTCGTGAAGCGCTATGACGCCCTGGGCGGAGTATCGCCGTTGGCCCACCGCACCCAACGCCAGGTGGATGGTTTGGCCGGCGCTCTCGAAGCGATGGCCCCCGGCGAGTACGTCGTCGGCTACGGAGCCAAGCACACCTCACCCCGCATCGAGGACGGCATAGAGGCCCTTGCTGCCGCTCACGTGGGACAGATCATCGGAGTCGTCCTCACTCCGCACCAGTCGACCCTCGGCTCCGGCGAGTACCTGCGCCGGGCGGGCGAAGCGGCGGCGGCTACCACCCCTCCCTCGCGGTTCGTGGGCATCCCGTCGTGGCACCGGGCACCGGGGCTCGCCGATCTGTTGGCCTCCAGGACCAGCGCCGTCCTGGCCGCACTGACACCGCCCCAGCGCCAGAAGACGTCGGTTTTCTTCACCGCCCACAGCCTCCCGACCAGAGTGATCGCCGAAGGCGACCCGTACCCCGATCAAGTCCACGAGTCAGCCACCGACATCGCCTGCCTCCTCGGTCTCGACGTCATCGACGATCTCGATTGGGGAGTGGCGTGGCAGAGTGCAGGACGAACGGCGGATCCTTGGATCGGTCCCGACCTCCTGGCCGAAATCCGACGGGTGGCCGCCGACGGGGCCACGTCGGTGGTGGTCTGTCCGGTGGGGTTCGTCTCCGACCATCTCGAAGTCCTCTTCGATCTCGACATCGAGGCCGCCGGTGTGGCCCGCTCGTTGGGGGTCACCTTCGCCCGCACGCCTTCGCTCAACGATGACCCCGGGTTCCTCGACATCCTCGCCAACGTGATCCGCGCCGCTCCCGCGTCGACACCCTGGTGACCGCTCCCCGCCGCCCGGTCATCGCCGTGGTGGGCGGAGGTATTGCCGGCCTCTCGGCCGCCTGGGAGTTGGTGACCTCGTCCGACATGGCCACCGGAGCCGGTCCTCCCATCGTGCACGTCCTCGAAGCCGACAACCGGGTCGGAGGCAAGCTGGACTCCGCCGAATTCGCAGGACGCACCGTCGACCTGGCCGCCGACGCCTTCCTGGCCCGTCGGCCCGAGGCCACCGAACTCTGCGAGCAGATCGGGGTGAGCGACGAACTCGTCCCGATGGGCACGACCGGGACGTCGATCCTGGCCCGGGGTCGGCTCCGCCCGATGCCCGCCGCCCTCAATCTCGGTGTCCCGACCAGATGGTGGCCGCTGGCCCGGTCGGGTCTCCTGAGCCCGGGCGAGTCACTTCGGGTGATCAAGGACCTGGTGATGCCCCATCTTGGCGCTGCCGCGCTGAGTGGTGACCGATCGGTGGCCGACATCATCGGCGAACGTCTCGGCCGCCCGGTGGTGGAACGGTTGGTGGACCCGCTCATCGGTGGGATCAACGCCGGAGGCGTGGACGAACTCAGCGCCGCTGCCACCTTCCCCGCCCTCATCACCGCCTCCCAGCGGACCGGCAGCCTCATGCGCAGTCTCGGTCGGCTGCCTCGGCCCGAGGGGTCGGGGCCGGTCTTCTGGTCACTCCGCCAGGGAACCGCGAGCCTTGTCGATCGGTTGGCCGGCAGGCTCGTCGACCCGCGCTCCGCCTGGGATGTGTCGATCCATACCGGCGTGTCGGTGAACGCCATCACCCAGGCGTCGGGCGATCCCTCCGGCGGGAGAACCTGGAGCCTGACCCTGGGCGGTAGCAATGCGGCAGGTATCACCGGCGATGGCGATGGAGTCCTCGCCGTTGACGGCATCGTGCTGGCGCTTCCCGCCCAACCGGCCTCGGTGCTGTTGGCCGTTCACTCCCCCATGGCGGCCGGCTTGCTCAGTGCCATCGACTACGCGTCGGTGAGCGTGGCGACACTGGCAGTGCCACCCGACGCCATCAATCACCGACTGGACGGAACCGGATTTCTGGTGCCGCGGACCTCCCCCATCGGCGGGCGACCGGCCCTCATGACCGGGTGCACCTACTTGTCCAGGAAGTGGCCGCACCTGGCCTCGGCCGGAACCGAGCTCATCCGGGTCTCGGTGGGCCGGTACGGCGACGAACGGCACACCCGACTCGACGATGACGAGTTGACGGCCGCCACCTTCGGGGAGTTGGCACAGGTGCTCGATATCCGCGGTGGCTACTCCGATTCCCGGGTCACACGCTGGCCGGGAGCTTTCCCCCAGTACCGGGTCGGCCATCTCGTCCGGGTGGCAGAGATCGAGGAAGCCGTGGCCGCCCTCCCCGGCATGGCCGTGGCCGGAAGCGCCTACCGCGGGGTCGGCATCCCGGCGTGTGTGGGAAGCGGACGGAGTGCGGCACGTGCCGTGCTCGCTTCACTGGGAGAGTTCGGTCGATGAACACGGAGCCACCGGTGCCGGTGCCGGTGCCGGTGCCGGTGCCACCGTGGCCGGTGCCCTCGGTCGACCCATCCAATCCCCCCCCATGGAGGTCATCCCGGCTGAGGTTCGTGCATCATCGACGCGATCGGGTGGCTCCGCGCCGGGGAGCGGTGGCGCTACCGGCCATCGTCGCCGGAGTGGGGTTGGCACTCTCCCTGCCTCCGTGGGGATTCTGGATCCTGGCCTTTCCCTCTGCCGGTCTGCTCTGGTGGCGCCTCGGTGGTCTCCGCCCCCGGACCCGGCTGTGGGCCGGGTGGCTGGCCGGTCTCGGGTGCTTTGTGCCCGGCCTGGCCTGGGCCCGGTCGTTCACGTTGCCCGGAGCCATCGCCCTCATCGCCCTCGAAGCCCTGTTTCCCGCGGTGGCCTGCCTGATGGTCCCGGCACGTCCGGTGCTGGCCCGGGCCCTGGCCTTCCCGGCCGCGCTCACCTTGGCCGAAGCCGTCCGGATGACATGGCCGTTCGGGGGATTGCCGATCGGGGGGGTCTTCTTGGGCCAGGCCGACGGGCCGGTACTGGCCGTGGCCCGACTGGGCGGCCCCCTGGCCTTGACCGGCGCTGTCTATCTGGGCGGTGTGGCGACGGCCGCCGTCCTCATGGCTGTTCACCTCGCTGTCCGTGACCAGCGACGCACCAGAACCTTTGCCCGCACAGGGTTGGCCGGAGACGTGTCGGTCAGGAATGCCTTCGCCGGTAGTGGCGCCTTGGCGCTGATCGGACTGGCGGCAATCATCACCCTGGTGTCCACGGTGATCATCGCCACCCACGCCCCCGACGGTGGTCCTTCCCTGGGCACCGTATCCACCGCTGCGGTCCAAGGGGGTGGGGTCCGGGGGTTCCGAAAGTCGCAGGTGGACCCCACCACCGTCCTGGCTGCTCAACAGGCAGCCACCGAAAGGATTCAGCAACTCGATGGCGGGCACGCCCCACAGTTGGTGTTGTGGCCCGAGGACGTGGTTTCCCTCTACACCAACCTCGATGGCACCGTCCAAGAGGCGAGCCTCTCCGCCCTGGCCGACCGGCTCCACACCACCTTGGTGGTGGGTGTCACCGAATCGGTGTCCACCACCGTCTTTCGCAATGAGATCGTGGCTTGGGGCCCGGACGGGAAACTGGTGGGCCGGTTCGAAAAGGTGCACCGGGTGCCGTTCGGGGAGTACGTGCCCTGGCGGGGTCTCTTCGCCCACTTGGGCAACCTGTCAGCCGTTCCTCAAGACGCCATCCCCGGTACCGGGTCGGGTCTGTTGACCACACCGGCGGCCCGTCTGGGAACCATGGTCTCCTTCGAGGTGTTCTATGCCAACCGGGGTCGCCCGTCGGTGCGCAATGGGGCTCAACTTCTCATTGTCCCCACCAATACCTCCTCGTACGCCCGTTCACAGGTGCCCACCCAGGAGATCGCCGCCTCGGAAGTCCAGGCCACCGAAGAGGGCCGGGACCTGCTTCAGGCCGCTCCCACCGGCTACAGCGCCGCCTTCACCAATCGGGGCCGACTCATTTCCCGCTCCGCCCTCGGTGCCCGGCAGATCGTGTTCGCCGACCTGTCCCGGCGATCGGGATGGACCGTCTACGCCCGCTACGGCGACGTGCCACCTCTTCTGCTGGCCGGCCTGGCCCTCCTGGCCGGTTGGTTCATCGCCGGCCGCGAACCCTCCACCCGTTTGTCGGGATCCGAATGGTCCTGAGCTCTCCGCAAGCTATTCGTAGTACCCGGAATGGATGTAGACGCACGGGATTCCCTCGGCATGGAACATGGCGAAATTGTTGGGGTCGTCTTCGAAAGCCAGCCGGAGATCGAATCCGAATGACCGCAACTCTTCCACTTCGTCCCTCTTGAACCGGGTCACGTGGGCGTAGTCTCCGCGGGCCCGCATCACCAACAGGTCCCACCGGAGTCCATAGCGCTCGAGCCAGGCCAATGTCTGAGGTTGCACACTGAATGGGCGTCCGGTGAGGAGTATGACCTGTAGCCGGGGATCCAGCAGTTCCATCAGACGCGCCAACTCTTCGATGACCGGATCATCCCCACAGGCAGCGAAGAAACGGTCCCAGTCCCTCCTCCCGTGCTCGAGGAAGTGTTGACGGCCGACCGCGTCGGACAGCACGCCGTCCACGTCGAAGACCACCGCTTCCCCGGGCTCGTGCACCGGCTCCCGGCGCCACGCCCAGTTGTCGGGGCCCGCCCCCGGGCTCACTCGGGTGAGCGGCGAAGTGTCGCCGCCATGGTCGACCCGGGCGATGCCACCCGCAAGGCCCCGAGCGCCTCCCCCGATGTGCCGAAGACCGTTTCGCCCCGGGTGGTGGTCACGTCGTCGGACATCGGTTTTCCCCTCTGCATCGGCATTCGACACTGCTCGGACACGCCACGACCGAGCCTAACGCCGCCGGGCCTCTACGATTGAGGTTTCGTGACGACATCCACACCACCCGAGGCCGGCAACCACCAGGCCGACGAACAAGTGGTTGTGGCCGACCACCCCAACGAGAACCCGGCGGTTTCACCCGAGCCCGGTGTGCCGGCCGTGGGCGTCCCCATCGGCCGGCGGGTCATGGTGGTGAGCGACCTTTTGCTCACCCCCGAGGCCACACCGTCGTCGAAGATCCTCACCGTCGAGTTGGCTCGGGCACTGGACGCCTGGGACGGCCCCGGATTGTTGATCATCGCCGGCAATCTCTTCGACCTCACCGGCACCGACTCCCCGTCGGCGGACGCCCAGCGGTCCATGGCCGCCCATCCACGACTCCGAGAGTCGTTCGGTGCATTCCTCCAAGAGCCCGAACGCCGGATCATCCGCCAGGTCGGCACCCACGAGCCCGGATATGCCACCGATCCCGACGTGGCGGTGGCATTGACAGCCATCGGGGTCGAGCAGTTCTCCGAGGTCGATCTCCATCTCCAGACCGCCACGGGCCTCCGGGTGGTGCGGGTCGAGCCCGGTGAGCACGCCTATGACTCGGAAGGCACTGTCTCCGAGACCCGATTCGATCCGGCCGCCGATGCCAAGCCCGGCGCCGTCGATCGGGCCCTGGCCGGTGGCCGTTGGCGACATCTGGCCGACCAGTCCAAGGACGACGCTCCCTGGCTCGAAGGACTCCATCATCTCAGCGACCCCTCCGCCCTGACCCGATTTGTCACGTCCCGAACCCTGTACCGGCGACTCGGGCGATACACGTGGTGGATCCTGGTGCCGTTCGCGGTGGCAGGACTGCTGCGGGTGGGCTTGACCCCGTGGGTGCTCCAGCACATTGGTACCGGCGTCCCCGGACGGGTCCTGCGTCACGCCCACCAGGCCGACTGGATCGATCAAGTGATGGTGGCCAGCCTCTTTGCCCTGGTGGTGCTCATCGTCCTGGCCCTGATGCTCGGACTGTTGAGCCGACGGATGTGGTCGATGCTCGGGGGTGGTTCCCTCAAGTCGGTCACATCGGAAGCCATGGCGAACGACACCGCCCGTGACGCCGGGCGACGGTTGGTCGGTCTCGGATACGCAGGGCTCATCACCGGGGCCACCTTCCAGTCCGAACTCACCAACCTCGGGGTCGGCTTCTACGCCAACGTGGGAGCAACCGCCGAAGTCGTCGACGAGCATCCGGGGAAGCTCGGGCTGCCGCCGATCTTCCTCCATATCCAGCGGATCAGCTGGATCGAGCTCGAGACCGGTGCCGACCTCCACGTTCGACTGCTTCTGGCCGCACGCGAGCTCCCGTCCTCCAGCCTGCTCGAGCGGATGGCCGGCATCCGACGAGCGGTGCACGTTGTCCACCCTGTCATGGTGGCCTCCTATCCCAAGGGCGACTCGTGGCCACACGCCCCCAATCTCCGCCAGGCCCACCGTCGCACCCGCCGGGTCCGACGAGTGGCGGCGATGGCCATCCTCTTTGCCGGGCTCGTCGACGTCCTCGACGCCATCACCCCCCCATTGCGGGCCCGGCTGCATGTGCTGCTCGAGTTCCTCCCGCTACGAGCCACCGTCGCCGCCGGCACCCTGGTGGCCCTGTCCGGCTTGGCTCTCATCGCCTTGGGCCGCGGCGTCCTGCGGGGGCAACGCCTGGCCTGGCAGGTGGCGATGGTCCTCTTGTCCGGGACGTTGGTCCTCCACCTTTTTGCCGGTGGTGACATCGAGGAGTCGTTGTTGGCGTTGGCCGTCCTGGTGGTGCTGGCGGTCAATCGCCGTGATTTCCAGGCTGCCTCTGACTGGCCGTCCCTACGATCGGCGGTACTTGCCCTGGTGCTGGGGATCATCGGGATCTGCGTGCTGGCCGCGACGTCGATCGAGATCTTCGCCCACGTCGGCCGTCATCGTCTCCACTACTCGGTCCCCTGGTGGACCGCCCTGTGGGCAGCGGCGGAACGCCTGGTCGGCATCCAGACAGTGAGCGTGGCGCCGCGTTTGGACCGGGTGCTGGCCCCGACGCTGTTGGTGCTCGGGATCGCCCTGGTAGGGGTGACCCTGTTCTTGGTGTCCCGCCCGGTGGTGGATCGTCGGTTGACCACCGGACGCGCCGCCGAATTCCGTGCCCGGGACATCGTCCGCCGACACGGGGCGTCGACACTCGACTACTTCGCCCTCCGCACCGACAAACAGTGGTTCTTCCATCGCGACTCGCTGGTGGCCTATGCCATCTACGGGGGCATCTGCCTCATCTCTCCCGACCCGATCGGACCGGTGAACGAACGCGAGCTGGTGTGGGTGGCGTTCCGGCGGTTCGCCGATAGCCATGGCTGGGTTCCGGCGGTCATGGGGGCCGGCGAGGACTGGCTGCCCATCTACCGCGATTCGGGAATGCACAACATCTACCTCGGCGACGAAGCCGTGGTGGACATTCAACACTTCTCGTTGGCCGGTGGCAACAAGAAGGGGCTGCGCCAAGCCCATAACCGCATCAAGAAGAAGGGCTATTCGGTTTCGTTCCACGACCCGGCCCGCATAGCCCCCGAGCTCTCCAAGGAGTTGGTCGCCCTCATGGGACTCAGCCGACAAGGAGAGCACGAGCGCGGGTTCTCCATGATGTTGGGACGGGTGTTCGATCCCCGTGACACCGGTCTGTTGATGACGGTGGTCCGGAGCCCTGACGGCAAAGCCGCGGCCATGTGCCAGTTCGTGCCGGCCACCGGCATCAACGGCTACTCGCTCGACCTGATGAGACGTGATCCCGGGGAGCACCCCAATGGGCTGCTCGATTTCGCCCTCTGTTCCACCATCGAGCGCCTTCAGGCCGGGAACTTCGGCGGGCTCAGTCTCAACTTCGCCACCCTTCGCTCCACGCTGGCGGGAGAAAAGGGCGACGGGGCCATGCAGCGGGCGGAACGGTGGTTCCTCAAACGGCTGTCCAATTTCGCCCAAATCGAGTCACTCTGGCTGTTCAACGCCAAGTACGACCCCGAATGGCTACCCCGATACGTGGTGTTCGATACGGCCGAGCACCTGGTGCCCGTGGTGATGGCCATCATCCGGGCCGAGTCGATGTGGGAGATTCCGGTCCTCGGCCGGTTGTTGGCGGTCGGGGCCGAGAAACGAATGCTGGCGGCACAAAAGGAGACCCGCGAATTCATCGCCACATCGTTCGGTGATCTCGACGGTGAATCCACCGATGTCACCGACGAGGTCGACACCTCGGTGCCCACCGGCTGGTAACGGCCGGCGCACAGCACCGGCGGGGTCCGGCGACCCTCGGCAAGCACGCCGTGCCGGGTGATGGGGCCCTGGGCCACCGACTGGCGCTGAGGGATGCCCTACCGAGCGGTACCCTTCTCGGCGGTACCCTTCTCGGCCGCGGCCTTCTCCTCGGCCGCCTTACGGTACGCCTCGAGCTGGTCGAGCAGGGGCATGCGCTCCTGTCCGACGGTCGAGTCGAGTCGGGCGGCGATCTGCTCGGGGGTCCAGCGACCCTCGGCGTAGACGGCCCGTACCTCGCGAGGTTGGTTCCACACCGCGATCTTCGGGCCCACCGAGGTGTACACCTGTCCGGTCACGTGCTTGGCCTTGTCCGACAACAAGTAGACGACCAACGGGGCGACGTCCTCGGGGTCCCCCATCTCCGCCAGGTCCATCGGGACGTTGGCCGACATCCGGGTGCGGGCCACCGGGGCCACCGCGTTGGCGGTGATGCCGTAGCGGTGGAGCCCGGCCGCGGCCGAGCGCACCAGCGAGACGATGCCACCCTTGGCCGATGCGTAGTTGGCCTGGGCCACGCTGCCGGCAAAAGCACCAGAGGTGAAGGCAACCAACGAACCGCCACCTTCCTGCTTGCGCATGATGGCCGACGCGGCTCGAAATACCGTGAAATGCCCTTTCAGGTGCGTCTCGATCACCGCATCCCACTCATCCTCGGCCATGTTGAAGAGCATGCGCTCCCGCAGGATGCCGGCCACCGCCACCACCCCATCGATGCGGCCCCATTTCTCCACGCCGGCCCCGATGATCTTTTCGCCGCCGGCCAGAGTGGTGACGCTCTCGGCCACGGCCACGGCCTCGCCTCCGGCAGCTTCGATTTCGGCCACCACCGCCTCGGCCACCTGACTCTGTGGGTCCCCACCATCGAGGGACACACCGATGTCGGCGACCACGATCCTGGCCCCCTCGGCCGCCGCCGCCAGCGCCACGGCCCGACCGATCCCACCGCCGGAACCGGTAATGGCCACGACCTTGCCGCTCAGAAATCCGCTCATGGGTGCTGCTCCTCATGCTTCCGGTGGGGTTCAGGTAGGTTGACCAAACACTAGAACATGTTCTAGCGTCTGCCCAGGTCCGGCGCCACCCGGCCACGGGGGCGCAGGCGTCGCCATCCTGTCCGGCAGACAGTATTTCGACCGACCGACATTCCAATTGTCGCAGCGTAAGGGGAGGGCCGCCATGGACGATCTTGGGTTTTGGGCACTGGCACACGAGGATCCGCAACACCTGGCCATCGTCGATCCCAGCGGCCGGGAGTTCACCTCGAAGGAGTTGCTCGATCGGACCAACCAGGTGGTGCACGCCTTCCGCCAATTCGGTCTCCAGCCCGGGGATGTGGTGGCAACCCTCCTCCCCAACGGTGTCGAGATGTTCGAGCTGTATCTGGCCGCACTCCAGGCCGGTTGGTACCTGGTGCCCATCAATCACCATCTGATCGCACCGGAGGCCGCCTATATCCTCAAGGACTCGGCCGCCAAGATCTTCGTCGCCCACGAGCGTTTCGCCGAGGTGGCTACTCTGGCCGCCGGCGAGGCGGCCATGGACGCCTCCACCTGTTTCGCCGTCGGCGACATCGCCGGGTTCTCCTCCTACGCCACCACCAGGGATGCGCAACCTACCGACGATCCGTCCGATCGCACCCTGGGTGATGTCATGAACTACACCTCGGGGACCACCGGAAACCCCAAAGGCGTGTTCCGCCCGTTGAGCGGGGCCACCCCCGAGGCGATGGCCCTCGGGCTGTCGGGCATCCTCTTCCTGTTCGGCGTGCAGCCCCAGGACGACAACGTGCACATCGTGGGGTCGCCGCTGTACCACACCGCGGTCATCCGCTACTCGGGTGCCTCCATCCATCTCGGGCACACAGTGGTGCTGATGGACAAATGGGTCCCCGAGGAGATGCTCCAGTTGATCGAGAAGTACAAGGTGACCACGTCTCATATGGTCCCGACCCAGTTTCACCGTCTACTGGCCCTGCCCGAGCATGTCCGCAACAAGTACGACCTGTCGTCGCTGCAACACATGATCCACGCCGCCGCCCCGTGCCCGGTCGACACCAAACGCAAGATGATCGACTGGTGGGGCAACGCTATCGACGAGTACTACGCCGCTTCCGAGGGTGGGGGCACCCTGGTCACTGCCGAGGACTGGCTGAAGAAACCGGGCACGGTCGGAAAACCGTGGCCCATCTCCGAGATCGCCATCTTCGACGACGACGGCAACCTCGTCGAGGAGTCCAACGTCATCGGCACCGTCTACATGTCGATGCAGTTCTCCGACTTCAGCTACCACGGGGACAAAGAGAAGACACAGAAGAACCGCATCGGGAAGTTCTTCACGGTAGGCGACGTCGGCCTCCTCGACGAAGACGGCTACCTCTTTCTGCGGGACAGGAAGATCGACATGATCATCTCGGGCGGCGCCAACATCTATCCGGCCGAAATCGAAAACGTGCTCCTCGGCTTCTCGAAGATCGGCGACGTGGCCGTCTTCGGCGTTCCCAACGACGAATGGGGCGAAGAGGTGAAGGCAGTGGTCGAGCCGGAGGAGGGCGTGGAAGCCTCACCCGAGTTGGCCGAGGAGATCCTGGCCTTCTGCGCCGACAAGTTGGCCAAGTTCAAGACGCCCAGGTCAATCGATTTCACCGATTCCATGCCCCGCGACCCCAACGGCAAGCTCTACAAGCGCAAGCTGCGTGACCCCTACTGGGAGGGCCGGGAAAAGATCTGAGAGTCTGGGGGTTCGCGGGAACCGGCTCGAAGATCCCGGAACCGGCTCCGGGCTCCTTCGGCTCCGCCATGGGACCCCACCCAACAGCCATGGCCCCCATGGGTCAGCCTGAGGTGGGCAACGAACTTGTCAGGTCGACCACCTGTACGTCGGAGGCCGCCCCTTCCCGGGCCGCCTCGGCCCGGATGGCCGCCACCATCACCGGGTCCGCACTGTCGATATTTCCCTCGGCGATGGCCAGAAACTGCGCGGGCGCCACATCGATGAACAGCCCGTCGGCCTCGGCGGTGAGGACGTCTCCGTGGTACATCCCCGCCCACGATCGGATCTTACGGCCGTGGCGGCCCAAGTAGCGCGCCTCGATCCGTAATTCGGTGCGGAGTGGGGTCGGCTTCCGGTACCGCACGGTCAGGGTGCCGGTCATGCCGTGGTTGCCGGCCACCATATTGGCGGCTCCGAGCACCTCGTCGAAGATCTCGGCGATCACTCCTCCGTGGACACAGGTGGGAGGGCCCTCGTAGGCGTAGTCGAAGGTGGCCACCGCCCGTATCTCCCTGGGCCCGCCGTCAGCCCCATCGACCACCTTCACCACCACCGGAGGGGCAATCGGATTGGCCAGACCCATCACCGGACTGGTCGGAAAGAACTCCTGGGCGGCCGAGGCGACGTCGGGTTGTCCCCTCGGTCGCTTCACCGGGCCGGCGGCGGCCGAAAGTGTGGCATGGAGGCCTTCGACCGCTTCGGCTGCTTCGGTGAGGGCCGCGTCGTCGAGGTCAGCGGCCACCGTGGCGGTGATCATCTGTCGTAGGGCCGCCGCCAATCGGTGCCGGGGGCTACCGGTTTCGGTGCGGGGGTCCCGGTCCGGATCAACGAGGCTCATCGACGCTCGAAGTTGGCCGGACGCTTTTCGGCGAACGCCCTCTGCCCCTCCTTGGCATCCTCGGTGGCGAAGATCGGCCAGCCGAACTCGAGCTCCATTTTGAGCGCCTCTTCCTCGGGAATACCTTCGGTGGCCTTGACCGAGGCCTTGATCGCCTCCACGGCCAGCGGTCCGTTAGCCGCGATCACCCCGGCGATCTCCAGCGCGGTGGCGAGTGCTGTCCCGTCGGGTACCACCCGGCCGATCAGGCCTATCTCCTTGGCCTCCTGGGCAGAGACCTCCCGGGCGGTGAGCAACAGGTCCATGGCCACGGTGAACGGGATCTGACGCCGCAGGCGGACTGTCGAACCGCCGAGCGGGAACAAGCCCCGACGAGCCTCGAAGACACCGAACTTGGCGCTTTCACCGGCCACCCGGATGTCGGTGGCCTGCAGGATCTCGGTGCCGCCGGCCACCGCCCACCCTTCCACCGCGGCGATGAGCGGCTTCTTCAGCGAGTAGTGCCGAAGCAGGGCCTTCCAGTGAAGATCGGGATCTTCGGTCATCCGGTCCTGGACCGACTCCATGCCGGGACCCGACATCGACTTGAGATCCATCCCCGCACAGAAAGTGCCACCGGCACCGGTGAGAATGGCGCATCGGATGTCGTCATTGGAATCGATCTCGTACCAGGCGTCCACCATGCCCACCAGCATGGGACCCGATAAGGCGTTCTTCGCCTCCGGTCGGTTCATGGTGACGATGGCGGTCGATCCCTGAATCTCGAAGTTCAGATGCTCGGTTCCACTCACTGTGCGTCTCCTGATGTCGGGCTCAACGAATCAGATACGTTCGATAATTGTGCCGGTGGCCAGCGCCCCGCCACAGCACATGGTGATGAGGGCCAGGTGACCATCGGTGCGCTCCAACTCGTGCAACGCGGTGGTGATGAGCCGGGCGCCGGTGGATCCGACCGGGTGACCGAGGGCAATGGCCCCGCCGTTGACGTTCACCTTGTCCCAATCCACCTCGAGGACCTTGCCCCAGGACATGACCACCGAGGCGAACGCCTCGTTGACTTCGAACAGATCGATGTCGGCCATGGTCATCCCGGCCATGCCCAGCACCTTGGTGGTGGCGGCGATGGGACCGTCGAGATGGTAATAGGGGTCGGATCCGATAAGTGTCTGGGCCACGATGCGGGCGCGGGGTCGCAGGCCCGCCGACTTGGCCCGGTCCTCCGACATCCACAACACCGCGGCGGCGCCGTCGGAAATCTGGGAGCTGTTTCCGGCGGTGTGCATACCGTCCGGGGCCACCGCCTTGAGGCCGGCCAGACCTTCGCGGCTGGTCTCCCGAGGGCCCTGATCCTTGGACACCAGTGACTTCTCGCCGGTAGGGCCATCAGCGCCGACCACCGGGGCCTCGAGGGGCACGATCTCCCGGTCGAACCGGCCCTCGGCCACCGCCACCGCTGCTTTGCGCTGCGACTCGAAGCCGAGCCAGTCCACGTCGTCGCGAGTGATGCCGTATTTCTCCGCGATCCGCTCGGCGGCAACGAACTGATCGGGCATGTCCCAAGGGAACTGCTCCGGCTTCGACTTACCCGGACCGTTGTAGGCGTTGGCTCCCAGGCCCACCCGGCTCATGGCCTCGACCCCACAGGCGATCCCGACCTCGACGGCGTCGGCACTGATGAGGTTGGCGATGAAATTGTTGGCCTGTTGGGCCGAACCACACTGGCAGTCCACGGTGGTGGCCGCCACCTCATAGGGCAACCCCTGGCTCAACCACGCGGTGCGGGTCACGTTGGACGCCTGCTCGCCGGCCTGGGTCACACACCCGCCGACAATCTGATCGACGTCACCGGGGTCGACTCCGGCCCGCTTCACCACTTCAACCTGGGCATTGCCCAGCAATTCTGCCGCATGGAACCCGGAAAGCCATCCGTTGCGCTTTCCGATCGGAGTGCGGACCGCTTCGACGATTACCGGCTTGGCCATATCGGATCTCCTTGAGGGGGTTGCGATCGACGACGCCAGACCCGACCCTTCGGCCGGAGCGACGCCACAAATCCCAGTATAGAACTTGTTCTACTCAGCTGGTCCGGCCCCTGCGTATGACGTTCCTCGGCGCATCTCAGACCACCCAGTACCCGAGGTTGAACATGGCCTGGACGAACAACGCGCCGCCGATCGAGGCGGCCATCAGGACGACGACCGCAACCTGCCATCGGCGGGTCATCAGATACAGGGCCGGGTAGAGGGGGAATGCCACACTGATCAACCGGGCATCGCCTTCGGTCGACGTGAGGGTTCCGGCGAACCGGATGGAGGTCACCGACACGATCCCCACCACCCCGGCCAGGATCACGATCCAGGGGACGGGAAACCGCACTCCGGCTCGCGGCCCGGGGCCTGCCCTCCGCACCCGCACCGTGATCACCACCAGATAGACGAGGGCGGCAGCGGCCACCACCACGGTGCCGTCGTTGACGATCCAGGCCCAGACGATGTTGGGCCTCACGAAGCGGTACCCCACGGGGACCGGCCCCCGCTCGTCCATCACGTGACGAATCGATCCGATGTTGTGGACAATCCCGGTGAAGGGGAACCGGGTCAACCGGTGCCAGTTCCCTTCCTCGGTGAGATAGGCCAGCGGATCACCGAAGCGCACACCCAGAAACACCGTGTATGCCGCCAGTCCCCATACGCTGACCAACCCGTAACCCACCGTTCGCCACAGGCCCCGGCACCCGATCAGTGCGGCGATGGCGATGGCGATGGCCAAGACCACCCCCTCGGGAGATGTTGCCGAGGCGAAGCCACCGACCAAGGCGGCCGGCCACCAGGCACCCCGTTCGACGAGGGTGACGACAATGAGGATCTCGAGGATGAAGAGGGCCTCGCTGTAGGGGGCGAGCAGAAAGCACGAGGTGGGGAACCAGCAGAACAGCACCACCGAGACAAGGGCGGCCCGGCTCCCGAACCGGCGGTCCACCAGCCCGTAGAGCAGGATGGAGGCGGCCACCATCGCCGACCACGACACGATGCACCCTGCCTGGCTGTAGGTCAGGGCTCCACCTGTGAGGTCGTGGGCCACCCGCACCACCAGCGGGTAACCTGGGAAGAAGACCCGCAGAGGTGCAGGTGCGTTTGGGTAGCCATGGGCGGCAATCGTCGTGTAGTAGCCAGCATCCCAGCGATCGAAGACCCCGAACCACGTGCCACCGCTCAGGGTGCCGAGCCGGCTGTGCTGCATGGCGCCGGGGAACAGCACCACGACCAGATGACCCCCGATCGCCCCGATCGCGATTCGGGACATCGCTACCCATGCTGGCGGCCACCAAGGCGTCGTAGGTCGTCCCGACCCGACCGGCCGGTCCGGCTCCCCCGAAGGGATGACCGATCCGCTCGACGTCGTGTGCACGGCGGTCCCCACAGGGAGCGAACGCTAACAGTGTAGATTTATGGGGTCCCTCCCAGCTGAGAGGGCAGGTCCGCCACCCCTCCGACCTGCACCTATTCCTCCACAAGTCCCAGGGCCGTGGGAAGTTGTCCCGGTTTGCGCAGACCAGAAGGAGTACCCTTGCCGTTCGTGAACGAGAGAGGCCGTCAGGTGATCGGCGGACCGTCGCCGGCCGGACCCGGGAGTGGCACACCCGTCTCGGCACTTGACGACGGCACCCAAATGGTGATCTCCAAGGAGTCGGTATGACCATCGCCGGGAAGAAATCGGCACCGGCGGCACCGGGCCGCGACCCGGGGACCGATTTCCGGGTCGGCATCATTCTGGTTGCGTACAACGCGGAACGCACCATCAATGCCGTCTTGGACCGCATTCCCGAGGCATTCTGGAGTCGGTGTGCCGGGGTGTGGCTCAGTGACGATGGATCAGGTGATGCCACCTACAAAATGGCTAGCGACTGGCGTCTGCTCCACCCGAAACTGCCACTCACTCTCGTGTGCCAGCCGGTGAACCTCGGATACGGGGGGAATCAGAAAGCGGGGTACCACTGGGCCATCGACAATGATCTCGACTGCGTGGTGCTGCTGCACGGTGACGGCCAGTATGCACCCGAGCTCATTGAAGAGATCATCGCCCCGATCGAGCGCGGTGAGGCAAAAGCAGTCCTCGGCTCGCGCATGTCGACCAGGGGCGGAGCTCTCCGTGGTGGCATGCCCCTCTATAAGTACTGGGGAAACCGCATCCTCACCACGTTTCAGAATTGGGTCACCGGTGTTGAGCTCAGCGAATGGCATTCGGGGTATCGCGCCTACGCGGTCGACATTCTCAAGAGCATCGACTTTGACGGGAACAGTGACGCATTCGACTTTGACACCGAGATACTCCTGCAGGTTCTCTCCGCCGGAGGACACATCGGCGAAGTTCCCATTCCCACCTACTATGGCGACGAAGTCTCCTATGTGAACGGCATGAAGTACGCCAAGGACGTCGTCATCGACTCGCTCGCTTGGCGCTTACAGCAGAAGGGCTTCGGCTCGGGGCACCTGGCCTCCGTCGGGCCCGACTACGCCATGAGGGACGCGGTAACCAGCTCACACCAGGCCATCATTGCCCGCCTTTCGAAAGAGCCGCCGTCCCGTATCCTCGATGTCGGATGTGCGGCAGGGTGGATGGCCGAGGCACTCTCGGCCGATCAACACACGGTGGTAGGTGTCGATCAGTCCACCTACGACGGAGTGGCGGATCGGATGTCACAGTTCATCCAAACCGACCTCGAAGGGGGGATTCCGAGCCAGGTTGGCGGCGGGTACGACGTAGTGGTGGCGGCCGACATCTTGGAACACCTTGCCGCTCCCGAGCATCTGCTCTCCGAACTGAAGAGCGTCATGAAACCAGACGGGTTCATGCTGGTGAGTGTGCCGAACGTCGGGCACTGGTATCCGAGACTCCGGGCAGTCATCGGCACCTTCGACTACGACCAGCGGGGCATACTCGACAGGACTCACCTCCGGTTCTTCAACCGGCGCAGTTTTCGGCGCCTCCTTCGGATCGGCGGATATCACCTCGCTTTGGAGACTCCCCTCGGATTTCCGGCCGAAGCCCTGGGGCCCGGGATGAACGATCACCCCCCTTTGGTGGTGCGCCTCTTCCAGATGTTCGAGAAGCTCGGTCTGAAGGTGTTCCCTACCCTCTTTGCCTACCAGTTTCTCTGTGAACTGGTACCGCCGGTGAGTTCCGAGGTGGTGACCGTGGTCGACAAGCCCGAACCCGGACTCGCGGGAAGCACTCAGCTCAATCCGGACTCATTCTCCACCCGCGGAAACGGTGGGGACGCGGGGAGCGGCGCAAAGGGAGCGGCGCCGGGTGTAGCCCTTGATGGCAACAAAGCCGATGGCCAACAGCGAGACAACGGTGATGGTGGCCCCGGAATCGAAGCCGGGCGGCCGAAAGCGAAGGACAACGTCTGACGTACCGGTGGGTACCGGCACCACTTGCTGTACATAGTTTCCCTGCAGCAGGGGAACGGCATGACCATTGACCTCTGCTGACCATCCCTGGTTCCAATTCTCCGGAACGACCAATAGCCCGGGCCGGGTGCTGTGCACAGTCATGCTGAGCGAGTTGATCCCAGGCTTGATCGAAGACGTGGTGGCGGTCACGGGCTGGCCAGACGCTATTGCTTCGATCGCTGCCTTCGTTGGGGCCGGGAGTGAGTTCAGTTGACTGCTCTCGAGGACCACCTGTTGTTGCCACGGGAAACTGGGGGCAACGAACTTCTGGAACGCCGATGAGGCACTGTCGGCCAACGCCACCTGGGTGACGACCCGGGGGCCGACCGGGGTTCCATCGAGGCCGATGAGGTTCCCGTCACTGCCGGCGTAGAGCGAGGACTGGGGAAGGTTCTCTCGGGTAGCTCCACCCCAGTCGGCCTCCACGGTGAATTTGGGCAGCGTGGCCATGGCCGAGATGCCAAACCGTGCCAGTTCCCCATAGCGGATGCTCGATTCGTTCGGCAGAATCCAGAACGCTTGCGACTGGTCCGAGGTCAGTGATTGGAGCGGCTGACCTTCGATGAACTTGGCGACCACCACTGTCCTCGCGGGGATCACACTGTCATAGCCAGAAACCAGGTCGAGGTTGTACAACAGGTCGTAATTCCCGGGGTTGAGGAGTAGTCCGGATTCAAGCTGGGCGGACGTGGACGACACCGGAACAACCCGAGCCGGCCAGGTGGATTGCTTCTGATAGGCATCGATGGCGGTGATCAGCCCGGTGGTCGGAAAATTCGTCGCGGAATTGATGGTGGCGAACGGCGGGTTGAGGCTGCGACCGATGGGGATCAGCTGGGCTGCGGTCAGCCCGGCCAGGCCGAGACCGATGACTGTCGCCTTCCGGTAGTCGATCTTCCCATGACGGCGGGCCAGCGCCTTGACCGATTCATCGAGCCCGATACCGGCCAGAATGGCCAGTCCGAACGTCGACCATTGGAACAGTCGGCCATATGGCCAGAAGACCCGAAAAATGGGTATGAAGTGATACGCCAGCCAAGTCCACGAACTACCCACGGCGACGAGGGCAAACACGAAGAGCATCCACTTGCCCAACCCCGACCCGGGCCGTCGAGTGAAGATGCCCACGATGGCGAATATCGCCGTCAGGGTTCCGGCGAAGATCATGCTGGTGTTGATGTTGGCAACGGACAGGGGGTCCGCTATCGGATAGAAGATGTGCGCCAGCGTGGACGGCGTCGAAAGGGCATTTGCCCCCTCACCAGGTATGAACTTGGAGAGATCGGCAAAGGAGAACGAGTGACGCTGCGAATTGCCGAGATTGGCTATCAATGGCAGCAATTCCACTGCGGCCACGCCGACTGCGCTGACCATGACGACAGCCGGAACGGCCACCGCACGGCGGAACATGTCTCGGTCGTTGGAGTACCACGCGGCCCACGCTGATGGCACAGCCAATGCAACCGAGTAGGCGCCGGCGACCACGCAGGTGATCGCCATCCACAGCACATGACCTGAAAGCATGGCGGCTCCCAGGCAGAGGCCGGCCATCAGGGCGGCTGTCCAGGTCGATTTTCGCCATGCCCGGTGAACGAGGAGAAGCCCGAGCGGGAGGAGGAATTGGACCGGCGAGACGACCTCGAAATCGAGCCACGCCATGTTGAAGGTGCAGAACATCCAGGCGATACCGGCCAGCATGGCGCCCGCCATGCCGATCTTGAGTTCTCGCAGCAGCAGATAGGTGAAGAAGCCGGCCAGCAGTACCTCGATGAAACAGAGCGCATCGTGCGCCTGGGTGGGTGAGAGAAGAAGGGCTGGGATCAGGTGGAGCGGGAAGAGTTGAGCACTGGAGCCATTCGCATAAAGGGGGTAGCCCCCGATGAAGGCGTTGGGGTTCCAGAACGGGATGGTTCCCTGATGGACAGCCTGGGTAAGGTCGGCCTGCCACGGATCGCTGAGGTCTGCCTGGTCACTCTGGACCGGACCCGGGCCGAGAGTCGGGAGCAACGGGGTCCACGGATGCACGATCGTCTCGTCGTTTCGGACGGCGGTGAAGCTCTGGCCTTGGAAAAGAACGGGGAAGAAGAACGCACCGGTGGCTATCAGCAGTAACGCAAAGGCGACGAGATGCTGTCGACCCGATCCGTTGCTGGTGATCGCATCCCTACCGACCATTGAGCCGTGAGGTGCGGTCACGCTTCCGGAGGCGGCTGTAGGCCGACGTCACGGAGCGGAATCCGTCATAGCCGGCCACCAGCATCAGCGGAGGGAAGGCCACCAAAGCCCGTTCCTTCCATGAGGTGGCACCGGATTTGAGCCACCCATCGGCGGTGGTGACCGCCCGGGTCCACCTCTCCGTGCCGAACGGCTCCTTTGCCCCGATCCCCATCACCGTATGAGGGAGGTCGGCCTGTCCGGCCATGCCACTGTGGACAAGGTCGAACTCTTGCAACAGGACGTCCATGGCCGAAGCCGTGAAACGCCAGTAATCATCGGGAAATGCGTGGATGGGAAAAAAGAACACCGAGGTCATCAGCACCAGCCCGCCGGGCTTGAGGCAGCGGTGGATCTCTCGCATCGCCGCCCAGGGCTCGCGGACATGCTCGATGGTGTCCAACATCAGGGCGGTGCCAACCGATTCATCGGCCAGACCGAGAGCGTGGAGATCCTGAACCTGGTCAACGCCCAACCCGGGGCGAAAATCGGTACCTATGTAGCTCTTTCCCGGGAACCGGTTCCTCAGGAGGGGGAGATGGGATTGCTCGGGTACCCGCATCGAGCCGAACTCCACGATGGGTTGAGGAAGATCGAGTGCCGTCTCCAGACTGTCCACGAGCGGGAAGAGGGTAGTTCTCATGGTCGGCTCTCCCTGAGCGAGTTTCCGCGTCGCACCGAGCTACGCCTTGGCAAGAATTCAAGGAATACGCAGACATTGCTCATGGCGTCGATCTGGTTACACTTTCTCTGCCGATGGATAGCTCGAGGAAAGTAAAGCACAGAGCCCCGTTATTCGAGGCATGGGTCATCGGTAGCGCGAGAGGCTGCGTCGATCAGGTCGGGCCCACCGTGATGGTCGCTGCCCGGTCCCTGCTCGAGAAGGTGGTGGGTTGCGCCACCACCGCCCCGTGACAGCTGGACAATCGGCGCATCTCCGGGCCGTCGCCACCCGGATTGGCGCCTGTGCACTAGGGGCCGGAGCCCTCCTGGCCGGGTTGCAGATGTGGATCATCCCGGCATCAACAGCCGGTGCTGTCACCCCGATCGGCATCTACGCCCAGTCGTACGCCCAGCCATCGTATTACGGACCCGGCCGAGTTCCCGTCTCGGCTGCGAGTCCGTCGGCATCGCAGTATCAACTACAGCGAATCGGGATGAGCACCCAGGGCACCGCCGATGTCTTTTCGCTAACGATCATCGGGGCGGCCAACGTCCCCGGGCTGTCCATCTTTCAGCCCTACGGCACCAGCTTTGCGCCAGCACTCGAGCTGGTCAAGAACCCGGATTCGGCTTCGGTATCGGCAGCCGACACCTGCACTCGCAATTGCACCTTCAATTTGAGTCAGGTTCCGTCCGGTTGGGAGCTCGACGAGTTCGCAAATGGTGGGCTGGTGACGGCGGCCGGTCCGGCCACGGTCGCCGTCCACGGCGACGTGGTAACTGTCACAGTTGACACCTCGACCCTCACGCCGGAGGGGAAACGGGTCATGGCCGACCCGACCACCGACGTGCAGGCCGGCTTCATCACCCGCGCCGCAGATGGGAGCGGTGAGGAAGACGTCTCAAATCCTTATGCCATCGGTTCATTGACCGGTCTGGGAAGCGGCCAGCAGGTCATCGGGCCGTGGCAGGGCCGCTTCCTGGGGTCACAGGGCCTGTCAGCCAATCCATGCTCCGGGAGCACTCCTCTCTGGTTCACCTACAACCCGACATCGCACCAGGAGAACGTCGTGTTCTCCCAGTCGGTGGGGTCCGGAGTGACGGTGGAGGGTGGCGGGCCCGACTCCGGTGCCGAGCTCGCCAACTTCAACACAGTGGTAATCCAGACGTCGTCCACCCCACGAGGCGGCACCAGTGTGTCTTCGATCGGGGTCGAGACCAATAATCGGCCTCTGGTACCACTACCGGTCATACCGGAGAACGCCACGGTGACCGATAATTTGGTCTCCATCACCTTGGCGGATGGCACCGGCCAGCCACTGGTTCAACCCGGTGGTCTTGTCACCGCCGCAGTCTCGATTCACCAGGCCGCGGCTACCTGCGTCTACCACTTCCCCATTGTGCCGCTCTCCTTGTTCCCGATTCCGAAGACGCCGCCGGTCCCCACCGCGGTGTCATCATCCTTCTGGCTGGGCGGATCCGCCGTCATCGGAATAGGTGCGGCCCTTCTGGGATTGGCAGCGTTGATCGGGGTCACGATCTCTCGATCCCACGGCCACCGCGCGGTCCGGGAGGACACCCCTTGGTCAGATTCTTGATCGTCTTGGCGATCATCACCCGCCGAATCTGGTTGGCACCCTCGCCCAGGTCGCCTCGCTGCCCTTCGGAGGCACTCGGTCAGCGACCTTCGGAGATAGACCTATCGGAGAACGGCGCTCCGTCGCTCTTCTGAATGCCTGACGGCTCAGGGTCGGTTGAAGATCGCGTGGGTTCCGGCGGGCGGCGAAAAGTGCCGAGTTGCCCACGGACCATCAGCTTCCACCCCAGGGTTGACGAGTCGTGAGCTATCCCAGCAGCTGCTTTGCGATCACTACCCGCTGGACTTGATTGGTACCCTCGTAGATCTGGGTGATCTTGGCGTCGCGCATGAAGCGCTCCACCGGAAAGTCTTTGGTGAATCCGTAGCCGCCCAGGAGCTGCACCGCATCAGTGGTCACCGACATGGCCGTATCCGAGGCAAAGCACTTGGCCATCGCCCCTATCTTGGTGAGTTCGCCCTCCGGATCGCCACTGTCGACCAATGAGCACGCCCGGTAGACCAGCGTCCGGGCCGCCTCGGTGCGCATCGCCATGTCGGCCAACATGAAGCGCAGACCTTGCAGATCGGCTATGGGCTTGCCGAATGCCTTGCGCTCTTTCATGTACCCGGCGGCATAGTCGATGGCACCCTGAGCGATACCTACCGCCTGGGCACCGATGGTGGGCCGGCTGCGATCGAGCGTATGCATGGCGATGGTGAAGCCCTTCCCTTCCTCGCCCACGAGATTGGCCGACGGTATCCGCACCTCGTCGAACACCACCTCGCCGGTGGGGCTGCCGCGCACGCCGAGCTTGTCCTCCAGCTTGGCCACCTTCACCCCCCAATCAGCCTCGACCACGAAGCAGCTGATCCCACGCCGACCGGCTTCGGGATCGGTGACGGCGAACACGGTGTAGACGTCGGACACACCAGCATTGGTGATCCAATACTTTGTTCCGGTGATGACGTAGTCGTCACCGTCTCGCACCGCCCGGGTGCCCATCGAGGCCACGTCGCTGCCGGCGTCGGCTTCCGACAGGCAGTAACTGACCTGGGACTCACCTGAAGCCACCCGGGGAAGATATTTGCGCTTCAGATCCTCTGACGCCCAGTTCATGACCGGCAGCATCCCCAACTTTGAGATCAACATCGTCAAGGAGGTGGAGGCACACACTCGAGCCAGCTCTTCGGCCATGATCGCCTGAGTGACCAGATCGGCGCCGGCCCCTCCGTACTCGGTGGGGATGCCCAACGATGGCAGCTCGAGTTCCACACAAGCGTCGAACGAGGCTCGCGGATAGGCCGAATCACGATCGACGGCGGCGGCATGCGGGGCGATCCGGGCCTCGGAGAACTGACGCATGGTGTCCCGGAACTGCTGATGGGTGTCGGACAGGGCAAAGAGCGGAGAAGTCACCCATGCACGTTACTCACTGCCGGCAAGCGACCAACAACCGGAGGGCGGTTGCCCCACTTTCGGTCATCTCCCACGCGGACACCGCCGGAGTAGCACCCGGTCCGGAAGAGGCTTGGGAGAGTTCGACCAATCAGGGGATGGAAGGACCAACGGAAACCGCGATGACCAACAGGTCCCGCCACTGGCCCAGGCGGGCGGCCACAGCTTCCGGGCTCAGCCGGAGCGTATCTGCGGCTACCGCGTCGGCGATGGCCCGTCGGGCGCTGTAGTGGTGGGCCGCCGAGCGGAAGAGCGGAGCCCGTTCGGCCACCAGATCGTCAGGCGCGCCACCAAGGAAACCCCACAAGGTGAAGGCGAACTCGAGATCGTGGATGAGAGGTGCCCGCCCAAATCGGGCGGCCCGGCGCATGGCCACCGCGGTGCAGCCGGAAATGACATCCTCCGCCGACTCCCCCGCCGACACCTCCAACCGGTCCTCGAATCGCCGCGCCAACTTGAGCGCGAAACCCTGATCAGGCCCAGGGGTGCCGAACGACGGGCCCGCCGGAGCGGCTGTCCCCCTCAATTCGGAAGGCCGCGACTGGGTCCATATTCCGGGTACGCGTAAGCGGTACGTCGAACGGACCTGGTCGGCCTCGACGATTGGTACGAAACTGGGTTGGGTCATTGCTGTGAACTTCCGATCCTTCTCTGGCTGATCCTACGACGCCTGACCCGGGTTTCCCTATTCCTTGACGCCGGCCGTGGCTCGCAGCAGACCGTAGACGATGGAGTCGGAGAGGGCCTGCCAGGAGGCCTCGATGATGTCCTCGGAGACCCCGATGGTGGTCCATGTCCTGTCGCCGTCGGTCGAATCGATGAGTACCCGGGTCACCGACCCGGTGCCCTTGGATGAATTGAGCACACGTACCCGGTAGTCAACCAGGTGGATGTCCGCCAACGCGGGGTAGCGACATCCGATCGCGCCGCGCAGCGCACCGTCGAGGGCGTTCACCGGTCCATTGCCCTCGGCACAAGCCACGATGCGCTCATCTTCCACCAACACCTTGACAGTGGCTTCCGTCGATCGAACCAGCGTGTGGTCGGCGATGACCCGGTACGACTCGAGTTCGAAGAACCTCTGTTTCCATCCGGTCGAATTGCGGAGCAGCAACTCGAGCGAGGCGTCCGCCACCTCAAAGTGATAACCCTCGTGTTCGAGTCGCTTCAGCGAGTCGAGGACGGACCCCATGGCATCCGAATCGAGCTCGAGACCCAGTTCCGCCGCCTTGAAGGCCAAGGTGGAACGGCCGGCCAATTCCGAGACAACGAAGCGGGTGCCATTGCCCACCAGCTCGGGCGAGATGTGCTCGTAGGCATCGGAACGCCGGGCGATGGCCGAAGTGTGGAGCCCCGCCTTGTGGGCGAAGACCGAGGCGCCCACAAACGGCTGTTGTGGGTTCGGCGCGATGTTCACCAGTTCGGCGATGTGATGGGCCACCGGTGTGAGTCGCTCGAGGCGGTCCTCCGGAATGGTCTTCACCCGCAGCTTCAGCGACAAGTTCGGGATGGTGGCCGACAGATCGGTATTGCCGGCACGCTCCCCGTAGCCATTGACACAGCCCTGCACGTGGGTGGCACCTACACCGACGGCGGCCAATGAGTTGGCCACTGCACATCCACTGTCGTTATGGAAATGGACACCGAGTTGGGTATCGAATCCACCGAACACCGTGGCCACGATGCGTTCCACTTCATGAGGCAACGTGCCCCCATTGGTGTCACACAAGACGAGAGTCTCGGCACCCGCCTCTTCGGCGGCGCGAAGGATCCGCATGGTGAACTCGGGATTGGCCTTGTAGCCGTCGAAGAAGTGCTCGGCGTCGAGGAAGACCCGAAGGTCGTTGGACCGGAGGAACTCCACCGAATCCGCCACCATGGCCACTGCTTCATCAAGTGAAGTCCGCAGGGCATCGACCACATGCATCTCGGATGACTTGGCCACGATGCAGACCGCCGGAGTCTGAGCTTTCACGAGGTGCCTCAGGGTGTCATCATCCTCAGCCTTCACCCCGGCGCGACGGGTCGATCCGAAGGCAACCAACGTGGCAGTGGAGAGCGTCAGTTCCGACGGGGCCCGGGCGAAGAACTCTTCGTCTTTCGGATTGGCACCCGGCCATCCACCCTCGATGAAAGTCACGCCCAGGTGGTCGAGTTGCTCCGCCACCCGGAGCTTGTCATCGACGGTGAGAGACAGGCCCTCCTGCTGTGAGCCGTCTCGCAGGGTGGTATCGAACACGTCGACGGCACTGGGCATTACCGGGAGGTCGAACAGATGACCGGCTCCCTCTGTCCGTGATTCGAGGTGGTCTCCTACGGTTGGCTGCTTTCTTTTGGCCGACTGCCCCTTTTCGTGGCTGTGTGCCTGTTGGCCCGCCGTCAGTGGGTGTGAGTGGGCATGGCCGTGACCGTGGTTGTGACCGGGCCCGTCGTTCAGAGTGGGACCATCACCTGACATAGTCCAACCAGTCCTTGTAACGGTCGATTTCGCCCCGCACGGTGGAAAAGTACGCCTGTTGCAACTGCTTGGTGATGGGACCCGGCTTGCCGGTACCCACGTCGCGATCGTCCACCGACCGGATCGGCACGACTTCAGCTGCGGTTCCCGTGAGGAACGCTTCCTCAGCGGCATAGAGGTCGGTCCGGATCATCTGCTCGTAGACAACCTCATAGCCGAGATCGCGCGCGATCGTCTCCACCGACCGCTGGGTGATGCCGGCCAACGCCCCTGAATCCGAGGTGTGCGGCGTGACCAAGTGGCCATTGAGAACAATGAAGATGTTCTCTCCCGTGCACTCGCTGACGTTTCCGTCGGCCGAGAGAAGAATGGCCTCGTCGTAACCGCCACGGAGTGCCTCCATCTTGGCCAGCGAGGAGTTCACGTACATACCTGTCCCTTTGGCAGCGGTCGGCACTGCGTTCGGGTCATGGCGACGCCACGAGCTGATCTTTGTCGAGACCCCGTTGGCCACTCCTTCGTCACCGAGGTAGGTACCCCATGGCCAGGCGGCGATGGACACTTTGACCGGGCACGGGATGGGGTTCAACCCCATTTCGCCGTAGCCGAGGTAGACCAGTGGCCGAATGTAGCAACCATCATCGAGACCGTTCACCCGGACAAGCGCAATGGTGGCGTCGACCAGTTCATCGACGGTATAGGGAATGTCGATCATGAAGACCTTGGCCGAGGCGAACAGCCGCTTGATGTGGTCCCGGAGCCGGAAGACGGCAACGCCGTTCGGCGTCGGATAAGCCCGGATGCCCTCGAAGACGCCAGTGCCGTAGTGCATGGTATGGGTGAGCACATGGACCGTGGCATCGGCCCAGTCCACGAAGTCTCCGTCCATCCAGATCTTGTCGGTGGGGGTGAGTGGCACGGCTCACAGCCTTTCTGCGATGGCGTCGCCGATGGCGGCGGTCGAGAGTTGAGGGTCGGGGGTTGAGGCAATGAACTCCTGCACCGCCCTGGTTACCCGTTCGGCGGCAGCCACCTCCCCCAGGTGGTCAAGCATAAGCGCGGCCGATCGGATAGCGGCAGCCGGGTTGGCCTTGCCGGTGCCGGCGATGTCGTGAGCGGCCCCGTGAACGGGTTCGAACAACGACGGCCCGGTGCGAGCGGGATTGAGGTTTGCCGATGCGGCATATCCGATACCACCGGCGATAGCGCCGGCCAGGTCGGTGATGATGTCTCCGAAGAGGTTGTCGGTGACGATCACGTCATAGCGCCCGGGGTTCTCCACCAGATAGATGCAGGTAGCGTCGACGTGGTTGTAATCGCGGGAAACGCCGGGGTAGTCGGAGGCGACCTCGTTCACCGTCCGGTCCCACAGATCCCCGGCAAACGTGAGCACGTTCGTCTTGTGCACGAGGGTCAGGCGATGCCGAGGTCGCTTGGCCGCCAACTCGAATGCGAATCGGGCGCATCTCTCGACACCGTGCCGGGTATTGACCGAACCCTGGGTGGCCACTTCGAACGGTGTTCCTTTGCGCAGAAACCCACCCTCCCCGGCATAGGTCCCTTCGGTGTTCTCCCGGATGACCACAAAATCGCAGTCGGGTGCAAGTGCATTCGGGACACCGGTGAACGGCCGCAGGTTGATGTAGAGATCGAGATCGAATCGGAGACGGAGAAGTAGACCGCGCTCGAGGGTGCCGGGGGGAACATCGGTGGATCCCACCGGGGGGCCAACGGCGCCAAGGAGGATGGCATCTTGCCCGCGCAACTCCTCGAGAACGCTGTCGGGAAGCACCTCTCCGGTGCGGAGATATCGATCGGCGCCGAGGTCGTACTCGGTGGTGGCCAGTGACAACCCGGCCGCTTCGACCACCTTGAGCGCTTCCGCCACCACCTCGGGACCGATTCCATCGCCCCCGATAAGGCCAACCTTGTACGTAGTCACGCTTCTATCCAATCCTTCCCTGTTGCCTGTCCCCGGACATTGTCTGCCTGTTGATGAACATGCAATTGAAAAACCGCCCACCAAGTGGACGGCCGAGAGCCACACACCGGATCGGTGAGTGGCTAGTCGAAAATAATTACGTGTTGGCGAGACGCCATACGACTCGACATCAGGGACCCAGTGTCCCTCGGCCGGAGCTATATCGTCAATCCAGCGCCTCCGGAGGCCTTGGTGGGGCCATCCCAACGGATGCCTCCCTCCCGAAGGCATCGTGACGCCTGACCCCGGCACTCCACCACCGTCGATGGGACACCATCACACACGCCTCCGTCCAATACCGCCGACAGACAGTCGTCACCGGTGAACGCCACAATGACGTCCTCCGCGGAGGTAGCCGGGGGTTCCGCATGCCGGTTGGCGCTGGTGACCGCCAGAGGCCCAATGGCCGTACAGAGAGCCCCGACAACCGGATGGTCGGGCCACCGCACTCCCACCGTCCACTTCGCCGCCATCTCGCCCCCCAGGTCGGCACGAAACCAGCCCCTGCGGGGCACCACCAGAGTCAGCGGGCCCGGCCAGTACTGATCGGCGAATCCCTGCGCCGCCACCTCGAGGGTGCCCGCCACCATCCCGACCTGGCCCCATCCGGCCACCAATACCGGAAGGGCCACCTCGCCGGGCCGCTCCTTCAGCGCGAAGACCCGGTCGACGGCTCCGGGTTGCGACGGGTCGACGGCCAAGCCGTACACGGTGTCGGTGGGAATCGCGACCACCATGCCGGCGGCCAGGAGGTCGGCTGCCTTTCCAACCTCAACCGGGTCACCGGCGTGCAACCGGATAACCACCGTCAGCGCCTCGCCACCAACATCCGGAGCCGACCGGCCAGATCGCGCTCCGTGGTGACCTGGGCGAAACCGGCTCGTCGGGCGGCATCAATGGCGGCGTAGGCCTGCCGCGGCGCCATCTCCACCACCAACACACCTCTCGAATGGAGCCACCCGGGCGCATTGGCCACGATCGTCTCGATGTCGGCCATCCCACCCACGCCTCCGGCCCCGAACGGAGCCACCAGTGCCCCCCGCGGCTCCCAGTCCCGAACCCCGGGTTCGAGTTCGTCGTATTCGGACTCGGACACATACGGCGGGTTGGAGACGATCAGGTCGACCCGACCCCTCAGTTCGGGAGGAAGGGCATCGAACCACCACCCATGGCCGAATCGCACGCGGACGCCCCCGTCCGCGCCACCCTTGGAGGTACTAGCAAAATTCAGGCGCGCCACCTCCAGCGCCTCGTCGGAGACATCGGTAGCCCACACTTCGATCTTCGGGAACCGCAGGGACGCTTCGGTAGCCATCGCCAACGCAATGGCTCCCGACCCGGTGCCGAGATCCACACAGACCGGAGACACCACCGACGGTTCATTCCCACTGCGCTGTGCTCCATCGGACATGGCCCCGCCGTGCATCCGGTGCAGTTCGGCCAACGCCACACCGACCACCTGCTCGGTTTCAGGCCGGGGAATCAGAACACGAGGATCAACCCTCAACTCCAATGAACGGAATGGCCAACTGCCCAGTACGTACTGCAGTGGTTCGCCGGATGCCCGCCGGGTGGCCAGCCGCTCCACCAGTCGGGTTCGCTCGTCAGGTGTCATCGGGGCAGCGTCTTCTGCCTCGACGTGCTCAACGTGCTCGACAATCCACCGGGCCTCTCGCTCCGAGCCCAGCCGATCAGCTGTCGACGCCAGCAACCGACGGCGCTGGTTTCCCCAAACGGTCGCCCCTGCGTCACCGTGGGCCTCGACCACCGTCATCTCAACCTTCGGCCAGTTGACGGGCACGCTTGTCGGCCATCAGCGCGTCAGTCAGGTCGTCGAGGTCCCCCATCAGGATGCGATCGAGCTTATGCAACGTGAGCCGAATGCGATGATCGGTGACCCGGTTCTCTTTGTAGTTGTAGGTCCGGATCTTCTCCGATCGGCCGCCTCCACCCACCTGGCTCCGGCGCGCCGCTGACAACTCGGCGGCCTGGCGATCCTGTTCCGCCTTCAGCAGACGGGACCGCAACACGATCATGGCCTTGGCGCGGTTCTGGATCTGACTCTTCTCGTCTTGCATGGCCACCACGATGCCGGTGGGAAGGTGGGTGATACGAACCGCAGAGTCAGTGGTGTTGACGGACTGCCCACCTGGACCGGTGGACCGGTACACATCGATTTTGAGGTCGTTCTGGTCGATGGCCACGTCCACCTCTTTGGCTTCCGGCAGCACCGCCACCGCCGCGGCGGAAGTGTGGATCCTTCCCTGTGACTCGGTCACCGGCACCCGTTGCACCCGGTGCGGTCCACCCTCGTGCTCGAGGTGTTGCCAGGCACCTTCCCCCTTCACCAGGAAGGTGACATCGTTCAATCCCTCGCGCTCGGAGGGGCTGGACGAGAGAACCTCGGTCTTCCATCCCTTGGCCGCGGCATACCGGGTGTACATGTCGAACAGGTCCTTGGCGAAGAGATTCGCCTCTTCCCCACCCTCGGTGCCGCGAATCTCCATGATCACATTCCGGTCGGCGTTGGGGTCTTTTGGCAAGAGTTGGAGCCGAAGCTCTTCTTCGAGATGGCTGAGGTCGGATTCGGCCCGCTCCACCTCGTCCCGGGCCAGCTCTCGTTCTTCGCCGACGGAGTCGGAGACCATTTCTCTCGCCGCCTCGAGATCAGATTCCGCCTGTTGGACTCGTCGCCAGGTGCCGACCACCTCTTCGAGCTCTTTGTGACGGCGGGATACGTCCCGCAGACGCCGGGGATCGGCCGACACGTTCGGATCGTTCAACTCGGCAACCACCGCCTCGTACTCACGCTCGAGTTCGTTCAGACGGTCGCTCAGCACGGCCCAAGGGTAGTGGCCACCGGTGGAGGTGCCACCCACATCGTCGCCGATGGTAAAGCTGGATCGAAAAGCCGACCGGTCACACGCCTGGCGGGCGGCCCTGTCCGATCAGGATGCCGACGGTGCCGACGGCTTCTTCCGCGAGCCCGACTTGGCGTAGCGACGCTGAAAGCGCTCCACCCGGCCACCCGAGTCGACCAACTTCTGTTTGCCCGTAAAGAACGGGTGGCACTCGTTGCACAGCTCGAGGTGGATATCGTCCTTGGTCGACCGCGTCTTGAAGGTATTGCCGCATGAGCAGCGCACGGTGGCTTCGATGTAGTTGGGATGGATGTCTGTCTTCATTGGGTTCTCCCGTGGTGGTAGCGCTCCGGAGTCGGCCCGCACCCGATTCGCGGCGTGCCGATCATATCGGAATGGGGCAACGGTTCGATCAAGACGGAGTGGCTGGGCCCTTAGCGATCTCGGCCAGAAACTCGTCGTTGCTCTTGGTGGTGCGGATCTTGTCCAACAGGAGCTCCAGGCCTGCGGCTGCACTGCCGTCGTTGGCCAGGGCGTTGAGCACCCGGCGGAGCTTCCAGACCTGCTGAAGCTGGGACTTGTCGAAGAGCAGCTCTTCGTGGCGGGTGGAGCTGGCATTGACGTCGATCGCCGGGTAGATCCGCCGTTCGGCCAGTCGCCGGTCGAGCCGGAGCTCCATGTTGCCGGTGCCCTTGAACTCCTCGAAAATGACCTCGTCCATTTTGGAGCCGGTCTCCACCAAGGCGGTGGCCAGGATGGTGAGAGACCCGCCCTCTTCGATGTTGCGGGCCGCCCCGAAGAACTTCTTGGGCGGGTACAGGGCACCCGAATCGACGCCACCGGACATGATCCGGCCGGTCGCGGGCTGGGCCAGGTTGTAGGCCCGGGCCAATCGGGTGATGCCGTCGAGAATGATCACGACGTCCCTGCCCACTTCCACCAGCCGCTTCGCCCTCTCGATGGCCAGTTCCGCCACCGCGGTGTGCTCGTCGGACGGACGATCGAAGGTGGAGGCAACCACTTCGCCCTTGACCGAGCGACGCATGTCGGTGACCTCTTCGGGGCGCTCGTCCACCAGCAGGACCATGAGGTGCACGTCGGGGTTGTTGGCTTCGATGGATTGGGCGATGTGCTTCATCACCGTCGTCTTGCCGGCCTTCGGCGGCGAGACGATCAGTCCACGCTGACCCTTGCCGATTGGCGAAAGCAGATCGACGATCCGCGTCGTCATGTTCTCCTTGTCGCCCGGCGCCTCGAGGTTGAGACGTTCATCAGGAAAGAGGGGAGTCAGGTCCTCAAACCGGGAGCGGTTCCGGGCCTCTTCAGGATCGAGCCCGGAGACCATGTCGATACGCAACAGCGCGGGGAACTTCTCGGTGTTTCCGGCCGGTCGGCACGCACCCTCGAGGTGGTCGCCCTTGCGAAGGGCAAAACGCCGCGCCTGGCTGATGGATACATATACGTCCTTGACGGAAGGGAGGTACCCGTCGCATCGGAGGAATCCGTAGCCCTCGTCGCGGAGGTCGAGCAGGCCGCGCACCGGGATGAGCTCGCCCTGGTACGGCTGCTCTTGATTGCCGCCTGCCCCTTGGAGGTCGCGCTCGGTGCCCTCACCTGGACGGTCGCGGCCACGACGGCGGCGATTGTTGCGCCGATTGCCGGCGTCGTCGTTGCTCCCGCCCTGGTTGCCCTGCCCACCCTNNTGGCCTGACGGTTGCCCTGCCCGCCCTGGTTGGCCTGACGGTTGCCCTGCCCGCCCTGGTTGCCGGAAGCGTTCTGACTATTCTGACCACTCTGGTTCTGGCGGTTCTGGCGGCCTTCATCGGTGGACCTGGCTGTCGATTCGTCATCTCCGGCCGCCACCGAAGCCTCGCCCGACGGTTGACCGGACCCGTCGCCGCCGGCCACATCGACCTCCGCCGACTTAGCGTCATCGTCCGGGCCGAAGGAGAGAGTGGCTGCCGGGCGTCGCCCTGCGCCTCGTCTGGTCGGTGATCCTGTTACGTCTTCATCTCCCGCCGGGTCGGACCTGTCCGAAGTCGATCGACCGGACGAGCCATTCGTCGACCCGTTGGTCGGCCGGCCCGAAGAGCTGGTGTCTCCGTTGGTGGCTCCGGCACCTGATGTGGCGGCATGACCCACCGTGACGCCGGTGGCCGTCAGGATGCCGTCGATCATGTCTGCTTTTTTGGTCCGGGTGGTGGTCTTTACAGACAGTGCCTGCGCGATGGCATGAAGCTCATCGCGTTCTTTGCCTTCCAACACCGAGCGCTCGAGCTGCTGTTCCGCAGTCATCGGCCTCCTCGTTTCGAATGTCCTCGTTGGGAAGATGGATCAAAACCATCTTCCAGGGAATCAGGGGCGGGGAGTTGAGTACGCCGGGCGACACGCCCGTCTACAACCCCCACCTACGCCGTATGCGGGCTGGTCGCACCCAGAGATGCGATTCAGGAGATCCCGCCCAAGTGCCAGAACAGGCACATCTGGAAGCGAAGGTGAACATAGCTTACCCGCCCAAACGCCGAACAGCAACAACCTCCAAGTGGCAACCTCTACAACGAGAGCTCAGCAAGCACGGCACCCAGGTCGGCGTCGATCACAGTCGGCACAGAGATCTGACTGATCGCGATGTCGGGATCCTTCAGGCCGTGACCGGTCAACACGCACACCACCGTGCCACCGGCGCCTACGCCGTCGGGGAGTCCCGTCTTGATCAGACCGGCCACTGATGCCGCGGACGCCGGTTCGCAAAACACCGACTCTTCGGTGGCCAGGAACCGGTACGCGTCGAGAATCTCTTCGTCGGTCACCGCGGCAATCCCGCCGCCGGATTCGCTCGCCGCCGATGTCGCCCCGTACCAGCTGGCGGGGTTGCCGATCCGAATGGCCGTCGCCACCGTCTCGGGGAACTCGATCGGGTGCCCTTCGACGATCGGCGCCGCGCCTTTCGCCTGAAACCCCAACATCCTCGGCAACCGGGTAGATCGCCCGGCTTCTCTGAACTCGAGATAGCCCTTCCAGTACGCGGTGATGTTCCCGGCGTTCCCCACTGGGATGCAGTGGACATCGGGAGCATCCCCGAGCTCGTCCACGATTTCGAAGGCCCCCGATTTCTGTCCTTCGATCCGGTAGGGGTTGACAGAATTGACCACCGTCACCGGGGCCCGCTCTCCGAGCTCACGGACGATGGCCAACGACTGGTCGAAATTGCCGCGGACCTGCAGCACCCGGGCGCCATGAATGAGCGCCTGAGCCAATTTCCCCAGGGCAATGTGCCCTTCCGGGATGAGCACCGCACAGGTCAGGCCGGCTCGGGCAGCGAACGCAGCCGCTGATGCCGACGTATTGCCGGTCGAAGCACAGACGACTGCTTTGGCGCCCTCTTCCGCCGCTTTGGAAATAGCGACAGTCATCCCCCGGTCCTTGAACGAGCCGGTGGGATTGGACCCTTCGACTTTCAAGAACACCCTCGCTCCCACCCGGGCCGACAGTCTGGGTGCCGGAAGCAGAGGAGTGCCGCCTTCGAGCAACGTGACCACGGGGGTGGCCTCGGATACGGGAAGGAATTCGCGGTACTCCTCGATCACTCCCCGCCAGGCCGCGGCAGGTCGGTCGCTCATCCTTCGTCTTCTCCGAAGACTCTCATGGCGCTCCCCACCCGCTTCACCGCGTCGATGGTACTCAGAGCCGCGATCGTCTTGTTCATGTCACCCTCCCGGGATGCATGGGTCAGAAAGATCAGCCGGGCCACGTCAACGAGATCCTCCTGCTCCATGGATCGGATGGAGACGTTGTGGTCCCCGAACACCGTGCAGACGATGCCCAGCACGCCCGGACGATCTTCCACGTCGATAGTCAGGTAATAGGCCGAATGAAGGTCGGCCACCGGGTGAAGGCGCCCGGGCCGCCGCTCCGGTACCGGGGCGGTGGTCTTACCCAACAAGTTGCGGGTGGCGTCGATCAGATCCCCGACCACGGCGCTGGCGGTGGGCAAGCCACCGGCTCCTTGGCCGTAGAGCATCAGCTCCCCGGCCGACTCCCCTTCGATGAATACAGCGTTGAAGGCGTCGCGTACCCCGGCCATCGGGTGGGACTTGGGGACCATGGCCGGATGAACCCGCGCCGAGATCTCGTCCTCCCCGATCCGTTCCACCACGGCCAGCAGTTTGACGACGTAGCCGAATCGATCCGCGAACTCGATATCCATCGACCCGATGCCGGTGATCCCTTCACACGACACGTCGGCGGTCACCACGTCAAACCCCAGGGCGACGCCGGCCAAAATGGCGGTCTTGGCCGCGGCATCGTGGCCCTCCACGTCGGCGGTGGGATCACGTTCGGCCAGACCCAGATCCTGGGCTTCCGCCAGGACGTCGGCGTACTCGGTTCCGTTGTCAGTCATTTTGGTCAGGATGAAGTTAGTGGTCCCGTTGACGATCCCCATCACTCGCTGGATCCGCTCCCCGGTCAACGACTCGCGCAACACCCGCACAAGAGGGATTGCCCCGGCGACCGCCGCCTCGTAGAGGAGGTCGACCCCGCGCTCATGGGCGAGGTTGCGTAGGGCAATGCCTTCGGCCGATGCCAGCAGCGCCTTGTTGGCGGTCACCACGGGTTTTCCCGATTCCAGGGCCGAGCGGATCAGGCTGCCGGCGGGCTCCATCCCGCCTATCAACTCCACGACGACATCGATCGACGGGTCGGCGACCAACGACGCGGCGTCGTCGGTGAGCAGGTCGCCGGGAACATGGTCCGGCCGAGCCCGCGAGAGGTCGGCCACCGCAATGCCGGCGATCTCGAGGCGGGCACCACTCTGCACGGCCAGATCGTCGGAGCGGGAACGCAAGAGCGCTATCAGGGCGGCCCCGACTGCGCCACTGCCCAGAATGGCAATGCGCACCACTGGTGCTGACGGGCGGGCCGAGGTCATCCGGTCACGCTACCGCCTGGCCCGGGGACAGATTGCCGGTCAGAGGTCGAGCCGGACCAGGTCGTCGAACGTCTCGCGACGGACAACTGTGCGAGCCACGCCCCCCGAAACGAAGATCACCGCCGGCCTCGTTACCTTGTTGTAGTTGGAGGCCATCGAGTACCCGTAGGCACCGGTCACGGGGGTGGCCACGATGTCACCCACCCTGAGGTCGTCCGGCACGAACCCCTCTGCAACCACCATATCGCCGGTCTCGCAGTGCTTACCTACCAGGCGGATCGGCATGGGCCTCTCGGCGCCCACCGAACGAGGGAGAAATGCCTCGTACCCGCTCCCATAGAGGACCGGGCGAGGATTGTCGCTCATCCCGCCGTCCACCGACACGTAGGTACGGTATCCCGGGACGTTCTTGACCGTGCCGACCCGGTAGAGCGTGATACCGGCGGAAGCCACGATGGAGCGTCCGGGCTCGGCCGAGACCCTCACCGATTCGGGGATCCCGGCATGCAGACATGCGGCCCGTACCCGTGAGGCCCACTGTGCCATGGGCGGCGCCTCTTCGCCGTTGACATAGGCGACACCCAGGCCTCCACCGACCACCAGCTCCGGAAGCTGGAGGGTGGCAAAGAAATCAGCCAATACTTCGACGGCCCGGACGAACGGGGCAAGGGCGAATACCTGGCTGCCGAGATGGGCGTGGATGCCGACAAACTCGACGATTCCCGCATCGTGGAGAGCTTGCAAGCGCTCCACGGCTTGGTCCGCCGCTCCCGACGCCAGCCCGAAGCCGAACTTGGAGTCATCCTGGCCGGTTCGGACGAATTCGTGGGTATGGACCTCGACCCCGGGGGTGATACGGGCGAGCACTTTCGGTCGGACCGGACCGGAGTCCTCGACTCCTGGGCCAGACCCTTCAGTCACCAGCCTCTCGATCCGATCGATCTCATCAAAGGAATCCACCACGATCCGCCCGATACCGACAGCCAGGGCGCTGGCGAGTTCGGCATCCGACTTGTTATTGCCGTGGAGTACCAACCGATGAGCCGGGACTCCGGCCGTCAGGGCCACGTAGAGCTCGCCGCCGGTGGAGACGTCGAGGCACATTCCCTCTTCGAACGCCAGGCGGGCCATGGCGACACAGAGGAACGCCTTGGTGGCGTACGCCACGCCGTCACCCCATGCCTCCACCGCTTCACGACAGTGAATCCGAAGATGTTCCTCGTCATAGACGTACAGCGGCGTTCCGTGCTCTTCGGCCAGCTCCACCAGGTCGACCCCGCCGATACTCAGCCGGCCATCACCATCGACAGCTGCGGTACTCGAGAGCAGACTGCGGGAAACGGGGTCAGAGGGGCCCATGGCTACATCACCTCCGGTGCGGACACCCCGAGCAGGCCCAGCCCGATAGCCAACCCGACCCGGGTACCTTCCACCAACCACAGGCGGGCCTGGGTCACCGATGGATCCACATCCCCGGCCAAAATCGGGCAGTCGTGGTAGAAGCCGTGAAAACATCCGGCGAGACGACGGACCCAGGTCGTCACCTTGGTCGGCGCCCTTTCGGTGGCGGCGAAGGCCACCACTTCGGGAAGCTCTTCCAGGCACCGGATGAGCTCGAGCTCCCGTTGGTGGGTGAGGAGAGAGAGGTCGGCGTCACCGAGAGGAACCCGCTCCACCCCCCGCTCGGCCGCCTTCCGGGCGACACCTCCGATCCGGGCATTGGCCATCTGCACGTAGAACACCGGGTTCTCCATCGATTGCTCGCGGGCGGCGGCCAGGTCGAAGGTGGTGGCCTGATCGAGAGTGGTCATCAGGCTCAATATCCGTGTGGCGTCCGCACCGATGTCGGCTACCAGGGAGTCGAGGGAGATAGCGGTCCCCGCCCGCTTGCCCATCTTGACCGCCTCGTCCCCGTCCACCAGCGACACCATCTGCCCGAGCTTCACCTCGAGGCGCCCCTTGGGCACTCCGAGGGCTTCGACCCCGGCCATGAGGCCGGCCACCTGCCCGTGATGATCTGCACCAAATACGTCGATGACCCGGTCGAACCCCCGGATCAAGAACTTGTCGCGGTGATAGGCGATGTCGCCGGCCAGATAGGTGGCGTCGCCGTTCGACTTCCGCAGCACTCGATCGCGGTTGTCCCCGAGCTCGGTGGTCCGGAACCAGGTGGCCCCATCCTCTTCAAACACCAGGCCCTTGTCGGCCAGCAATGCGATCGTCTCGTCCACCGCGCCACTCTCTTCGATGGAGGCCTGGCTGTACCACTGGTCAAAGACGATGCCCACCGAGGTCAAGGTGGCCTTGATCATGTCGAGGATGCGGTCTGCCGCCCACCGACCGGAATCAGTGACATCGTCGGGACCGTCGTAGACCGCAGCCAACTCGGTGAGGTACTCGCCCTGATAACCGTCTTCGGGGATAGCGGTTCCATGGTGGCGGGCCAGAAGGCTCTCGCCCAGCTTGCGGATCTGCCCGCCGGTGTCGTTGACGTAGTACTCGCGGCTCACCTCGTAGCCGGCCCGGGTCAGCACCCGCGACAATGCATCCCCGTAACTCGCCCACCACCCGTTGCCCACGTGGATCGGCCCGGTCGGGTTGGCGGAAACGAACTCCACCAGGACCCGCTCGCCGTGGCCGACATCGGGGCAGGCGTAGCCGTCTTCGCCCTCCCGCACCACGTCGACAAGGGCCTCGTGCAGCCACCCGCTATCGAGACGAAAATTGATGAATCCCGGACCGGCGATCTCGATGGCGACGGTGTGGGGCGGAGGGTTGGCGGTGAGCTCCGCCACCAGGGACTCGGCCAGTTTTCGAGGATTGCCCCCCGCCTGCTTGGCCTTCACCAAGACGACGTTGGTGGACCAATCCCCGTGCTCGCGCCGGGCAGGTCGTTCCAGAAAGACGTCGCTGGGATCGACGGCAACGTCCAAGCCGGCGTCGGCGGCCACCTTGGCAAGGGCGCGGCTGATGGATGCGGCGAGCTGGTCACGAATGGGCATGTTGTAGGGAGGATACGTCCTTGGAAGACAAGGACCGGAGACTTCGGGGTGCGAACTGCGACAGCCGACTACAGTTGGTGGTTCGGTGGTGCGGTTGCATGGGCCATCCGGCCTGGTACCAGCCCCGCCCGTTGCCCTCGTAGCTCAGCGGATAGAGCATTGGCCTCCGAAGCCATGTGCGCAGGTTCAATTCCTGCCGGGGGCACCATCTGACCATGGCAGACACAACTGACCACGAGCAGTGGCTGTCAACCACTCGAGCGACTCATGACAACCCCGCCGAACGGGGGTTGCACCAGGGGTGGCGGGTAGTTGGACAAAGTGTTGCGCTCCCAACAGTTGAACCAGCCTCGCTTTGAACGGCGAGACTGCGGGTGAAGATCCCCAAATGATTGGCTGCGGCTTGGACGATGCTTTGGAACACATCGGTGTCTTTGCTCTGTCCTTCCCATGCAATCAGAGCCCCGTTATCGCCCTTCACAACACGGGCCATGCGGACAAATCCAGATCGGGAAGCCAGTTCAAACAATGAGAGCTTGAACGCGGCCGGCAGGTTGAGGTCCGGAGCCGACGCCGTGTGTGGTGCCGAGCGGCGAGAGCGCCCGGCTCGCGTTATTCCGGTATAGCCTAGAATAACAATTGGGGGAGGTATCTGGCCATGGATGACGAGGTTCAGCGCGAGGCTCGGGCTCTCGGCGATCCGACGCGCCATCGCCTGTTCCGCTACATCGTGGACGCACCAGAACCGGTAGGGGTAGCCGAACTCACCGAGCACGTGCAGCTCAATCACAACGCTGTCCGCCAACATCTGGCTGTGCTGAAAGAGACCCATTTGGTGATTGAAGATGTCGAGGCCCGCCACCGTCCCGGCCGCCCTCGATTGCTGTATCGCCTGCACCCTGAAGCGGCAGGCCGATGGGGCACCCCGGGCGCCTACGCCTGGTTGGCAAGCCTCTTGAGCGAAGCTGTCCGCCAGAAGCAGGAGCCCCGCGAGGTGGGCCGCCAGGATGGGCTTCGGCGTGGGGCGGAGTTGGCCGGCACCGATGATCAGCTCGATCTCCTCGAAGGGGAGATGGCCCGTCGAGGCTTTCGCCCGAACCGGGTCGAGCGAGGCCGCCGGGTCGACTTCGTACTCGAGCGCTGCCCGTTCGCTGATGTCGCCGGCTCCGACCCGACCACCGTCTGCCAACTGCACCTCGGACTGGCCGAGGGGCTGGCCGAGGGTATCGGGGGTCTGGCAGTGGAGCGACTGGTGGTCAAGGACGCGCGTCGGGCCGGTTGCCGCCTGATCGTACAGACTGACCCGACGACGGCCCCCGAGCACGCTCGGGTGGGATGAGATCCACCACGAACTCATCAAAGGCGTGGTCAATGCGGCAGGCCTGCCCGGTTCCGCGCCTCGTCTCGACCCGGCACCGGCGTCGGTGTGACCACATTGAATCCACGCACGGTTACCCAGGCACCGCCAACCCGGTTTGACGAATTGTGAGGTTGTAACGACCACCCGAGATCCCGATGGCTGGGTCCCCGGTACCGTGCAGCAGTTTTGGCACCGCGTGATAGGCGAGCCGAGAACGGCCACCGAAGACGAAGAGATCACCCGACTCGAGCTCGACGTCGATCCACGGCCGGTTGCGGGTGGAGGTATTGCCAAAGCGGAATACACACGTCTCCCCCAGGCTGAGCGAGACAACCGGCTCCGCACTCCGCTCGTCCCGGTCGGCGTGCATCCCCATCCGAGCATCAGCGTCATACCAGTTGATGAGTGCAACGTCGGGTCGGTAGGCGCTTCCGGCGTCAGGATCCCTGTAGGCATCGGCAACCGCCCGCCGTCCGATCTCCCCCAGCTCGTCCGGGAATGGCGCCACCTTCCTTCCGTCTCCGTCATCCACGGTCAGGCTGTAACCGTAGGGGAACCAGTGCCAGCCGAGACAGGCCATTTCCACCGACATCACTCCCCCGGTGGGCATCCGTGGTGCATGCATCCCGCCGGCTTGGGTGATCCACTCCCTGCAACTGATGACGAGTTTCCGTTGGGCCTCGAGATCGAGCCAACCCGGCAGGTGGACCGCACCCGGGGACACCTCGATGCGGTCTCGGGGAATCAGCCGTGGCATAACCCGACCACCCTGCCACACTCACAGTCCACCGCAGGGGGCGTTGCCGGTGAGCCACGATCGGCACGCGGGCGTGTAGACCGGACGGGGTGAAACTGAAGCTGGACCTACACGACATCTACAACCGGGGTGAAGATATCGATCGGGCCCTCCGATCCATCATCGACGAGGCCGTGGAGAAGAAGGCACCGCTGGTCGAGATCATCCCAGGCAAGGGAAGCGGTCAATTGAAGAAGCGGGTGCTGCGGTTCCTCGATCAAAAAGAGATCAAGGCGCTGTATGACCGGGTGGAGAAGGACTCGCACAACTTCGGAAGAGTGTTCGTCCATTTCCGATGGAAATGAGAAATTCCCCCTCGGTTCCAGTTCATCGAGAGCCCAAGCCCGCCGGGCTCTGGTCGGGTCGGGGTACGACGCCGAGCTGAACTGCGAGCCTTGCCTTTGCATGCGGAGATCAGAGCATGCTGGGTCGAAGCCGGCACCGCCGAGGATCGAACGTTCTGCAGCGTTAGGGCCGGCCAACTTCCGACGATGGCATCGGCATCGGCGTCAAGGATTCAATGGGCGGAGAGCTTCGCCACCGCCTCGAGCGCTCGGTCCGCATGCACGTTCATCCGCACTTCGCTATGGATGACGGCCGCCACTTTGAGATCGTTTCCGATCACGAACGTCGCCCGTTTGGTGGGTGAAAGGGCTGTAAAGCGGCGCCTGACCCCGTACTGGGTTGCTACGGCGCCATCAGGGTCGGAAAGCAGAGGAAAGGCGAAAGAGTGCTTGTCCGAGAATCGCTTCTGCTTCTCGACCGCGTCGGCGCTGATGCCGATCCTTTGGGCACCCACCGCGTCGAACTCCGCTTTCATGTCTCGGAAATGGCAGCTTTCCGCCGTACAGCCCGGCGTCATCGCCGCCGGGTAGAAGAACAGGACGACCGGGCCATCAGCCACCAGGTCGCTGAGCCGCCTGGGAGTTCCGTTTTCGTCGGGCAGTTCGAAGTCCGGTGCGATATCGCCTTCGTGCATACGCCGAGGATAATGGCTCACCGCGGGAGGCGCCTGGCAGGCGGCCTCCGGCTGGGCGCCCAGGTCCCGGGCATCCGGGTCGTGGTATCGCCCGGTCATCCAGCCCGGTCGCGCATTCCGACCGTAGTACCCGGTCCAGTCAGGTGGGAACGTTTCTTTGGAACACGACTGTGCTGATTCTGAGGAATTTGCAGACCGCCGCGAGCTCGTCAGCGGCGAATTCGGCCAGCGCCGTCCGGGCATCCTCGATCATCGGGAGGTGGCACGCATGGACCTTCAGTTGCGCAGCCGGGACCATTTCCACCAGTACCCGGCGTCGATCGTCCTCATCCTTCAGGCGACGCACGAACCCGGCAGCTTCCAACCGGTCGATCACGAAGGTGATTGTCCCCGTCGAGAGCCGGGACGCGTGGGCCAGCGATCCGGCGGTCATCGGCTGGTGCCGGTCGAGAATCTCGATGCACCGGAAATCGGTTCGGTTGAGCCCGAGCTTGTCCGCAACGGCCTCATCGAAGATATCGACGGCCGTCTGGTAGGCCCGCATCGCTTCGACCAGGTCTGGGTGCCCCGAACCTGTTGCCGAGCCTGGCTTACCGGCTATCTGTGCCTCGAACTCGGGCTGGTCCAACTTGGTTGACACACTAATAATCTAAACCTTAAGATATACAAAAGTAAAGGGAGTTAGCTGACTCCGTTCGCGCACTCGAAGACGGGATCGCCGCCGATGCCATACGCAATCGAAGTCACCGATGTGAAGAAGACGTTCTCCGGCAAGCAGGAGGTCCGCGCCCTCGACGGGGTGAGTTTCAACGTCGAGGAGGGAACCGTCTTCGGTCTGCTCGGTCCCAATGGGTCGGGCAAGACGACAGCCGTGCGGATATTGACCACCATTCTCAAAGCCGACAGCGGCTCCGCACTTGTCCTCGGCCACGACGTGGCGAAGCAGGCCGACCTGGTCCGCAGTCTGATCGGTCTGGCCGGTCAGTACGCCGCCGTCGATGAGAACCTGACCGGCCGGGAGAACCTGGCCATGGTGGGTCGGCTTAACCACCTTCCGAAGTCGTACGTGGCCGGCCGGGCCAAAGAACTGCTCGACCAGTTCGATCTGGCCGCCTCCGGCAACCGGGCCCTCAAGACGTACTCGGGTGGCATGCGCCGGCGTCTCGACCTGGCCGCAGCCCTGGTGGCCCGACCAACGGTGCTCTTCCTCGATGAGCCCACCACCGGTCTGGACCCCCAGAGCCGGAACGACATGTGGGAAGTCATCGAGAGTCTGGTGGGAGAGGGCACCACGGTGCTCCTCACCACCCAGTACCTCGAGGAAGCCGACCGTTTGGCCAACACCCTGTCCGTGCTTGATCATGGGCGGGTCATCGCCGAAGGCACCCCGGCCCAACTCAAGTCCGACCTGGGTGCCACCGTCCTCGAGGTGGGATTGCACGATAACGACGACGTCGCCCGCACGGCTTCGGTCTTGAATGCCATCGGCCCCCACCACCCGAACGTCAACGGTCGGGTGGTCGAGGTCACCGTCGACAACGGTCCGAGGGACGCCATGGAGGCCCTTCGATCGCTCGACCAGGCGGGCATCACTCCCACCACCTTCACCCTGCGGGAGCCCAGCCTCGATGACGCGTTTCTGGCTCTGACCGGGCACCGCACCGAAGACGGAGACGGAGAGGACGGATCGGAAGCAAAGGGCTCGGGCGGCACCCGCGATCGCGCCGGTCAACCCGAATCGACACCCATCCCCGTTGGAGGCAACCGATGACCACCACCATCTCCATCCCGACAGTCACCGGCGCTCCGTTGGCTACCGGGGTCGCCGCCCGCGTCCGATGGGCGATCTCGGACACGCTGACAGTCACCAAACGGAACTTGATCGCCATTACCCGAATTCCCGAGGCGCTGTTCTTCGCCACCGTGCAGCCGATCATGTTCGTACTGCTGTTCCGCTATGTCTTCGGCGGGGCGATCCATCCGGGGCATGGGATCAACTATGTGAACTACCTGATGCCGGGGATCTTCGTGCAGACAGTGGCGTTCGGCGCCATACAGACAAGTATCGGTCTCGCCGAAGATCTCCAAAAGGGGCTCATCGAGCGGTTCCGCGCCCTGCCCATGGCGCGCTCGGCAGTGCTGGCCGGGCGTACAACCGCGGACCTCTGCCGGAACGTGATGGTGGTCATCGTCATGACCGGTGTCGGATTCCTGGTTGGGTACCGCCCGACCACCGGGGTACTTCCCTATCTGGCCGGGATCGGACTCATCCTGTTGTTCGCCTACGCCCTGTCGTGGGGTTTTGCCCTGATAGGACTCTCCGCCCCCAACAGCGAGACGGCACAGGTCATGTCGTTTCCGCTCCTGTTCCCGTTGACCTTTGCCTCCTCCGCCTTTGTCCCCCTTGCGGACATGCCCAGTTGGTTGCGCGGCTTCGCCACCTATCAACCGGTGAGCGTGGTGGTGACCGCATGTCGGTCCCTGATGCTCGGGGGGCCCACGTCTCACTGGGTATTCCAGGCGGTGGGATGGACAGTAGGGATCCTGATCGTGCTGCCCCCGTTGGCCGTCTGGCGGTACCGCACCCGAACGTAATCGGATGACCGAGGAATACCTGAGGGGAGGACATCGACCGCTGCCTTGGCGCCGGGTGTCCGGGAGTGGGCAGAATGGGCCCATGGCCCCATCTCCTTCCTCAGCGTCCGCTCCCAACAGCTTCGGCGCCCGGGCCGACCTGACAGTGGGTGACAAGACGTATGAGATCTTCCGGATCAATGCCCTGGCCGACCGGTACGACGTGGCCCGGCTCCCCTATTCGATCAAAGTCGTCCTCGAGAACCTTCTCCGGCACGAGGACGGCCTCGCCGTCAGCCCCGACGACATCGAAGCGGTGGCCGACTGGGGTCGCGACCCCGGGCGCCACGGCGTGGGGGGAAGTGGCGCCGTCGAGATCGCCCTCACCCCCGAACGGGTCCTCATGCAGGATTTCACCGGGGTCCCCGGGGTGGTCGATTTGGCGGCCATGCGGGACGCCCTCGCCGAGTTGGGGGGAGATCCGGCCAAGGTGAATCCACTCGTCCCCGTCGAACTGGTCATCGATCACTCGGTGATCGCCGAGGTCTCGGGCACCTCCGACTCGTACGACCAGAACGTCGACATCGAGTATCAGCGCAACATCGAGAGGTATCAACTGCTGCGCTGGGCCCAACAGGCCTTTGACGGATTCAGGGTTGTCCCGCCCGGTGCCGGCATCTGCCACCAGGTCAATCTCGAGTACCTCTCGCGGGTGGTCTTCGGCACCGAAGACGGAAGGGCCTACTGCGACACGCTGGTCGGCACCGACTCCCACACCACCATGGTCAACGGGCTCGGCGTGTTGGGCTGGGGGGTCGGCGGCATTGAAGCCGAGGCGGCCGTGCTCGGCCAACCCCTCTCCATGCTCCTCCCGCCGGTGCTGGGATTCCGCCTCACCGGACGCCAGCCGGCCGGGACCACCGCCACCGACCTGGTCCTCACCATCACCCAACTGCTCCGCCAGCGCGGTGTGGTGGGCAAGTTCGTGGAGTTCTACGGACCTGGCGTGGCGGCGGTCCCGTTGGCTAATCGGGCCACCATCGGCAACATGTCACCCGAATACGGTGCCACCTGCGCCATCTTCCCCATCGATGACGTGACCCTCGACTATCTACGGTTCACCGGCCGCGATGATGACCACGTGGCCCTGGTCGAGGCCTACGCTAAAGAGCAGGGCATGTTCCACCTCCCCGATGGAGCGGAGCCCGTCTTCTCCGAGACGATCGAGTTGGATCTCTCCACGGTGGTCCCGAGCATCGCCGGTCCCGCCCGCCCCCAAGATCGGGTCCCCTTGTCCGACGCCAAAGATGCCTTCCACACCGCCCTCGGGCGCGAGAAGAAGTCGGCGCCGGCCACCCTGTCCAACGGATCGACGGTGACCATCGAGGACGGTCACGTGGTGGTGGCCGCCATCACCAGTTGCACCAACACCTCGAATCCCCAGGTGATGGTGGCGGCCGGGCTTCTGGCCAAGAAGGCGGTCGATCTCGGGCTGCGACCCAAGCCCTGGGTCAAGACCACCCTCGCCCCCGGGTCCCGGGTGGTCATGGACTACTTCGACCGCGCCGGGCTCACCGGGCCGTTGGCAGAGGCCGGGTTCGACCTGGTCGGCTTCGGTTGCACCACCTGCATCGGCAACTCCGGCCCCCTACTCACCGGAGTCTCCGAAGCCGTCCAGGGTGGTGACCTCTCGGCGGTTTCCGTGCTGTCGGGAAACCGGAACTTCGAAGGACGGATCCACCCTGACGTACGGATGAACTACCTGGCCTCGCCGCCGTTGGTGGTGGCCTATGCCCTGGCCGGCACCATGGACATAGACCTCGACAACGACTCGCTGGGCACCGACCCCAACGGCAACCAGGTGCACCTAGCCGACCTGTGGCCGTCGGCCGAAGAGGTGACCGAGGCCATCCGCACCTCGTTGACCTCGGAGATGTTCCGCGACAGGTACAGCTCGGTGTTCGACGGCGACGAGCGCTGGCAGAATGTGGAGACGGCCACCGGCAATACCTTCGCCTGGGACAACGGCTCCACCTACGTGTTGCGCCCACCGTTCCTCGAGGGTCTGGCGCACGAGCCGACGCCGGTGACCGACATCAGCGGTGCACGGGTACTGGCCGTCCTCGGCGACAGTGTGACCACCGACCACATCTCACCGGCAGGAAGCATCGGCCCGTCGACACCGGCGGGACGCTATCTGGCCGACCATGGGGTAGAGCGGGGGGATTTCAACTCCTATGGGTCTCGCCGGGGCAATCACGAAGTGATGATGCGTGGCACGTTTGCCAATATCCGTCTGCGCAACCAACTCGCTCCCGGCACCGAAGGAGGCATCACCCTGCACCTCCCTGATGGCGTGGAGACCACCATCTTCGACGCTTCTGTCGAATACGCCGCAGTGGGCATTCCGTTGGTGGTACTGGCGGGCAAGGAGTACGGATCCGGATCGTCCCGTGATTGGGCGGCCAAGGGAACCGCACTGCTGGGCATCCGGGCCGTCATCGCCTCCAGCTACGAACGGATCCACCGATCGAATCTGATCGGGATGGGGGTATTGCCGCTTCAGTTCGCCGATGGTCAGAGTGTGGCATCGCTCGGGCTCACCGGTCATGAGGTGTTCGCCATCTCCGGTGTCGAGTCGCTCAACCGCGGCGAAGTCCCCAAGGATGTCACCGTGCGCGCCACCGAAGGCGACCGAGTGGTGGAGTTTTCCGCCCGGTTGCGGATCGACACCCCGATGGAGGCCGAGTACTACCGCCACGGCGGGATCCTTCCGTACATGCTTCGCCAAATGGCGGTTTAGCTCGCCAGCGGCAACACGAACCAGGCGATCACCACGAAGTGCACGACGGCGCCCACGATGGTGCAGGCGTGGAACACCTCGTGGTAGCCGAATACTCCCGGAATCGGATCGGGGCGCTTGAGGGCGTAGACCACTGCCCCTGCGGTGTAGGCAAAGCCACCGAGAAAGAGGAGGACGAACCCGGTCACGCCGAGAACATGGAACAACTGAGGCAATACCGCCAAGGCCGACCATCCCACCACCACATAGGGGACCGCGATCACCGCCTTGGGAGCGTCGAGCCAGGTTTGGCGAATGGTGATGCCAACCACGGCACCACCCCAGACGATGCACAAGACCGTGATGCGGGCCCAACCGCCCAGGGCGATTCCGGCGACCGCCGTATAGGAACCGGCAATGGCGACGAAGATGGTCGAATGGTCGGCCCGGCGCATCCGGCGTCGGCCCACCGGCCCCCAGGTATGACGATGGAAGAGCGCACTGACACCGAACAACATCGAGATGGAGATGGCATAGATCGCCGTCACCGCCTTCGATCCCGCGGTCGGAGCCGCCCACACCAGGGCCACGCCCGACACCAGCGAGACGAAGAAGCCCACCTCGTGGAGCACGCCCCGTAGCCGGGGTTTCACTGTCTCGACAGGTTCGTCCATCACCGCGCCGCCCCCAGGTCGACGAAACGCCGCAGGATGCGGCGCCCTGTGATTTCCACTTGGGACAGGCCGGATGCCCCGAGGACGGTCCCGGTCGGAAGATGGGGGAGCCACTGCTCGGCGAGAGCGGCGTTGACCTCCACGTGAAACTGAAATCCATAGGCCCGGGCACCCACCCGGAATGCCTGATGGGGAAACACCCTTGTCGCCGCCAAGTGCTCCGCCCCCGCAGGCAGGGCGAAGGTGTCATGGTGCCAGTGCACGCAGGGAATGGCGGTGTCGGCCAGTCCTCCGTACTCCGGGCCCAGCACCCGGTCCCGACGACCGGAAGCAGTGAGGGTGACAGTGCCCACTCCGATCTCCGCACTGTCTCCGGTGGTGACCTCAGCCCCGAGGGCAGCCGCCAGCTGCTGGGCCCCCAGACACACGCCGAGAACCGGCAGTCCGCCGCCCGTTGCCGCCGCCAACAGCCGGCGTTCGTCAGCCAACCAAGGAAACTGGTCGGTGTCATGGACGCTCATCGGCCCGCCCAAGGCAACCAGGCCTCCGATCTGGGCGAGGTCGGGCAGGTCTTGGCCGAGGTCCGTCCGGATCATGTCGTAGGCGTAGCCGGCCGCGGCCAGCACCTTTCCGACCAAGCCGGGTCCTTCGTGGGCTACGTGTTGGATGATCGCCCACGGCCGGGGATCTCCGCCGGTCCGGGCGGTGACGACCGGTTCGGTCACTCTGTCGGTCTACCTGGTCCCGACGACATGGAAGGCTTCGGCGAATCGACCCTCAGGCAGACCGGCCGACTGGGCGGCCCCGGACATCCACGGGCGAATGAGGTCTTCGATATCGGCACCGTCGCCGACCTGGCTCCGGTGGGACCGGAGGGCGGCCAGCTTCTTGTCGAACTGCTCGGTGGCATCGACCACCCGGTTGGCCCGTTCGGTGGCCATCACCCAAAGTTCCGACACGATATGGGGCTCGAGGCCCTCTTCGAGGAGCTCAGGATGGGCAAACGGATTGCGGGCGTCCGGGTACACCGCACAGGCGGCTGCCTCGCCGGCAGCCAGGTGGTCGGGATGGCTGGCATACAGGCGCTCCCAGTACCGCTCGGGAGACTGAGCCACCACCCGGTCGGGTCGGAAGCGTCGGATGACCCGAGAGATGTCCCGGCGCAGTTCGATGCTAGGGACCAGGCGACCGTCCGGGAATCCGAGAAACGTCACATCGGATACGCCGACCTTGGCCGCCGCTTCCCGCTGTTCATCGCGTCGGACCGCGGCCAGGTCGGCCCGGCTGATGGTCCGGTCCGATCCCCCGGCATCGCCATCGGTGACGATGCAGTACGCCACCTCCACGCCGGTGTGTGTCCAGGTGGCCACCGAACCTGCCGCCCCGAAATCCACGTCGTCGGGGTGAGCGGTCACCACCAGGATGCGCTCCACGTCGACCGGTCCCGGATCAACTTCCAACATCGGGAGGGATTGAACCTCTGACATCACACCCGGACCGGATTCCACGAGGCCAGGTTGGCCAGGCGCGAGTCGTTGGAGAAGATCTCCACGATCGGGATCTTCAACCCGATGCGTTGTTGGATCCGCTCCACTTCGAGGACCTGGTTCCACTGCACCAGGGTGACGACCACCCCTGTCTCGCCGGCCCGGGCCGTGCGACCCGAGCGGTGGAGATATGCCTTGTGATCCTCGGGCGGGTCGAAGTGGATGACCACGTCGACCGCGTCGATGTCCAATCCTCGGGCGGCCACGTCGGTAGCCACCAACGTCGGTAGCTTGCCCATCCCGAAATCCTTCAGTGTCCGCTCCCGGTTGGCCTGCCGCAGATCGCCGTGGATGGCGTCGGCGTTGACCCCCTCCTTGCGAAGTTGCTCGACCAGACGGTCAGCGCCCCGCTTTGTCCGAACGAACACGATCGTCTTCTCCGAGTGGCGGCAGATGGTGGCGCACACTTTCACCCTGTCCATTTGGTGCACCTCGAGGAATCGGTGCTCCATCTCCTCGACGGTGGCACTTGGCGACGCCACCTCGTGGTGGACCGGGTCGGTCAAGTAGCGACTCACCAAACGGTCAACGGCACCGTCGAGCGTGGCCGAGAACAACAGGGTCTGGTGCTTCCGCTCCAATCGCCGGAGGACCCACTCGACCTGGGGCATGAAGCCCATATCGGCCATGCGATCCGCCTCGTCCAGCACCAGCGTCTCGATATCGGCCACCGAAAGCTCGCCACGGTCGCCCAGGTCAATGAGCCGTCCCGGCGTGGCGATGATCACGTCGACGCCCTTGCGAAGCTTCTTCACTTGACGCTCGATATCGGCGCCGCCGTAGACGGCTACCACTCGGAGACCGACTTCGTCGGCCAGGGTTTCGAGGACCTCGCTCACCTGCACGGCCAGTTCACGGGTAGGTACCAGCACCAGGGCCCGGGGCCGGCCGGGCTCGGTGGCCCTCGTCAGCATGGTTCGCTGCAGGAGCGGGAGTCCGAAGGCCAGGGTCTTCCCCGAGCCGGTCTTGGCCTTGCCGCAGACATCACGACCGGCGAGTGCATCGGCCACGGTCATGGCCTGAATGGAGAATGCGGTGGTAATTCCCTGGACGGCGAGGGCCTTGACCAGTGCCGGGTCGACCCCGAGCGAGTCGAAGGTGAGAGCTTCGTCCTCGGGACCGTCGCCGTCATCTTCGAGTGTGCGGGCGCGGCCTGATTGCTCAGCTGTGGTTGTCATTGGGGATGTGTTGCCTCTCATCTGTTGGGTGACGGCCGGGGGCCGGCCATCGGTATGCGTGGGATTCACGGATACAGGCGGGCCCGCCTCGGGCCGGCCATCGGGTCCACGGCTGCGGACCTGACAAACAGAATGAGGAAGACCCCGGTGGATGGGCACGGTGCCCTACCACAACCAACAGTGTACCTCTGAAACGACCGGGAACCGGGTTCATTCGTCCCGGCCATGCCTCGGTCAGGTGGTGGAAGGCTCCCGATACACCTCGGACCCCGCGTCACGGAACTCGATCGACTTCTCTTTCAGGCCCAGTTCCACCGCGGTGCCCAGGTCCAACTCCTTGGCCGCGGCATAGTCCCGCACGTCCTGGCTGATCCGCATCGAACAGAACTTCGGACCGCACATGGAGCAGAAGTGGGCCGTCTTGGCCGGCTCGGCCGGCAGGGTCTCGTCGTGGTACGCCCGGGCCGTCTCGGGATCCATGGCCAGGTTGAACTGATCCTCCCACCGGAACTCGAACCGGGCCTTGGAGAGGGCGTCGTCCCAAGATTGGGCCCCGGGATGACCCTTGGCCAGGTCCGCGGCGTGGGCGGCAATCTTATAGGCGATCATTCCCTGCTTCACGTCGTCGCGGTTGGGGAGACCGAGGTGCTCCTTGGGCGTGACGTAACAGAGCATGGCGGTCCCGGCCATGCCGATCACCGCGGCCCCGATGGCCGAGGTGATGTGGTCGTAACCCGGTGCCACATCCACTGTGAGTGGGCCCAGCGTGTAGAAGGGCGCCTCGTGGCAGACCTCCTTCTGCAGGGTGACGTTCTCGACCACCTTGTGGAGGGGCACATGGCCCGGTCCCTCGATCATCACCTGCACATCGTGGCGCCAGGCGATGTCGGTGAGCTCGCCCAACGTAGAGAGCTCGGCGAACTGGGCCTCGTCGTTGGCGTCGGCGATCGAGCCGGGCCGCAACCCGTCTCCGAGGGAGAAGGCGACATCGTACGCGGCCATGATCTCGCAGATCTCCTCGAACCGGGTGTAGAGGAAGTTCTCGGTGTGGTGGGCCAGGCACCACGCGGCCATGATCGATCCGCCCCGGCTGACGATGCCGGTCATCCGCTTGGCGGTCATGGGCACGTACCGCAGCAGCACCCCGGCGTGGATGGTGAAGTAGTCGACTCCCTGCTCCGCCTGTTCGATCAAGGTGTCACGGTAGAGGTCCCAGGTCAGCTCCTCGGGACTCCCGTCCACCTTCTCCAGGGCCTGATAGATCGGCACTGTGCCGATGGGAACCGGCGAGTTCCGCATGATCCACTCACGGGTGGTGTGGATGTCCGGGCCGGTCGAGAGGTCCATGACCGTGTCGGCACCCCAGCGGGTGGCCCAGGTCAGCTTCTCCACTTCCTCGTCGATGGACGAGGACACCGCCGAGTTGCCGATGTTGGCGTTGACCTTCACCAGGAAGTTGGAGCCGATGATCATGGGCTCGGACTCGGGGTGGTTGACATTTGCGGGGAGGATGGCCCGGCCGGAGGCGATCTCGTCCCTGACGAACTCGGGGGCCATGCTCTCCCGGACAGCCACGAACTCCATCTCGGGGGTGACATCCCCTCTCCGCGCGTAGTGGAGCTGGGTGACCGCGGCGCCTTTCGATCGCAGCGGCCGGCGACCGGTCGCCGGGAAGAGCTCGGGATCCGGCCCGGTGCGCCGCACCGCGGCCCGACCGTCGTCGCGACGGCCCACCGGACGACCCTGGTACGCCTCCACGTCGCCGCGACCGGCGACCCAGTCAGCCCGCAATGACGGCAGCCCCACCGTGGGGACGGAGCCCGGTCCCGAGGTGTCGTAGAGACGGACCGGCGGATTGGGTTCTGCGCCGTTGCGACCGGGCGAGTCGGACAGCGTGACCTCGACGAACGGAACCCGTACGCCGCCCTCCCCGTCCACATAGACCTTCCGCCGGTTGTGGGGCGGGCGTTCCGGTGGTGACGTGATGGTGATCGGCTCGGTCATGGATCTGTTCCCTTCACACTGCGTTCTTCTCCAAGTCTCCCACGACAAGCCGGCTCTCGTACCACCGGAGTGTGCCAAGGTGGATAAACAAACGAACGGAAGGAAATGACCCATGGGAAAACTGGCGCCAGGCGACCGAGCACCGGCGTTTACCCTGCCAGACCAGGACGGGAAGGAGATCTCGCTCAAGGATTTCGTGGGCAGACGGGTGATCATCTACTTCTATCCGAAGGACGACACCCCCGGCTGCACCAAAGAGGCGTGCCAGTTCAACGAAAACCTCCACGCCTTTTCCAAAGCCGACGTCCCGGTGCTCGGCATCTCGGGCGACCCCGCCGAAAAGCACCAGGCGTTCCGTTCCAAGTTCGGTCTCACCTTTCCGCTGCTCACCGACGCCGACCACAAAGTGGGCGAGGCGTACGGAGCCTGGGGCGAAAAGACCCTGTACGGGAAGAAGTCGATCGGCGTCATCCGGTCCACCTTCCTCATCGGGGCCGACGGGAAGATGGCCCGGCCCTGGTACCACGTGAAGGCCGATGGCCATGCGGCCAAGGTGCTGGCCGAGATCGAAGGCTGACCGAGGCGCCTCCGGCGCAGACCGGCACGTCCCCGATGGGTCATTGCTGATGGGTCGGGCACCACCACGTGGTTCGACCACCGATGGTCGAACGGGTCAGCTCCTCTCCGTCCCTCGGACAACGACCTCCCGGGTGGCGCTCCTCCATCAGATCGCCGAGGTGGGATCCGCCCCGTTCCATCAGGAGACCCAGGGTCCGGCCCACCTGCCGGTGCAGCCGACCGACGTCGGCCGGCGACAAGGACCCGGCCGGACGTTCCGGTGAGAGGCCCGCCCGCCACAGCACCTCGTCGGCGATCAGGTTCCCGATGCCGGCCACCTTGGACTGGTCGAGCAGTCGGGCCTTGAGCGGGGCGACCGATCCCCCGAGGGCGGCAGCCAGCTGGCACCTGGTGATCGACAGGGCATCAGGGCCCAGGTGGGTGAGGCTCGGATCGACCACAATGCCCCCCAGGCGTCTCGGGTCCCGAACGGCCATGGCACCCCCGTCGTCGAAACGGACGATGCACCTGTCCCACGCCGGGTTGTCCCGCCGGGGGACAGAAATGAGTTGACCGACGCTCGATGCGCCGTCGACGGTCAACAAGCCGGTCATGCCGAACCGGATGCCGACGACCGGGCCGTCGTCGGTGTCGAGCAGGAGCAGCTTCCCCCGGCGTCGAGCCGCGGTGAACCGGTGGCCGACCAGCAGGCGACGCAACATCGGGCTCGTCGTTCCGCTCTTCAGGTACCAGGCATCGGGGGTCGCCACCGAGGCGATGCTCCGGTCGACAGCGGTTTCGGCCAGGCGCCGATAGGACTCGACTTCGGGGAGCTCGGGCACATGACGAGGGTACCGAAGCGGACCCATGGGGCGTCCCGAAGGCACCACGTAATATGGGGGCCCGAAGCAAATGCTCGCCGACGACCGACCAGTACAGGAGAGAACCGGATGCAGACCGAAGTGCGCGGTGTCGTGGCTCGAGCCAAGGGTGAACCGGTCTCGCTCGAGACCATCGTGATCCCCGAGCCATCGCTTGGCGAAGTGGTGGTGCAGGTCCAGGCGTGCGGGGTGTGTCACACCGACCTCCACTACCGGGAAGGGGGGATCAACGACGAGTTCCCGTTCCTCCTCGGCCACGAGGCCGCCGGAATAGTCGATGCCGTCGGGCCGGACGTGACCTCGGTTGCGCAGGGCGATTTCGTGGTCCTGAACTGGCGGGCGGTCTGCGGCGAGTGCCGAGCCTGTCGCCGGGGCCGGCCGTGGTTCTGCTTCGCCACCCACAACGCAACCCAGAAGATGACGTTGCTCGATGGGACTGCGCTCACCCCCGCCCTGGGTATCGGTGCCTTCGCCGAAAAGACACTGGTGGCCGCCGGGCAGTGCACGCCGGTCGACCGGCGGGCCCGGCCCGAGGCCGTGGGACTCCTCGGCTGTGGGGTCATGGCCGGGCTCGGCGCGGCCATGTTCACCGGCGAGGTCGGTCCGGGTGATTCGGTGGCCGTCTTCGGGTGCGGCGGAGTGGGCTGTGCCGCCATCGCCGGCGCCGGGCTGGCCGGAGCCACCAAGGTGATCGCGGTCGACCTCGATGATGGGAAGCTCGATCTGGCCCGCTCCTTCGGCGCCACCCATGTCGTGCACGCCGGCACCGAGGATCCGGTAGACGCCATCCGGGCGCTCACCAACGGCCACGGCGCCGATGTCTGTATCGAGGCAGTGGGGCACCCGGCGGTGATGGAGCAGGCGTTCTACGCCCGTGACCTGGCCGGGACACTGGTCCAGGTGGGTGTCCCGACGCCCGACATGCGGATCGACCTGCCCATGATCGACTTCTTCGGTCGTGGGGGGCAATTGAAGCCGAGTTGGTACGGGGACTGTCTCCCCTCTCGCGACTTCCCCATGCTGGTCGACCTCTATCTCCAGGGGCGGCTCGATCTCGATCGCTTCGTGTCCGAGACGATCGGCCTCGGCGATGTCGAAGAGGCCTTTCACCGGATGGAACGCGGAGAGGTGCTCCGTTCGGTCGTCAGGATGCCACAGTGATCGAACGGGTGGTCACCTCGGGGACGTTCTCTCTCGACGGTCAGGACTTCGCCGTCGACAACAACATCTGGCTGGTCGGTGACGACCACGAAGTACTCGTCATCGACGCCGCCCATGACCACCGACCCATCGTCGAGGCCATCGGCTCACGCCGAACCGTCGGAATCGTGGCCACCCACGGCCACAACGATCACATCAACGCGGCGGCGTCCCTGGCCGACCTCGTCGGTGCGCCGATCTGGCTCCATCCCGACGACCGCCCGCTGTGGGACCAGGTCTACCCCTCTCGGGCGCCCGATGCCGAACTGGCCGATGGCACCACCCTGGAGGCCGGGGGGCTGGTACTCCAGGTCATCCATACCCCGGGCCACACCCCCGGTGGCTGCTCTCTCTTCGGTGCCGACCTCGGGGTGGTCTTCACCGGCGACACCCTCTTCCGCGGTGGTCCGGGGGCAACCGGGAGGAGTTTCTCGGACTTCCCCACCATCATCGAATCGATCCGTCACCGCTTGCTGACCCTACCCACCGACACGCGGGTGCTTCCCGGCCACGGCGACGGGACCACCATCGGGCAAGAGGCGCCACACCTCGACGAGTGGATCTCCCGGGGTCACTGACCCCGAGACCCGGCTAGCCCGGACGGAACAGCACAGGCACACCAGCCACCAGGGGACGGGACGGAGCCTCGTCCCCTACGCTCGGAGGCGTGCCCCGGGACTCCATCCATCGACCAGTGCTGAGAAGAACACCCACACGGCGGATCCGGCGACCCCTGTCGGTGGCGGCCGCGGCCGGCACCGCCGCCCATCACGGCTTCGAGCTCGGCAACGGCGTCGGTCTGGTCTGGCAGCCCGAGTTGGGCCTCATCGGGTCCGGGGCCTTCTGGGTTGTGGAGCTGGGTCTGTGGTTTTTCGTGGCCGCCCGAGGCAGCCGGCGGTGGGACGGCGTGCTGGCCCTGCTGTCGGGGGCGGGCCTGGCCGGCGTCATCGTCCACTTCACCCTGTGGCCGTGGCGGCGAAACCGGTTCGGCATCCCCGTGCTCACCGAGGCCGAAGGGCTTCCACCTTCCCGGCTTCCCGCCTACAACACCATTCTCGGCTTGTGGGGGCTGGCTTCGATCCTCTCGCTGCTCGAATTGTCCCCCTCCCGGCGTCGCTGGGCCCTGGTCGGACTGGCCGCGCTCCCCCTCCTCCGCCGATCGGCTCGCCACCACTTCGCCTGGGCCACGACCGAGGCCGACCTTCACCCGGCGTGGTGGAACCGGGGATTGCGCTCGGACTCTCCCGCCCGGGGGACCCTGCCTGGTTGAGCTGTCGGCGTAGCCACGCCCACCGTCCCGATGACCATCGCTATGGTGTTGCCATGCCTCCCGAAAAGCCACACTGGCTCGAGCTCTTCCCGGAGGTCGTGACCTCAGGACTGTGCACGGGCTGTGCCGCATGCATCATCGCCTGCCCTCACGATGTTCTCTCCTACGACGACACCGGCGGCAAGTACAAGCCGTTTCACATCGATGCCGACGGCGGCGCCGAGAACTGCACCCACGGCATCAAGGGCTGCACCATGTGCACCCGGGCGTGTCCCCGGTTCCGGCTGTGGGAGCCCGAGATCGACACCCATCTGTTCGGGCGGGAGCGGACCCCTGCCGAGGTGGCCGGAGTGTCTTCGGACATCCTGTTGGTGCGAGCCACCGATCCCGACGTTCACCTGGCGGGACAGGACGGGGGCCTGGTGTCGGCCCTGCTCATCTGGGCGCTCGAGCACGATGTGATCGACGCCGCTCTCGTCTCGGATCTCGAGGGCGACGGGTCGACCTGGAAGGCAGTACCCGGGGTGGCCACCACCCGAGAGGAGGTGCTGGCGGCGGCGGGATCCCGATACACCTACTCGGCCAACCCGTTGGCCTATCCCCAGGCCATCGAGGCCGGTGCCGAGCGGATCGCCCTGGTCGGCATGGGCTGCCAGGCATCGGCACCCGCCATGATGGCAGCTCGCAAGGCGGGGAAGATCGCCCGCCGGCTCTCCCTGACGATCGGCCTGCTCTGCTCCAAGACGTTCGACGACGCCATCTTCCCCGAACTGTTCGAGGCCAAATACGGCATTGCCCGCGCCGATATTGCCAAGATGAACATCAAGGGCGTGTTTCAGGTGTGGACGCGAGACGGCAAGTTCCACGAGATCCCACTCAAAGAAGCACATGCCTGGACTCGCGAAGGATGCAAGACGTGCCCCGACTTCGCGGCCGAGCACGCCGACATCTCCACCGGGGGCATCGGCGCGTTCAATGATTGGACGCTGGCCATCGTACGAACCGACAAGGGACGGGATCTGCTCAATGGGATGATCGCCGACGGTTCGGTCGAGACCCGTCCGGGAGACGATGACCCGGGAGCCATCACCCTCCTGCACCGGTTGGCCCGGGTGAGCCGAAAGCGGTGGCCGGAGACAGCCGTGCCCATGCCCCGCCGCCTTCCGGACCCGGTCTGAGCTCGACCCGGATGCACCACCGTCGGGGCGGATGGGTGTCCGTTCCGACAGAGTACGGTTGACGAGCGTGCCCAGCCGACGGACTCCAGTCCCCCGACCGACGGTGGTCCTCATGGTCCGCCACGGGACGACGCCGACCACCGGGAAGATCCTCCCTGGTCGGGCACCCGATCTCCACCTGTCCGCCGACGGTCTGGCCCAAGCCGGCGAGGTGGCGGCCCGCATCGGCCACCTGACCAGCCAGCGGCAGAGAACACCGGTGGCCGTCTACGCCTCACCGCTCGAGCGCACGCTCGAGACAGCCCGACCGATCGCCCGGCAGTTGGGGCTCCGGGTCCGCTCGGATCGGGGTTTGCTCGAGTGCGACTTCGGCGAATGGACAGGCGCCCAGTTGAAGGTGCTGGCCAAGAAACCCGAGTGGGCCCAGGTCCAGCGATGGCCCAGCGGCTTCCGGTTCCCCGGAGGCGAGTCCTTCTTGGAGATGCAGGCCCGAATTACGTCGACCATCGCTCGGCTGGTCCGACTCCACTCGGGTGAGACCATTGTGGTGGTCTCCCACGCTGATCCGATCAAAGCCGCGGTGGTGGCGGCGGCCGGCACCCATCTTGATCTGTTCCAGCGCCTGGTCATCTCACCTTGTTCGGTCAGTGCCCTTGCCTACAGCGAGCACGGGCCCCATGTGCTCTGTGTGAATGCCACCGCCTCCCTGTCCGGATTGGTCATGTCGTGAGCGAGGGCTACGACCTGCCCACCCCGGATCGCTTCACGGTGGGGACCGTGGGTCCGGTTGGTCAACGGCTCTTCCTCCTCCAGTGCCGTCAGGGACCGCTCCTGCTCACCCTAAAGATCGAAAAACAACAAGTGTCGGTGTTGGCTGACTATCTGGCCCAGATCGTCCGGGATCAGAAGCGCCCCGAGCACCTTCCTGACGACCTCTCCGTCGAAGAGCCGTCGGAACCGGCGTGGACAATAGGAACCCTCGGAGTCTCCTACGACAACATCAATGACCGTGTCGTCATCGTCATCGAGGAACTGGTGCCCGAAGACGAAAACGGGGCCATTGCCCGCCTATCGGTCACCCGGGAACAGGCCGCCGCCTTCGCCGTACGGGCCATCACCCTGGTGGCCTCAGGTCGGCCCCCCTGCCCGCTGTGCGGATCACCCCTCGACCCCTCCGGACACGAATGCCCGCGGACAAACGGCCACCGGCCTCCGACAACCTGAACGGCTGGCGACCCGATGACGGTCCCAGTCTCGGAGATGCCCTGGTCGAACTGGCCGATGCCGAACTGACCATCGAGGGCCGACTGCCCTGGAGTTCCAACCTCACCTTCCTGGTCTCGGTCGGCACCGGTCCGCTCCGGGCCGTGTACAAGCCGGCCCGAGGCGAGCAGGAGCTCTGGGACTTCCCCGGAGGCCTCTATCGACGCGAGGTGGCGGCCTACGCCCTCTCCGAGGTATTGGGGTGGGGCCTGGTGCCACCGACTGTGGCTCGGGACGACGGTCCCTTCGGAGCGGGATCGTTGCAGCTCTTTGTCGAGGCCGACTATCGGCAGCACTACTTCACCCTGTTCGAGAGCGGCGCCTTCGACAACCAGCTCCGGGCTATCTGCGTATTCGATGTGGTAGCAAATAACGCCGACCGCAAGAGCGGTCACGTGCTCAGGAGCGGTGACGGGCGCCTGTGGGGCATCGACCACGGGCTGTGCTTCCACTCGGATCCCAAACTGCGCACGGTGATGTGGGACTTCGCCGGAGACGAGGTCCCCGAGTCGCGCTTGGCCGACCTCGAGGGACTGGCGCTCGAACTTCCCGATCAGGTGGCCCGTCTCCTCACCCAGCCGGAGCAACACGACCTGTTGGACCGGATCCGGGCACTGCTCGACACAGGGACATTTCCCGAGCCGGAGGGTGGCCGCCCGCCCTACCCGTGGCCGCTCGTCTAGTCGCGGGTTCGGAATCACAGATTGTCAGCCCGGAAGGGCGATCTTCAGAGTTCCCCGGATCGAGCTCATGACTGCCTGGGACAGGACCTCCCCGCCGCCGAGCGTCAGATGGATCCCGTCGGGAGTCCGGATGTTGACTTCTGAGCCCGACCCATTGGTGAGATAGGCGGTGTAGTTGCCTTGCCCGTCACCGAGCACGTTGCGCGAGCTCAGATAGGTAGCGCCCGCCGGACGAGTCGCCGCCTCGGACTGCACCAGTCCGTTCTCCAGGTTCATCTCCCCATCGAGTTGCGACCCGGCCATGGGTGGCATGCCAACCCACAGCATGTGGGCTCCGGCCGCATTGGCGGTGTCCATGAACGCCCCCACCCGGGCCGAGTAGGCCGCGTTCCACCCCGCGGTGCCGTAGGCCACGGCCGTCCCGTTGACCACCAGGTTCTGGGGGTCGTTGGCACCCATCATCACCACCACCAGTTGGGGGTGGTGATTGGCCAGGTCAGCACGTAGCTCGGCCGGCCAATCGAAGTAGTCCGGTCGCGACAATCCGGTGTCGATCCTGCCATCCAAGGTGGCGGCCACCACACCCGTGCCGATCAGGTCGTTGGTCAGCGGTTGACCCAGGTCGATGCCGATCGAGTCCCCGATCACCACCACCCGGAGAGGATCGGCCGCGGTCGGGTGCCGGGGAAGAGGCGGCAGGGTGGTCGGAGTGGGTGCCGTGCTGACAGTCGGGGTGATGGTTGGGGTGATGGCGATCGGGGTGGGGCCCTTGCCGTTGCCCTTGCGCACAGGGTTGATCGGGAGCGTGGCGATGGTCAAGGACGGACCGCCGCCGACCGAGCGACCGAGCAGGTCGTCGGTCCAGCCCACAACATGAGCCAGTCCCAGCCCACGGCTGACGGCCGCGACGGGGCCCACCAGGTCCAGCGACACCGTGCGGCGCGAGCCGAGCGGTGACGCCTGGGCCGATTTCTGGAGGCTCGGGGCATCGAGGAGCAACCACACGGCAAAACAGATGACTCCGACGATGAGAACACGGGTCCACGGAAGTTCCATGGCGTCGGGAACGCCGCGTGGCTTCACCACCCCGGCACCATGGGCCTCGGTAGCGTGGGTCGAGCCGGTGGGATCGGGTGCCGATAACCCGGTCTCCGGCGGAGATGTCGGCAAGGTGTCAGGGGCGATGTTCACCTCAGAACCGGTAGTAGATGAACGGGGCGACGCCCTGGGGTCCCAACGTCGTGATGGCCAGAAGCACCATGCCCAGTATGCCTCCCTGAACGGCCGGACGCCGCTCGGCAAAGGCTCTCCTTATCGAGTCGACCCATCCGTCGGGCGTGAACTGGGTGGCAATGCCGATGGCGATGGCCATCACGGCCAAGGGGGTCACCAACGGGGACGTTCCCCAACCGTGGAAGAGCCGACCCACCATCGACCAGGCATTGGAGAACGATGTGGCTCGAAAGAACAACCACCCGATGCACACCAACTGGAACGTCACGAAACGGGCCACGGCAATGCGTACCCGGCCCACGGGCTCGAGACTGAGCCCGTTGGCCTTTCGCCACAGACGCCGTTGGCGGCCGATGATCTGACCGGCTCCGTGGAACAGGCCCCATCCGATGAACGTCCACGCCGCCCCATGCCAGAGACCCCCGAGAAGCATGGTGATGAGGATGTTGACCGAAATCTTCCACTCCTGGCCTCGGTTACCCCCCAACGGTATGTAGAGGTAGTCCCGAAGCCAGTTGGACAGCGTCATATGCCATCTGCGCCAGAAGTCCTGGAGGGAGACGGCGGTATAGGGGCGGTTGAAGTTCTGGGGAAAGCGGAATCCGAGCAGCAGGGCGACCCCTATGGCGATGTCGGTGTATCCGCTGAAGTCCGCGTAGATCTGTACGGCGTAGCCCCACACCGCGAAGATGACCTCCAGCCCTGAGTGCTGACGCGGGGAGGCGAAGACCGGGTCGACCACGTAGGTGGCCAAATAGGAGGACAGGACCACCTTCTTGGCCAGTCCGGCGCCGATCAACCAGAGTGCTTCGGTGTAGTTGATGCGAGTCGGATCGCGGTGTCGACGGATCTGAGGGAGTAGTTCCGTGCCCCGGACGATGGGGCCGGCAACCAGGTGGGGAAAGAACGAAAGGTAGACGGCCAGGTCCATGGGCCGGGCCGTTTTCAGCGTTCCCCGGTAGACGTCGACCACATAGCTGATGGCCATGAACGTGAAGAACGATATGGCGACGGGGAGGGACACGTTCAGGAGGGGCAATGGACGACCAAGTCCTATGAAGTGGAAGAGATTGTCAACATTGACAGTGAAGAAGACGTAGTACTTGAACCACGCCAGCAGCCCGAGCAGCAGCGTCAGGGTCACCCAGAGAGCCAACCGCTTGGCTTTCCCCTCCAGTCGATCGAGAATGCCGGCGCCGGTATAGGCGATCACCGTTGAGGCCGCCAGCAGAAAGATGAACCGCCAGTCAGCCCATGCGTAGAAGAAGTAGCTGGCCGCCACCATGAAGATCTTCCATGGCCCCGGATAAGGGTTCAGAAGCCAGTTCACCGTGAACACCACAGCGAAGAAGATGGCGAAATCGATGGTGGGAAAGAGCATGGTTTCGTCGTTCGAAAGGTGCGGACGTTGGATGGCGCGACGGGGCCCCGCAAACTCTGGCGCCACCCATCACCCTGCCAGTATGAGTTGATGCATCCCGCTGCCGCTCGGTATTGCTACCGCTCGGCATCGGGAGGTGGAACAGACGGGGTGGCGCCCCGTCTGTTCGACGGTCAGCCCCGCGCCTTCAGCGCCTCGATGAGCTTGGGGAGGACCTTATGGACATCACCCACGATGCCGAGGTCGGCAACGGAGAAGATCGGAGCATCCTGGTCCTTGTTGATGGCCACGATGTTCTTGGAGTTCTTCATGCCCACCAGGTGCTGGGTGGCTCCGGAGATCCCACAGGCCATGTACACCGTCGGCTTGACAGTCTTCCCGGTCTGTCCGACTTGGTGAGAGTAGGGAACCCACCCGGCATCGACGATGGCGCGGCTGGCGCCCGCTGCCCCTTGCAACAATGAGGCGAGTTCCTCGATGAGGGCATAGTTCTCTTTTTCCCCGAGACCACGTCCGCCGGAGACCACCACACTGGCTTCGTCGAGCTTGGGACCGGTGCGCTCTTCCACGTGACTGGCCACGATCTTGGCGCCGTTGGTGGGACCGCTCTCGGTCGCGGCTGCCGCCACGACCTCCGCCGGGCCGCCTCCGGACGTCTCGGCCGGAAACGACTTGGCCCGGATCACGAAGAGCCCCGGTCCATCGCCGACAAATCGGGCAGTGGCAATCTGGGCACCGCCGAAGATGGCGTGTTGGGTACTGAGACCACCATCGCCGGCGACCAGCCCGACCACGTTGGTGAGAACCGGCCTGTCGATCTTGGCGGAGAGACGCCCGGCAATGTCCCGGCCGTCATAGGTGGCAGGAAACAGAATGGCGTCGGGACCGTTGCCGGCCACGATGGCGGCGGCGATCGCGCCGGCCACCGGCGCGCCCGGCAGCGAACCGCCGAGGTCGCCCACATCATGAACCGTGGTGGCGCCGTACTCGCCGAGGGTCCCGGCGATAGCAGCGGTCTCTTCGCCATAGGCGACGGCCTCCACTGTCCCGGCCAGGGACTTAGCGTGGCTGATCAGCTCGAGGCTGGCGGTGATGGGCTTTCCGTCGGCCACTTCGGCCAGGACCCAGATCTTGTCAATTGACATTGTGTGCTCGTTCTCCCTACTCGGTCCCTACAGGACCTTCAGCTGCTCGAGGAACTGGATGACCCGCTCGTGGGCGTCACCTTCGTCGACGACTATCTCGCCCGACGCACGTTCCTCCGAGGCGGACACGTCGGTGATCTCCTGGCGGGCGCCGGTGGCTCCCACCTGGCCTGCATCGATGCCCAGATCGGCGATGGTCAAGGTTTCGACCGGCTTCGACTTCGCCGCCATTATCCCCTTGAACGACGGGTAGCGGGGCTCCACGACGCCGGCGGTAACGGTGACCAGGGCCGGAAGCGGGCTTTCGACCTCGTCGTAACCAGCCTCGGTCTGGCGTTCGACCTTGAGCGAGCCGCCGTCGATTTCTACCTTCTTGGCGAAGGTGACCGACGGAAGACCCAGGATCTCGGCGATCTGGACCGGAGTCGTACCCGTATACCCGTCGGTGGACTCGGTGGCGGCCAGGATCAAGTCCGGCTCTGCCCGCTTGATGGCCGCGGCCAGCACCTTGGCGGTTCCCAGTGCATCCGTGCCGGCCAGGCTGTCGTCGCTGATCAAAATGGCCTTGGCGGCTCCCATGGCCAGTGCGGTTCGAAGCCCGGAGGTCTCACCGTTCGGAGTCATGGACACCAGGGTCACTTCACCCTCGCCCGCCTTGTCGACAAGCTGTAGCGCCATCTCGACACCGTAGGCGTCGGAATCATCGAGAATGAGCTTGCCCGCTCGGATGAGGTTGTTTGTCCCCGGATCGAGTGACGGCGGCGCGGCCGGATCGGGGATTTGTTTCACACAGACGACGACGTTCATGGCCGTGCATTGTTGACGAAAAATGCCTTCCACGACCAATCGATCACGCGATCCCTGGTCAGAAGGTCGTCCTCCCGGTGATCTCGCCCGGGTCGGTCAGGTTACTCTGATGGTGGTCACGGCCAGAGGGACGTCGTCGGTGATGATGGTGTCGACGCCGCAGGTGGCTGTGGCCGTCATGGCTTCCGGGTCGTTGACCGTCCAGACGGCCACCGCCAGACCGGCAGCGTGGGTCTCCTCCACCAGGGCCGTGGTTACCAGGGACTGGTGGAGATGCAGAGCCCGAAAGCCCATGTCCTGCGCCATCATCAGGCTTTGGGTCGGATCCGCCCACTCGGCCAACAACAACCCGGTGGCGAGCGCCGGGTCAACAGCCAGGACGGCATCGAGCGACGGGGGCCAGAACGACGACACGACGACGCCCTCTCCCAGGTCGGCCTCGGCTATGGCATTGGCCACCATCCTCGCTGCCGTCTCGTCGGGGTCGTAGTTCGCCTCGGTGGGGAGGTTCTTCACCTCGACATTCACCGTCATGCCCACGCATGCCCCCAGGGCTGCCGCCAGCAGAGGCACGTGGTCGGGTAGTTGGTGCACGTCCAGGTCAGCCACCCTCCCGACCCCGGGGATATTCGGGTCGTGGCAGACGGCCAAGGCGCCGTCGGCGGTGAGACGGACGTCGAGTTCGACACCATCAGCCCCCAGGCGCCGAGCACGGGCAAAGGCGGCCAGGGTGTTCTCGGAAATCCCATCGGATGGCTCCGGGCTCCCCCTATGGCCCTGAATGGCCACGTTCATTCTCACATTGATCCTCCCGAGTGCCCTCAGGCGCGAAAACTGCCAAAAAAGTGACGCTCAACCGGGTAAAACTGCTTGCAACCATGCAAGACGATGGTTACTCTAGGGGGGAACCCCAAATGGCTGGCGACTTTTCCGCGCTGAGCCATGTGAAACAGATCACAATTGGGTATCTCGAAATCGGGAGCGGAGGAAGCCTCGTGGCGCTCGTGTGGAATCGGACTGTCGAATGGGACGAGGGGGACTGGCGCGATCTGGCTGCCTGTCGCAGCACGGAACCCGACCTTTTCTTCCCCATCGGCACCACGGGTCCGGCGATCGACCAGATCGAAGCGGCCAAACGGGTATGTCGGATCTGCGACGCTCAGGAGCCGTGTCTCGACTTCGCCCTGGCTACCAATCAGGAGTCCGGCGTATGGGGTGGCACTTCTGAAGAGGAGCGACGAAAGCTCCGCAAGGCCTGGCTGGCATCGCGCCGGCGGGCTTCCTGAGCCTGACTTTCCCTCCGCCGGGTGACCCGCACCGGGTCCGGGACGCCGCTTCTTTCCGACCCCCTGATCCGATTTCGTCGCCTCGGTACCCGACCGGGCGAATTACGAACCGATCCGTTGGGCTTCGCGCACCGGCAGTTCGATCAACACCGCGGTCCCGGTCGACTCCGAGTCATTCTCGTGCCGGTTGCTCATGACGATGGACCCATCCAACTGGGTCCTGACCAGGTCCCGGACGATCGAGAGACCCAGGCTCATGGTGACGTCGAAATCGAACCCTTCCGGGAGTCCCGAACCGTCATCGGCCACTTCGACGACCAGTCGGGTATCGTCGGCGGCCAGGTGAATGGCTATATGACCGACCGGCTTGGGCGTACCTCGGACAGTGCCGGGTCGGTCAGGCCTATCGGCGTCGTCCTGGTCGAACTCGATGAACGCGTGCTCGACAGCGTTCTGTAAGAGCTCGGCCAGAACCACTGCCAACGGAGTGGCGACATCGGCGGGCACCTCCCCCAGTTCCCCGGTCACGCTGAACGTCACCTTGGATGATGACACCACCGAGTCTTCGGCCATACGGATCACCGCGGTGACAATCTCGTCGAACGGGACCTGGTCCCTCGGCTCGCGGGACAGGATCTCGTGGACGATGGCAATCGACTGGACCCGCCGTTCCGCTTCGAAGAGCGCTACCCGACCGACCCCGGGCGGCAGTCGACGGGCCTGCAGGCGGAGGAGGGCGGAGATGGTCTGCAGGTTGTTCTTGACCCGATGATGAACTTCGCGGATGGCCGCATCCTTGGAAAGCAGCAAACGGTCGAGCCGGCGGACGTCGGTCACGTCGCGAAGGAGAACCAGACAGCCGGTGACGTCACCATGGGCCAACAGCGGGATGCAGTGCAACAGGACGATGACGTCAGGGCGACGTTCCACCTCTTCGACCACCGGCATCGCCGAGGCCAGGGCCCATTCAATGGCCGACTCCTCCAACCCCAGGTCATAGAGGCGACGACCTTCGAGTTGGGAATACATCCCCATGCGATGCAACGCGTTGGTGGCGTTGGGCGAGGCAAAGCGCACCCGGCCCTCTTCGTCGACCAGCACAATGCCGTCACCCACCCGTGGAGCCTCTTCAGTGGCGACCTCTTCGCTGGGGAACGGAAAGCTCGACTCCGACAACATCACGGCAAACCGGTCAAAGACATCGCGGTAGGTGCGTTCGAGATGGCCGGGACGACGGCCGGCCCCGGCCACCAGCCTGGCCAATACCGCCACCAGGATTCCTTCGCACCGAACGGGAATGCAATGGATGCGAACTGGCTCCTCGTCAGGCTCCATCTGCATCTCGCCTCGCGCCACGTCGCCCGATTGCCAGGAAGCCGAGACCACCGGCCAGTCGGCGGCGTCGACGGACTGACCCACCAGGTCGTGCTGCACCACGGTGGCGCTGTTGGACGGGCGCATTTGGCCCAGAATGACCAGTACCTGCTCTGTCGTCCGAAGTTGATGGGGAGGCGACGCCATCGGCGCCATCAGCACCAGGTCGGAGAAGGACAGATCAGCCAGGATCCCCCATGTCCCCATCAGCCTCTGGACGTGGGCCAGCTGCACGTCAGTGAGATCAGTGCGCTCCAGTGCCAGCTCGGCTGGGGTGGCCACCGTCAGGCTTCCGGGTCCGGAGACGTCAACTCGGCGCCCAGTGGCGAAATCGGCACCCTATAAGGTCGGCGGTCCCGAAAGCCCTGCAACTCGGTCACTCCGGCCGCCAACAGCAGCCCTCGCAAGTCCTCGGCCCGGTCGGCCACCTCGGGAAGAGAGTGGGCGTCGGAGGCAGTGGTCAACGGGACTCCCTGCGCGATGAAGCGACGCATGAGTGGGGGTGCCGGGTACTCCTCGCCAAACGGTTTGCGCCACCCGGCCGACGACACCTCGGCGGCCATCCCCGAGACCACCGCCGCCTCTGCCATCCGATCGTAGAACTCGTCGGGCACCACTGGGACCTTCCCGGCGATCTTCACCAGATCAGGATGGGCGAATACGTCACAGACCCCTGAGGCTCCCAACTCCTCCATGGCCCGGGTGTACTCGTCCCATACCGCCTCGATGTCGCGAACCTCCCATTCGGCCATCACCGACGGATCGCTCAGGACGTCGAACCTCCAGGTACCCAACCAGTGCACCGAACCGAGCAGGACATCAAAGGGGTAGTCACGCAGCAGATCGGCCACCTCGTCCATCCGACCCTGGTAGTAGTCGACCTCGAGACCGAGGACGACAGGGAACCCCTCTGCCTTCACCGCTTGGACGACTTCGACATAACTGTCCAGGTCCACCCGGGCGTGGTGGTCCCAGTAAGCCGCCATTCCCGGACGAAGCGATTCCCCGGGGAGGTCGTCCCAGAAACCACCGAGCAGGTCTTTGGCCTGGGTGAATCGGAACAGGTGCTCGGTCAGGGCAATTTCGGTGATGCCATGGGCCCTGGCGTGCTCACAGTAGGCCGCCACCTGTTCGAAGGTTGCCTCGGCGTCGCTCTGGGCATGCGGCCACAGATGGAGGTGGTAGTCAAGCACCGATCACCCAGCCCGCCGGATCATCGTCACACCATCACGCACGGTGGTCACGACTGCCACCACCCGCGGATCGGTGGCGACCTTGTCGTTGAACGCCCGCAGCGCCTGCGTGTCCGCCGACGTATCGGTGGGATCGAGGATCCGACCGCTCCAAAGCGTGTTGTCGGCCACGATCAGCCCCCTCGGGGACAGCTTGGCCAGGACCGCCTCGTAGTAGGCGAGGTAACCGGACTTGTCGGCGTCCATGAAGACCAGGTCGAACGGGCCGGGCAACGATGCAATGGTGCCGAGGGCCGGACCCACCATCACATCGATCCGGTCGGCATAAGGGCTGGCGGCAATGTGCCGTCGGGCGATCTCGGCATGCACGGGATCGATCTCACAGGTCACGATTGATCCTCCCGGCACCAGTCCCGCGGCCATGGCCAGTGCCGAGTAGCCGCTGAACGTGCCGATTTCGAGAATCGAAACGGCCCCGGTCCCGAACACCAACAGTTCGAGGAAGCGACCCTCTATGCGCCCGACCATCATGCCCGGAGCCTTCAGGGTGGAGCGTGTCTCGGAGGCGACGGCTTCGAGGAGGTCCGGCGGCGCGGTGGTATGGGATTCGGCATACGCCTCGATGGCCGGATCAACTATGTCGGTCATAGATGTATCGTAAACGAGGCGGCGTAGGCCGAATTCGCAGGCGAGCACTTCACGGGAAGCGGGCGAGGATCCTCGGCTCGTGCCGACAAGTGCCGGTGGCTCGCCGAGATTGTGCGCAAACCCTTTGAGGCCGCCATTCCCATTCGCTCGAACCTGGAGCGAAACAATCACCGGGCTGGGGTCGGAACGGAGGCGGGTCGAGCTGGCGAGGTCAGTCCCAGATCTGCTCCCCCAACCTGACCAATCCAGCCAGGTCGTAGATATCGGTATCGAAGAACGGCACAGTGGCCAGGACCTCAGGCACGGTGCCCAACTGCGACTTCTCCTCGGCTTCTCGCAGTGCGACCACCCGGAAGTTCAAGAAGCTCTCTGCCACCTCGGTGAGCACCCGCCGGATCTGAGCCACATCGCCGAGTGTGGTGTCGACCGACCCCAGCGTCGGTGCCAGCGAATTGGCCAACTCCTCCGCCCGGTCTTTCATCGCTTGGGCCACCGTCGCCGCCGCCGAGCCCTGGAGATAGGCAGGAAGCACCTTGTTCAACACGATGGCACCGAGGTGGAGGTGGCGCGAGGTCAGTTCCTGGGCAAAGAACTCCGCCTCGCGGAGCGGCACGCCCTCGAGGGTGGACACCACCATGAATGTCGTCCTCCGGTCAGAGAGCAGCCGTTGCACCGCTCCTGCCCGCTCGACGAAGCCGTCATGCATCGATTGAAAGAGGACGAAGAATTCGGAGATATCGGCGAGGAACTGGGTGCCGAGGATGCGGTCGGCGACTTGGTAAAAGGGCCTGGTCGCCACATTTACCAACCGTGACCGATAGGGCACGATCAACCAGCGCAGCAGTCGAGATGAAAAGAAGTCGGCCAATCGTTGTGGGGCGTCCAGGAAGTCAAGGGCATTGCGGGTGGGGGGGGTATCGACGACTATCAGGTCATACTTGCCGTCGGAGTGGATCTCGTAAAGGCGCTCCATGGCGATGTAGTCGTGGCTTTGGACGAAACGCCCGGAGATGTTCTTGTAGAGCGGATTGGCCAGGATTGCGTCCCTGGTCTGCAGATCCGGGGCGTGCCTACGGATCAGGGCATCCCATGACTCCTTGGTATCGAGCATGGCCGCCCACAGCTCCCCCCGGGGTTTCAGGCCGGCGGACCGGAATGCCTCGTCGGGAACCCGGCTCTCGGTGTTGCCGATTCCCTCGAGGCCGAGGGCGTTGGCCAGACGCTTGGCGGGATCGACCGTCAAGACCAGGACTTTCCCACCCTGGCGCAGGGCAGCCATTACTCCGGCCGCGGCCGCGGTGGTGGTCTTTCCCACCCCGCCCGGTCCACAGGCGATGACTATCTCTTTGGCTGCCAGCAAACCATCGAGGGAACCCGAACCATCTCCCGGAGAGTCCGCCGGTGGGCCCATCCGGCTGCCGGCTCTCTGGGTCGAACGCCCAGTTGCCATCAGTATCCCAACTCCTCGCCCAAAGACGCCGCTACTTGACGAGTGGTCCGCAGGCCGTGTGAGCGGGTGAATAGGTAGGGAAGATAGAGAAGGGGCACCGTCGGGTCGATGCCTTCCCGGAGTCGCTCGAGATGGGTGGAGCGGGTGCGCCTCATGGTCACAGCCAACCGGGCAGCCTGGAGCACCGGCGCGGGGTCACCCCCGACCAACTCGGCAAGGTCTTCTGTCGGGCCGGCGGTGGTCAATGCGTCGAAGACGACTTCCTCGTGCCGACCGAACAGTTCAGGAAGGACCCGATTCACCACCACTGCCGACAGCTGCACGGTCGTTTCCTGTTTCACCCGGACCGCCAATTCGATCGTCTCATTGACGGGCATCTCTTCGGGTGTACAGACGGCAATCAGGCCCGTCTTGGAAGCATCGGAAAGGATGTCGAGCATCCAGTCGGTCTGGGACCGGATCAAACCCACCTTCACCAGATCGTTGATGGCCTGGGGCGCCGCCAGCTGCCCGATGATGTGGCCCGATGCCGGTGCGTCCACCACCACCAAATCGTAATTGCGCTCACGGACCTCGAAGCAGAGTTTCCCGACGGTGAGAATCTCCCGGACCCCCGGCGCCGCGGTGGCGACGAAGTCGAACGCCTTGGCCAACGGCCCGATCCGGCCCACCACCGGAATGCGCAAATGGAGCTTCAGATACTCCCGAAGCGATGCCTCGGTATCCATGGTCATGGCAAAGAGGCCCGGGAGTATCTCTTTTTCGGCAAAACCGGTCGGGGGCGCCTCATAGAACCCGGAGACGTCGCCTTTGGCATCGACTTCGCACACCAGCACCCGTTTCCCCCGCTGCGAGGCGAGCAGGGCCATAGCCGAGGCAACAGTCGTCTTGCCGACACCACCCTTGCCGGTCACGAAGACCAGTTCCAGGTCGAGGAGCGCTGTCATCTCGCCGCCGGACCACGGGGAAGCGTCACCGGGGCGGCCGAAGGAGTTGGAAGAGTCGGGATCAGGAGACCCCGAAGCCGACCCGACGATCGGAGGCCGGGGCATCGATCTCTATATAAGCGACCTTGGCCGCCGGGACACCCACCCGGCGCCCTTTGCGATCGGTCAACCAGAGGATAGAGCCCTCCTTTGCCAATGCGACCTCGACATCGGCCAGGACCTTGTCGCGGTCGGCATCGGCGGGCAACTCGATGTCGAGCTCCTTGATTGATTGCACGATCCCGATACGCACGTCCACCTGGCACGCTCCTCTCCACAGTTTGCCAGCGGTTGCGCCGACCCCCCGACGATACAAGCTCAGCGCAGCGTGGCGTCCCAGTGGCACAGCCATGGGGCACACTGGCACTGTGGAAGGTGAGAACGAACGCAATCGGCGGTGGGCGTCCACCATGTACGCGCATGGAGACAAGGACACCAAATTCGCTCATGCCGACAGCCGGACGGCGGCAGACCTGAACGGCCCCATCTCGGGTCTCGACCGCTCCGGTCGCGAAGCGGAGGAGCACGCACAACAGGCAGCGGGGGCAACCCTCGCCCATGGCGGCGGCACCAGGCAACGGCCAGAGGAGCCTGATCCATGGCGGACCTGCTTCGAACGGGACCGTGACCGGATCCTCCATGCCCCTGCCTTCCGTCGTCTGGCCGGGAAGACCCAGGTGTTCGTCTTCCCTGACGATCATCAGCGCACACGACTGACCCATGCCCTCGAGGTGGCCCAGGTGGCCACCGGCATTGCCCGAGCATGCAGACTCAACGTGGCACTGACCGAGGCCATCGCTTTGGGGCACGATTGCGGACACGGACCCGGGGGTCATGCGAGCGAGGACGCCCTGTCCCCCTATGTCGTCGGCGGATTCGATCACGCCCCGTGGGGAGCCGACGTGTCCCTGGCCCGGCTCAACCTCTGTTGGGAGACACTCGATGGCATACGCAACCACTCTTGGTCCCGGCCGGCGCCGAGCACCCCGGAAGGGGAGGTGGTCAGTTGGGCCGACCGAATCGCCTACGTCTGTCACGATTTCGAGGACGCGGTGAAGAGTGGGATCGTCACACCCAGTGTGCTCCCGACCTTGGTCCGTGAAAGCTGCGGAGAACGCCGGAGCCAACAATTGGGGACATTCATCGACGCCATGGTCTCAACGGTGTTACAAACCGGCCGGATCGGAATGTCGGCCACCTATGCCGAAGCCCTTTCGGCCTTTCGGGCCTGCAACTATGAGCACATCTACCTGCGTCCGAGTTCGGTCGCCCAAGGGCAAGCCGTGGTCGCAGTGCTTCGGGCACTTGTCGAGCACTACGGTGACCGGCCCAATCTCATTCCCGACGGAGACGGGCACGACGCCGACCTGCGAGGTGGTGACGCGGAGGCCCTCGAGGCAGCCGTCAGCTACGTGGCCGGGATGACTGACCGATTCGCGTTCAGTCAAGCGGTGGCCGTCCTTGGTTGGGATCCCGACAAGCTTCCTATCGGAATTGGAATCACACGACAGATCTGATTGGACCGGAAAAGCTGAATCATCAAATCGCGGGGCGCCCCGTAACATCGGATCGCAAAAGTATTTACGGGCAGGTGAAGGAGTACTCGATGGTCATCCGAGATTCGTTTCATTCAGCGGGAACACCCTTGCAAGGTTCATCCCACGTTTCCTCGTCGATGAACGACAGCGGCAGCGGCAGCGGGGCCAGCGGGAATGCTGCCCTTGCACTCGCTCCCCTCCTACGAGTCTTCCTCGGCACCGAGTTGCCGGTGCGATTCGAGTTCTGGGACGGAAGCGGTGTCGGTCCCCTCGGAGGCATCGGGACGGTTCGGGTCAACTCCGTCGATGCGGTGCGGCGCATGCTGTGGTCTCCGGGAGAGTTGGGTGTGGCCCGAGCGTTCGTGGCCGGCGACCTGACGCTGGAGGGAGATCTGTTCGCCATATTGCGGGTACTCCACGACTCGGCTCCACATGATCTTCGAAAGATGGGGCTGCGAGGGCTGCCATCCATCATGGATGCCGCCAGGCGTCTGGGGGCGATCGGTGCCCCACTGCCAGCTCCAAACGAAGAGTGCCGGCCCTCGGGTCGGATCCACTCCCTTGGTCGGGACGCCAAGGTCATCAGTCACCACTACGACGTGGGGAACGAGTTCTACCGATTGTTTCTCGGACTACGAATGACGTATTCGTGCGCCCGGTTTGTCGGCGAAACGACCTCACTCGAAGAAGCCCAGGATGCCAAACACGAATTGATCTGTCGCAAGCTGGGCCTCGATCAGCATCCGGGGGCACGTCTGCTCGACGTCGGGTGCGGTTGGGGATCGATGGCGATCCATGCTGCCCGATACCACCAGGCCAACGTGGTGGGAGTCGCGCTCAGCTCCGAACAGGTCGAACATGCCCGCGAGCGGGTGCAGGCCGCAGGCCTCGATGACCACATCGAGATCCGGCTCAAGGACTACCGGGAGTTGCGAGGCGAGCGTTTCGATGCCATCTCGTCAATCGGCATGTTCGAACACGTAGGCACATCGGCGATGGCACGGTACTTCGAAACACTGCAGAACCTCCTCGGGCCTACCGGCAGGCTGCTCAATCATGCCATTTCCACACCCGGAGGTTCAGAGCTGGGCCGGCGGACCTTCATCGGGCGATACGTGTTCCCTGACGGTGAGTTGCTCGATGTCGGGGAGGTGATCTTGGCCATGCAACGAGCGGGATTCGAGGTCCGAGACGTCGAGTCACTACGCGAGCACTATGCAAAGACACTGCGCGCCTGGGTCGCCAATCTCGAAGATCACTGGGACCAGGCGGTCGCCCTGGTGGGTCTGCACCGCTCCAACATCTGGCGGCTCTACATGGCGGCGTCGGCGAACGGGTTCGACGACGGAGGGTTGTCCGTCCACCAGGTACTCGGAGTTGTTCCTGGACCGAACGGTGACAGCGGAATGCCTGCCACCCGTGCCGGCTGGTCCTGACCTCGGTACAGTCGGAACCGTGATGTTTCCAGTGGACAGGACCAACTTCTTCAGGGACCTTCACGTGTCCGGTCGGCCTCTCCTCATGCCGGACCCATAGGATACCGGCAGCGCCAAATTGCTCTCCTCGATGGGCTCTCTGGCGCTGGCCACGATCAGTAGCGGTTACGCCGCGACGCTCGGTCAGCCGGATGGCTCCATCGACAGGGTTGCCGCCCTCGCACATGCATCTTCTATCGTCGCCGCGGTGGGCGTCCCCGTCTCGGCTGACCTGGAAAACGGTTATGCCGAAGATCCTGACGGGGTATTCGCTACCGTCCAGGATGCAGCTGCCGTAGGTTTGGCCGGCTGCTCGGTCGAAGATTTCTCCCGCAGTTCGGATGCGCCGATCTACGACATCGGTCTGGCCGTCGAGCGGGTCGCCGCTGCCGTCCAAACAGCGCACACCGGATCTAAGCTTGTGCTGAACGCCCGGGCAGAGAACTTCGTCCGCGGGAACCCCAACCTGCCCGACACGATTGCTCGGCTTCAGACCTACCAAGATGCAGGCGCCGACGTCCTGTACGCCCCCGGCCTGACCGACATCGACGACATCCGCCGGGTGGTCGCCGAGGTTGATCGGCCCCTCAACGTTCTCGCGCCCCCTGGTCTTGCCTCGGTAGCCGAACTGGCCCAAGCCGGCATAGCCCGCATTTCGGTCGGCGGGGCGTTCAGCCAGGTGGCACTCGCCGCGGTGGTGCGGGCCGGTCGCGAATTGCTCGACTACGGCACCTCCGGATTCAAAGCTCTGGCCGCCGAGGGTCCAGAACAGACCGCCATCGCCTTTGGGGTCGATTGAGGACCAGATACAGCTCCAATTTGTAGTTGCAGGGGTAGCGGCTGCGACCGATACCGTGCCCGCGCCGTGCCTTCGCCACCGACGTTCGAGGAATTGGTAGCCGAAGGCGAGTCGGTACCCGTGGAAGGCTGGGATTTTTCCTGGTTCGAGGGCCGAGCTACCGAGGAATGCCCGCCCTGGGGCTACTCGGGGATGGTCGCAGCCCGGATGGCCGAATCGGCAGCGGCGCTCGATATCCAGACCGGTGGGGGCGAGGTCCTTGCGCAGATCCCCCATCCGCCGGCGGTACTGGTGGCCACCGAGTCGTGGCCACCGAACGTGGTACTCGCCCGGGGCAACATGCGATTGTTGGGTGCAACAGTGGTCGAAGTCCACGACGACGCCGATCTGCCATTCCCTGTGAACTCCTTCGACCTGATTGTGAGCCGCCACCCCACAGTCCCCCGTTGGGACGAAATCGGACGCGTCCTACGGTCGGGTGGAACCTATCTGTCCCAGCAGATCGGGGCCGGATCGGTCCGTGAACTCACCGACTTCATGATGGGACCCCAGCCGGTCAACCAGAGCCGGAGCCTGCAACGAGCGGCTTCGGCGGTCGAGGCAGCCGGCCTGGCCGTGGTCGATCTACGCCAGGAGTCGTTGCACAAGGTGTTCCTTGATGTCGGCGCCGTTACCTACTTCCTCCGGAAAGTCATCTGGATCGTTCCGGGCTTCACCACTGCGCTCTATCGAACCCAACTCGCCCAACTCCACGACCAGATTCAGGTCCGGGGGTCCGTTGTAGCCCACGCCAAGCGCTTTTTGATCGAAGCCCGGAAGCCCCTCTGACCGGTCGAGGCGAGATCTGCTGATGGATCCGATCCATCATGTCGTTTAACCATGTCGTTCAACGAACCGTCAACTCTTTTCGGTAGACGCGGGCCGGGCCCATCTCGACAATGGACAACGCCAATGCGGCGAAGACAGCCGCGGCCTCGCCGTCGGGATCGGCCACGGCCACCGGAATGCCCACGTCGGCACCCTCGCGTAGTGCCGGCACCAGTGGCACTTGCGCCAACAGGGGGACCCCGAGCTCGTCAGCGAGTTCTTTGCCGCCGCCGGCACCGAACAACTCGTACCGGGTCCCATCGTCACCGGTGAACCAGCTCATATTCTCGATGACACCGCGTACCGAAAGCTTCAACTTGCGGGCTGCGTATGCCGAACGCTGGGCCACCCTCTGCGCCGCCGGCTGTGGCGTGGTGACGACGAACACCTCCGTCTTGGTCAGGTACTGACCCAGAGACAGGGTGACGTCCCCAGTCCCCGGGGGCATGTCGACGAGCAGGTAATCGGGCTCACCCCAGTACGCATCGACCAGAAACTGTTCCAACGCCTTGTGCAACATCGGACCGCGCCAAATCACCGGCGTGTCATCGGGGACGAAGAATCCCATCGACAGACAGCGCACGCCGTTGGCTGTCGCCGGCACCACCAGGTCGCCGATGATCAATGGGTCCTCGGTGACCCCGAGCATCTTGGGTACCGAGAATCCGTACACGTCGGCATCGAGGATCCCGACGTCGTAGCCCAACCGGGACAACGCCACCGCGAGATTGACGGTCACCGAAGACTTCCCGACTCCACCCTTGCCCGACGACACCCCGATCACCCGGGTCTTCGACCTTGGGAGCATGAATCGATTCGGACGCCCTTCCTCGTGGCCGAGGGGGGCACCGTGATCGTGTCCGCCGTGATCGTGTGCAGTTCCGGCCGCGTCCGGAACTGCACCTTCGACCGGCTCTCCCCGAAGCAACATCCGAAGCCGCGCCCGGTCCTCCTCCCCCATCAACGTCTGTTCCACCACCACTTCGTCGACCCCGTCCAGCGCGCTCACCGCCAGACGCACCCGGCCCACCAATTCGTCGACTTGCGGGTAGTGACCGACAGGTAGGGCGATATCCACTACCACCCGCTTCCGCTTCACCCCCACTCCCCCGACCATGCCCAATTCCCCCAGCGGGCGTCGCAGTTCGGGATCGGTCACCGCGGCAACAGCCACTCTGACCTGGGGCTCGTCGATGGACATACGGAATCTCCTCGGAAAAATTCGGGTTCACCGTAGACTAGGTGACGTGCAAGCGGCCTCAGACAGACTCGTGGTTGGCGCCGACCCACTCGCACCGGTGGTGCTGGGCGGCGGAGCGGCGGTTACCCACGAGTCGGACAGCCAGTTTTCGGCGGCAGTCACCGCGGTGACCTCCGCGTTCGGCGATCCGACCCGCCGGGAGATCTACCTCTTCGTGCGGTCCAACCCCGGCGCGACCTCGTCCGAAGTTGCCACCCATTTTTTGCTCCATCCGAACGTCGCCCGTCACCACCTCGAGCGTCTCGCCACCGGCGGCTATCTCGAGGTCACCATGGAACGGGCATCCGGCAACGGAGCCGGGCGACCGTCCAAGCGGTTCCGGGCCATCGGCAACGATCCAACCCTCGACCTACTCACCCGTCGGGACGATCTTCTGGTGCTTCTTCTCCAGGAGGCGCTTCAGCTGCTGGGGCCTCAAGCTGCCGAGGGCATGGCCGAGCGGGTCGGCGAAGAGTACGGTCGCTCCCTGGCCAATCAGATGTCACCTGGTGACGGCCAACGGTCGTTGCGGACCGCCATGCATGCCATCGCTGACACCTTGACCGCCCACGGGTTCGCCGCCCATGCCGAGGACCAGGGAACCTCCACCGCGGTGGTGGCGGACAACTGCCCGTTCGGAAGCACTGCATCCCAGTTCCCCGTATTGTGCGCGGTCGACCGGGGCATGGTGAAAGGATTGCTGGCCGGGTTGTGCGGCGAAGGTGCAGAGGGCAGTGTCCCGGTTGTCCTGTCATCGTCCCGGGCTCGGGGCGACGACCAGTGCGCCGCCCTGGTCTGACACCGAGCGCATCGGTTGGCCCGGCACTACCTCGACCACGCGTCGACGGCACCGCTTCGACCTGAAGCCCGTGACGCCATGGATGCATGGGCACAGTCTGGAGTCACCGGCGACCCCGGGAGAGTCCACACCGAGGGGCGGATCACCCGAGCTGCGTTGGAGGACGGACGCGAACGGATAGCGGCCCTGTTCGCGGTACGACCGCTTCAGGTCATCCTCACCTCCGGTGGGACAGAGTCGATCAACAGCGCGGTGTGGGGTGCGACCCGGCGCTCCCCCGGTCCGGTGATCTGCGCCGCGATCGAGCACTCCGCCGCCCGCGACTCGTCGACCCGATTGGCAGACGTCGTCTCCCCGGCGGTCGACAGGTTCGGAACCCTCCATCTGCAGGCGATCGACGACGCGATCGAGCAGTGCCGCTCGGAATACGGCTTGCTGCCTTCACTCGTCCACTGTCAGTGGGCCAATCACGAAGTCGGCACCGTGCAGCCGGTCAATGACATCGTGTCCCGCTGCCGCCAGCTCGGAGTGCTCTCGCACGTGGACGCGGTGGCGGCGGCCGGCTACCTCCGCGTCGACCTCGGTGCACTCGATGCCGATCTGGTGTCGGTGTCATCCCACAAACTGGGAGGACCTCCCGGCATCGGCGCGCTGATTGTCCGCAGGGGCCTTCGGATCGACCCCTATCTGGTCGGCGGCGAACAGGAGAGAGCCCGACGGGCCGGACTCGAGAACCTGCCGGCCGCCATCGGCTTCGGTGCCGTCGCCGAGGCGCTGGTAGCACCGGGGCGCATGGAAATCGAGGCAGGCAACGCCCGCCGTCACGCCGCTCGCCTGATGAAGGCCATCAGCGGTGTGGAAGGGGTCACCATCTTCGGTGATCCGGAGCGCCATCTTCCCCATATCGTGTGCGCCGGCATCGATGGGGTCGAGGCCGAACCAGTGCTCCTGGGGCTTGACCAGGCAGGAATCGCCGCCCACTCGGGCTCGTCCTGTTCATCGGAGTCGCTCGAGCCGTCGCCGGTGCTGAAGGCCATGGGAGTCGACGCCGAACATTCGCTCCGATTGTCCGTCGGCTGGTCGACAGTCGACGCTGACATCGATGCCTTCGCCGTCGCGTTCCCAAACGTGGTGGCGGGGCTGCGGGCCCTTCGATCGTAGACAGCCCGATGGGTATCGGGCAGCAGCGTTGCACAAATCGTGGAGACGACGGGCGCCCAGAGGGCCCGTCGCCAAGTTGGGGAGGTGAGACCGGGCGCCCGGTAGGTTCTCCTCCATGCGAACAGTTGTCTGCAACGAATTGGGGCCACTCAGCGGTCTGGCCATCGAAGAGCGGGGTGAGCCCACCCCGGGCGACGGTCAGGTAGTGGTGGATGTGCGGGCCGCCGGGGTGAACTTCGTGGACGGACTGCTGTGCCAGGGTCGCTACCAGATCAAGCCGCCTATCCCGTTCGTCCCCGGCGGGGAGATCGCAGGTGAGGTATCGGCCGTCGGAAGCGGCGTTACCGGAGTGTCGATCGGGGATCGGGTGATCGCATTCACCGGATTCGGCGGGTTCGCCGAGCAGGTGGTGATATCGGCGCCAACGCTGGTGACCATGCCGGACGCCCTTGGCTTCGGACAGGCAGCCACCCTCATCCAGAGCTATGGAACCATCCTGTTTGCTCTCACCCGGAGAACCTCGATCAAGCCGGGTGAATGGGTACTGGTACTCGGAGCCGGTGGAGGGGTGGGGTTGGCTGCCATCGACGTGGCCCGGGCCCTGGGGGCACGAGTCATCGCCGCGGCATCGACCAAGGAGAAGCTCGACATGGCGGTGGCCATGGGAGCGGAGGCCACCATCGCCTACGAGGACGAAGATCTCAAAGTCCGGGCGAGGGAGATTTCGGGTGGTGGAGTCGACGTGGTCATCGATCCGGTCGGTGGTCGCCACAGCGAACCGGCTCTTCGGGCCACCGGCCCTTTCGGGCGCTTCTGCGTGATCGGGTTCGCCTCGGGCCCCATCGCCCCGGTACCGCTCAATCAGGTGTTGCTGAACAATCGCACGGTGGTGGGGGTGGACTGGGGAGCCTGGACGTTTCGCGACCCGATCGGAAACCGCCGGCTGCTCGACGAACTGATGGGGCTGATCAGCGATGGTCAGCTCCATCCCACGGTTCCGAGCGAATACCCCCTCGATCAGGCTTCATCGGTGATGTCCGGCCTCATCGACAGGACACTGGCCGGCAAGGTCGTACTGATTCCCTGAAGGGTTTCCGGTTCAGTCGGCTGGAACCTCGGCAGGCAGGGGTACCCCCGCCTGCGTATAGGCCTGGCGCAGAAGCGGCGCCGCCTGGTGCAACAACGCTGCGGGTGGGTTGGCGGCCAGGAAGGCCTGGTACTGGGCCACCGCTCCGGAGGCATTGTCGTCTTGGTCGAGGAGGACCGTCCCCAGGTACAGCCGGGGGGCGTAGTCACCCGGATCGAGCCGCACCGCTTGATCGAGCTTCGCCTTCGCATCGTTGATCAACGACACACTCTTTCCCTGCACTCCAGTCTGGTATTCGAGCCATCCCAGTTGAGCCATGGCGACCTCGTTCTGTCGATCCTCATCGAGCACCCTTTGATACAGCTGGGCAGCCCCGCCCGGCTGGTGATCGTTCTCCAAGGTGGCCGCCTGGGCCAACATCTGTTGGATCTGTGCCTGTCGACTGAGCGTGGCGTTGCCACTCAGGGTCTGGCCCGGTAGGCGGTTGGCGGCAAAAAGTGCCACCAACAGGACCAGCGCCGTGCCGAAGGAACCGACCGCGCCCGAGATCAACAGTCGTTGCCGACGGCTTCTCTTCGGCCGGGCCCCCGATGCAGACAACTGTACGGCCGGTGCCGGACCCCCAGGTTCCGTCGCACCCTCGCCCGCGTCCGCAATCGGGGCGGCCACACCTTCGTTTCCGGTTGTCGCCACCCGGACGTCGAGAGCCGCCAATCGAGCGGTGTCCCGTTTCCTCAGCGCCTGGTAGTCCTGGTCGGAAAGATCCCCGGCCCGGTGCTCGGCAAAAGCATCGGCCAACGACTGCTCGAGGAACTGCCGCCGATCATCGAGTTGGTCGGAACTGGCACCGGCATCGAGGGTGGCGTCGGCTCGAACGGCATCAGCCGGTTCGACCAACCCGTTCATACGCTTGCGGACCAGCACGGTCGCCAATCCGGCGATGGCGAGGACGCCACCTCCGAGTGGGAGTACCCACACCAAGAGAGACCACCCACTCGCCGGCGGGATCAGAACGATGGCCGACCCGTACCGGGATACCAGATAGGCCTGAATCTGCTGATCGGACTTTCCTTCGCCGATGAGTTGACGCACGGTAGTTCGGACCAGCACTGCGGTTTGCGCGCTGGAGTTGGCCACTGACAGGTCCTCGCAACTCGGGCACTTGATTCCCGTCTCGATGGCCACCGCTCTCTGAGCCGCAGTCACAGGCGTGGTGTGGAGGACTCCGCTACCGATGACCAGGGCCACCATCAAGACCGCGCCCAGGACGATCCATATCGGGAATCGGCGGGGGCTCACGCGTGGGTGGCCTTGGCCGCCGACATCACTCTGTCGAGATCCTCGGCCGTCACCGCGCCGACGATGTACGCCGCTACCCGTCCGTCAGGAGCGATCACGAACGTGGTCGGCCTGGCGCTGACCCCGTAGGCCAACGCCAGCTTCCCGTTGGCATCGGTCAAGGTCGGCCACCTCACACCCAACGTCGTTTGATAGGCCCGGGCCGCCGAAAGCGTGTCGCCGAAGACCACGCTGACCATCGACGCGTCACCGGACTGCTGGTGCTCGAACTGGAATGCCACCAGGTCCTGTCCCTCTTGTTGGCACGGAGCGCACCAACTGGCAAAGAAGTTGAGCACCACGAAGTGGCCGGGGGCGCTGGGCAATGAAAACGCCGAACCATCGAAGGTGGTGCCGCTGATGACGGGGGCGGTGTGACCCACCAGAGGGCTCTGGACCTCGGCCTCGGTGGCCGACGGCCGGGTGGCGAGCACCGCTATCAAGCCGGCACTGATGATCAGGACCGAGATCCCTATCCATCGCGACCTATGCCGACCCACCCTCAGTTCCCGACAGGAACCGGCTCAGGCTCCGGCAATGTGTCCGTCACGCTTTCTACGTCTTCGGGTGCCATCGGCTCTGGTTCGCGAGCGGTGGCGACCGTCGGTGCCGACACCGGATCCGTCGGACGACGACGCCGACCCGGAACGGCGGACAGCACCGATCCGAGTACCAACAGGGCTCCGCCCACCCACAACCACATCACCAGCGGTTGGACAACTACCCCGAACGTCAGCTGGGCGCCCGAGGTCGACGTGGCGTCGATGGTCAGATACACGTCATCTCTCCAACTGGCATCGATGGCGGGAGTGCCCACGTCCTGGCTTCCCGCGCCGAACTGGGTGATGGCCGGTGTATAGGTTCCCCTTCCGTCCACCCGGAGAATTGCCTGGAAGGCCGAACTGGACGAGGTCTTGACGGTGCGGGTGCCTACGAACTCCACCGTGTGCCCCGCGAAGGAAGATGTCTGGCCCGGCGACAGTGCCACCTCGGTCCGATGCCCGAAGGCGGTAGCGGCGGCCAGGCCCACCGCGATGATCACCACTCCGATGTGGACCACCATGCCCCCGTTGGCCCTCCCGACGAAGCCACGCCATCCGGCCAGAATCGATCGGGCCGACGATGCTCCCGAGGCTCGGGCACCCCGCCACGATAATCGGATCGACAGGGCCAATGTCCGGCCGGCGGATGCCGCCGCGAAGGCGCCCAGGCCAAAGGCGGCCAGAGGCTCGATCCCCTTGATCCCGCCCAACACGCACGCCACCACCACCGACACCGCCACGACGGCTGGGACCGCCAGTCGTCCCCGCATGACCTCGATCGACGTCTTCCGCCACGGGAGTGCGGGCGCCACCGCCATCAGGAAGAGCAACCCCAGCCCAATCGGGATGATCAACCGGTTGAAATAGGGAGCCCCCACCGTGATTTGTTGCCCCCCGTCGAGCGCTTCGTACAAGAGCGGGAAGACGGTCCCCAGCAGCACGACGAAGGCGAAGGCGACGAACAGCAGATTGTTGGCCAGGAAGGCGCCCTCGCGGCTGATCGGAGAGTCGATGCCCCCGACAGAACGCAATCGGTCCCCGCGCCAGGCAATGAGCCCCAGGCCCGTCACCAGGATGAGACCGAAGAAGCCCAAGAGGAGCGGCCCGATGGACGAATTGGAGAAGGCGTGCACCGACTGGATCACCCCGGAACGAGTGAGAAAAGTCCCCAAAATTGTCAGAGAGAAGGTGGCGATCACCAGCGAAAGGTTCCAGATCCGGAGCAGCCCACGGCGTTCCTGCACCATGACGGAGTGCAGGTAGGCGGTACCCACCAACCATGGCAGCAACGAGGCATTCTCCACCGGGTCCCACGCCCAGAAACCGCCCCATCCCAGCACCTGATACGACCACATGGCGCCGAGCACGATGCCGGCGGTGAGGAACGTCCAGGCAAAAAGCGTCCAACGGCGGGTCTCGCGTTGCCAGGCGCTGTCGAGGCGCCCGGTGATCAACGATGCAATGGCGAATGCGAAGGGCAGGGTGAACCCGACGAAGCCCAGATACAGCATGGGGGGATGGATGGCCTGGAGAGGATTGTCCTGAAGCAGTGAGTTCGGGCCGGCGCCGTCCACCGGAATCTTCCCCGCCGCGTGTTGGAACGGATCGGCGGCGTGGAGCATCAACCCGAAGAAGAATGCCGCCACCGCGTAGACCACCAGGGTGGCCCACGCCACCAGCGGTTCGGCCGCCCGTCGGCGGAACCGCCAGACCATGGCCGTGGCATACCCACCGAGGATCAGGCCCCACAACAGGATCGACCCGGAGAGGGCTGACCACAAGCCACAGATCGAATACATCAAGGGGGTCTCGCGGCTGTTGTTGTCGGCCACAAACGCCAGGGAGAAGTCGTGGGTGATGAGGGCGTGCTCCATGGCGACGGTTGCGATCAGTCCGCCGAGCAGCACCACCGGTGCATAGATCTGACCGGCCCGGATGGTGGTTTCCCGGCCTCTGGCCAAGCCAACCGCCAGGACGACCACTCCGGCCAGCGCAGCGACAAAGCCCAGGAGCACACCGGTATTGCCGAGGGCGGCATTCACCGCTGTAGCCCGGACCCTGACCCGTCACGCACCTGTCGCCCGGTCACCGCTTGGTCCCGTTGGGAGCGCTCACTCGCCCAGGGTTGGCGGCGATGTAGGTCGATGAGTGCTTGACCAGAATCTGATCCGACATGAACGTGCTGCCGGAGAGATGGCCGACCGCAATCACCGGGATGTCCTTCTGAAAGAGCTGTGGCGGGCTGCCGGTGTTGATCACCCGTAGGGATTCCCCCCCGGCACTCAGGGTGAAATCGACACCCTGAGGGGTGGACTGGATGGAGCCCGGCTCGACCAGACCCTCGAGGTTGAAGGTCTGGTTGCCAAGGGTGGACCTCTGGTGGAGAGCCTGATCGACCGGCAGATAAAAGTCGATGGCGGTACCGAGTCCCTTCACCACCAGGAACGCAAACGCCCCCACCAGGACGACACCCACCGTCGCGTACCGGAGTCGATGGTTCTTGGCCTTGGGGGCCGGGACCGGCCCGGAGGCAGGGGGCGTCCCGGCCAGGACAGGCGTGCTGGTCACGCCGGCCCCGTTTCCGCATGCTCACCCGATCGCGACTCCTCGACCTGGGTGACCAGGCGATTGAGGCGTCGCCTACGCCATACCAACTGCACCCCGTAGAGGAACAGGAGCGTGAGCACCACTACGTATCCGGCGATCACGTACCTCATCGGGACACCTCTTCGGGGGCGCGGGCGGGACCCACGATGGCCAGAGCCTCTGGTGTCGGGTCCGCCACTACCCCCTCGGACTGCCGCTCGAGGAGCGCCATGTCCAGTTCGCCCGAACCGAGGTAGTCCTCCAACGCCCCGATGCTATATCGCACCAGGAGCATCCAGACGAAGGCGAGGGTCAGGGCGACGAATCCGAGCAGCAGCGTCCAGGCCATCGATCCGTGGATGGTGGGTGACAGATTGGCATTCAGGACTGTCGCCCCTTGGTGAAGCGTCTTCCACCACAAAACCGAGAAGTGGACAATCGGGACATCCACCACGGCGAACAGGGCGGCAAAAGCGCTGCGCTTGGCCCGCACCTCCGGCTCCGCCGGCACCCGGCGAAGGGCCAGGTAGCCGAGGAAGAGAACCAACAACACCGCGGTGCTGGTGAGCCGGGCATCCCAGGCCCACCACACTCCCCAGGTGGGCTTCCCCCAGATCGAGCCGGAGATCAACGTGCACACGTTGAACACCACCCCCACCTCTACGGCGGCGGCGGCCAACCGATCCCAGAACAGTGATCGGGTCCGGGGCCACAGGTACAAGAGGCTGCACGCGGCAGCCAGTCCGAAGGCCAGGTACAGCGCCACCCAGGCCACTCCGGGATGGATGTACACCAACCGCACCAGGTCGCCCTGGACCTTGTCGGGTGGGGTCACCCAAAGTCCCAGCCACACGGTGAGCCCGGTTCCGACCAGGGCGAGTAGGCCGATGACCCGGGTTGCCCACATGACCCGGGGGGATTGCACCGGTGCGTTCATAGTCATGCTGTCTCCTGGATCGGCCCGTACACGACCACCCCTAGGGCCAGATATACAGCGTCGAATGCGATGAGCAGGTGGAACCACGGAGTGCCGTTGGACGGCGTGCCGCCGGCCAGGGCTGCCTGCCACATGCGGGTTCCGGCCAGAAGCACGGGGGCCACCACCGGCAACAACAAGAACGGCAACAGGGTCTCCCTGATCCTGAGGCCCGCGGACAGGGCCCCATAGAGCGTCCCGGCCGCGGCGAGCCCAATGGTCCCGAGACCACACGAGACGACAATGAGCCAGGACGTCTCGATGTCGGCCCCGTAGAGCAGCACCACGCCGAGGCCCAGCACCACTTCGAGCACCACCAACTGGGCGGCGACCGACAGTGTCTTTCCCAGGAACTGACCGGCCGGATCGAGTCCCGAGAGGCGCAAACCGTCGCGGGCACCATCGACCGCCTCCACCGACACGCTGCGTTGGATGGCGAGCACCGACGAGAAGAGAACCGCCACCCAAAACAGTCCCGGTGCGCCCTTGGCCATCGGGGCGCGGTCGGGACCGAGGGCAAAGGCGAACAGCACCAGAGCGATGATCCCGAAGGGGGCCACCTGGCTGAGTGCCACCCGGGACCGAGCTTCGATCCGCAGGTCCTTACCCGCCACCAAAAGGGTGTCACGCCACATGGACGAACCCCGCAGGCGCACTGTTGAGGCAGCGCTCTCCAGTGACCCGCCCACCGGTGATGGTGATCGACCGGGTTGCCATCGATTCGACCAGCCCGGGTTCGTGAGAGACCACGATGGCGGTGGCGCCGCCGGCCGTCGCCTCGACGATGATCTCGTTGAGCAACGAGCGAGCGGAAGCGTCGAGACCGGCATGGGGCTCGTCGAGCAACCAGAGATCGGGTGCCCGTGCCACCAACACCGCCAGCGCCACCCTACGGCGCTGACCGGCCGAGAGTTTGGCCGCCCCGGTGCGGAGCAGACGCCCGGTCAATCCCAACCGCTCGCAGGCATCCTCGATCCGGGAGGTATCAGCTCCGGCTGCCTTCACCGCGAATCGGACGTTCTCCCGAACGTTGAGATCGTCGTAGAGATGAGAGGCATGGGCCAACAGGCCTACCCGACGCCGCACCTCTGTCCGGTGCCGGGCTGGGTCGAGACCCAGGACCGTCGCCCGTCCCGAGGCCACCGGGACCAGCCCGGCAGCCACCCTCAGCAGGCTGGTCTTCCCCGCCCCGTTCGGACCTTCGATCAGCACCGTCTCCCCCACGCCGACCTCGAGGTCGACGCCGGCGAGAAGTGGGAACCGTCCGGATAACGCGACCGCGTCACGTAAGGACAGAGCGGAGGTGGGGGGAGATTCATGGGCCATGACCGTCGGTCCATGTTACGGGGGTCAGCCGCCGTGGGCCAGGCGGGGCCGGGGCGGACGGGTGCTCAGGCCCCGGACAGGTCGTCTCAACTGGTCGCCAACCGACCGAGATGCAGGTCGCGAAGCCAATTGGAGACATGAATGGCGATCACGTCGACGTTCCCGCTCATGAGCAGAACGCCGAAGATAATGAGGACGGCTCCCCCGGCCAGGTCCACCAGGCGCAATCGGCCTCGGAACCGGGCCAAAAGGTCGGTCATCCTGCCGAAGGCCAAACCGAACAGGAGGAATGGCACCCCCAATCCCAGGGAGTAGGCCAAGAGCAGGGCGATCCCGCCGGTCGTCGTCCCCCCGGTGCCGGCGGCGAGCGCCAGCACACTGGCCAGAATCGGTCCGATGCACGGGGTCCAGGCGAAGGCGAAGGCGGCACCCATGATCGGAGGTGCCCACGCACCCAACACCGAAGGTCTGATGGCGAAGCGGTGTTCTCCGGAGAGCGCGGCGGGCAACCGGATCCCCGATGCCATGGTAACGAGAATGGTCCCGAAGATCACGATGAGGATGCCCGAGAACGTCCTCAGGGCGGGCAGATGAGTATGAAACAGATGGCCGGCGGCCGACGCTGACGCCCCCAAAATGGTGAATACCACTGTGAAGCCGGCGATGAAGAGGAGGATCCCCCGGAGGAGACGGCCCCGTTCGCCTTGGAGGTCGGCGATCGTGGGTGCCGCCGTGGGTGCCGCCGTGGGTGTGAGGTCGCTGGCGGGCGTGCCCTTTGCGGGGCCGGGTACGGGGACGACCGGTCGGAGGGCGTTCAACTCAGCCGCCGACAGCCCCGACACCATCGACAGGTAGCCCGGCACCAGTGGAAGCACGCAGGGCGAAAGGAATGAGAGCATGCCTCCGCCGAACGCCACCAGCAGACCGAGGGGATCAGCTTGAACCGCTCCGGCGATCATCGTCGGAGCACTGACGGTGGTGGGCCGACGGACCTGCCCATCGACGGACCGGTCAGGTCAACTGGCTGTTGATCAGCGCCACGTCGGATTCGACCATCATCGCCACCAAGGTGGCGAAGTCGACGTCGCGGTGCCAACCGAGCACCTTCTCTGCCTTGCTCGGGTCCCCTACCAACAGGTCGACCTCGGCCGGCCGCAAAAAGCGCTCATCGATGACCACGTACTTCTCCCAGTTGAGATCGACTGCGGAGAAGGCCAGATCCACCAGCTCTTTGACCGAATGGGTCTCTCCGGTGGCCACCACGTAGTCATCAGGCTGATCTTGTTGGAGCATCATCCACATGGCCCGCACGTAGTCGGCGGCGAATCCCCAGTCACGCTGCGCATCGAGATTGCCAAGAGCCAGCTTGTCATCGAGGCCGGCTTTGATCCGGGCCACGCCGTGGGTGACCTTGCGGGTGACGAATTCGAGACCACGACGGGGGGACTCGTGATTGAAGAGAATCCCCGATGACGCGTGAAGGTCATAACTCTCGCGGTAATTGACGGTGATCCAGTGTCCGTACACCTTGGCCACCCCATAAGGGCTACGGGGATAGAACGGGGTGTCCTCCCGCTGGGGAACCTCTTGGACCTTGCCGAACATCTCCGACGAGCTGGCCTGATAAAAGCGGATTTCGGGATCGACCGTCCGGATGGCGTCGAGTACCCGGGTCACACCCAATGCTGTGGTCTCACCGGTCAGCATCGGCTGGCTCCACGATGTCTGGACAAAGGACTGGGCGGCCAGGTTGTACACCTCGCTGGGACGATGATCCCGGAGGATATTGAACATCGACACCTCGTCGATGAGATCGCCGGCCACCAACGTCATGCGATCTTGGATGTGGGCGATCCGTTCGAAGTTGACGGTGCTGGATCGACGCACCATGCCGAACACCTCATAGCCCTGGTCGAGAAGAAACTCGGCCAGGTATGACCCGTCCTGACCGGTGACGCCGGTGATCAGTGCTCGTTTGGCCATGCTGGGCTCCTCCTCAGGGTCCAGTGCTTTCGGTGCCCGAATCGGGGGGAACCTGCCACACCGGCAGTCGCTTCTCCATAAATGCCGAAATACCCTCCGATGCCTCCGCCGTCTGACTGGTGACGGTCAGCATGGCGTGCAGATGAGCCAATGCCTCGGAGGCGGCCGAATCCCACACAGCGTAGAACGATTCGCGGCCCAACCTCATCACCCCGGGAGGTTTGGACGCCAACGTCGCCGCCAACTCGGCTACGGCCCCGTCCAGTTGGGCATGAGGAACCACCCGGGTGACAAAGCCGATCCGATCGGCCTCAGCTGCACCCACCACCCGACTGGTGAGCATCAGCTCCAGGGCCTTCTTCGGGGGCATCGAGCGCATCATCGGCACGGTGACCATGAAAGGCCAGAGCCCGACATTGAGCTCGGGGGCACCGAACCGAGCTTCTTCCGAGGCGATCACCAGGTCGCAGGCCAGCGCCAACCCGAACCCGCCGGCCATGGCCCAACCCTGCACCCGGGCGATGGTCGGCTTCCCCAGATGCCACATCTCTTCGAACAGGGCGGCCAGCCATCCACGGGCCGCATGCTGATCGAAGAAGGCGTCGGTGCCACCTCCGGCGTCGTGGGGGGCCATCCCCGAAAGGTCAGCACCGGCACAGAAGGCCTTGTCGCCGCTTCCGGCCAGCACCACCACCCGCACACCGGGATCGACCTTGGCCCGGGCCAGATGCTGGCGGAGACCACTGATGATCTCCCAGGTCATGGCGTTGCGGCGTTCGGGGCGATTGATTGTCAACGTGAGCACGGATCCCTGTTGGCTCGCCACCAGTTCAGAGGTCGGTCCCGAAATCGGCTGTACCGCTTCGGATGGAATTACAGGGTCCTCGGGCACGGCGCGACGGTAGCCGCTCCCCGTGCCGGTGTCTCGTTTCGCTGCCGGTTTGGGCTTTCGCCCCGCAGTCGGCACTACCGTGGCCCCATACCTACCGCAGCTCTGCTCTCATTCCGCCTCGGAGGACCCGATGGGGTGGCCATCGAAGCGGCCAAATGGGGGGATGCGCTCAGGTTGCTGGGGTACTCCATCGTCACAGTGGCCGGAGACGGGCCGGTCGACCATTGTCTCCCGGGCTTGGCCATCGGGGCCGGCGAACCTCCCACCTTCGGCGAGGTGGATTCTGCCCTCCGTGGTGCCGATGTGGTGGTGGTGGAGAACCTGTGCTCGTTGCCCCTCAATCCCGGCGCAGCCGACGTGGTGGCCAGGGTGCTGGCCAACCGGCCGGCAGTGATGCATCATCACGACCTTCCCTGGCAGCGACCACAGTTCGCCGGTCACGGTCCTCCGCCCGACGATCGGCGGTGGACCCACATCACCATCAACGAGCTCAGCCGGAACGAGTTGACCGATCGGGACATCGAGGCAACCACCATCTACAACTCGTTTGGCCCGGTCACGCCCGACGGCGGACATAACGAGGGACAACGCCGGAGGGTGCGGGATTCACTCGGAATCGGCGATCACGATCGGTTGGTATTACAGCCCACCCGGGCCTTGCCCAGGAAGAATATCGGGGGAGGGCTGACGGTGGCCGAGACGCTGGGGGCGACCTACTGGTTGCTCGGGCCCCCCGAAGACGGGTACGGGCCAGAGCTCGAGCGGTTGATAGCCGAGGCATCGTGCCCGGTCATCTTGGGGTGGCCCGGGAACGTCCCCGACGGAGGAGTCAACGCCGCCTATGCCGCCTGTGACGTGGTGGCACTCCCGTCCACCTGGGAGGGTTTCGGGAACCCGTCGGTTGAATCAGCCGTCCATCGGCGCCCCTTGGCCATCGGGCCGTACCCGGTCGCTACCGAACTGGCGGCATTCGGGTTCCGCTGGTTCGCCCTCGATTCCATCCCCAACCTCGGGGCCTGGCTCGACTCCCCCGATGTTGCCCTTCTCGACCACAACGAAGAGGTGGCGACCGACCACTTCTCCCTTGCCGACCTGCCCGATCGGATCAGCCGGGTGTTACCCGCCCGGTAACCCGTCGGCCCGTGCACCGTGCACCGTGCACCCAGATTGCATCGACGCGTTCCGGGCGTTCCGGGCGTTCAAAGAGCCAAATCCGGCCCCGACTACGATGGCCACAATGACCGGAGCGACGACCACCGAACGGGACAAGCCCGGGAGCGACGGGCCAGATGGCCCGGTGCCGGCGAGTCGACGGCTCACCGCGGAGGAACGCCGAAGCCAACTCTTCGACGTTGCTCTCTCCCTTTTTGCTGAACGCGGGTATGCCGCCACCACCATGGACGACATCGCCGAAGCCGCCGGGGTGACCAAACCCCTCGTCTACCAGCACTTCGATTCCAAACGGGCGCTCTATCTCGAGTTGATGGACGTGTTTTCCCATGCACTTGCGAATCGGATCGGCTCCGCTACGGCCGGCGCCGAGGGGCCCCGCCAGCAGGTCGAAGTGGGGATGGCCGCCTATTTCGAGATGATGGTCGACAACGAACAGGCCTTCCGGCTCATCTATGAACGCGATGCACCTGACGATCCCGAACTCGGCGAAGCACTCCGACGGGTGGAAGACACCATTGCCCAGGCCATCGACCCCTTGATCGATGCCGGGCTCGATCCGGAGCATCGATTGCTGCTCGCCTATTCGGTGGTGGGAATGGTCGAGGGCGCCAGCCGCCGCTGGCTCGACGGGCAGGCAGACCGTCCCGCCGCCACCTCGGTAGACGGGGGAGGTGCAGGCCGCCGAGCCCGTAGCACCGAAGAGGCCTCGCTTTTGGCTATTCGGGTGGCCGACCTGGCCTGGGCCGGACTTCGGCAGGTTCATCGGGTTTGATCCCGATCACCTTGACCACCCACGCCGCCCCACCAGACCTCCTCTCACGAAATCCCGTCAGGCTTGTTTGACAGCTGCCTCCACTACGGGCAGATGGGTCGTCTGCACAACACCTCCACCCTGTTCGGCGGGATCACCACCTTCCCGCGCCTTGTCCGCTTCGCGTATTCGACCGGCGAGGCCCGCTGCCGCCTCGGCCGTCCGTACGTTGCTTGCCACCTTGAGTTCGTGGCCGGCCGGCCTGGCTTGGCCCGGACTTCGTGAGGCGCTGGCTGTGGTTCACCCCGTCTGTGTAGCCGTGGACGGCCCCGTCCGCTACACGACTCGGGCTGTACTGTTGGGCTCCATGACCACCGGCAGGATCATCATGGGGCTCCTGTTCTTCCCCCGGGGCGGCTCAGCCCAGGTGACCCGCTACCTCGCTACGGCCCTGGACGACGCGGGGTGGTCGGTGTCGCTGGTGGCCGGTTCCCTCGGGGCACCGGGCCAGGATACCCACGCTCCCACGTTTTTCGCGGGCATCGACCTGCAGTACCTCGACTACACGGCGGCAGCAGCAGCGTTCCAGACCGGCGCCAGCGCGGTGGCGGCGCCCGTGCCGATGTCCCCCTCGTACGAGGATCGGGAAGGCGCTCCCGATCCGGTGTTGGCCGCCGTTGACCCGGCACTTGCCGACCACCTCTCGTCGGCGTGGGAGGCACCCTTCGCCGCCGCCGGCGCCGGACGGGCCGGCCTGTTCCACCTCCATCACCTCACGTCCCAGCACGACGCCGTCGCCCGCCGCTGGCCCCACGTGCCCCTGGTGGCTCATCTGCACGGCACCGAGATCAAGTTCATGGAGGCCATCGAGGTGCGAGCCGCCATGGCAGGTGCCCTCGACCTCACGCTGGCGACTATGCCCGACGCGGTGGACCACGCCGCTATCGACACCGGTGCCCTCGACGGACAGCAGCTCGACCTGCTTCGCTCCACGCGCTGGTCACAATGGCGCCACGGCGAGTTCTGGCTGGGCCGCCTCCGCCGTCGGGCCGCGGCCGCTGACCACCTGGTCGTCGTCTCGCCCTCCGACCGCGCCACGACCATCTCGATGCTGGGCGTCGCGCCGGAGCGGGTCACCGCCGTGCCCAACGGTGTCGACACCGACCGCTTTCACCCCCGCCGCGTCGCTCCCGGGGAACGCCGGGACTGCTTCCGGCGGTGGCTCGTGGAGGATCCCCAGGGTTGGGACGAGTCGGGGGTGCCCGGCTCGGTGAGCTACCGAGAGACCGACCTCCACCGGCTCCTCGGCTGGGATGGTGCCACCACCGTGTTCATGTTCGTCGGTCGCTTCACCGCCGCCAAACGGGTGCCGTTGCTCCTGCATGCTTTCGCCCGGGCCCGCTCCCGCTCCCGGCGCCCCGCGTCGCTGCTGGTGTGGGGCGGCCACCCCGGCGAGTGGGAAGGCGAGCACCCTGTCACCGCCGCCCGCCGGATCGGGCTCGACGGCGTGTTCTTCGCCGGCTGGCGGGGCCACGACGACCTGCCCCAAGCTCTGGCCGCCTGCGACGCCGTGGTCATGCCCTCGGTCAACGACTCGTATCCCCAGGCGCCGCTCGAGGCCATGGCCGTGGGGCGGCCAGTGATCGCCACCCGAAGCGGCGGCTTCCCGTTGATGGTCAACCTCGACCCAGTCCGGCCCACCGGTTGGCTGGTGGCCCCCGACGACGTCGACGCGCTGGCCGACGCGCTGGTCGAGGCGGTCGACAATCCCGGCGAGCTGGCCCGACGGGGGTTGGCCGCTCACGCCCATGCTCAGACCAACCTGTCGTGGGCCGGTCGGGTCCCCGACTTTGAGCGCGCATACGCCTCAGCTCGCGAACGCCACCGCAACCGTTTCAAATCACGAACGTAGGTCGGCCATAACCCAGCACCGTCAAGCGGCGCACGCCCGCATGCTCGGCAACGGCCTGTGCACCCGGCCCGCCGGACGTCTCACCCGCGGGGCTCTCCCCGACAGGTGACCGGCTGTGCAGCTCCGGGGTGGACCTAAAGCCGACCAAGTAGGTAAACTAGGTGGGTCCACTTCGCAAGTGTGACCACACCGGCGTGGTCACACCGGTTCAAGGAGAGTCAGTTGCCCACCAATCGATCAGTGTTCAGCTTCCCCAATCCGGTCAACGAGTACGCCGCCCGGACGGTTGCTGCCGGCGTGGTGGTCCTCTGTGTCCTGGCCATCGCCTTCCGTCAGCCCTGGCTGCTCATCCCGCTGGCCTACGGGTTCTGGGCCCGGGTCCTCACCGGCCCGACGCTCAGTCCGCTCGGTCAGTTCGCCACACGAGTGATCGCTCCTCGTCTTCCCGGTGAGCCCCGCTTGGTCGCCGGACCGCCCAAACGGTTCGCCCAGGCCATCGGCGTCGCCTTCTCGTCGTCCGCACTCATTCTCTGGTTCGGGTTCGGGCTATCCACCGCTACCTGGATAGTGGTCGGTTCACTGGCGGTGGCCGCCTTCCTCGAGTCCGCCCTCGGGCTCTGTCTCGGGTGCAAGGCTTTCGGCATCCTGATGAAGTTCGGGGCAATCCCCGACGACATCTGCGAAGCCTGTGCCGACATCTCTTTGCGCCACCCCGAACTGGCCCGGTCGGCCCCAGGTTGATTGCGAACTGGCGGGTGGACGACCACCGCCCGCCGAACGACCACCGCCCGCCGAACGACCACGGTTCAGCGCAACCGGGGAAGTAGTCCCACGCACAAACCGGCCAACTCGTGGGCGCAAGCCACATAGACGTGGTCCTCGCCACCGGCCGGGTCTTCGACGTCTTCCCAGGACTCGATGAGCACTTCGGCAAGGGCCAGACGGGACACCCGGTCCCGCAGTGGCTCCGGACCGTCCTCCAGGTCCCGGCACAGCCGTATGATCGACGCCGTCCTGTCGGCGGCCTCAGGATGGCGGCGGCGGATGTAGTTCACGTGCTCACTAGCCATGGCGATGATCAGGTCGGCATTCTCCACATCCCCGTCGGTCAGCTGATGGCTCCGGTGACCGTCGGCGCTCATCTCCAACGACCCGAGAGCATCACGGGTACGACGGCTCATGGGCTGGCCTTCGACCACGTGGGTGCCGGCCGTGACCATGTGGACAGGGGCTGACGTGAGCATGGCGCCGGCCATCACCGACCGGGCCGCATTGCCGGTGCACAGCGTCAGCACATGCGGACGTTCATCTGCCATCGTCGTGCCGGGGCTCGTCCGGGTCTCCATCGGGTTCACGATACCGTGCGGCGGCGGTTCCTCCGATCGATGAACGCCTTGGATCGGTGAATCACATTACGGGTTTGGCCTTTACTGATCGAGACGGAACGGATCTGTTCGAACCGTCGGTTCTGGGAGCACAACTTCGAGCTTCTCGATAGCCATCTGGACAACGTGCAAGATGAAGGGAAGGCACAATGACCATGACACCGCTGGAGGTCGCGACGCCTCCGGATGAACCCATCATCACGGTGCGCCACTTGGTCAAGGCACCGCCTTGCGTGCACACCTGTCTATGAAGATGCACCTGATCATCAGGCCGTCGACACGCTGAGGTTGGAAGCAGTCGACGGTGGCACACCGTAGAGTCGCCACCACACTTCACGACTCCCTCGATACTCGAGATCAACACGTAGCCTCGGGCATGGAAGCCGGGATGACCGACTCGTACAGCCGCCCAGACGAGCTGGTGGCGTCGCTGCATGCGACCTGAGGAACGCCGCCCCTGATAAATGGATCTGGCTTCAGCGCTGGATCTTCAGTTCACAGCATCTCTACGAAGTTTCCGACAGGCCCCTTCACTCAAGTGGCCTGGTCTCCGTCTACAGGAACTTGCTCTCGACGTCTGCAAAGTAGGCCTCGGCCAGAAGCGAGAAATCTGCTTCGCTCAACCTGATCTCGTCTCAGAAACCTGTGCAGCGATCTTTGAACGACAGTCGTCAACATATTCCTGCTCATAGTTATTGACGCACAGCATGGAGTGCTCTCTCTACGAATCGACGGGACGGAATGTGCGCACGAGCGTACCAATGGCCGGCCATCTCGAACCGCCGGCCCGGGACCCGGTCAACCAACCCCGACCTCGAGCCACGTACCGGAACCCGCTGGACTTGAGTCCCACGTCGGCCCGAGGTACCGAATCAGAGGTCGATGCGCTCTGCGTGCGTCCGGGCGAAGACCGCACTGCTGTGATGGAATGGCCGCAACTCAACGACAGGAGAACCGATGACCACTCGTGACAATGCACCCATCGGAGCGCCCTGCTGGGTCGACCTCATGACCTCGGACATAGATGACGCCCGGTCCTTCTACGGCCAGGTCTTCGGCTGGGAGGCTCAGGAACCTGCCCCCGAGTTCGGTGGCTACTTCAACTTCACCAAGGATGATGACCTCGTTGCCCTTTCTGTCAGCATGACCTG
>PKXA01000130.1 GCA_003133325.1 Acidimicrobiaceae bacterium | reverse complement strand
CAGAGAGGAAGGATCCATCAGCAGGCAGAATTATGCCGAATGGCTACGCTCGATCTGCTGCCTGACGCCAGCACACTTCGCTTTGATGCGGCATTATCCGCTGTGCGGCATTAAAAGAGAACCAGCCGCGGCTCTTCGACGCGGCGGTCAAGGCATTCAACGCGATCGACTTCGACCACCCGGAACACGTGAGCTGTGTACGCGGCCACGGCCGCATCGACCGCCATCGGGTGTGGAGCGCACCGGTCCCAACCTCAGCCAGCTTCCCCCATGCGAGCCGCTTCGTCATCGTCGAGCGTGAATCCTCCACCCTCGACGACGTCCGCATCAGCATCGAGACCCGCTTCTACGTCACCGACCTCACTGCAGACGACCCGAGTATCGAGCACCTGTTCCGACTGACCAGAGGCCACTGGTCAGTCGAGAGCCTGCATTGGGTCCGCGACGTCACCTTTGATAAGGACAGATCCCAGGTCGGAACCGGAACGCTCCACGGGTCATGGCGACCCTGCGGAACCTCGCTATCGGTATCATCCGTCACGCGACCAACCGATCTGTCAACATCGCAGCGGCGACCCGCCAACTCGCCCGTCACCCAGATCTCACGCTCGACCTACTCGGCATCTGTGCCGGACTTTGAAACTGGCCGTGGTGGGAGCGGCATGATGTCGCCGCTCAAACTCTTAGGAAAGCGATCCGGTCATACCCGGAACCACGGGATATACCGTAAGACCGGAACATCCGGGAAAGCCGATGGCCTGCCACATGGATCCTGCGGCCACCTTGATCGGTTGTGTGACGTTTGGCGGTGTTATTAAGAATGAGGGCGCATAGAAAGGGCATGATGTTGCGGCTCCAGTTGGATGTGAGTTCCCAGATATCATTGCCGAAGCAATCTGCCCTGGGTTAAGCGTAACACTAGGAGGGGTAGAACTGCCGTTCTGAACGCCGCCAACTCCAGTGAGCTTACGCTGGGCTTGAGCGACCTGGAGGCCCTGGGCATTGAGTGCAGCGACTCCTGGGTAACCCATCAACGTGCAGGCTGCTGTGCTCGTGTTGACGAACCCAAATACCTGGTACACGGTGCCAGTACCCGCGCCAGCGTCCAGCGCCGTCACAGTTATCTGACCATCCCTGCACATGGGGCCAGTGGCAGTTGGTCCGCTGCCCTGGGTAGGTGGCTTCTTCGATGGGGGGTTCGTGATGGCCGTCGACGTAGAAGAGCGGCTTACGGCCACATTGCCGCCACAAGCCGACACTGTGACGGCACTTAAAGTAAGGACGATAACAATTCCCGCTCGTCGCGCCACCTTTCCTTTCTACCAGGTCCGTGCTCGGGTGTGTGCGATCTCTGAAACCCGCGTTCTGTGATCGCAGATCGCGGGGTTCAGTGACAACGCACACGGGCCTGTTCTATCCCTTTGCTAACCTCACCCCGTAGCTGAGTTCCCGGCGTGACCGAAGTCGGTGTAGTTCCTTCCGCCGGGTTCATTCCAGCGGTCGACAGTACTGAAGGAACGAGTAAGGGCAGGCCGGGACCGCCCGGCCCAACTCCCCCCAGGGGAGTTTGAGGGATCACCATGCCAGGTGAAAGTTCGACGGCTCCAGAACCCGCTATGGGTCGTGGCCAAGCGGTCAGAGGGTCGGCGTTTCCACGCCCCCGTTTTGCCGGATCTACAGGGATGACTCCTGTGGGCGGCGTGGGAGCGGGTACGAGCCAATCGTGGAACGGCCACATGTCCATGTACAGGCCATGGACATGTGGCCGAGGTGTGTCTGCGTATCTGCATTACAGGTGCAGAACCAGTACACGCGGCGCACCACCCTGCAGAGGTTCTCCCATGCTTACGCTTCTATCGGATTTTCGGACACTGCGCACTGTCCAGCCTACGGACTGGCCGAGGCCACGTTGGCAGCCACCCTGCATGATGCGCCTTCCTTGACAAGGAATTCCTTGGGGCTGAGCGGCGGCTCACTCGGCGATGCCACACAAGTGGCTTGTAGCGATTCACTAGCTTCAGCCAACAGACGGGGTCAGATCCACAAATGCCACCACCGAAGAGGTCGCACGCCCCGTCCGTTCGGAGAAGCGGCGCACTGCCCGCCCGATTGCGCTGCCATTTTGGATATCTGCACGCCCCTGAGCAAGTAGCGTCCCTGGGCATGTCCATTCGGCCGCAAGTCACTGATTCGGTTCGACTCGCCAATCGTGACTTCAAATTAGAAATGGCTGGCGAAATCGTCGATCGCCAAATGATCGCTCGATATCGATGCGTGGGCGTCGCGGTGCGGGCTCCTCAAGCTGAAGTCCCAATCGCCTGCCGATACCTTCTCTTCTGTAGACCATGAACATTCTAGGGTTGCACTTTGGTCACGACGCGGCCGCCATGGTCCTGTCGGGCGGCATGGTGAAATCGTACGTGCTTCGAGAACGCACAACTCGAATCAAGCACGCACTCGGCTTAGACATGCGGTCGATCGAGATGGCGCTTCACGAAGCAGGGGTCGATCTCGGGTCCGTCGCCTGCGTGGCAATCTCCTCGACTCAATGCGTAGAGCTTCTGGTCGACGACCCGGCACGCCTTAAAATTGAGTACACGTTCACAGATTCCCTGTCACGCCCGATGAGCCTTCACGAGGAACTCGAAGGCAAAGACCACAATGCCATTTCATCAAGAAGCTCTAGTATGCTCCTCGATCTCGTCTACGACTCTCGACTATCGAAGACCTACCTAGGACAAACCTACCGCAAGGTCTTCCCCGAGTGCACTCAATATCCTCGAAGTTACTTTGAGCCTACCCCTTGGATCGACGCGTTTTCGGATTGCCAAGATTGGAATGCTCCCCTTGGACTTCGCGACCTGGCAAGCGTAACCCCGGTAGTTTCCGATCACCTGAGGTACGGCTTTCACATTCCGATCAATGTATCGATAGACGGAAGGAATATTCCGGGGTACGCGATCAACCATCATCTCGCCCACGCCGCTAACGCGTTCTATGGCTCTGGTTTCGCGTCAGCGGCAATCATGACTCACGACGGATTTGGGATGCAGCCCGGGTATCACAGTGGGATGTTTTACCTGGGACATGACGAGGCGATCTATCCGTTATGGCCACACCACCTGGGTGCGGGTTACATGTACGAACATACTGCGAATTCAATCGGCCTCGGCGTGGGGGGAGGGTCCGGCAAACTGATGGGTTTGGCTGGCCACGGGCAGCCCACCTTTTATGACTCCAGCTTCGTGGGGAACTATTTTGATTTTCAAGGCAAGTACCGTGACGTATCGAAGAACTGGTTGTTCCATTGCAAGACTGAAGCCTCTCGGCGTGGGTACGCAATGCAGGATTTTGCTGATCCAACTCGCGCCACATCACCGATCAACGCTGATATTGCTGCGAGTACCCAGCGTCTGCTCGAAGAAACTCGTCTGGCCGCAACTCAAGCACTTGTCTCTCAACTTGAGAATGCCGAGATTGAGGTCAAGAACTTGTGCCTTAGCGGCGGAACGGCGTTGAACTGCCCTTCGAACTCAGACATATGGAACTCCGGATTGTTTGCGGGTTTATACATCGATCCTGACTGCGACGATAGTGGGATCGCGGTCGGTGCTGCGCTTGTCGCTTTTCACAGTATTCTGGGTCATCCGCGTGTGCGCACCATCTCAACGCCCTACCTTGGTCCGCGATACTCCGAAGCTGACTTGGAACGTGCGCTTTCTCAGGTCCACGATGAGCTGTCTATCGACAGCCCCGTCGATCCAGTCGAAGAGGCGGCCAATGATCTCAGCAACAACCGCATCATTGGTTGGTTCGAGGGACGAAGCGAGTGCGGCCCGAGGGCACTTGGCCATCGATCGATTTTGGCGGATCCCCGAAGACCTGAGAACAGCGATCGGGTCAATGCCGTCAAGGATCGTGAGACATGGCGACCATTCGCCCCTGCCGTGCTCGCTGCTGATGCCGCAGACTGGTTCGACAGCGTTCCTGAGCCGTCTCCATACATGCTGTTCAACGCCCGTGTGGTGACTGATTCCTTGCCCGCCGTGACTCATGCCGACGGTTCTGCTCGAATTCAGACGGTTGACGCTTCGTGCGGAGACTTCTACCATCTCCTCCAGGCGTTCAAGGCGCGAACGGGTGTCCCCGTGGTACTGAATACGTCGTTGAATGGCCCGGGTGAGCCGATCGTGGAAACTCCAGATGATGCCGTCAGAGCGCTCCTCGCGCGCAATCTCGATGCGCTATACATCCAGGGTCGCCGAGTAACACGGCGCTAACGCACTTGTCTGTGTCTTCACCCGTACCTTGCCAGCGTCGGGGGCGACCGGATGCTCACGGCTCACTTGCCTCAGTTCGATGCACAATGGGTCCCACGCACCCCAACGGCCAACTGGAGGATCGATGACGCTCGCTGCGTTACTAGCCCCAACTCAGCATGAGGTGCGCCTCCACTTCTTGGACGAAGGGATCACGCCAACCCTAAGCGACCTTTGGAAGTTCGGGGAGTCCGTCTCGAGGTGGATCGGTGGTCCGAAAGAGCCCCTCGCTGCGGTGCTCTCCAACACCTCTTCATGTGTGGCGTTTCTACTCGGAGTCATTCAGTGCGGCGCTGAACTCAGCTCCATTCCGGCACCACCACGAGGTGCGGATTTCGACTGGTACGCAAGCTTCGTCGCAGAGGCCTGTCGGCAGCGAGGTGCTTCCCGGTTAGTCGTTGACGACGCCTATCTTCCGCTCCTTCCAGAGCTTCCGGGGATTTCATACTCATCCTTCGGGCAGGTATTGAACGCACGGGGGAGAGGTCCAACCAACCCTGCCTCCTTCCAACTGATCCAATTCACTTCCGGTAGTACGGCAGATCCTCGCGGAGTAGTTCTTGGCCAAGACAGGATCTCCGCGAACGTTGACTCGATTCTGACGAGTCTCGAACTTGAGCCCGGTGATGGAACCTGCTCTTGGCTTCCGCTTTCTCACGACATGGGATTGATTGGCATGCTTTTATCTGCAATTTCTGGATGCAGCCATCGCACCCAAGGTGGCGACGTGGTAATTCTGACCCCTGAACAGTTCTTGCGAGACCCGGGGTGTTGGCTGGCGGCTTGTTCGGAATTCCGTTCCACGATTACCGCGGTTCCCAATTTTGGATTCGAGATGGCGCTCCGGCGCAAGCCGCCTGTCGGTCTTGATCTGAGCGCGCTGAGGGTGTGCATCACCGGCGCTGAGCCGATCAATGCAGAAACACTTGATCGGTTCAGTGACGCGTTTCATCAGGCGGGTTACTTGGACACGAGCCACTGCCCTGCTTACGGGCTCGCCGAGGCAACCCTCGCCGTAACCATGACTCGGCCGAAGGAGCCATGGAGCAGTATCGATCTGAACAGGGACCGCTTGGCCGCGCATAAGGTCCAGGAGGAAGCCGGCGGCCTCTCCTTTGTGAGCGCTGGTACTCCGCTCGAGGGCATGGCCTTCGAGATCGACGGCCCACCAGGAGAGGTGGGGCGGATCAGCATTCGAGGATCATCCGTACTGGATGCGTATTCGGATGGCTCGATTGCCATCGATGGGGACGGTTGGTTTCACACCTCAGACCTTGGATTCACGAAGGACGGGCAGCTCTTCGTCGTTGGCAGGCAAGACGATGTCCTCTTTGTCGGAGGCATAAAGGTCTTCGCTTTGGACATCGAACGACATGTGGGGCTTCTTGCCGGGGTCCGGCCCGGCCGAGTGATCGCATTGACCTCGGCTACTGCCGGTCTCACCGTTCTGGCGGAGGCGGTGGACGATTCCGGGGGTGACTACGGAGCACTGGTATCCGAGATACGTCATTGTGTGGTGTCGCGTACGGGGACGTCACCGCGAGCGATCGGCATTGTGCCAAAGGGGTCGCTACCGATGACGGCAAGTGGGAAAATCCGTCGTCGGGTGGCCCAAGAGTCGTTTGACGATCACAGCTTGGAGCTTCGCGCGGGTTCCACGGGTATTGAGTAACGGCTATGGTTTCGGAGCCGACTTCGCAGCCTGTTGCTTCAAGGGGAGACGCGAGACTATGACCTTCGATGAATACGTAGCCCGGCTCTTCAAGGCACTGCACCTTGAGCGAACTGGATCGTTTGATCGCTCAGACGACCTCTACGAAACAGTTGGTCTCGATTCTCTGCAGGCGTTTGAACTTATCCTCTTCACAGAGGAGCTGGCTGGACTCAGTGTTCCGCCTTCCGGGATACCGATGATCTTTACATTGGGCGATGCTTACTCGTACTACGAGTCAGCACGGGTGATGTCGAAAACAGACGTCATTCCTTGATCACCGCACGGGGTCGTGCGGCCAGCTCTTGCTCCGGTCGATCGGAAGAACAATGAAGACGCTCTTCTGCGTATATGGCTCCGCTGGAGACATTCTTCCGTATATGGCTGTGGCTGAAAGTCTGCGTGGGGAAGGCGCCGATCCGCAGTTTCTCACGGACCGTTGGCTCAGCCTCTACCCACGGTCCGCCGGGTTCAGATCCAATGTAGTCGGAACCTCATCCGAAAAGAGAGTGCTAGAGGATTCGGACCTTTTTTCAACCCGATTCCAGGGTCTAGATTCTCGAAGGAGACTCTTCTGTCGGTATGTGCTCCCATTCTTGGATGACAACTACATCGCAATTCGGGATCAGATCCGCGATATTGCTCCCGATCTGATTGTGACCTCCCCGCTGGGACTATGGGGCGCCTTAGTCGCAGCCGAACTGGACATCCCGCACGTAGCGCTTCATCTTTATCCCGATCTTCTCAACTTGCTCGACCGGACCGCTCGTGAGAGGGACTGGCGGTTTGCTCTACCGCTCGCTCGCTGGCTCGAGGCATTCGAGGACCGTATCGGCTATCCCTCTACTTCGATTCCAGCCGTTTCGTGGGGGTCAACCGGCACGCCGCTGCTCCTTACCCATGATCCTGTCCTGGTTGATCAACCACCGGCTGGTGCGAAGTGCGTCGGCTTTCCCTATTGGGATCGAGTTCTGGGAAGTACTGATGAGCAGACCGCTGAAGCGCAACGATTTCTTTCTGAATCGCAGGATCCGACACTCATCGTCTGTCTCGGATCGTTCATCGGACTTCGTGAGCCACTTTTCTGGAAAGAGGTCTCTGACTACGTCAACCGCATCGACGCCAGAGCGCTGCTCGTCGGCGTACCCGAGGACATCAGGACGGAGATCCAAGGTCCCAACGTTCGCGTCTTCGGCTATCTGCAGATGTCCAAGATCAGTCCGCTCGCCGATGTTGTAATTCACCATGGCGGGATCGGCACCATGTACGGAGTCTTGCAAGCAGGAGTACCTGCGGTAGTTGTACCTCGCGCTTTCGACCAGCCATTCAATGCAAGTGTCCTAGCCAAAGCGGGTGGAGGACAGCAGATGGAGAACGAATCTGCAGAGGCCATATGTGATGCAGCGATTGCACTGGCCCGCGATTCGAGGGCAAAAATGCAGGCGGAGCAGCTTTCGAGTTTGCTCGTACCTCCCGATTTGGCCTGTTCGACAATTGTTGGCGTGTTGCTAAATGCGGGCGGATAGTGGCTCCGTTGGTCCTGCGACAGTCGCGCTAATCGTCTGGTCGAACTCTGGATCTCCGATCTACGCCATCCCGACGATCGGCCGGTTGAGCGGCGAACTACCCATCGAGCCGTCGAAGGAGGCATCACCGAAGCTGAACAGACCACCATCACTGGCGACTATCTGGTAGCCACCGGCATCGGTGACCGTGATGCCCAAGAGCCGCTTGTTCAGGCTCAGGGACCCCGTGGAACCGTGGAAGGCAGCACCACCGAAGGCGAAGATGCCGCCGTCACTTGCCACCTCGTAGTACCCACCAACCGGGTCGGTGGCCAAGCCCACGATGGGCTTGTTCAGGGGAGCGCCACCCATCGAACCGAAGTTCCCGGCATCACCGAAGGCGTAGACCGAACCGTCGGACCCCACCAGCCAGTAACCCTTGCCGTCCGGCGTAGCAGCCATGCCCACGATGGCACCAGGCAGCGGCTGACCACCGGTCGAGCCGAAGAACCCGGCGTAGCCGTAGGCGAAGATGCCGCCGTCGCTGGCCACGAACCAGTAGCCCTTGTGGTCAGGCGTCACCGCCATGCCCACGATGGGCTGATTGAGGTGGATGGAGCCGGTCGGGCCGTAGAAGGGGGCACCACCGAAGGCGAAGATGCCACCGTCGGAACCGACCAGGCAGTAGCCGGTCCGCCCCCTACGGACCGGGCGGGGCCACCGACCCCGTGACCGGCGAGCGCCTGGTGTCGGCCAAGCGGCCGGGCATGGAGCTGGTCGTCGCCGCCCACAAGTCCGTCGCCGAACTGGGGGTGCTGGGTACGCCTGAGGACATGCACGCCATCATGGACGCCGAGCGGGACGCCACCCACTCCTATCTGGACGACCTGACGAAAGAGCGCGGTGGGCGCCGAGGTCGAGGAGCGGTTCCGACCGAGACGTCCGGGCTGGTCTACGCGCACGCCCGCCACGCCACCACCCGGGCCGGTGACCCGGGCCCGCACGATTCAGATGTTTATCAGGATGACACCTGCCACGCGGCTGGCGACCGCGGGAGGCATCGGTCGGTTCTCCTGGATGTCACGAACATAGGGAGGAGGGCTCGTGCGGAGACCTCGGAGAAAGTGTTCAAAGTACGAGTTGGGGTAGTGGCCGGTGTCTCGGGGTACCACCGGGAAGATCGGAGCGCTGGCGATCGTTATGGTCTCGGCGATCGCCGCAGAGAATGACATGGCCCGTTGTCTAGCGACGGCCTCGAAGATGCGTTTGGCGATTTCGCGAGGGCCCTGCTGGTCGTGCAGGAGGAAGCTGCGGAGTTCTGCCGAAGTGATCGCCGGGAGGTTCACGTCCCAGACGGTTCCGGCGCCAAGGGCGGGGTCGACAAGGCTTTCCAGCGGGATGGAGTCATTCAGCACCATCGTTGCTGTGTCGGCGGGTGACTCCCAATTGGTCCAAAGTTGGTAGGCGCTGATGATGGAGATGGCCATGCGCCGACAGCTGAGGCAGTCGGGGTCCTTGTCGTGGATACATGGGAGGTCGCGGCGGAAGAGCTGGCCCCCGGTGTAGACGGCGAACATTGCCGGCACCTCGAACTGGCTGGCGGTTCTGCTTAGATCGCCGAGTTGCTTGCCGTCTCGGTGACCGATGTCGACGGTCCACCTATTGGCGGCCCGATTAAGGCGCTTGGCCTGGACCAACATGCCGAAGCACTCACCGCTGGTCTGGTCGAGCCACCACCATAAGTAGTCGGCGCCGACGCCGCCGCCTTCCTGCTGCCGGTTGAACTGGACAACCCGGACCTCGGGAAGCCCCTTATGAACTGCGATGTCGGTTACCGATTCCTCGACCCAGCCCAGGCCCGCTCGGTCCCGCTCGTCCATGTACTGCTCCGCGGCCACCCGCACGCGACCAAACGCACCGAGTAGGGCGACGGTCATTGTTGTTTGGCTAACGGCTCGAGGAGTTCGGTCACTGGGCCTTCATTGAGTCTGGAAGATCGGTGTAGGTGGCCATGGCTGCAGCGAAGCGGGGCACAAGGTTGAAGATTCGATTCACGCCGGAGTCTTCGGGAACGGCTCTCGCGTGAACCGTCCAGTCGCGGGATCTAGTGGCCATCCAGTGACCACGGCGAGGACGATTTCCGAGGCGACTATGCTGAGCCGTCCGATCGGTATGCGTGTCATGGGCACTTTCTGAGCGCCTGTGCCGATCGGCTCTCAAGTTTCTCGTCTGGCAGCGACGCTGTACGTGTTGATGACGTCTCCGGCGAGCAGTTTGTGTTGACTGAGTTGCTCGGCGATCTTTCCTTCGCTGAGGTAGGCGTTCTTGTGGGCGACGGCCGTGGCGTACGCGAGGACGGCGGTCTTGAGCGCCTCTAGCTTCTCGCCATTGAGTATGCGAGTACCGGGCGGCGGAGTCCCGGAGCGTTCGACGATATTCACCGGGTGCATCATCAGAGGGATGACGGTCGTCTCGCTGCCGTACTCACCTTTGCACCAGTTCACAGAACCGGCCAGCTGGTTGATGTCCTTCTTCCAGATCATAGCGCCCGTCGCACCGCTCTTGGCTTCGATCACCGCGTACTTTCCCTCACTGAGAGCCCAGAGGACGTCACTGCCCCGACCGAAGTCTCTCTCGGGGCGTTGGCTTACGAGCCCGAGGAGGCTAGCGAGGTCGGCCAGAGCGTCTTCAGTGGTGTCAGTCCGTTCGTTGTCCCAGGCAAGGTCGGTGAGCACTACTTCGATGCCAAGACGCAGTTGGGCTCCGTCGGGAAAGCGTTGTTGGAGGTTTGAGCAGGCGAGCCTCGATTGGGCGTCTGCGGCATTGACTCGTCGATAGGAGAGTCCACTTCGTGGTCGAAGGACAGCGGGATTGCATTTAGTTGCGGATGCAAGTGCTTGTTGAGCTCGCAGGGCGTCGACCGGGTGCAGGTAGGTAGAGAGGGTTTCGCCAAGCCATCCCGCCAAGCGCTCGTCGCCTGCTTCCAGCGCGGCCTGGACGGCTTGGTGGGCGTGATCGCAGGATTCCTCCAATCGACCACCGATAGCGGCGTCGTAAGCCTGTCTCAAATGGACTGCGGTTGGGGACAGTAGGGCCGGCCCGTACGTGACACCGACAAGGGCCTCGCGGGAGATCTCGCGAAACCCGGAGTCCCCGTCGACAATCTGTCTGACGACGCCTTCGAGGTCGCGCATATCTGCACCTTCGAGATCACGGGCGACGCGACGGGAAAGGTTCAGCTGGGCTTTGGTTGCCGGCGAGAGGCGGCCAGAGATGTCGGCACGTGACACGAGTTGGGTAAGGCGTGCTCCGAGCAGGATGACGGCGCAGCGGTCATCTCTGCTCCGAACGCCTCGCCCCATTCCCTGTTCCAGGCGCTGTAGTTGGCGGGTGACCATGGCCTCGCTGTCCCGGAGGGCAACGGCTTCCCGTCGTTCCGTGAGGCTGTACGCCTGGGGCAGGCCGTCGATGATGAGGACACGGCACGCGGCATCGGGCAGATCGATGCCGTCGTAGCGATTTACAATGACTACGACCCCAACGTGGCTTGTCTTGAGGCGCTCGATAACGGCGGTGATGTCCGCTGAGGTGCTAACGGTGGCATCGGCCTCCGAACTCCACAGGCTCGCCTGTTTGTGACTCGGGACGAGGACGACGACGTTGTGTTCGTTGGCGAGGGCGCGGGCGGTAGCTCGGACCGCTTCGTGGCTGATTGCGGGGTTGAGTTCTTGAGGGGCGAGAATGAGCCGGTCCCCGAGATCGGCGGCACTCTCGGGAACGATGGAGGCAGCAACACTCTCAGCGTCCGCGTTGAAGTGCGTAACGAGCACACTGTCGTCGGCGAGAGTAGCGGTCAGGTAGATGCGACGTTCGGCTTCAGCGAAGCTCGGAAGCTTCTCGATCGGAGGACACAGCGGCGTTATCTCGATAGTCTCCGCGCCAACCGTTGCCTGGCACCAGGGCAACATGTCAGCGACGAGGGGCCAGCTCCACTCGAATACGGGATCGGAGCGATGCTGGCGAAGAATCTGCAGCACTTGCTCGCGTTTGTCGTACCAAGACCAAAAGGGAACGCGTAGCGGTGTCGCAGTTGGATCCCCGTCTCGGATGTCCAGGAGTGCGTTGAGTCCTTGCTGGCGCAGATCCTCGTCGAACATCTCGAGGAGTGCCTGGTGGGAAGGATGGCTTGACGGGATGCGGAGAAACGTTCGCTCCTCCGCGAGGACGAGCGCCGCATGGGCGTCGTCGACCACGATGGTCTGCACCGGTAGTGGTTGGCGCCCCACGGCGCCGACTAGTCCGAAGCGGGACTTTCCGTTGATCAGTACCTGCATGGTGGTGACGCAGATCGCTTCGCCGCTTAGGAACTTGCTGCTCTCGGGATCGTCGACCGTCGTCAGACCGAGCTTCGCGCTCTCATTGAGAACCTGCTTCGCGAGGTGGGGGTCTGGAGCCAGATAGAGAGCAGGAGCGACGCCCTCGTGGATGCAGGCTTGAAGGATCAACAGCCCCGCGATGGTCTTTCCTCCGCCGGTGTTCGTCTTAATGACCAGGTCTCGCTCGTTGCGCCGAGGCGACCAAGCATCGAGGATCGTCTTCTGGACGGCTCGGAGATACCCGTAACCTTCCGCCTTGTTGGGGAGCGCGTCGAACAATGCGGCAGGGTCAATGATGCTGGAGATCGCCCCACCGCGGACCAGCTTCTTGAAGTCAAAAGGCATTAGCTCGCTCCAGTGAGGCTGACGTCCCTTGGTCTTGGGTTTGCGGAACTGGTCGTTGGTCTCCGTGGCTTGTTGAAGTTCGGTCTTGGGTGTCCTGGCCATGGACCAATGGCGCCATAGAGGTGGGACACACTGACGGGCTTAGCAGCCGCAGCCGAGGCTGCATCGTTGGCCCCGTATAGCGCGGGCCTTCGACCGCCGGGCCGGTTACAGCTCAAGCATGGCCGGACGCCTAGGTCCATCTGTATCACCGGCGTGTTCTTAGTGAGAGTCGGATGGGAGCCGGAAGTCGTCGACCTGCTCGAAGTTTAGTCCGGAGACCGTGGCGAGGAGGCGTCCAGCAAGATAGAGAGCCTCTTGCAACTCCAGGTCGGAGAGTGGACGGGCTCCGGCGATGAGTTGGTGAACCTCGGTCAGTTCATCAGAGAACAGGGACGCCCAGCGGGCGACGCGCTGCTGGGGAGGGTCGATTACTCCGTTGGTGATGTCAGGGAAGGCTACGCGTTCGGACTTCGTCCAGTCGCCCGCTGGCTTGCTGACCAGCATCTCGATGGTCTTGAGAGTGCGATCCCGTTGGGCGAGGCGGTGGCGGGCAGCGGCTTGTTCTTGTTGATTCTGGAAGGGTCGGGTCAATTCAGGCGGCAGGAGTGGCATGGAACTTTTCCTCCTGGTAGTCGTAGCGGCCGATGTAGCCGGCGAGGCGGATGACGGTCATTGGGTCGGGCACGACGGCCGGCAACAGGTGTTTGTCGGCGAGGTCGTCGAGTAACAGGCTCAGCTCGATGATCTCGCTGTCGCCGAAGCGCACCAACAATGAGAGCGTGCCGTCCATCCCGTCGATGTAGCGGGCCAGAGTGGAGAGCAGAAGGTCGGCTTGGTGCTCGATACGCGAGACCTCTCCTTGGGCGACGCCGAGCTGTTCGGCAACGGCGACCTGGGTGAGGGAACGGGCGCGCCGCAGCGCAGACAGAGCCTCTCCGTAAGCGGCGCGTCGTCGCTGGGCCCGCCTATCCGCAGCCGCTCTTGCCGCCTGGTAAGCGGGCTGGTCGCTGCGCTCATTGTTATTGGGGTCGTAGCTGTCCCATTCTTCGGGGAGATCGCTCATCAGGGTTCCTCGGTAGTGGCGTTAGAGCGCGCTAGCGCAGTCAGGTAGGTGTCAAAGCGCTCGTCGGCGACCGGCACGTTCTCGTCGTACCAGCGGTTCCCGATACCAGCCTTGTTGCCGGCCAGCAGCAGGGCGGGGACATCGTCGGGACCGAATCCGACGAGCACCCGGTACACGTGGTCGTCATCGATGCTTACCCTGACCTCGCTCATGTCCGGGAAGTGCCGAGAGGTCTGGATGCGATGGCGCACATCGGGCATTGCGGCTGCCCGCCCGTGCTGTTGCAGGTAGTCGAGCGCTTCGTCCACTTCTCCTCGTGTCTCGTCGTCCAGATCCTGGAGCCACCTGGCCACCTGCGGGTGACGAGGCAGCACCATTACCAAAGTATAGACTCAAATCGATACCTAGGTGACTGGTGTCTTATGGGGTGTGGCGGCCTGTGACCAGCAGCTGAGGGGCTGATCCCTGCCGTCACGTTCGGGTGCTTCGGCACCGGAGGTCCCCGGCGGGTAGTGGCGGACGGTGATGGCAAGCCCAGTCTCTGCGACCAACTTGGCCAGCTCGACCTTCCACAGCTTCACCCGGTGACCGTTGGATCCTCCGGCGTGGGCGGTGATGAGAAGCGTCGTGGCATCGGGGAAGCGCGGTTGGCCCATGGAATACCACCAGCGGCGGATGGCCTCGTTGTCATCCATCCGACCGACTACGGTTCCCATGAACATCCGGTCGAACACCAGTCGGAAGTTCTCGATGGTGTTGTTCTTGGCCTGGGCTGCCATCTCGGGATCGGCCAGCCAGGTTTCCTCAAACTGATCGAAGAGCAACTGGTCACGCTGGTCAAGATTCACCCCGAAACGCTCGTTCAACTCGTCGATGATCTGCGAGAGCGGTTCGATGTCAGGCTCCTGCTGGCTGCCCCGACCCTCGCCAGGCGGGGCTTGGCTCGTATAGAGGTGGGGTCGAGCACGTTGGCGGGGAGCTTGGCCGGAATGCCGTTGAATCCGGTACGTGCCTCGTCCAACTCGTTCACCCGCCGAACTGGGGAACGGCTGAGGCTCAGAATCTATGCGCGAACTGATTTCCTCCCAGGGACCTCCCCCACGCCGTGACGGCGATTAATCCGTGGCTTCGGATCCAACGGTGGCAAAGGCACCGTTGGTGGTGTGGGAGCGGTTGTCGGCTCCCAGCCCGGGTTGCATGACTGCCTGGTAGACGGCTTGCGTCTCGGGACTTGGGCTCATGCCGGGGGAGAGTTCGTCCAGCATCCTGTGCAGTTCGTCCCACTCCCGTTGCGCCCAGTTCACATTGCCGGCAGCTCCGGCCAACTCGATGGCTGCTCGATAAAGCTCTTCGGCGTAGGGTGCGAGGGCCCGAGCCTGGTGGATGCCGCGGCGGGCGCTATCGATGTCGCCCTTCGTCTCGATGGTCAGGCGAGCAAGGTCGCACGCCGCGGCGAGCGCGGCTCTCTCGGCGAGCGCGGCGTAGTGCACCCACCAGTTCCAGGGGTGATTGACAGCCGCTGCCGGGGTCACTTCGATGAGGTCGAGGACGGAGGCATAAAGGGCCATTGCCTCAGAGGCCTTGGCACCGGCGGCCGCGTTCACCGCGTCGACAAGGCGAGCCAGGTCGGTCGTGACCCGAGGGGAGAGTCGTAGGACTCCCCTCGAGCTTGCCTCTGGCAGGAAGGGCTGCCCATCGGAGTCGGAACCGAGCATCTTGCGGGCCTTGTAGGCAATGTTCGTGATATTCCCGGTGCTGGATCCTGAACCGTAGATTGCAGACCGGGCATCCTCTTTGGTGAGGCCGCCGCTCAGCGCAAGCAGGGCGACCAGCTCGAAGCGTCGGCCATTTCGGTTGGTGGCCCTCTCGCTGGCGCCGGTGATCGTGGCCGCGTTAGTCAGCAACCGCACTTCGAGTTCGGGTTCCACCACCCCGGCGAGGGTCCTAGTGACGAGTCGTTCAGGTTCGGCTTCGGTGTCGCGGTCTACGGTTCCCCCGAGCACCATCTGGTGTTCGGGGACCACTGCGCTCGGGGGTGTCTCTGCAGTGCACAGCGCCTCTGCGATTCCTGCGTGTGCCTCTGGGGTCAGTCGACACGCCCGGAAGCACAGTTGTGTCGGTGTGATCTCGACAGTGGCATCCCCGAGACAGAGCACCGAGAGGTCGCTCCCCGCCACGTCGTCGATGGTGAGAATGCCGATGGAGGAGAGAACCTCGGGGGCAAGGCCAGTCGGTGACCCGATGTAGAGCACGCGGTCCCGCTGCATGCTCGGGTCCAAAGGGTCCACCTGGGCCGCGGCTGCGGCTTTGGTCGGATCACTCGTCACCGTGACATGTTCGGTCCACGACCAGCTGTTGGCGGTCGTAGCCATGGCGGCGAGTACCTCTTCGGCACCGGGACCGGTGACCGGGAGAACGGTACCGGGCTCGATCGGGGCGAGATAGGTCTGGCCGTCCTCGTCCTCGCCTACGGGCACCAGCGCAGCGAACCAAGCGGCGGACTTGCTGGCGTCGGCAAGAGCGGCGAGGTCGGTGGTATTGGGCAGGGTCCAGGCCCATCCGTCCTCTGCGACCTCGAAGGCGCCGGGGGCGACCCCGGCCGCTTCGGCCAGGATCAGGTCCACGCCATCATTGCCGACTCGAACCAGGCGGATCGGTGGCACCGCCCCTGAGTGGCCGTCGGATACCTGGGTCAGGTGGCGCATGGCGAGGTCCAGCCAATCGACGGCCGGGGTTTCGACGAGGGCGGCCAGGGCCGACTCGAGGTCGCGGATCGGAGCCGAAGAGGCAGCGATCATCTCCCCAGGACGGAGCGTGACACGGGCAATCCGGCGACGGCGTTGCAGCGAGCGGGCGATCACCGCCGCCGCGAGCACGCCGAGACCGCCGATCGCTATGGCGGGTAGTTCGGGATCACCTCTGTGCTCTGCAAGGTGTCGTGGCGCATGCGAGGTCGCGGGTTCGGCGGGGACCCGCTCGCGCTGGTGGGGCGAAGCGACAGGGGCAGTGCTGGCAAGGGCGGGGGTGACCGTAGGGAGGGGGGATGGGACGGTCGGGTGGCCGTATTGGCTACCCACTCGCGGCTGGTGCTCAGGTGCGAGCTGTGACACAGAGTGAGGCGCTGAGTGTGGTGCGGGCAACGGAACCGAGGCTGGGCTCGCGGCGACCGGAGGCGTGGGAATCTCCGTTGTCGGTGGTGGGGGAGCGGGCGTCGAGGGGGCCGGAGCTTGGGTTGATGGCACAGCAGCCGCTGGGGCCGACGAGGCGGCTTCTGGGATAGTGAGCGTCCAGCCGGGGTCGATGAGGGACGGGTCCGACAACGCCGCACCACCGGGTTGGTCGACACCGACGTTGGCGTCATAGATGGTGTGCCATTGGCCGCCGTTGCCGTAGTAGGTGGCGGCGATGTCCCACAGGTTGTCCCCGGCGACGACGGTGTGGGCGACGACGGTGTGGGCGATGACTTCGGTGGTGGAGGGGACCGCAGTATCGGTCAGCTCCACTACCGGCGCCGTAGTCGCTGTCGGAACATCCGGGATGGTGAGCTTCCATCCGGGATAGATCCAGTTGGTGGCATCCAATGCCCGCCCGTCGGGCTGTAGGGCCCCGACGTTGGCGGCATAGATGGTGTGCCACTGCTCACCGTTGCCGTAGTGGGTTACCGCGATGTCCCACAGGCTGTCCCCGGGGGCGACGGTGTAGGTGAGGACTGCGGGCTGGGAGGCCGACAGGATGGCGGCAGGCGCGGGGGAAACATCGACCACCGCCGTGACGGCTGGCATCGGGCCGACGCGGTGGGCCGCAGTCGACCCCCGGATGGACGTGAGGACGATGATGGCCGTGACCAGGGCTGCCATCGAAGTCTTTCCCGCAGCTCGACGCCACGTCCCCCGGTGGCGGAACCGGATGACGTCGATCGTGGCAGTTGTGAGGGAGAAGACGAAGTACCCCCACGCCAGCCACGCGATCACAGCCAGTGCCTTGGGCCAAAATGCGTCGGGGATCTGTGATCCAGCCGCCGAGTGCAACTGACCGGCGGTCGGGAGGTGGTGGGGCAATGGCCAACCGACGATGGTGGCGAGCAGGAGGGGGATGCCGACAAGGCCGATGGCGATGACGAACAGCGCGCCGAGACCCTCTGCGATCTCAGCCCGGGTGGGGCGGGTGTTTGTGGACATGGCCGATCCTCTCTTCGCCGGTCAGCTGACGCCGGCGACGTTGATTGCCTGCTCAGTGACATCGACGTCCATGCTGGAGACACCGATGATCGAAAGGAGCTGGGTGGGCTGGTGATAGGAGATGTGGGCGTAGACCGTGGAGCCGATCACCCACGCGGTTCCCGGATGACCGGCTGCTGTCATGGCATTCTCCGCGGCAGTGACCGCTTGGGTGGGGTCGATCCCGAGAGTGGCGCTATGGAGCTGGTTCGGGTTGAGGGCCGCAGCACCGGCCCGGGCCGCCTGGGCGGCTTCGGTTGCGGCCGCCTCTTTCGCGTTGAGGTAGCTACCACCGTCGACCACCAGTCCGGTGAGCGCGAGGAACATGGTCATGAAGATCACTGCCATGACGAGGAACTGGCCGCAATCGTCGTGGCGGGGAGATCGAAGGGCACCGGTGGACACGCGGATCGTGCTCACGAAACACCATCCATGCTTCGATTCGAACCGGAGAACCCTTCGGAACTGTTGAACCCACTGGTTATAGCTGTGTAGGGGTCGATAGGCGCGGTGGAGGTGGCGCTCAACGTCTTTGCACCCGGGATGCCCGGGGCGGCGATGTCCGAGAGGTTCGCCACACAGGTGACCATGACCGACACCGAGCCCCCGGAGATGAAGTTCGCGACGTTGGTCGAAACCGTGGGGGAGGGGCAGGCCACGTGGTCAGAGGCCAGTGTGGCAGTGACCGCTGAGGCAGCCGACGATTGTGCAAGTGCGGCATTGCCCTGGACGACTGCCGCCTCGACACCGGCCCGGGCGGCAGCCTCGACGTCGCCTTGGGCCGATTCGATCCGTCCAAAGAAGATCATGAGAAGGGCCACCAACAACAGCACGGGCAGAACGATGACCAGCTCCGCGAGGGCCTGGCCCTCGTCGTCCCGACGACGCGGGGAGACTGGGTTATCCGCTTGACACGGAAATCCTGAACCCGAGTCAGTTGGCACGGAACTCCTGGACCGGTTCGACGCTGGTTGCAGACACCTGCATGCTCAGCCAGGGAATGATCACCTGGGCTCTTCCGGTGATCGTCACCTGCACCGTGTCCCCCGCCCCCGTCGTGGTGGTCACCTTCGGTGTCGTCAACGTGTTCGGACCCGTCGTGGTGATGAACCGGTAGGCGGCACTGGTGCCCGCCGCCGGTGTGGACCCATAGGCCGCCGCGGTGCTGGCCCCTTGTTCGGCCGCCGCCCGAGCGAGGTGGCTGGCGTGTGCCCAGAGAGCGAACTGGACAGCGAGGAGCACGGCCAAGAAGAACACAGGGATGCACACCACGAACTCGGCCAGTCCGTCGTCTCCTCGCACGCGGCGAAGCCAAGGCCCTCTGCGAGCTCGGGACGACGCTGTAGTTCGGATCGGCACTGTGGTTCGGATCGGCACTGTGGTTCGGATCGGCAAGTGGAGTCGAGGTCTCTAGGGCGTCTGGATGTTGTGGGCGGTGGTGGTGAGCTTGGTCACCACGACGCCGACGATGGCGATGGCGGCAACCACCACGAGCGCGGTCACCACCACCCAGGAGGCAATCTCTCCCCGCTCGTCGCCAAGGAGTGGCGTCATCCGGGCTGCCACCATGGCTCGTAGGAACGCGACGAAGGCGGCAGTGGTGCGATACATCTCCAACAGGTGTTCTTGGATGGTTTGCATGAGACGTCCTTCCGGTTGGTTAGTGGGTCAGTTCAATGAGACGGGTCAGTCCAGTGAGACGGGTCAGTTCAATGAGATGGGTCACAGGTGGGAGCCGGTGAATGAGGCGAGGGCGGGGTAGAAGATGAGTACGCCGTAGCCGGCCATCAGCAGCACACCGGGCAGCAGCATCTTTTGGGTGACCGCCTGGGCGTCGTGCTCTGCGGCGGTGGTCTCTGTCAGCCGCAGCGAGGAGGCCTTGGTCTCCAACGTGTCGCGGATGCGGGCACCCTCCCCGGCCTGGGCCATGGAGCGAGCGAGGTCCGAGAGGTCAGGCAGGGCGAAGCGCTCGGCGAGGCGGTCGAGCCCCTCCCACGGAGGCCGGTGGTAGGCCTGGGACCAGAGGAGGGCTTGGGCAATCTCGTCCATCGCCCAGTCGGTGGTCGACACCGAGGACGCGGCCTCCAGTGCGCTGGACCAGCCCATCGAGCCGGCCATGGCCATCGACACCAACGATGCGTAGGTGGCGAGCGAGTGCAAGAAGTGCCGTCGGCGGCGATCGGCTGCCGTATGGAGGTCGACGAACGGCATGGCCGCACCGCCGACACCGAGCACCAGGACCCCAAGCACCGGGACCTCGAGCCCGACATGGATGCCGGCGGTGGCCGCGGCTATGGCGAGTAGCGGGACCATGAGCGCCATGGCGACCGCGTAAGCGATCACCTTGATGGCGAAGGTCTCGGACGGTATCCCGGTGATGGCGAGGTCGGGGACGACCATGTCCGCCAAGCGTGGAATCTTGGCGACGTTCACCTCGAGTGCCCGTGCGGCCAACCGCCGTGCGCCGCTCGCTCCCTCACCAAATCTGTCGACGGACAGGTCACCTCGAGTGCCACTCAGAGTGTCGAGTGCAGCTCGCAAGGTGAGTGGGGCGGGGAAGAGTCCTCGCAACACGAGGACGAACCCGCTACCGACGCCGATGCCGGCCAGGATGACCAGGATCATGACGGTTGCTCCGGGCTTACAAAGAGCCGGGGGCTCGGCTGGGGTCGGGACAGCCGGTTCATGGTCCCAAAGCCAACCGCGAACAGGCCGGCGATCACCACCAGGACGATCTGGCCGGTCGGGGTCGAAAATGGGGTGAAGTAGCCATGCCCGATGGTCAGGGTGGCGAGCACGAAGCCGAGGGTCACCACCACCACCAGGCGCATCTCCCGGCGGGGCTTGGCCCGTGCCACCTCGGTGCGCTGGACGAGGGCCAGCTGGTCCCGAGTGTTGGCTGCCGCGGTGCCCAGCAGATTCTGGAGGTCTGCACCGCCGAAACGGGCAGCCAGAATGAGCGGGGCGATCGCCTCGTCCGCCGAGGCGTCGGCCAACTCAGAGGCGAGGGCGGCGAAGGCCCGATCCAGTGGTGTGCCCGACTTGATCCGGATGACCAGGGCTTCGATGTTGGCCGCCAAGCTGGCGGGCGCGGATGGCACCGTGGACTCGATGGCTGCCACCAACCCCCGGTGGGCGGCCACGCTGTCACGCAGTGTTTCGATCCAGGTGGCCAACGCGTCGAGGCGATTGGCCACCTGATGCGAGGAGGCAGAGGAAAGGGCAGACCGGAGCGTCCATCCAACAGCCGCTCCGATGGCCACTCCGACCGGCCAGCGGGTGATGAGCCCGACCGCCGCCGCGCAAATGAGCGCACTGACGGCGGCCTGACGGGTGGCCGCGTCGATCCCCTTGGCGAACGACATCTTCTTACGCACTGGGGTGGTGGCGAACAGACCGGCCACGATGAGGGCGGTGCCCACGCCGATGCCGGTGGAACAGAGCACGATGAGCACGGTCATCGACCGATGATCCCGATCGGTGCTTCGTAGCCGAAGTTGGCCAGGCGATCCCGGAGGCCAGGCGGCACGCCGAAGTGGGGGATCGCCGGGCCGCCGCCTTGTGGCTCGGCGAAGATCTCGGTCGAGATGACATGTGGCCCGTCGGAGTCCTCGACCACTCGGATGGAGCTCACAAACCTGCGGGCGAACCCGTCGGCCGCCGGCTGCTGGCGTACGAAGACCACCAGATCGAGGGCCTGGGCGGTGAGCTTGGCTGTTGCTGCATCGGAGAGGTGCTTCGGGGATTGGCTGGCGTAGCTCTGGATCCGCCCGAAGGTGCCTTCGGTCGAATCGGCGTGGATGGTGCACATCGACCCGGCCTTGCCGGCCGTCATGGCGTTGAGCATGGGTACGATCTCGTCGCCGAGGACCTCGCCCACGATCACCCGGTCGGCATTGTGGCGGTTCGCACGCTGGACGAGCTGGTCCATGGTGATGGCCCCTTCGCCTTCGGTGTTCGCCTCACGGGTCTCCCACGCCGGACAGTCGGGGTGACGGTGGCTGAGCTCGTGGAGGCCGAGTTCGTAGGAGAGCTCGATGGTGATGATCCGGTCGAGTGGACTGGCTTCGGCGAGCAGCGCCCGCAACATGGTGGTCTTTCCGGCGTCGGTGCCGCCCGAGACGATGATGTTCAATCGGGCCCGCACGGCCGCTCGGAGGAACCGCCCCACCTCTTCGGTCATCGACTCCGCCAGGTCTTGGAGGGTGGGGTCGACCAGACGGTGGCGACGGATGGAAACGCACGGACGATGGGACACTTCGATCATCGCCGAGAGACGGTGGTCGCCGGCGAGGTGGAGATCGACGATCGGCTTCGCCGCGTCGATCCGTCGTTCGCCCCCGGTGTGGTGGGCCCGGGCGGCTCGCTGGACCAGTTCGACCAGCTCCTCGTCTGATTCGGTGACCGCTTCGACCTGTTCCTTGGTCCCATCGGCACGCTTCACCCACACGTTGTCGCACCCGTTGATGTCGATGTTCTCGATGCTGTCGTCGTCCAAGAGCAACTGGAGACGACCCAGCCCGAGCTGGGAGGCCACCACGTGGCGCAACACCTGGGCTTCCTCTTCTGCCGTGGGGGCAGACAAGCCTTGTTGGATCATCTGGGACGCCACCTGGTCCATGGCATTCTGGGCGAGTTCTTTGACGAGCTCCCGGCGATCGGCCTCGGTGCGGGCCGTACCGCCGCGGCGCAGAATGCCGTCGGCCACCGCGGCGGCAACGTAGGTCTTCATCTCGCCGTCGTTCATCGGGTTGCCCAGGTAGGAGCAGCCGAGGGCTCAGTGCCGTTTGCACGCTCCGTGCCGATTACATGCTCCGTGCCGTCTATATGGTCCGTGTCGTTCCCGGGCGGCCCGAGTGATTGGTTTGTGATCTCGGAGATGGAGAGCGGATCTTGCGTCGTTGCCGTATCTGATGAAGGGGAGGCGAGTTCGGCCGCGTTGGTCCTTGCCCACGTGACGAGTGTGGCCTTCGATCTCGCCCACCCGATGGCGTTCCCGCTGAGGGCGCTTGCGCCTTTTGGATCGTGGGGGATGGGCGGTGCGACTTCGATCGTCAGAGTTGCTGCGATCTCGTCGGACGAAAAGCCCTTTTCGCCAGTTGGGTGCACGATGAGCTGCCCGACCGATGAAGCCGCGGTGAGGGAGGGCAGGGAGGTCTTCAGGTGGACGATGCCTGCCAAGGTGGGGGGACAGAGCACCATGAACACCTCCGCCACGGAGAGCAGCGGCCGGATGCCGCCGGCGAAGTGTGGAAGCAGCCTGCCGGCGTCGATGACCACATCGGCCTCCAGGGCTGCGAGTGCCTCGGCGACAGCCGGCCAGGCGGCTTCGTTGGCGACAGCTTGATCGGCGCTGGCAAGGCCGTAGAGGACGGGCAGACCGGTAGGCAAGGTGGCGGCGTGCTCCCACACCGCGTCAGCCTCCAGGCCACGGCGACCGGCGGCCAGGAGGGACCACAGGCCGGTCGTTGGGGCAACACCGAACCACGCCGCCAGATCGCCACCGAACGGGTCGGCCTCCACGAGGAGGACACGCCGGTCCTCCGGCCAGGCGGTAGCGAGGGCGGTGGCCGTCGTCGTGACCCCCGGCGCACCTTTGATCGAAGCAACCACGACGATCACGTGGCGTGGCCGGAGGTGAGGGTGATGGCGATCTGGCCTNNCCGAAGGGGTCTGCTTCAACGAGGAGGACCCTGCGGCCCGGTGGCCACGTATTAGCGAGAGCAGTGGCCGTCGTCGTGACCCCGGGTGCACCCTTGATCGACGCGACCACGATGATCACGGGGCGTGACCGGAGGTGAGAGTGATGGCGATCTGGTCTGCGGCGGCATAGCCGGCCACCTCTGGGGCAGAGGCGGCGGGTATCTCAAGTGAGAGGTTCGCCACATACTGGGTCTGGTTGCCTGGCGGTGGATTGACGGCCAGCACGGTGGCGGCATCGACCAGAGAGGTGCCGACTGTCGAGCTGCCCGAGGATGCCTGGCCGGGTGTGGACACCGCGATCACCTGGACCCGATCCCCGACGACGATCGGCACGGAGGGGATCTGGTCACCTTTCAGCAGCACCCCGACCACCTGCGAGCCGGCAGCGAGGGGTGGCTTGGAGGAGACCATGGCTCGCACCATGAGCTGGCCATGGGTTGTCGGTACCGCGAGCTGGTTGCCGATCAGGACATTGGCACCACTCGCGCTCATCGCCGTGATGTTGTCGTTCGCCGGCAGCGATCCGGTGGCCAGATCGGCAGCTGTGAGCACCGTTCCGGCCGGGAGGTCTCGTGCCGCGATGACGACCGAGACCCGCTTGGCCGACGACTGGAAGACCGTGGCGCCGATGGCGCCGCAGAGTACGACCAGGGCGACACCGAGGCCGATCTGCCATGGACGGCGACGGTAGGTGGACGAGGAGAGACGCAGCCCGGTACGACCATCCGGGGACGGTGAGGGAGTGCTTGGGCGTGGTGGGGCCATCGAGCTTGTCACGGGTTGTTCCTCACTTCTGGACGGATTCGATCTGTTCCACCTTCAAGGTGGACGTTCCTTGGGTATTGATGGCCGCGAGCTGGCCGGTGGACCCGTCAGGACCGGCCCAGGTCACGTTCCAAACGACAGTGGCGATGATCGGGAAGGCCGCGTCATTCGGGTTGCCATCTGGCGAAGGCTGGCCGTAGGAGCTGATCCCATAGGTGTGCGAGCACTGGGTTGATTGCTCGGAGAACGGGACGTTGGGGCGGTAGGGGGTGCCGGGATAGTTGCACACGGTGGGCGCCACCGGGTCGCCGGTGTCCCAGGTCACGTAAGTGGGTGTGGCGGTGGCTGTCACGGTGGTGCAGCCACCGGCGTTGCACGCGGTGGCCGAGGTGGTGAACGGGTGCCAGATCGTGGCGTTGATCGCCAGCCACTCCGGGAATTTCACGTAGGCGTTGGCCGCTGGGCTGAACGTCAGCGTTGGGGTCGCCAGCTGCAGCTGGCTGCCCGCTTGGGCGGCGACCACGGCCGGGTCGGGCGGGGGTGGGGGAGGTGGCTGGCCGTTCACGACCCAAATCAAGCCGGTACCCATTGTCTGTTGGGTGCCCACTGCGCAGGTGTTCATGTACCAGGCCCCGTTGGGGTTGGCGCCGACGGCCGGAGGGCCACCATTGCTGCCTGGGTACTCGGCCGAGTAGGGCACATAGTTGGGGCAGGCGGGTGGCGGTGCTGCATCACCACTGTTGTTGCCAGCGGTGATGCCACCGGGCTCGGCGGGGATGCCGGAGTTGCCGAGCTGTCCGGCCGAGACGTTGACCGTGCCATTGCCGTCAGAAGCGCTCCCGGTTCCTCCGTTGCCTCCACCCGAAGCGAAGGAAACGGCGGGGAGGGAGAGTGCCGCCAAAAGGCTGAGTGTTGTAACAGTGATACCGACTCGAACGAGTTTGTGCTTCAACATTTCGCCACACTGATGGACTGGCCTGAAGTGATCTTCCAGGATCCGGTGACGCGGACGAGGTTCGAGGTACCTCGTACGCCACCGATGGCGGGGTCGTTTCCGTCGAGAGTGACCGGGCCGGGCTGGCCGGTGGCTGTTGTGGTTCCGGTGTCGGAATAACAGAACGCGACGGTTGCCGTGGTCGCAGCCAGCGCGGTCACGCTCGGGTTCCCGAGGTTGTAACCGCTTGGGCCGTTCAGGAGCTGCATCTTCAGCCCAAGTAGGAAAATTCCTGCCGACTGCAGCGCCGAGTTCACGTAGTAGTCGGTGAGCTTCGGGAACAGGTCTGTCGTGGTCTGCCCGGCCACGATGTCCGCTCGGAGCGGTGCCGGCGGTTCATCCATGTAGCCGTAATAGGTCTGTTCGGCAAGGAACCAGGCACTTAGCACGGCCTGTTGGGTGCTCGCCGTACCGGCGGGGAGGTTCGGGTTCGCGGTTGTCAGCGGTTTCGGCTTCGGCGGAGCGGTTTGGAGGTTGGTGTCCGTCCCAGAAGAACAGGCGGCCATCGTCAACACAACAACCACGAGGACTGCCGCTGGGCCAGCCTTCTGGTTCCACCGACGGCGCGAACCTGCACCGTCGGTCCCCCCCGTCATCTTGGTCCACCTGCCAGGTGATCCGCCCATGGCCTGCTCCTTATGTATTGCCGGTGTTGCGCACCGTCGTACAGGTGTAGCCAGAGGGCGCGATAGAACCCTCTACAAAGAACTGGGTCGCGAAACGCGAAGTTGAGCAAACTTTCTGAGAAAGTGTTGATCCGTAACGACCCTACCCAGAAGCGTTGGCTGTCTAAACAGAGGATTTGTACGGACCACGTTGACCGGGATGGCGCTGGGTTCGCAGCTGTGGCCGATCGTTTGGCACCGCCAGGCGTAGGCGTTGCCGATCCGGAATTCCGGCGTTGGAATGGTTCCTATGGCAAGGCACTGGTGCACTGTGGCGGTGACCTATGCATCCCGAACGCCCAAAGTGGGGTTGTCCACAGCGAACACATCAGGGAGAATGCCGTCTGATGCGAAGATTCGCTGAATCTCCGCACCGCACGGCGAGCCCATCACGCTCTGCGTTGCTGACTGAGGCGGGCGTCGTAAAAGTGGACGGTCGCTCTCGGCCCAATCTGGACGTGTTTGGGAATGACATTCCCGGTGGGAGTGGTCGAGGGGGCTTCGCTATACCAGCTGAATCGGATTCTTCTTGCGGCCGCCGGAGCACGTGACCCTCAGGCCCGGACAACATCAGAGGAGCGGGTTCAATCCCAAGACGCCGCTTCCCTTCGAAGCATCGACCCACGTGGTTCTCAGGGCTCGTCGAAGGAATTGTGTTGAATGTGAAGCCGCCAATTTGACGGAGCTGGCTCGACGAGGCCTCAACTGGTCGAGGTCAGTTACCGATTGCAGTACCAGGCGACGATGGCGTTGATCACTTGATCCAAGCCCTCATCACGATCGATCCCGTTGTCGACCACTAAGTCGGACACGCGGCGCACCATCTCAACTTCAGCTTCATTGCTGCTGGTCTCCGCGGCGTCGAACTGCTCCCTCGAAGCTCCATCGCGCAGTTCGACGCGCTGGAAACGTACCTCCGTGGGTGCATCAATGAAGATCACTGGTATTGCAAGGTCGCCACTCTCCGACCTCAGGGCATCGATCGCTCCGAAATGTCGGATCCCATCAATGACGGTAATGCCGTCGGGAAGGTCTGCTACCACCAGCCGGCAGAACGCAGGCCACCCAACCTGGATCAGTTGGTCACCGAGGCGTTGGAGCGATGCCCGATCCCCGGGCAGGTCTCGGTCCGTGGCGACGCGTCGGACGACCTCCCCGAAGCTCCTTCGGCCACCTCCAAGTGATTCAGCAACTCCATCGGCTATTACTGACTTACCCGATCCCATTCGGCCAGCAATGGCGATCACCTTCCTCACAACAGTGACTCTTGTTTTGACCCGGCGGCTAGCACCACCCAACCTCGACGGTCGCGCTTCCCGATCGGGGTTGCAGGGAGATGCCGTAGATCGGCGATCTTGATGAGCGTTGCGAATCGAGCGTCACGACGGCTCTCCCAGAATCCATCCTGGGCCCGAATTGGCGTAGAGAACCGTGTTCGAATCTCCTCCCATGAGTCGGTGTCGAGGATGTAGTCCCACACGTACTCCGCTCGACAGATCCCCACGATCGGCCTCCCTGCGCCCTTCAACAGGATCGAATCACCAGGTTGGACTCGCCCATGCGGGGGAATTCGATTCACCGAGAATCGGCTTTCGACCGTCTTTGATCCGTCCAAAATGAAACTGAGATATGGCTCGACGAGTACGGCTAGATGTAGTGCCGATGAAGTTGTGCCTTCGGTAAACGGCTCTAGGAGCGCCACCACGGCTGGGTCGGCATCCTGCACCAGTGAGTCGAGCAAGCTGTACGTCACTGGATAGAGGGAGGAAGCCAGCCGTAGTGCCGCAGATCGCTGGACTCCGTGGCTCGGAGCTCGGCGAGTTGAATGGAGGTGGACCGCACAGTTCTGACTTCGTCGGGGCCGAGGGATCGGCCGAGGGCGAATTGGACGGCGTCGACAGAGTCCTCACCGGGCGAAGCACGAGCGATCACTACCAGCATGGCGACATCATGGCAGGCATAGACGCGATTGGTGGCCGTCCATACTGAGGCCATCTGGCGGCGCGGATCACGCCTGCTCACGGTAGGGAGGACATCACCCTCGACGATGCCCGTCAGCATTGACCGCACCGGTGCGGCGGAGGCTCTCTGTGGAGGTTGTCGAACCTTGATCCCGGTTAGCTCGTCCGTGAGGTCAACCCATCCTTCGTGGATCGAGGGTGCCTCCAGGATCGCCGGGGCCGGTGTCCTTGCGCTGGTTCGTCGGAGGATTAGCAGATCTCCTCGCCTCCAATCAATGGGGAGGTCATTGCATTCCGCGGCTGAGAGAGCGAGCTGTTCGAAGGGAGGTGATCGATACGGAAGAGCGCCGCGACGGATCTCTACCAGCTCGAGTCCTTGCTCCTCGCCCCAATCGAGCGCTTGGTCGCGCTCGACAGAGACGCCCGGCCGAGTGCCGGCCGGGGGGANNGCCGGGGGGAAGCTGACGAGCACATGCCCGTTCTCACGGCAAAGTTGGCTGGCCGCCCAGATGAAGACGCGGAAGTGCTCGGGGTACCAAGGGGGGTCAACGACCACGAGTCCTTGCGCCACGGATGGCAGGGGATCGATGCCAAGGCGGCAGCAATGGTTCCCGCCTAGTCCGGTGGCTGGTGCAACCACAGAGACCGAATCAACCATCGAGACGTTTGCGTCGAGGAAGGTGACAGGGTGATTTGTTACGCTGCGGAGCCGAAGCGTTAGAGAAGGGGTTCCGAGACACAGGATCTCGGCAGATGGCGGTGTGAGCCGATCAATTGTGTTGGTCAGCACGTCGAGGGCGTCATCGGCAAAGCGCCAGTCGAAATCAAGCGGATGGGGGACAGGAAGCGCGCTTACATGCGGTGATAGTGCGACTCTGGATTGGCGGCGGAGCGCTCGCTGATACTCCTGGTCATCGATGGTCCCTCTTGCGCGCATGCGTACGAGAGCGTCGCGCACTTCGGTTGGGTAGACGCCAGGGAGATGGCAGACCAAATCATCGAACGACGTGGGCCCAGCTCTAATTGCGCCAGCCGTCCATGCTTCGACGTCCTCCTCGAATGTACTGGCCATCAGCGGCCCAAGACAGGGATCTCGTTGATGGCTCGTTCTCGAAGTGATGATGCAAACCGGGAGGCGATCTCACGGTTCCACGCAGCAACGGCCTGGGCTTGGTGAACGAGAGCTTGGGTATGAGCGGCGCGTACGCGAGGGGCAACCGGTCCCCACACCGCAATTTCCAGAGGAACGACACGCAGGGGTAGGTGCTCGTCGATCTGCTGTAGTCGATCGACGAAAACCGTCATCGCATCCGTCGGGTCGGCTTCTGTGGCTGCAGTCAAGGTCACATAGCCGTAGCAGTCGGTACCGTCATCAATATGGCGTCGCATCAGTTCGAACTGACGATCGAAGAGTTCTGGCGCCGCACCCGTGTTGAAGGCAAAGGATTCGGCGTCATAGCCCTTGAAGCATCCGACGCGCCCATGGGCCCTGTAGCTGGCAATACTCGCTCGTTCATTGTCAGACAGGTAGCGCCAGTGGTAGTCATTGCTCAGATTGTCATCAACCCAAAGGTAGACCTCTCCGTCAAGACCGCGATCGATCAACTCGGCCGCCATCCACGCCGTCCATTCCGGCACAAGGTCCGGCTGGCCACCAGACAGATCGATTACCGGCGGCCTTGGGTCCACCTGTGCGAACCAGTCGACCAGCGTCGATGCTGTCACCCAACTGCTGCGAGACTCATTGGCATTGAGGAGCTTGAAGGGAACGAAGCAGTACCAGCAACGCCAGTTGCACGCCGCATTTTGGAACACCTGTGCCGTCAAGCTGTCAGTGCCGTCCAGGCCAAGGGCGGCACTGGCGGGATCAATGGGGATGGGATTATCGGGCCACCCAGCAGAGGTGCCACGTCGAAAGTGGCGGATCCGCCCGTGACCGTCGCAGTTGGTTGGTTCGCTCAGATCGTCCTCCTGCGCCGTGTCGGTGAATCTCGTCACCAACAGCCGTCGAGACTTGGTGTCGACGGCTGCCGCCCGGAGCTGCGCAGAGAACGCATCGGTATCAATAGTCACCTGTGCCTCCTGGGTGGCACCTTGTGAGGCTCTTCGGGGAGTTCGGGCATGCGCTCGTCGAGAAAACGTACGACGAGTTCACAGAGATAGTCGATCTCCTGATCCGTTAGGTCACGGTCTTGGGGAATCCCGTGCCAGTACTCTATGCAGGTACGGCAGCATGACGCCGTGGCATGCTGTGCGTAGTAGATCGAGTTCCCAGTGAATGGGGTCTGCCTGCCATCGAAGGCATTGCCCGCCCGGCCAACCGACGAGAGGAGCCGCTGACGAGCTGCCGCGTGCAGGAGAGTCCTCCCTTTGCGACGCGCGTGGTTGACTGCGGACTCATCGATTGGTGCATGCCAGAAGTGATGACGTATGAATTCGAGTCGAAGCTGGTCGAACGTGTGGTCTACGTCTTCGACGCTTCGCTCGTGGACGCGGTCCCAATCGACAAGTTCCGCACCGCAGTCCCTACAGGCTCCTCCTCGGTTCTCCTCTTGGAGCCTCTTGGTGGCCTTGAAGCAGTGGAGATTGTCGTCGCAATCGGTCTTGGTGCAGCTGATCTTGAGTGGGGCCATCTCTTGCTCTGCCCCGGAAGCATTCGGATCGACGCTCATTGGGCATCGGTCAGCGCTTGGAGGAGCAGATCGAGGTCGAGCGAGGCGAGTCGCCGTAGATCACAGGCAGCCAGAAAACGCTGACGAGTAATCTCCCAGGGGTCGGGGTTCGCTGCTTGAAGATTCGACGCTGCACCCCACCAGTCGATTCCTTGCAAGGAGAGCCTGAAGGCCAGGTAATTTGCAAGATCTGCTGAGGTGACGTCGTTGTCACCGGCGACCACCGGCACGGCACCCTTGAGGCGCCGGACCTCTCCGTGGGCCATGGTCACAGCCTGTTCGGCGATTTGCTCAGCGCGATTGTCGAGGAGGACATCGCCGGCGAATCGGTTGGCCACCTGCTCGGAGCTCGCAGTGACGTCCGTAGCATCATCCTCGAACACCGCATAGCTGTCGTCGTCTGGCTCTTCGGCAGCGTGTCGAATCTCGTGCAGGAGGTCGAAGGCCCACCGGGAAGGCGAACGATTGCGCTGCTTCAGGACCACGATATTCCGGTGGTTTGCTCGCCACAGGACGGCATGGAACGCACCAGTGTCGGCCAGTGGCATCACTGCGATGCCGAGGCTCCAGGCGGCATCGAGGATCGATGGAAAATCGATCGAACCTGACCGCTCCAGGACTAGCTCGCGAAACTCTGCAGGATCTGTCGGGATTGCTTGGCGCTCAAGCCTTGGCGTCGCGTCCAGGGTGAGCATGGCCAGGTAGTGCGAGTACACGGTGTACGCCCTAGTGCGGACCTCATTGTGGCGGAGCGGCAGCTTGAAGCTGGCGGCAGCAAGCAGTGGCTTCGGCTCGTCGATGTTCCCCCGCAGGACGTCGGAAGGCCTCCAGCCGTAGATGCGGTTCAGTCGGGCAGTGAGATCAAGGATGCCCGGCATGTCGACGGACTCGGGTTGCAGCCGCTTGGCGACGAAGTCCCTGTCAAGACCTTGATTTGCCAGCGTTGCGTTCAATTGTTGGCTGTTGACCGGATCAGGTCGCAACATCTCATCTGCTGCAATCGAGAGCCCGACTGCCGATGCGACTTCGGACAAACGGCCCAGATTCGCGGTTGCCCAATCGTCCGCTTCGTAACGCTGGATCTGCTGTTCCTTCATGCCGAGGCGATCGGCGAGCTGTAGCTGGGTCATCCCGGACGCGATTCGCTGGCGAATGAGGAGTCGAGGAAGGTCGTCGAGGCCGTTCGGTTTGCCGACCGGACGACTGCCCTGCTTAAGTCCCTCGTATTCGTCGAGCTGTTCTTGCAGCTCTGCGATCTGACTCCGAACGGTGTCGACCTCAAGCCTCTGCTGGATGGGGTGCAAGCCGGGGCGATCAACAAGATGAGTCAGCGCCTCTTCGAAGCGGGCCCGTTGGGCACGAGTCACTTTGTACTGGCGTTCATTCTTGATCATGATGTGACCCTCCTTGGGTCGAGGAGCAAGATTCCCTTCGAAGCACCCGTCTCGCGATCCGTCTGAAAGAACTCCATCATCAGCTTTCCGCTAGCCGCCTCCGTCACGTTCGGTAGTACGTCGCCTCTGTATTTCACCTTCTGAGCCCGCCGTGGCCACTCGACGTCGACTAAGACCGGGTCTAGGGCGTCGAAGTCAATTCCCTCCATGTCCCAGCACACGTCGTAATCGTTCGGCATTGTCTTTGTCGTCACGAAGCTCCCGTCGAGATAGACGGACCCGCATCCGGCTGCGGCGAGATCCATCAACGCCAATCGCAGTCCCTCCAACAGCCAGACTCGCCAGGTAGTGGTGCCGAAGAATGCAAGCACCTCGTCAAGGTCGGCCTTGTGGATGCCTGGCGGTAGAAGACCTGCCTTCATCGTTTGGATCACAACACAACAGTACAGTTGTGTTAGTTCGAATGCAACTCACATTTCAGCCCAAGCCGAATCGGGCCCGCCCGAGCGGCAATGTCCAAGAACCGCGAGAAGAAGACTCAGATGAAACTTTTGTGCCATGGTGTCGACACATGAAGACGAGCCTTCGAGAGGGCACCCCCTACGCCGCGATGGTGGAGGCAGTTGCCGAGGCACTTTCCAGCCAAGGCGCTGCCCACGACAGAGATACCAACGAATCGGCGGAAATCGCCGTCTCTGCTCTCGTTGACCTTGGGATTCTGGTGGCTGCCGATCGGTGGGACCACGAGTGCCACGCGTGCGACCAGCGGATTGGATCGCACTCTGTAGACGGCTCCTGCCCGGCCTATTGACAGATCGCAGCCTCGAGGTGACTTCGTCGACTGCGCACCTGAACGGAATCGGGCTTCTAGCTCCCTGACCTGGGGATTCATGGAGTCGATCTAGTCTCGAACACCCAGCATGAGACAGGGGTTTGCCGAATGCTGAGGAAGACGGGCGTTGCCCTGCGCG
>PKXA01000070.1 GCA_003133325.1 Acidimicrobiaceae bacterium | reverse complement strand
CGCAGTCGTCCTTGTCCCACTGGAGCACGCTGCGGCCCGGCATCCGGCCCCATTCCACCGGGCAGATCTCGACCACCGGGCGATCGCAGATCACCATGCCTCCCGAGTGGATGCCCAGATGCCGGGGGAAATCGAGTATCTCGGTGGCCAGATCCCGTACCAGTGGAGGGAGATCGTCGCGGTCACCGATGGGCTCACCCCGCTGCACCGACTTGGCCCACCCGTCCACTTCCTCCATTGGGTGCCCCAGGGCCTTACCCATGTCGCGGATGGCGGACTTTGACCGGTAGGTGATGACGTTGGCGACCTGAGCGGCGTGTAGCCGGCCGTACCGTTCGTAGACGTACTGGATGGCCTCTTCCCGGCGGCCCGACTCGATGTCGACGTCGATGTCCGGCGGTCCGTCGCGGGCAGGCGAGAGAAAACGCTCGAACAACAACCCGAGTGAGACGGCATCGACGTTGGTGATGCCGAGGGCGTAACAGACGGCGGACGTGGCCGCCGAGCCCCGACCCTGGTAGAAGATGTCCCGCCGGCGGCAGAACATCACGATGTCCCATACGGTGAGGAAGTAGCCCGCAAACCCGAGGGCACCGATGACGTCGAGTTCATGGTCGAGCTGTTTCCATGCCCCCGGCACCCGCTCGGCATCCCGCGGGCCGTACCGGTCGGTGGCTCCTTGTCGGACCAACTCCATCAACCAGGTCTGTTCGGTATGGCCGGCCGGTACCGGAAAGTCGGGTAGTCGTGGTGCCACCAGGCGCAGATCGAAGGCACACTCTGCGGCGATCTCCGCCGACCGTTCCACCGCCCCGGGCCAGCGGGCGAATCGCCATTTCTGCTCTGCGTCACCGCGTAGGCAGGCGCTCGGCGACGGGGGGAGCCAGCCCTCGATGTCCTCGAGAGATTGCCGGGCCCGTACGGCAGCCAGCGCGGTGGCCAGGGGGAAACGAGCGGGGACGGCGTAATGGACATTGTTGGTCGCCACCGGCGTGACCCCTCGCCCGGTGGCCAGCAGGGCCAGGGTGTCGTTGCGGGTGGTGTCGATGGGATCACCGTGGTCCCACAGCTCCACGGCAATGCGGTCACGGCCGAACCGGTCGATCAGTTGGTCGAGGACCCGGGTCGCTGCGGCCGGACCACCGGTGGTGAGGGCGGCGGCGAGCGCTCCTTTCCGACAGCCGGTGAGGATCTGCCAATGACCGTCATGACGGTTGGCCAGGTCATCGAGGGTGATGATGGGCTTTCCCTTTTCACCTCCCGCCAGGTGTGCTTCGGCGATGCCGCGACTGAGGCGGGCGTAGCCTCCGGGGCTCCGGGCCAGCACCACCAGATGGGTGCCGCCGGGATCGGGAACACCTGTGCGGGGCGGGGCTGGGGTTCCCGCACAGGTGAGGGTGAGCTCGGCTCCGAACACGGTGGGGAGGCCGAGGGCGCGGGCTGCCTCGGCGAACCGGACGGCACCGTAGAGGCCGTCATGATCGGTGAGGGCAAGCGCGGACAGCCCGAGCCGGACGGCTTCAGCGGCTAGCTCCTCGGGATGGCTCGCACCGTCGAGAAAAGAAAAGTTGGAGTGGGTGTGCAACTCGGCGTAGGTCATCGTTTTCGGCGACGTCTGTTCATTCGTAGGTGGCTTCCACCCACCACCGGCCCCGTTCGGCCAGAAGGAGACGGGCATGGGCATTGGCACCGGTCACCACCTGCATGCGGGCACTGCGCCGGTGAGAGCGGGACCACCATCGTTCATCCGTCGGCCACGGCCCGGCCCAGGCCGTCACCGTTGTCCATGGACATCGCTCAACCGACAGGCGGCTCGGGACAGCGGTGAGGAGGCCCCGGCCCGAGACGGTCACCGGTGCCCCGGCCACATCGATGAGTTCGGCCGGGAGAGGGACGGCATGGATGGAGGCCGGCGCCGGAGGTGGGATTCGGCCCGGCCATGGAGCGTGGATGATCGTGGTGTCGGGCGTCTGGTGGGCATTCCATGTGACGAACCGGGCTTGTCCGCCCGGGTTGCGCCCGCCCTGGAGCCGGACGGTGACCACGCTGTCGGGACCGAGTAGATGCTGCACTGCAGCCAGGGCCCGGGCGGCGCGGGCATCGGTGTCACTCACCCCTCCCCAGAACCCGGATTGACCGGCCCCCGCCGGAACCCCGTTGCGTAGTTGATCGACACGACGCCCGGTAGTCGAAAGGCGTAGCTCACCCGGTTCGGCCAACTCACCGCTTCGCCCACTGGCCACCATGTGGCAGACCACGCCGTCGGCCCCGAAGCGACCGAGCACGTGGGACTCCGGGAGGGAGGCGAAGTCTCCCAGCGTGCGGATTCCCAGCCGCTCCAGTAACTCGGCCAGCTCGGGGTTCCCGAGTACACCCATGGGGAAAGGGGCGAGGAACTCGCGGGTTCCGCCTGCGGGGACAACGAGGCCACCCCGGGCGGCCAGGACCGAAGCGAACAGGCCGTCGGCTATACCCACCTCGACCGGGGTGATGCCGCTGGTTACGTCGGCGATCAACCCGACGAGCGCCTCCTCACCTCCGAAGTAGCGCGCCGGCCCGCGGGCCGGGAGGGAACAGATACCAGGCCGGACCGCGGTGATCCACGGGCAGTAGGTCTCCACGGCACCGATCACCCGGATGAACAACCGGAGCACGGCTCCTCCCTCATCCTCCTCGAGGAGTTCAGGACAGCGGACGACGAGCAGACGATCCATGTCAGCGCGGCCGACCTGGTGCTGTGGAGATGGCGTCAGTGATCTCGGCATCCATGATGCCTCCGGTGCTGGCAGTACCCTCGATCGACCCGGTGGGTGATGGCAACCACAGGTGCTGTTGGACAGGTCGTGCTGCCGAACGACGACCGGTGGCTGTCACTGTCATCCGGCGGCGGCGGAGGTATCCCTCGCCGCTTCCGATGCCGTCCCAGTGGATGGCGTCGATGGTGAGACGCATATCGGGGCACTCGGGCCATCCGGCCCGACCCGGCACCACGATGAGGATGGCTCGGCGTTCTTTTGCTCGGGCGATCAGCCGCCGGGCCATGGCCGGCCGCGGGGGGAACGGCGGGCAGAGCACCACAAGGTCCGTCCCGTCGATCATGGCCGCGGTGGCTTCGGCCCACGCCGGGCCCGGCCGAGGTACCAGGGCGAACCGGACGAGATCGACCCCGAGGCCGTGGGAGGCGACGGCGCCCACATCGGGGAGTCCGATGGCCGCACACCACGACCCAGCTTGTGAGGCTTGGGCCAGGAGGGCGAGGGCCAGTGTGATCTCGCCACTGACAGTTCCTCCACCGGTAGTCCCATCCCTCCCGACGGTGCCCGTACCGGTGACGACGATGGTGCTGCCCCGCCGCAGGCTCCGGTCGGGGAAGAGGTCGGCGAGAGGTGCGGCCACTGGCAACAGACGGGTCTGGCTCGACGAAGTGGGTCGTGTGCGCTCGGCCAATATGACCAGGGATTCTCTACTCTTTTCCCTGGTCAAAGCGCTGCCAACCCGCGGGTCAGCCAAAGATACGAACATATGTTCGTAGAGTACTCCGTCTCTGGCGGGAGCGCCCAGGGGCCTTCATGAGAAATCCTGTGGTGTACACCACTTGGGACAATCTGCTGGATACGATGTGACCACCAGAGAGAGGAGGTGGTCCAACTGAGCAATCAACGTTTTGGGATCCTGGAGGTGACTGGTCGCTAAGGCGGCCTGCTGTACTGCCTGGCGAAACCCAGCCAGACACCCACTGGGCGACTTAGCCGGGCCAAGATCCCACCCGGCGCCGTAGGGGACCCAGTGCCTTACTCAGCAATGTTGTAGCTACAGGGCGTCCTCCGGGCGCCCTGTAGCGCGTTCCGGAAGACACGTATCCACGGCCGCCAAGTCCGGCACCGCCGACATTGGTGCCCCCTCATGGCATCTACAGGACCGACTGCACCCACCACAATCGAGCCCCGTGGACCAGCACAGATGGCGCGGTAGCGTCCATGACGTGGTCGATGCAGCCTCAACTTCGGACTCGCTCCCTATCGAAGCGCTCCAGGCTGGGCTGTCTCGGGTCGTGACATTGCGGGCTGATCTCGAGGATGAACTCGAGGCAATCGGGGAGTCGACGGCGTTGGTGCCGGACGACGAGCATGACGCGGAAGGCTCGACCGTCGGCTACGAGCGAGCACGGGTGAGCGCTCTTCTGGTTTTCACCCATCAGGAAATCGAAAACCTGATGGCGGCGCTGAAACGTGTAACCGGCGAGACCTACGGACGGTGCGACCGGTGCGGCATGGATATCGGGAGAGAGCGCCTTGTCGCCCTGCCCACCGCAACAAGGTGCGTTTCCTGTGCTGCTCCGACAAGGACGGGCAAACTACCCGGTACGAGAGATGGGGCGAGGGCCTACAAACCCATTGAGCCGAGTGCCACTCGGACTCAGACACCGTCCCACAGGCCGACCGGTGCGTCGCCAACCCGATAATGTCCGGGTTGGCGCTCGCCCGATGCCGCCTTCTCGATCCGCTTCTGCATCCCGGGGGTGAGTACACCGGCAGTGATCATCTCGACGAACGTGGCAGTGGCGTTGCCGACATCGAAGAAGTCGCGTTGCCATCCCCACTGAAAGTTGCCGGCGTACTGGAACCAGCTGCCACCCAAACCGGCGATCTCGTAGTGGCTCCCATCCGGTCGGGTGGCGTCGGCGATCTGCTTCCAGAGACCGAGCACCTCGCCCTGCACGTCGTCGATGAGGACCCGCTGATAGGGATAGGTCCACCCGCCGAGCCCCTCCATCTCCAAGCCCACCGCATATTCGCGGATCTCATCCTTGCCGACGGCCATGAACTCGTCGTTCGGTCCAACGTTCCACCCGTAGGTGGCGTCTTGGGTATAGAGATCGGCCAACGGCAGCCAGTCGAGTGATTCTTCGCAGCGGCGATTGGTATCCATCCAACGCTGCACCATCTCTTCGAGTTCGGCACGTGGGTACGACGGCATGGATTCAGTCCTCCTCGACAATTCGTAGAGCGGTAGTGGGACAGAAGCGGACGGCCGCTTCCACTTCAGCCCGGCGGTTCTCCCCGGGGGAACCTTCGAGAATGGTGACCTTATGGTTTTTGGCCAGTTCGAAGACGCCGGGCGCCTCGGATTCACAGACCCCGTGGCCCTGACAGAGTTCGAGGTCGACAGCCACTCTCACAATGCGGCGCCTGGGGAGGAGTCGGTGGTCGGCCGAGCAGATTTGCGGCGGTAGCGCACGACGCACGGCTGCTGCATCTGCACCACCATCTTCGAGTGGTCGTTTCGGTAGGTATCAGGTGCCTGCGCCAATTCGAACTCCCAGTCCAACAACAGCACCGAGAAGATGGCTTTCAGCTGCATCATGGCGAAGGCCGCACCGACGCATCGGTGGCGGCCGGCGCCAAAGGGAATCCACGTCCAGGGATTGGCTCGGTCCTCGACCCGAGGGTCGAGATACCGATCAGGCACGAAGGAGTCGGCATCGGGGAAGTCCTCGGGGATCCGGTTGGAGACCGAGGGGCTGGCTCCCACCATCTGGCCGGCTTTGATGGCGTATCCATCGCACCCGAGGTCCTCTTTGGCCACCCGCAACAACAGAATGAGCGGCGGGTGCAAACGCAGCGCTTCTTTGATGGCCGACTCCATGTGGGGCATCTCCCGCAGCGCCTGGTAGCTGACCTCGGCACCCTCGGCGTAAAGCTCGCCGAGTTCGTCGATGACCGAGGCCATGATGTCGGGATGGCGGAGTAGTTCGATCAACGTCCAGGCGGCCGTCCCCGAGGTGGTGTGATGCCCGGCGAACATCATGGAGATGAACATGCCGGTCACTTCGTTGGCGAGGAACCGGGGCGTGCCGTCTTCGTTGGTGATGGACATGAGCACGTCGAGGAGGTCGCGATCGTCCTCGGCGGTAGCTGTCCCCGACCCATCAGCTGTCCCGGGCCCATCAGAGCCAGTGCCGGCCGCCCGGCGTTCCATGATTCCCTGCACCAGTTCGACCAAGCCCACTCTGGCCGCGTCGCGCCGTCGGAAGCTCTCGATCGGGGCGTAGGGGTCGACGTAGGCGATGGCGTCGGTCCCCTGTTCGAGGTCGTGGTACAGCTGGGCAAAGCGCTTGTCGAGCTCGCGCCGGAACCGCTTGCCGACCAGACAAGCTGACGAGGTGTAGATGGTCAGTTCGGCGAGCCAGTCGAGGAGGTCGATCTCCCCCTCGTCCTCCCACCCGGCCACCATCTGTTCCACTTCGTCGGAGATGGTGGCGGCGTGACCCCGCATGAACTTGTCGCGCAGCGCCTGATTGTGGAGCATCTCGCGACGACGCTCCGGGGAGGCGTCGAAGACCACGCCTTCGCCGAAGATCGGGGTCATGAACGGGTATGCCTCGGCCTGGTCGAGTTGTTCCTCGGGGGCCCGGAAGAAGAATTCGTTGGCACTGGCACCGGTCATCAACACAACGTCCCGGTCAGCCAGCTCGAAGATGCCAATGTCGCCGCACTCGGACCGGACCCGGTTCATCAGGGCGATCGGGTCGCGGCGGAGCTCCTCGAGGTGCCCGGTGTCCCCTTCGCCACCCGAGACTCGCGGCGGCTCGCGCCGATCCGTAGCGATGGTCATTGTCCTACCTCCCGAATCGGTGCTTCCGGTTGCAGTTCGATGGTGGTGGCATGGGTGCCGCGTGGCAAGGTCACCGCGGCCACGATGGCCAGGGCCACACCCTTGGGCCGCATGAAGTTGGAGTGACGAGCGAACCCCCACGCCGCCCACTCTTCGATCACCTCGGCAGTCACCTCGGGGTCCCAGTCCATCCCCATGCCGGTCAAGGTGGGGCCTGGACGCACGATGGTGGCCCGGACGCCCGTCCCTTCGAACTCCATCTGCAGTGAGCGAACGTAGCCTTCGAGACCCCATTTGGAGGTGACGTAGGCGGCCATCGACGGTCGCGGCGAGACAGCCACATCAGAGGTGACGAAGACGATGTCACCCCGGGTGCGCTCGGTCATTGCCGGAGCCATGGCCAGGACCAACCGGTGTGTGCCGGCCAGATTGACACTGAGAACGTCTTCGAACGATTCGGCATCGGTGTCGAGCACGCTGCCGGCCCGGTTCTGTGCCGCGTTGGAGACCAGGATCTCCACATTCCCGAGGGTATCGGTGGCAGCCGCGGCAAAACGCTTGATGGAGTCTCCGTCGGCCAGGTCCAGATGGATGGCGAACGCGTCACCTCCATTGGAGCGGATCTCAGCCGCAGTGTCCTCGCACTGTGCTACCCGGCGGGCACCGAGGACCACTGGGTGACCGAGAGCAGCGAGAGCGACAGCGGTTGCTTGTCCGATGCCCGATGATGCCCCGGTCACCACTGCGGGTCGGAGTTCGGGATGGGGTTCAAAGCGAGACATCAGCGGATCGTGACTTTGGTCGGGAGGGTGGCGAAGCCTCGCACATTGATGGAGTGGACTCGCGCCATTCCACTCGGATCCACCTCGTAGCTCGCCACTCTCTTCACCAGTTCACCGAGCCCGATGCGCGCCTCCAGGCGAGCCAAGGGTGCGCCCATGCAGAAGTGACGCCCATTTCCGAAGCTGATCAGTTTGGTGGTGTCCCGATCGAGGTCATAGCGCTCCGGATCGGGAAAGACCGACTCGTCGCGGTTGCCGGATCCAATCAACAACAGCACCTTGGCTCCTTCGGGGATGGCGGTGTCGTGTAGCTCAAGAGGCATCCGGGTGACACGCAGAAGCATCTGGCTGGAGGTATCGAACCGCAGGGTCTCCTCGATCCAGTCGACCACGCGAGCGGGGTCATCGAATGGTTTGGTGCCTTGGTCAGGGTTGTGCCATCCCCAGTACCAGGCGTTGCCCAAGAGTTTGGTGGTCGTCTCGTTGCCGGCCACCACCATGAGAAAGAGGAAAGCGATGATCTCCTCATCGGTGAGTTTGTCTCCGTCAATTTCCGCGTCGAGCAATGCCGAGGCCAGGTCGTCCCGACGGACGGAACGGCGCTCGTTCACCATGTCCTGGTAGTAGCCGACCAGAGTGAGCGCCGCATCCATGCCCGCCCGGGGTACGTCGAACAGTCCGTCCTCGCGGTGGACGACCAGATCAGCCAACCGACGGACTTCGGCCCGGTCGACCGGAGGCACACCGACCAATTCGGAGATCACATCCATCGGGAGTTTGCCGGCGAAGTCGGCGATGAAATCGAATTCACCCATATCGAGGGCAGGCTCGAGGTGCTCGATGGCAATTGCGCGGATCCGGTCTTCCATCTGCGCCACCTTGGAGGGGGTGAAGCCTTTGCCCACCAGAGAACGCATCCGGGTATGTCGGGGCGGGTCAAGTGCCAGGAACGACATCACTTTGTGGGCGTCCGGTCCGAAAGCACTGGGATCGAGAGAGACGCCAAAGGAATTGGAGAAGGCGTCTACGTTGCGGAACGCGGCCAGCACGTCTTCGTGCCGGGACAGCGCCCAAAAGTCGAACTCGTCGTTCCGGTACGCCGGCGCCTCCGCGCGCAGCCGGGCGTAGATCGGATAGGGGTCCTCATGGATCTCGTAGGCATAAGGGCTATAGACCAGCGGCTCACGAGAGGTGGTTGTCGTCATGCGGACGTGCTCCGCTCACCGGCCATCATCAATCGTGCGGCTTCGCCGACAAACGTGGGCACCTCGGAGTAGGTCATGTGTCCCATGCCTGCCATCAGGAGTGCTCCCGAATAGGTGGTTTCCAGAACTCGCACAACTGTCGGATCGATCTCGGAGCCCAGCGCGGCCACAAACCGCTGATGGATCACGGCACCGATCCGATCCCGTAAATGTTTTACGTCAGGAGTGGCGCTGAGGAGCGCGGTGGTGCAGGCACCGACCAGAGCGGGGCTCTCTGTCGTCAGGAGCGCCATCATCTGGACGGTCTCCACCAATCGCTCAACTGTCGGCGCGTCGCCGGAAGCGTCCACCGGGGGAAGCGCATTCATGCGACGCCACAGGAGCTCGGCCAGCAGATGGTCCTTGGAACTGAAGTAGTTGTAGGCAGTGGCCGGAGCCACACCGGCCCGTCGCGCCACATTTCGGACGGTCAGGCCTGGGTAGCCCTCTTCGTCAACCTCTTTGGCGGTGGCGTCAACTAATTGCTGGACGACTTCGGCCTGGCGTTGGGTCAGGCGCCGTCGGGTGGCTTCGAGGACCGGTGCGTCGATCATGGAGAGTGTGTGTGTCCCGGATTGTGTGGCGTTCCATCGCGCATGGGTGGGAATTCGAAGGAGGCCGCAGTGGTCATCCGGGTGATTTTGGTGATGTCGGCCTCGGGGAGCGTCTCATTGTCATCGTCGATGATCAGCTCCCACCGGCAATGGGGAGACCGGCCGCTCGGCACCCTTGGAGGTCGGTGAACGTGCCGGATGTGCGCCTTGGGGTTGATGGCTTGGGCGGTGACATCGAATGTCCCGTCTTCGATGTGATGACACATGCTGGTCACCATCTTGTCGCCAAATGGTTCGACATCCATCAGGGCTCCGCAGTAGGCGAGTTCGAAGAAGCCATGCTTCTCGTCGACCACCTCGTAGCGCACATCGAGATAGTGATGAGGGAAACCGGGGTCGAGTTGGAGCACCTTGAAGATGGCCTCCACGTCATTGCCCTCGACGCCCATGATCTTGCGAAGGCGCTCCCCGTACACGGGACTCGCCCCGCGCCACTCTTCGATGGCGAGGCGCTCCATCTCCTGCACCCCGTGCGACATGCTGATCGCCGCGCACATGGAGCGATCGAGGATGTGGACGGCCTGGGCGTATTCGCGGACCAGGCGGACCAACGCCTCTCTCGACAGGTCTTCGTACTGGAAATCGGCGATGAACTTGCCGGAGTAGTCGTCGAGGCCGACACTGTGGGGGACGGCAACCGGGTCGGTATCTGAAGGTTGATCGACATTGCGAGAAGTCATGTGTCCACACTATAGTCCAGACACGTGTCCAAATCGAGTGGCACTCGGAGCCGCGAAGAATCGATGGGGGTGTTCTGGTGCCGATAGGCGAGGGTACGGAACCGGTCATGGTCCCGGTTGTCGGGGTGATCGGGCTCGGTGACATCGGGGACGGGGTGGCAACCAGCGTGCTGGCCGCCGTCCTCCCTCTGGTGGTCTGCGATGTACGGGATGAAGCCACCGAGAAGTATCGCGGCCGGGCCGTGCTAGCCGGTTCGCCGGCCGAACTGGCCCAGCGCTCAGATGTGGTGGTGGTGGCGGTGGTCAATGACGCCCAGGTTCACGCCGTGCTGTCCGGGCCCGAGGGAGCCCTGGCCTCCGCGGGGCCGATGACCACCGTCCTTATCGTGAGCACCATCTCTGCAAGTTGCATCGAGGCCATCGGGGTCGAGTCGGCTGAGGCCGGTGTGGCGGTGGTGGACTGCGGGGTCAGCGGCGGACCCAGCGCAGCGGCCAGCGGGGACCTGGTGTGCATGGTGGGGGGCGACCCCGCCACCATCGATGACGTTCGCCCGGTGCTCGACGCCATCAGCTCCCTGGTCGTCCGCATGGGTCCCTTTGGTGCCGGGCTCACCGCCAAGTTGGCCCGCAATCTGGTCCAGTACGGATCTTGGCTGGCCGCGTACGAAGGCCAACTTCTGGCCGAGGCCGCGGGCATCGATCTCGGCAAGCTGGCCCAGGTGATCAAGGCCAGCGACGCCCGTATCGGAGGAGCGTCAACGCTGATGTTCCGGTCCACGGTGGCCCCGTTCACCGAAAGCGACAATGAAGGACTGGTGTCGGCCATGCGATCGGCGGCGGCCCTCGCCCACAAGGACCTTCGGGCCGCCCTCGAGGTGGCGGGGACCCTCGGAGTCACACTGCCCATGGCGACCCTTACCGAAGATCGTTGTGATGACATCTTCGGAGTGGGAACGGGACAAGAGGCCCTGTGAGCGCCACCAACCCTGCCGCCACCAACCCTGCCGCCACCAACCCTGCCGCCATCGTCGGCGAAGAGCGCCTGTTGATCGACGGTCAGTTGCGGCCGGCGCGATCGGGCAAGGTCTTCGAGACCATCAATCCGGCCACCGAGGAGGTCCTCGGGGTGGTGGCCGATGCCGACGACGTGGATCTCGATGCCGCGATCGGATCGGCGCGACGTGCCTTTGACGAAACAGACTGGTCGACCAACCTGGCTCGACGGGTGGCGGGGCTCCGCCAACTGCAGGCTGCCTTCCTCAAGCATGCCGATGAGATTCGGGCCATGACGGTGGCGGAAACGGGCACTCCGGTGTCATTGACCCATTCCGCACAACTCGACGACCCCGTCGCCTCGTTGGGGTGGGTAGCTGACCTGGCCGAGAGCTATCAGTGGGAGACCGACCTGGGCAACGCCGCTCCGCTCGGCATCCTCTCCCATCGCTGGGTCCGGCGAGAGGCCACCGGCGTGGTCGGTGCCATCACTCCGTGGAACGTGCCCCACCAGATCACACTGGCCAAGTTGGGCCCCGCACTGGCGGCTGGCAACACGGTGGTATTGAAGCCGGCTCCCGACACACCTTGGTGTGCCACCGTGCTTGGGCGACTCATCGCCGAGGAGACCGACATCCCTGCCGGTGTGGTCAACATCGTGACGTCATCCGACCATCGCATCGGCGCACAGTTGACGGTGGACGGGAGGGTGGACCAGGTGAGTTTCACCGGATCCACCGCCACCGGCAAGCAGGTGATGGCGTCGGCGGCAGAGACCCTCAAGAAGGTATTCCTCGAGCTGGGAGGAAAGTCGGCCTTCGTGATCCTCGACGAGGCAGACCTGCGTGGCGCATGTGCAGTGGCGGCGTTCACCGTGTGCACGCACGCCGGACAGGGGTGTGCGATCACCACCCGGCTGCTGGTCCCCCGACAACAGTTCGACGAAGCGGTGAGTGCGACGGCGGCGGTGATGGGGAAGCTTCCCGCCGGTGATCCCACCGAGTCGGGCACCATTTGCGGGCCGGTGGTGAATGCCCGCCAGCGCCAGCGGGTGGAAGGGTACATTCGGCTGGCGACAGAGGAAGGAGGATCCATTGTCACCGGCGGTGGACGTCCCCCCGGGCTCGAGAAGGGCTTCTTCATCGAACCGACCCTGATTGTCGGAGTCGACAATGCGGCCCGGGTGAGCTCGGAGGAGATCTTCGGCCCGGTGCTGGTGGTCATCCCCCACGACGGAGACGATGATGCAGTGAGGCTGGCCAATGCTTCGCCCTACGGATTGTCGGGCTCGGTGTGGGCGAGCGATCGGGACCGGGCGGTGGGGGTGGCCAATCGGATACGCACGGGGACCATCGGCGTGAACGGAGGGCTCTGGTACAGCCCGGACGTTCCCTTCGGTGGCTACAAGCAGTCGGGAATCGGCCGGGAGGCCGGGATCGCCGGATTCGAGGAGTATCTCGAGACGAAGTCGATCGCCGAACCGGCCTGAATGAGAGTGGGAACAACAAGATGAGTGATCAACCCAACGACCCCGGGTCGTCCCGCAGCAAGGGCATCGCGAAAATGCAGGAGGTCTACGGGTTCTCCGTCGACCCGGCAGCCATCCCCGGACCGTATGTCGCCTTCACTGTCGACCACCTGTTCGGTGAGGTCTGGACTCGTTCCCAGCTCGACATCAGAGATCGGAGGTTGATGACCATCGGCGTGCTGGCGGCACTGGGCCAGTCGCAGTTGGTGGAAATCCAGTTTCAATCTGCCTTGGATCGCGAGGAGTTGACCGAGGAGCAGGTGCGCGAGACGGTCGTGCACCTCGCCCACTACATCGGTTGGCCATTGTCGACAGGAGTGAATGAAGTTGCCGAGCGGGTCATCGCCAAACGTCACCGGACGGAGTCATCATGAGCAAAGAGACCACCCCAGCAACGACCCCGATGGTGCGGTTCGATTTCAGCGACAAAGTGGCGATCGTCACCGGTTCGGCCGGGGGAATCGGCCAGGCCTATGCGGAGGCGTTGGCGAATGCCGGTGCCGCGGTGATCGTGGCCGACATCGACGAGGAAAAAGCGGCGGTCGTGGCGGAGGGCATCCGCTCGACGGGCGGTAAGGCCGAAGCAGTACGGGTCGATGTGGCCGATCCGGCATCGGCGGTTGCCATGGCGGAGACCGCGGTGAGCCGATTCGGAGGCATCGACTACCTGGTGAACAACGCCGCCATTTTCGGCGGCATGAAGCTCGACCTGCTGCTCACCGTGGACTGGGACTACCTCACCCGGTTCTTGTCGGTGAACATGATGGGCGCACTCAACTGCGTACGGGCGTGTTACCCGGCGATGAAGGCCCGGGGTGGTGGCGCCATCGTCAATCAATCCTCGACGGCTGCCTACATGTACGCCGGCTTCTACGGCCTGGCCAAGGCCGGCGTGAATTCGATCACCCAGCAGTTGGCCCACGAGCTCGGGGGCCAGCACATTCGCACCAACGCCATCGCTCCCGGGCCCATCGATACCGAGGCGTCCCGCACCGTGGTGCCCGATGCCTTCATGAAACCGATTTTGGCGTCACTGGCCCTCAAGAGACAGGGAGAGACGTCCGATCTGGTGGGGATGTGCCTCTTTCTGTTGTCGGACGAGGCATCGTGGATTACCGGCCACATCTTCAATGTCGACGGCGGCCAGGTGGTCCGCCCGTGATGCAGTGGCCAGGTGGTCCGCCCACGAGCCACGAGCCGTGACCGAACACCGCGTCGATGTCGAGGATGGTGAAGGGGTCAGGCTGATCGCCTTCGACCGACCCGAGGTCCGCAACGCCTTTGACGTCGCCATGTATCAGGCGGTCACCACCGCATTGGCGGAAGCCTCGTCGAACGACTCGGTCAATGCGGTTGTTCTCACCGGGAGGGGAAAGGCGTTCACCTCGGGCCAGGATCTCCGCGAGATGGCGGCTATCGCCATCGGCACCGCGGGACCGGAAGCCGGGAAGGGCTTCCAGCAGCTCCTCGACTCGCTGCAGTCGTTCGAGAAACCGCTGTTGGCCGCCGTTCACGGCGTCGGGGTGGGGCTGGGCTTCACCATGTTGGCCCACGTCGATGTGGTGCTGGTGGATGAAACCGCTCGTCTGCGCTGTCCGTTCGCGGAGATGGGCGTGCCCCCCGAGGCGGCCAGCAGCTTCCTGCTCCCGGTTCGAATGGGATGGCAGCGGGCGGCGTCGGTGCTTCTGTTGTCGGAATGGATCGACGCCCGACAGGCTGTCGACTCCGGCATCGCGCTACGGGTGGTCCCCGAAGGCAGGGTGCTCGACGAAACGATGGCACTGGCGCGACGGATCGCGGCCTTTCCTCCGCATGGCGTCCGGGAGATCAAACGGTTGATGATGGAGAACCTTCGTCCCTCCATCGCCGCCGCCCGTCAACGAGAGGAATCTGCCTTCGCCGCACTGTTCGCCGATCCCGCCACCAACCCGGGGTTGGATTTGATCTCTGGGTTGAGGGACTGACCTCACTGTGCGCATTGGGATCACCGCCTTTCTGACCGACCAGGCCATGGCCCCCGCTGCCCTGGCGCCCGCCGTCGAGGAACGGGGGTTCGACTCGTTGTATCTGCCCGAACACACCCACCTTCCGGTGCGTGCGGACACGCCACCGGCCCTGGTGGAGGGTGTCCATGCCGAGGACTACCGGCGCAGTCTCGATCCGTTCGTGGCCCTGTCGATGGCGGCCGCGGTGACCACGAGGATCAATCTGGGCACCGGCGTGGTCTTGGCAGCCCAGCACGATCCGATCGTGTTGGGAAAGTTGCTCGCCACCCTCGACCATCTGAGCGGGGGCCGGGTGGTATTCGGGCTCGGATTCGGTTGGAATCGCGAAGAGGCAAGCGATCATGGAGTGAAGTTCTCCGAGAGGAGAGAGGTCGCACGTGAGCACGTCCTGTGCATGCAGGCGTTGTGGTCAGAGGAGCAGGCACAGTTCCACGGCACCTACGTATCCCTCGATCCGTGTTGGAGCTGGCCCAAACCGATACAACAACCACGGGTGATGACCCTGGTGGGTGGAGGTCCGTACCCCGGGGTCTTCGCAGCCATCGCCGAGTACGCCGATGGCTGGATGCCGATCGGAGGGTCAGGGTTGACCTCGGCGCTGCCCGAACTCCGGAGGGCGTACGAAGCACGCGACCGTGACCCGGCATCGATCCGGGTGGTCCCATTCGGGACGGTGCCCAGCGATGAGAAGTTGGCCCACTATGAAGAATTGGGCGTTTACGAGGTGGTGCTGCGGGTTCCCTCCGGCCCGGCCGATGACATGCTCAAGGTGCTCGATGCTCACGCCGGCTATGTGGGGCGGTTTGGTCGGTGACGGCAACCACGTCGTCTGACGAACCAGCGTCGATCCCGATCGGCCCATCGAGTGACAGTGGGCGCCAGGCCTTGGCCACTGCGGTTCGGCGCCTGATGGCGGCCACGGTGAGCTCGGTGGCCTCGTCCGAACTCTTGGCCGATGCCACCGCCACACTGTCGGCGGTTGCCGACAGACTCGAACGCCATCTGCCGGAGTCGGACGGAGTGGGTGCCAGTCGGTATGCCGCCGACAACGCTGGAGCCGATGCGACCAGCAACTTGGCTGACGTCATGCCCTTCGACGTGGTGATCGGTCCGTGCAATCCGGTGGCGCTCCCACTGGTTATCGAGTTCGATCCGCCCAAGGCCATTGGGAACGCCACGTTCACTTCCACGTATGAGGGCGCGCCCGGATGTGTCCACGGCGCGGTATTGGCGGGCGCATTCGACCTCGTCCTGACCGCGGCCAACGTGATAGCCGGAGCGGCCGGGCCGACCGTCACGCTGACGATTCGGTACCTGCAACCCACGGTGATCAACCGCCCGGCCCGCTTCGAAGGGTGGGTCACATCGATCGAGGGTCGACGTATCCACAGTCGGGGTCAACTGATCCAAGCCGGAGTGGTCACGGTCGAAGCGGTGGGGGAGTTCGCCACCATGGACCGCTCCCGCATTGTGTCCATGCATCGTCGTGGCGGTGGCGGTGGCGGTTGAATGTTCGTAGAGTCGTCCAACGGTTGCTTCCGGGGGGATGAGACGTCATCGCCTTCCCGGCCGGGCCAGAGAAGGGGAGAATCCACATGAGGTTCAGGACCGGGATTGCGACAACGTCGGGTCGGAGACCGCGGGTCACGGTGATGGTGGTCGTCGGAGTGTTGGCGACAACCCTGGTGGCGTGCTCGTCCACTGCCACCCCGGGACCGTCGAGTTCGTCCACCAAGTCGACCATCCCGCCGGCGGCATTCCGCGACACGACAGGCCTCACCGCCACCTCTGTGCACATCGGCAACGTCTCCACCCTGACGGGTGGCCTGTTCAAAGGGGCACCGGTCGGGGTCCAGGCCTATGTCGACTACATCAACTCCACCGGAGGTGTGAACGGGCGGAGGATCATCGTTGACGGCGCCGACGACGGATACAACAACGGAGCCAACAACAAGGCGCTCACCCAGCAGGACATAGCGGGGGACTTTGCCATGGTCGGCAGCTTCTCGCTCAATGACGCTTTCGGGGGGACGGTATTGGCGGCCAATCCGTCCGTGCCCAACGTGACGGTTGCGCTTGATGGCGCCAACAACAACCTCCCGAACACCTTCAGCCCGTCACCGGCACCGGGGGGTTGGGAGCTCGGGCCGTTGGTGTACTTCCAGAAGAAATACCCCGATGACGTCCTCCACGCCGGAGCGCTGGTTGCCAATGAAGCGTCAGCCATCACCAAGTGGAACGGCGAAAAGGCGGCGATGCAGCACCTCGGCTACAAGGTCATCGACGCCCCGACCTTCGACATCACACAGACCGATTTCACCCAGTACGTCATTGCCATGAGGAATGCCGGGGTGAAGATCCTCTTCATCGAACAGATGCCCGAGAATTACGCTTCGGCCGTATTCAAGGCCCTGGCTCAACAGAACTTCCACCCGGTAGTGGTGCTGGGCGCGTCCACCTACAGCGAGGCGTTGGTGCCGGCATCGGGGGGAGCTTCGGCAACCGACGGCTCGTATCTGGAGCAGGCTTCTTCCCTCTACCTCGGTGAGGACGCAGCTTCCATCCCGGCGGTCGGTCAATTCCTGGCGCAGGTGCAGAAATCGTCGCCGGGTTTCAAGCCGGATCTGTTCACCCTGTACGGCTGGATCTCCGCCGAACTGTTCGTGCAGGCTCTGCGGGCCGCCGGCCCGAATCCGACCCGGGGCTCGGTATTGCAGGCCCTCCGATCGGTCAAGACCTACACGGCCGGCAACCTGATAGCTCCCGTCGATCCGGCGGCCAAGACACCCGCCAGCTGTTATCTCATCGGCCAGATCAAGGGCGGGCAGTTCGCCCGGGTGGATGACACCGCATTGAACAGCCCGAACGGCGGCTATCGCTGTGACCAGCCCTACTTCTATCCTCCGGGGACCAAGCCCTGAGGCTCACCGTTCCGGGTCTTTCACGTAGAGCACTCACGGGGCACTACGCCTCGGTTGGGGATGCCTGAGTGGTTCACCAGCCTCCAGGCGAGCGGCAATTCCTTGGGGCGACCGAGGGGAAAGGTGGCCGCCGTCCATCTCGTCAGGGATGATTTCCAAGCGCTTCTGGTCGACCCTCCCCTCCCGGCCCATGAACTCGGCCGGGGGGAATAGGCTCGCAGTGAACTCATGTGTGGACGTATTGCTTTGTACACGACGCCGGACCGATTGTCCCGGATCTTCGACGCTGAATTGGCGCTGGGCATCGACCCTGACGGCCGACCCAGCTACAACATCCCTCCCACCCGTAACATCCTCGGGATCGTGGCCCGCCCCACCGGTGCTGACATCGAACACCTCGACGTCGACGACGCCGACCTACCCGCCACCAAACGGATGATCGACCTTTTCCGTTGGGGTCTGATTCCGTCGTGGGCCAAAGATGCGTCCATGGGCAATCGCTTGTTCAATGCCCGCGGCGAGACGGTGGCCACCAAACCGTCGTTCCGATCCGCCTTTGCCTCCCGACGACTGGCGGTGCCTGCCGATGGGTTCTACGAATGGGGGCAGGGCGAAGGGAAACAGCGCCAACCCCACTACTTCCAACGAGCCGACGGCGAACCCCTGGCGATGGCCGGACTGTGGGAGCGATGGCGACTCCCCGGGCGAGATGCCAGCAGGAGAGAGGGGATCGAGCACGACGAGGAGGGGAACCGGGCACAGTTCCTCTCTACCTGCACCATTGTCACCACCAGCGCGGGCCCCGACATGGACGGCATCCACCCTCGGATGCCGGTGGTTCTCGAGACCGAGGCGCTCGATGCGTGGTTGGACCCGGCCAATCACGACCGAGATGAACTCGAAGGCTTGCTCCGACCGCCACCATCCAACACTCTGAACCACCATCCGGTGGACCCACGGGTGGGCAACGTTCGCAACGACGGCCCGGAACTGGTGGAGGCGTGTCCTCCGACAGCAACCGCCTGAATCACCTGGAAGGCGGCGACTCCGACCAAGCGGCCGGGATTGTGACGGAATGACATACGAATTTGCCGACACCCATTGATTCCCGGCGGAGGAGGAAGAAGTATGGGTGCATTGGGAACCCACGTACTGCATCGGGGCTGCCGTTTCCGGAGTGAATGTTCTCAACAAGATGCCTCTGGGGTCACCGTGCGCCAGTTTCGATCGATACCCGCCTGACGGTGTGCAGTCGCTCTTTCGGTGGTGCGGAGAGTGGTCGCCACCTTCGCGGGCACGGCAGCGCGGAACTGCGCGGAGGCTGTCAATCCGCAGGCCCAACCAACCGGCGGGTATGACCTCGTCGCTTCCGACCGCGGGTGTTCAGTCTCGGAGACGCACCGTTCTACGGCAGTCTGGGGAGCACCCACCTCGATCGACCCATGGTTAGACGGTACCCACGTCCCGGCAGAAGGGTGCGATGTGGCTGGGGCCGGAAGCCCCGATGAATCAGGCGTCGGTGGTTGCCCGAGCCGCGGCCCGCTTCATCAGACGGGACTTGCGGTTGGCGGCCTGGTTCTTGTGGATGACACCCTTGGCCGCGGCCTTGTCGATCCGCTTGATGGCCAGACGCAGCGCTTCCACGGTGTTTTCCGCCCCTTCGTCGACAGCGATGATCGCTTTCTTCGTCCGGGTACGGAGCTCGGAGCGGACGGCCTTGTTGCGGGCCTGACGCTTCACTGTCTGTCGGTTGCGCTTGATTTGGCTACGGATGTTTGCCACAACTGGTCCTTATCGTGCTCGGTGTTATCGAATCGGCGGCAACTTGGAGCACCACCGACCGGTTGGAGATCTGTTCCTGGGCACCCGATGGATGTCCACTGGAGACATACCAGGGTAGCAGCCGGCCAGCGGTGAGGGCCATCCCCTCACCTTGGGTACGCTGGCTACCCCGTGCTTCCTGTCGACCGCATCCGAAACTTCTCCATTATCAGCCATGTCGACCACGGTAAGTCGACGTTGTCCGACCGGATTCTCGAGCTGACCGGGGCTGTCGACCCTCGCCTCATGCGCGAGCAGTACCTCGACTCGATGGACATCGAGCGCGAGCGCGGGATCACCATCAAGGCCCAGAACGTCCGGGTGCACTGGAAGGAGTACACCCTCCACCTCATCGATACCCCTGGCCATGTCGACTTCGGTTACGAGGTGAGCCGATCGTTGGCGGCCTGTGAGGGCGCGGTGCTGCTGGTGGACGCCTCCCAGGGTATTCAGGCCCAGACCCTGGCCAACTGTTACCAGGCGCTCGAACACGACCTCGAAATCGTGGCGGTTCTCAACAAGATCGACCTTCCGGCCGCCGATCCCCAGCGATGTGCCACCGAGATCGAGAACGTCCTGGGGATCGAGGCGTCGAGCATCCTCCACGTTTCAGCCAAGACTGGAGAGGGCGTTCCCGCCCTCCTCGATGCCATCGTGGAGCGCATCCCGGCACCGACGGGGGATCCCGAAGCGCCGTTGCAGGCATTGATCTTCGATTCGGCGTACGACCAGTACCGGGGTGTGGTCAGCTCCATCAGGGTCATGCAGGGCACCCTTCACTCGACGGCGAGACTCCGGTTCATCCATGCCGCCTCCAATCACGAGATCGAAGAGATCGGGGTGAGGACGCCGGTGACCGTCCCCGTCGCCGACCTCGGCCCTGGCGAAGTCGGGTACCTCATTGCCGGTATCAAGAATGTGGGCGGAGCCCGATCGGGGGAGACGGTGACCACCGCTGCCCATCCGGCCACCAATGCCCTGGCCGGATACCGGGACCCCAATCCCATGGTGTTCTGCGGGCTCTTCCCCATTGACGGGGACGAGCTTCCCGACCTGCGCGACGCATTGGAAAAGCTCCGGCTCAACGATGCCAGCTTCACCTATGAGCCCGAGTCGTCCCGAGCCCTCGGATTCGGCTTCCGGTGTGGGTTTCTGGGGCTGCTGCACATGGAGATCGTTCGTGAGCGCCTCGAGCGTGAGTTCAATCTGTCCCTCATCGCCACTGCTCCTTCGGTGGCCTACGAGGCCTATTTGGCCGACGGGACCAAGGTGGAGGTGGACAACCCCAGCGAGCTACCCGATCCCACCCGACTGGACCACGTCGATGAGCCGATGCTGCGGGCCACGATTCTCACGCCCGCCGAGTACACAGGCACCGTGATGGAGTTGTGTCAGGGGAAACGGGCGGACATGAATCGGATGGAGTTCCTTTCGCCCGAACGGGTCGAATTCGTCTACACCATTCCATTGGCCGAGGTGGTGGTGAACTTCTTCGATCAATTGAAGAGCAGGACCAAGGGGTACGCCAGCCTCGATTACGAGCCCCAGGGATATGCCACTGCCGATCTGGTCAAGGTCGACGTGCTGATCAACCACGTCCCGGTGGATGCCTTTTCCACCATCGTCCATCGCTCACAGGCCGACGTCTACGGCCGGCGGATGACTGAAAAGTTGCGGGAGTTGATTCCGCGCCAGATGTTCGACGTTCCCATCCAGGCGGCCATCGGGGGGCGGGTCCTGGCCCGGGAGACCGTCAAGGCCCGTCGCAAGGACGTTCTGGCCAAGTGCTACGGCGGCGATATCACCCGAAAGCGGAAACTCCTCGAGAAGCAAAAAGAGGGGAAGAAGAAGATGAAGAACATCGGAAGGGTCGAGGTTCCCCAAGAGGCATTTGTCTCCGCGCTGCGGCTCGACGACTGACAGATGGTTCTACTCCGGCGGAGTTGGTTTCTTGTCTCCGTCGGTGAGCCAGGGGCGAATGACCGCCACCGTGTTGGACGGATCGTCAGGGTCGAAGCTCAGATCGATCGGCCCCTGGGGCCCGTCGGGTTGGCCCGAGGCCTTGATGACGAAAGCCGGTTGCTTCTTCGGTAACTCCAGGGCGTCTTGCAGGCCGAGGGCAATGCCGGTCATCATCACCCCGGCGGTCGACCGCCTTACCCGGTCGAAGCGGGTGGGTGGGACATCGTCCACCGGCCCACCAACTTCTGTCTCGTCCCCGTCGGGGTGAACATCGTCGTCGGCGATGACGTCGAGGCCATCCTCGGACTGTGTCTCCTCATCACCGAACCGGTCGCCCACGGATACCACGGTACCGCCGGTCGTTGAGATTCCGGCGACGGTGCCCCGACCAGCCAGATTTGCCCCCGGCCGAACCACCGACTCCCGCCTTGCCTTAGGATCATGGTCATGCTCGACCGCTTTCACCCACCGGTCGAGGAGTACCTTGAGGCGATCTTCTCCTTGGAAGAGGAGGGTATCCCGGTCATTCAGGCGCGCCTCGCCGAACGGCTCGACAAAGCCGCGCCGTCTGTGTCGGAAATGCTCGACCGGCTGGAGGCCGACGGGCTCATTCTCCGCAGTGCCCGTCAGATCTCGATGACCGCCAAAGGTGCCGTCCTGGCCCAGGGGGTGGTGCGCAAGCATCGGCTGGCCGAACGGCTGCTGGTGGACATCATCGGACTGGACTGGGAGAAGGCCCATCTCGAGGCCGGACGGTGGGAACACGTGATCTCGGATGAGGTCGAGCAACGCCTGGTGGTTCTGCTGGGTAATCCGACCACCTGCCCGCACGGCAATCCGATCCCGGGTGTGGAGCCCACCGGCCCCGAGCAGCACCGATTGGCCGATTCACGGCCCGGCGACCGTGTGCGTCTCGAACGGATCACCGAGAGCATCGAGCACGATTCCGCCTCCCTGTCGTATCTCGGCGAACACGGGTTGATGCCAGGGGCCATGGCCACCATTCAGGCCAAGGCGCCCGATGGTACGTTGACGTTGGCGGTAGGTGACTCGATGGTTGCCCTGGGTCCGGCCATGACCCATCAGCTGTTCGTCGCTGCGGTCTGACCTGGCATTCTGCCTTTCTGGGTGGCCATCGGCGGCATCGGGGCGTACCCGGGAATGGATCAGTCTGAAGGTGCTCGCCCGAGCTGGGTCAGCACTCAGTAGAATGGAGTGCCAACGGGCCGACAGCCCGATGCCAACGGCGCCCGACCGTTGGTGGGACTCGGACGAGGCAACCAACCACCCATGCAGACCAGCGACAACAGCCGACACGACGGGGCCGGTCCCGACCCCTTGGCGCTGGATGTCCGGAAATCGGCCATTCTCAACGCGGTGGTCACCGAATACATCGGCTCGGCCCAGCCTGTCGGGTCCCAGCACGTGATGGACGCCCCGGGCGTCAGCGTTTCCTCGGCCACCATTCGGGCGGATATGGCGGCTCTGGAACGGGACGGTTACCTGGCACAGCCCCATACCAGTGCGGGTCGGATTCCCACGGACAAGGGGTACCGCTTCTTCGTCGACCACCTGGGTGGTCCGGGAGCGCTTGATCCGGTGGGCCGCCAGCAGGTACGCCAGTTCTTCGATCACGCCCATGGCGAAATCGAGCTGATGCTCGAGAAGACATCCGGCCTCCTGGCCGATCTCACCGACTGCACCGCAATGGTGGTGGGTCCGTCTCACGAGTTGGCCACGTTGCGCTCGGTGCAGCTGGTCGGACTCGGGCCGCGTTTGGCCCTACTGGTGGTGGTGCTGGCTGATGGTGCAGTACAGAAGCAGTCGATCGATCTGGCCGAGGATGTCGATGAGGGCCGACTGGCCGACGCCGCCCGCTGCCTGGCCGCACACTCCTTGGGTCGGGCGTTGTCCCAGATCGATGCGACCCTCGTGACCACCGGTGATCCGGCCACCGACGCGGTGGTATCGGTCGGTGTCGACGCCCTCCGCCACCTCGGTTCGGCGGAGGCCGGCGACCAGCTGTTCGTGGGCGGGTCGTCCCACATGGCGGCGGCCTTCGACGCGGTGGATACCGTGCGCTCCGTGTTGACCATCCTCGAACAGCAATTGGTGGTGGTCACCCTCCTTCGCGACGTCCTCGACAGGGGTCTGTCGGTGGCGATCGGTACCGAGCACGGGGTGGAGCCCCTGGCCTCATGTGCCATCGTGGTCATGCCGGTGTCGGTGGACGGTGAGGTGACAGGCACCATCGGGCTGCTCGGCCCCACCCGGATGAACTATCCCCTGGCGCTGGCGGCGGCCCAGGTGGTCGGCAACCGCTTGGGTCAACGACTGAGCGAGTCGCGACGATGACCGACGCTGACCTGTACGAGCTCCTCGGAGTGGGGCGTGGCGCCACCGATGAGGAACTGAAGCGTGCCTATCGGCAAAAGGCGCGTGAGTTCCATCCCGATGCAAACCACGGCGATGACGTGACCGAGGAGCGCTTCAAAGAGGTCAGCCTGGCCTACGAGGTGCTCCGTGACCCCGAGCGGCGCGCCCGGTATGACCGATTCGGGTCTGCCGGCGTATTCGGGCAGGCGGCAGGGGGAGGTGGAGGGGGAGGTGGCTTCGGGGGAGGTCAGGGTGATCCCTTCGGAGGAGGCCTCGGTGACCTCTTCGATTCCTTCTTCAACGGGATGGGCGGAGCGACCAACGGCGGCCGTGGTCGTCGTACCGGCCCCATGCCGGGACCCGATGCCGAGATTGTCCTCCGCCTGACCTTTAGGGAAGCGGTATTCGGCATCCACCGCGACGTGCCGGTCAAGGTGCCGGTCCACTGCGATGCGTGCGAGGGGACCGGTGCCCGCCCGGGAACGTCGCCAATCCGATGTCCTGATTGCCAGGGTGCCGGAGAGCTCAGGCGGGTTCGCCAGTCAATTCTGGGGCAGGTGATGACTGCGGTCCCCTGCTCCCGATGCCAGGGAACCGGCCAGGCGATTGCCACTCCGTGTGAGGACTGTGGGGGAGACGGCCGACGTGACGAGGAGCGGACGCTCGAAGTGGACATTCCCTCCGGTGTCGACGACGGGACCACCCTTCGACTCTCCGGTCACGGTCCGGCCGGGTTCCGGGGTGGCCCCAACGGGGCACTGTTCGTCCATCTGTCGGTCGAAGCCGATCCGGTCTTCGAGCGCTCAGGGGTCGACGTCCACGCTTCGGTACAGGTGGCGATGACCCAAGCCGCCTTGGGGACGGTGATCGAATTCGACACACTGGATGACCGACAGAACCTCACCATTGCGCCGGGGACTCAAACCGGGGCCGTCATCCAACTCAAAGGCCTCGGGATTCCGCGGCTTCGAGGGCGCGGGCGCGGTGACCTCTTCGTGCATGTGGTCGTGGAGACGCCGACCGGGCTCGACGACGATCAACGTGAGTTGCTGGCGTCCCTGGCCGCGGCCCGGAACGAGCCTGTCGGAGTTCCCCATCAGGGCGATGGGATCTTCTCCAAGCTGCGCTCGGCCCTCAGCTGACCATGCCCGACTCCCAGGTCGGAGGTCCGCTCGGATCGACGGTCAAGGCTCCCGATCTGGTGCTGGTGGCCGCGGCGGCCATGGTGTTCGTGCCCGACCTCGGGGCCCCTGTCCTCGATGCCGAGAGTGCTCATCACCTGCTTGACGTCCTCCGGTTGCGGGCCGGCCAGTCGGTGGTGGCCTCGGACGGGATGGGGTCCTGGGTGCCGTGTCGAGTGACGCCGGCTGCCGGCAAAGGAGATGCGCGTCGCTGGGACCTCTCCTCGATTCTCGAACTTGCCGGCGCGGTGACCGTGACCGCGTCCGTCCGGCCCCGCCTGACAGTGGCCTTCGCCCCCGTCAAGGGCGAACGTCCCGAGTGGGTGGTGCAGAAGCTCACCGAGTTGGGAGTCGACCGCATTGTTCCCATCATCACCAACCGCTCGGTGGTGCACTGGGAAGGCGAGCGGGCGCAGCGCTCGGTGGAGCGCCTTCGGCGGGTGGCCCGGGAGGCGTCCTCCCAGAGCCGTCGGACCCTTCTCCCCGAGATCGCGTCCATCTCGTCACTGAGTGCGCTGGCCGTGCTGACCGGCGGCACCCCGTCACTTGCCCAGCCGGGGGGACCCCCGCCGTCCCTCGATCACCCGGTCATCGCCATCGGGCCGGAGGGCGGCTGGGACCAGGAAGAACTGGCTGGCGACGTGTCGACGGTGGGGCTGGGGCCGACCGTCCTTCGGGCGGAAACTGCTGCGGTTGCCGCCGCAACCCTTTTGTGTGCCCTACGCTCAGCGTTGGTTGCTCCCCTTGCATAACCACGCTCCGTGGGCAAAACTGAGGCAGAAGCAACAGGACAGGCTGCACAGCAGCCTTGTCGGCGTAGGCGTGTTGGGTCGATTGGGTCGAGGCCGGTAGGGGTGAACTTGTTAGTGGCAGAGAAGCACGTCGATATGGTCGATGACGACGAACGAGAAGAGTCGGCCGCCGTCGCCTACGCCCAGGCAGTGGGGGACCGGCTCCGGGCCATGCGCAAACAGATGCATCTGTCCCTCCAGGCGGTGGAAGCCACGTCTGGCCAGGAGTTCAAGGCGTCGGTGCTCGGCGCTTACGAGCGTGGGGAGCGGGCGATCTCGGTGCCCCGGTTGCAACGCCTGGCCAAGCTCTATGACGTCCCTGTCGATCAGCTCCTACCACCCGACGGCGACACGTCCACCCGTTGGGGGCCGAGTGGGAACTCGCCGGAGACAGCTCCACCCAATGCCCGCCGGGTCCTCACCAGTGCTTCTGGGAGCGGGAAGGTCACCATCGACCTGACCAAGTTGCAATCGGTGAGCGGTCCCGAACGTGATCTTCTCCGACGGTACCTCTCGATGATTCAGGTCCATCGCCAGGACTTCAACGGTCGGATGATCACCATCCGGGCGGAAGACCTGCGGGCGATCGCCTGCCTGTTCGGTGTGACTCCGGAGGTCATGGGCGGAAGACTCGGGGAACTCGGATTCCTTGTCGCCGTCTGAAACCGGGAGTGGGCGAAGTCGGTCACCCGTCGTGGCCGGGTATAACTGAAAGACCATGACAGATTCGATCACCTGGTTGAGTACCAAAGAAGCGTCAGAACGCCTGGGAATCACTCTGAGGAGCCTCTATCGCTTCATCGACGAGGGAGACCTTGTCGCCTACAAGTTCGGACGGGTGATCCGCCTTCAGGAGGCCGACGTGGTGCACTTCATCGAAGAGAGCCGGATTTCGCCCGGAAGCCTCGAACATCTGTATCCCGAGTTGAAGGGGAGCCCCAGGTCCCGGGGAACCTCGGACGGCGGCCCATCCGCTCCTGCGGGATGATGCCGATGGCCGACTGTCTCTTCTGCAGCATCGTGGCCGGTGACGTCCCTGCTGACATCGTCCGATCTGATGAGCGAACCGTGGCGTTTCGGGATGTCAATCCGGCGGCACCGGTTCACGTCCTGGTGGTTCCCAAACGGCACATCACCGATGCCTCCACGGTGACGGCTGACGACGCCGCCGATGTGACAGCGCTCCTCCTTGCCGGCCAGGCGGTCGCCAGTGCCGAGGGCATCGGCGGACAGGACCGTGGCTATCGGCTTGTCTTCAACGTCGGTCCCGACGCGCTCAACTCAATGCCCCATCTGCATCTCCATGTGCTCGGTGGCCGCACCTTCGACTGGCCCCCGGGCTGAGTGGGTAAGGGCCCACACTCCCCGGCCGCTGGTAGAGTGGGGACCAGAGTGCACGTGGAATCGTCCCCGGTCAAAATCCTCGTCCCCGGCAACCATCTCATGGCGGGCCTGTTGGGCCAACAGGATGAGTTCCTGCGCCTGGTCGAAGATGAGAATCCCGGGGCGCACATCTCGGTTCGGGGGAATGAGATCACCATCGGGGGTGACGACGCCGAGCGCATCGGTTGCCTCTTTGAGGAGATGATTATCGTGCTTGAAGCCGGCCAAACCCTCGATTCGGCCCAGGTGGGACGAACCATCGACATGATGCACGATGACGTCCGACCCTCGGAGGTTCTGACCGCGGAACTGCTCAGGTCATCCCGCGGGCGGGCTGTTCGACCCAAGACGGCAGGTCAGAAGCAGTACGCCGACGCCATTGCCTCCAACATCGTCACCTTTGGGATCGGACCGGCCGGAACCGGCAAGTCCTACCTGGCCGTGGCGTTGGCCGTGCAGGCGCTTCAGGCTCACCAGGTGAGCAAGATCATCCTCACCCGACCTGCCGTCGAAGCCGGCGAGCGCCTCGGGTTTCTGCCCGGTGACCTGATGGCCAAGGTCGATCCCTACCTGCGCCCGCTCTATGACGCCCTCCACGACCTGCTCGAGCCGGAAGGGGCGCAGCGTCTCCTCGACCGCGGCACCATCGAGGTGGCTCCATTGGCCTTCATGCGAGGGCGCACCTTGAACTCGAGTTTCATCATCCTCGACGAGGCCCAGAACACCTCACCCGAGCAGATGAAGATGTTCCTTACCCGCATCGGCTTCGGCTCCAAAGCGGTGATCACCGGCGACGTCACCCAGATCGACATTCCCGCAGGACGATCAGGATTGGTCGGACTGGAACCGGTGCTGTCCGGCGTGAGGGACCTGGCGTTCGTCCACCTGGCCCAGCGGGATGTGGTCCGCCACCGCATTGTGGGTGACATCGTTGCCGCCTACGAGCGCGGGTCGGGGTCGCCAGCCCCTGTAGCGAGCCCGACCGCAGGTGTGCTTCATGAGCGTTGATATTTACGCCGCCGACGAACAAGCGGAACAACCGGTGGCCGTCGGTCGTTGGTCGGAGTTGGCCCGGGCGGCGCTGATGGCCGAAGGGATCACCAGCGATACCGAAGTGTCCCTGCTGTTTGTGGACGAGCAGTCCATCGGCGCACTCAACGAGCGCTTTCTGGGTAGGTCCGGTCCCACCGATGTCCTCTCGTTCCCGATCGAAGACGAGGTGGAGCGAAGTGGTCGTTCTCCTGACCAAGGCGGTACCGGCCCCGGATCCATCGAGACCGACAGCGACCGTTTTCTCTTACTCGGCGACGTGGTGATCTGTCCTGCGGTGGCGGCCCGCAACGCGGTGGATCATGGTGCGAGCTTGGAGGACGAACTGGCGCTGCTGGTGGTGCACGGAATCCTCCACCTCTTGGGGATGGATCACGAGGTCGAAGCCGAGGCCGAGCGAATGGAGCAACGCGAACAACAGCTCCTGGCCCAGTACTACCGCGTGACACCATGACGCCTGGTTCACTTTCGCTGTTGGCCGCGAAAAGCTTCTCACCCATTGACGGGGTGGTGTTGTTGGTCGTGGTGGTTCTGCTGGCGGCCTCCGCTCTGCTGGCCCTGGCCGAGACCAGCTTGGTCAGGATGAGCCGGGCCAAGGCCGCGGCTCTGGTTGACGAGGGTCGCCACGGGTCGAAGGTACTCGAGCGGCTGACTGAGAATCCTCAGGGATTCCTCAATCCGGTGCTCCTGCTGGTGCTCATCTGCCAGTTGGTGGTGGCGACCCTGGTGGGAATCCTGGCTTCGGGTTGGTTCGGCGCCTGGGGCGTAGTGGCGGCCACGGTCTTCGAGATTGTCGTCATCTTCGTGCTGGGTGAGGCGGTGCCGAAGAACTGGGCCGTCCACCACCCTGAGAGGGCCGCGCTCTTCAGTGCCCCCCTGGTCTCGGCCCTGGTGGGGTTCTGGCCTGTGCGGGTCACATCGGGAGCATTGATCGCATTGGCCAACCTGCTCATCGGCGAAGGCAGTCTGGGGCACGGCTCGGATGTGACGGAGTCAGAGTTGTTGGCCATGGCCGATGTGGCCCTCGAGGACGACGTCATCGAGACGGAGGAGCGCGAGCTCATCCACTCGATCATCGAGTTCGGCGACACGGTGGTTCGCGAAGTCATGGTCCCCCGCCCGGACATGGTCACCGTGGAGGCCGATGAGAGCGCAGAGAGCGTCCTGGTGGAGGCGTTGGCAGTGGGGTTCAGCCGGCTTCCTGTTCTCGAGAAAGGCGTCGATGATGTGGTGGGAATCGTCTATACCAAGGATCTGATCAGGACGGTGCGCTCCGGTCATGAGGCAGATTCCGTGGGGTTGCATGTTCGAACTCCCCACTTTGTCCCCGAGACAAAACGGGTGGCAGCCCTTATGCGGGAGATGCAGGCGAACAAGTTTCATTTGGCGGTAGTTGTCAATGAGTACGGCGGAACCGCCGGACTGGTCACCCTGGAGGATCTGATCGAGGAGTTGGTTGGCGAAATCGTCGACGAGTTCGATGTGGAGGAACCACCGGTGGAGTATCTCCCGGCGGGTGGGGCGACGGTCAGTGGTCGCATGGTGGTGACCGAGGCCAACGAATTGCTCCATGCCAATTTGCCCACGGGGGCGTGGGACACGATGGGCGGCCTCCTCTTCGATCTCCTCGGCCATGTCCCCGAACAAGGAGAGTCGGTTGAGGTGGCCAGGATTCGCTTGGTGGCTGACCGGGTCAAGGGTCGGCGTATCGAGCGGGTCCGGGTCATTCCGCTGGTCCCACAAACCGCGGAGGGGAAGTGACGGTCCAGTTCCGTTCCGGTTTTGCCGCGGTGGTCGGCCGTCCCAATGTGGGGAAGTCGACCCTGATCAACCGAATCGTCGGGACCAAGGTGACCATCACCTCGCCCAGGCCCAATACCACCCGATCCCAGGTGCGGGGAGTGCTCAACCGTCCCGGCGCCCAAGTGGTGTTTGTCGACACGCCCGGACTTCACAAACCCCGCACCGCCCTGGGTGAACGCATGAACGATTCGGCGTCATCGTCGATGGATGACGTGGATGTCGTCATCGCCATGGTCGAAGCCACTGGCGCCATAGGGCCCGGGGACAGGATGGTGCTCACCCAGGCGAGCCGGCGGGTTCGTTCGCTGGCGCGCACGGCCGGTAGGGAACGTGACCCCGGGGTCCCCGGTAGAGATGTCCAGGGCCAGCCCACCCTGCTGGTGGTGGTGAACAAGATCGACCGGGTAGACGGCAACGGCGTGCTCACCCATCTCACCGCTGTCTCCGAGGTCATCGATTCGCTCGCCGAGCAAGACGGTTCCTCTCCGGTGCCGGTGGAGTACTTTCCCATCTCCGCGGCTGTTGGTGACGGAGTGGATGCTCTGGTCGATGCTGTCCTGGCGCGGATGCCCGAGGGCCCCCGCTACTACCCCGAGGGAATGGTCACTGATGTGGCCGAGGCATTTTGGGTAGCCGACTTGGTGCGCGAGCAGTTGTTACTTCGGGTGGAGGACGAACTCCCCCACAGCATCGCCTGCCGGGTGACCGAATGGGAGTGGCCGCGGGTGCGTTGCGAGATTCTGGTCGAGCGGGACTCCCAAAAGGGAATCGTGATCGGCAAGGGTGGATCGACCCTGAAAGAGGTGGGCATGGCGGTGCGGGAACAGATGCCGCCGGGCGCCTATGTGGAGCTGTTCGTGCGGGTGGAGAAACGATGGCAACATCGTGAAGATGCGCTCGACCGCCTGGGTTTCTGAGTCCGATCCCCACCGTGGGAACACAAGTCCGGCTCCGCACTTCGACGGTTGCCCGAAATGACAACGGGAGTCGTACCGGCCATGGCAGATACTCGGAACGCCGCAACCATGCTGCAGGACGGGTCGTTGGCCGGAACGTGGGTTCTGGCCAACGAACGGACAACCGTGGCGTTCCGGTCGCAGGACGTATGGTCATCGATGTCGCCTCGGTCGACACCGGCAATGCGAGGTGGGACAAACATCTCCGATCGACCGACTTCTTCGATGCAACCACCAATTGCCACATCACCTTCATCGCTACTGATGTATCGGCGGGAAACGACGGTCGGCTGCATTTCAACGGCGAGTTGACGATCGCCGGCCAGTCCCACCCGTTCTCGTGTGAGGCCACCATCAGCGACGGCGACGAAACCGGCATCACCCTGACCGCTCCCGTGGAGATCGATCGTTCGCAGTGGGGCATCCATTGGAAGAGAATCGGCATGACCAACATACAGACCGGGGGCGACGTCAAAGCTCGCTTTTCACGAGTGTGACGCCGGCGACCACCTAAGGGTCACCCAACGTCGCCTTGAGGAAGGCTTCGACCTCATCCCGGTCGAGCGAGCGCTTCATCGGGGGGACCCGGGCCAAGAGTGCGCCTCGATAGCTGGCGGTGGCCAGCCGGCTGTCGAGGACCGCCACCACCCCCCGGTCTTCGGCCGAACGGATCAATCGGCCGGCCCCCTGGGCCAGCAAGGTCCCGGCTCGCGGCAAGTCGACGGCGCCGAACGCAGCAGAGCCGGCCCGGTCCCGTCGGGCCTGGAGCACCGGATCGTCGGGACGGGGAAACGGGATGCGGTCGATGGTGACCAGGCTGAGAGTCCGTCCCGGTACGTCTACCCCTTGCCAGAACCCGAGGGTGGCAAACAGACAGGAGGACTCCTCGGACCGGAAGGCCTCGATCAGGGCGGGCTTGGGTAGGTCGGACTGGGCCCAGACTCGGAACGGAAGGCGGTCTCTCAGTACTTCGACGGCCGCATGCATGGCCCGCCAACTGGTGAACAGGGCCAACGTGCGACCGCCGGCCGCGGTGATGAGGGCCTCGAGCTCGATATGGATGGCGGGCTCGGACTCGGGCCGCCTCCGGTCGGGGATGGACTTGGCCACGTACAGCATGGCGTGGTTCCGATAGTCGAAAGGGCTTCCCACATCGAGTTGGTCGGTGATGTCTTCGGGGAGCCCCAAACGACTCACCAAGCCGATGGGCACCGTCGCCGATGTCAGGACGCCGGTGACCTCACTCCAAAGTCGCTCGGTGAGCAGGGGCCCGACGTCGATGGGGGAGACCCGCAGACTGGGTGAGCGGGAACCACCGTCCACCCAGGCCACCTCATCGTCGGTGAGCGAAGTCAACTTGGTCAGGTCATCGGACAGGTGTCCGGCAGCCAAGATCAGGCGGTCGCGTCGGGACCTCTCGACTGTCGACTCGTTGTCCGGCCCGTCCCGTTCCGCCTGGCGGAGCAGGCTGACCAGGCGTCCGACCCGACCGGTGGCCAAGGTGATCACTTCGCTGAGGCTGGGGCCACCGTCTTCGGCTTGGGCCGCTCCGGCGACGCCATCGGGACCGGCGCGGTCATCATCACCGTTGCCACTCTCGACTCCGACGATGATGCCGCGAGGAATTCGGGTGCCGGCCAGGGGACGGAGGACCCGTTGGAGCTGGTCAGCCACCTCGGCCACCAGATCGAGAGTGTTGCCAGATCCCGACGACCTGGCCGGTACCACCCCTCGAGCGCCAGTGGCCAAGGCCCGGAATCGCCCGGGGCCGATCTCCACCCCGAGACTGTCGGTCATGACCTCTTCAACTTCGTGGGCTTCATCGAAGACCACAATGTCGTGGGGCGGGAGCACCGCTCCGCCACTGGCCAGGTGGGCTCCGTACAGGTGGGTGTTGACCACCACCACGTCGGCTGCCGCCGCCCGGCTCCGGGCATCTTCGGCGAAGCACTCCCGGCCCGACGGGCAACGGAATGCTCCCGGGCATTCGCGGGCGGTTGTCGACACCATCGCCCATGCCCGGAAGTGGGGCTCGAAATCAAGCTCGGCCCGGTCCCCGGTGGCGGTGTCCTCCGCCCACCGCAGCAAGCGCCGCACCTGGTCGCCGAGTCGTCCGGGGTCAGCAATCCCCTCCTCTCTGGTCGGGGTCAAGGTGTCGTCGGCGTCGGGAGGATCGATGGCTCCGGCGCTGAGGTTGAGTTGCTCACCGTGGCCCCCGACCTCGGAGGCGCGCTGGCGGCACAGATAGTTACTCCGACCCTTGAGGACAGCGAAGGTGAGTTCCGTACCGACAGCCGTCGCCACCATGGGCAGGTCCTTGCCGGCCAACTGGTCCTGAAGCGCCTTGGTGGCGGTGGCGACCACCACCTTCTCGCCGGACAGGGCGGCCGGGACCAGATAGGCCAGGGACTTACCCGTTCCCGTTCCCGCCTGCACCACCAAATGACGTCGGGAGCCGAATGCCCGGCCCACCGCGGCGGCCATCTCTGCCTGGCCTTCCCGTGCCTCGCCGCCCCCGGGAAGCGAGTCGGCCACCAGGGCAAGTGTCGCCCTCACCACATCGACCATTCCGCGACCCTACTTGGGGGCTTTTCGAGCCGGTTCGGACCCGCTCAGATGAAACTGGGTTGAACTGCTCACAGCCACTCGATGGAGAGAATGGTGGCAACAACCAGGCCAACCACGACGATGATCCAGCGCAACACGGTGGCCGGTAGCCGGCGACCAATATGGGCACCCACCTGACCTCCGATGATCGACCCCGAGGCGATGAGGCCGACCACCGGCCACGCCAGGGGCGAAAAGATGATGAACAGGATGCCGGCCACCCCATTGACCAGCATGGCCAGCACATTTTTGGTGGCGTTCAGCCGCTGCAGGTCGTCATGGACGAAGATGGCAAGGAGGGCGATGAGGATGACGCCCTGTGCCGCTCCGAAGTAACCCCCGTAGACACCTGTCAAGAACACACCGATGAACAGAGTCGGTCCGCCGTGGATCTTCCGGCCGCCCCGCTGTTCGAGGATGCGGGCCAAGCGGGGCTGCAGCGCCATCAATACGCAGGCCACCATAATGAGGAACGGAACGGCGGACCGGAACACGTCGCCGGGTAGCCCGAGGAGGAGCACCGCGCCGGCCACTCCCCCCAACAGCGACGCCGCCCCGAGCCGGATCACCCTCGATCGCTGGCCGTCCAACTCACGTCGGTAGGCGAAGGCGCCGCTCACGGCTCCGGGGACCAATCCCACGTTATTGGAAACATTGGCCAACAGCGGGGGGTACCCGAGAGCCAGCAGGGTGGGAAACGTGATGAGCGATCCCGATCCCACGATCACATTGATGGTGCCGGCCCCTAACCCGGCCGCGAAGATTGCCAGTGCGGCCCATGGGGACATCCAGACGGTCTAGTGCGCCAAGGAGCGATGCTCAAGACGGGGAACCCCTCGTCGGGCGCGCCGGCGGGCACAGGTGGAGCAGTAGACGGGATAGGTTCGCAGGGTGGAACAGGAGTTCTTCGGCGTCGATGGCGCCCAAATCAACCAGTCAGCCCCGTTGGTGGCATCTGATGTCGCCGATGGTCCAATCCCTGCTCACGTGGCCTGTGTGATGGACGGAAACGGTCGCTGGGCCAGTCGCCGGGGACTACCGCGCACCGAAGGCCACGCCGCCGGGGAGACAGCACTGCTCGATGCGGTGGAAGGAGCGCTCGATCTGGGGATCCCGTGGATAACCATGTACGCCTTCTCTACGGAGAACTGGCGACGCCCGGCGGACGAGGTCCGGTACCTCATGGGTTTCAACGAGAGCCTGCTGGCGCGCCGACGGGATGAACTGAACGACAAAGGTGTGCGTATCCGATTCGCGGGCCGGAGGGACTGGCGAGTGCCCAAGCGGGTGCTGAAGCGCATGGACGAGTCGGTAGAGCTCACCGCCGGCAACCGACGGTCGACGTTGACCATGGCATTCAACTACGGCGGCCGGGCGGAGATTGTCGACGCGGTGCGCTCGCTGGTGGCCGATGGGGTCCCGGCGGCCAAGGTGAACGAGAAGGCTATCCGGTCACGCCTGTACTACCCCGATCAACCCGACCCCGACCTGATGATCCGCACCTCGGGCGAACACCGGATCTCCAATTTCCTGCTGTGGCAGTTGGCCTACAGCGAACTGGTGTTCACCGGGGTGCTCTGGCCCGACTTTCGGCGCCACCACCTCTTCGAGGCGATTCAGGAGTTCCAGCGGCGCCAACGGCGCTACGGCGGAGTGACATGAGGATGGGTCCCCGGCGGTCAGCCGTAGTGGCCCAAACACCGGGTGAGCCCGATGATGCCGGCGGAGTATGGATCAGCGTCGGGATCGCTGGTGGGGTGGTCCTGTACATCGGGGCGCTCATCATGTTGGTTGCCGGATTCAACGCCATCCTGCCGTTCGTCATCGTCCCCCCCGTGCTGATTGCCCTCATCGGCGCCAACAGCCTGCTCGGGGGACCTCGCCGGCCGCGGCCTCCCGCCCGCCCGATCCGACCCACTGATCGGGGTATCGTCCCTTCCGCCCCAGGGGGCCCGGAGGTGGACGGACGTTCCGGGGAGGCGTCGGGCACCAACGGGCTTTCTCACCCGAACGGCGGGGTCTCCGGCAGCTCGGGATGACCCTCTTCCGTGACCAGGGTGTGGTGCTTCGCACCATTCGGCTCGGGGAGGCGGATCGGATCGTCACCCTGATGACCGAACGGAACGGGAAAGTGCGGGCCGTGGCCAAGGGCGTGCGACGAACCGGATCCAAGTTCGGGTCGCGTCTTGAGCCCTTCAGCCATGTGGCCCTCCTCGGTTGGCAAGGTCGCGGGGACCTCGACATCGTGAACCAGGCCGAAGTCATCGACACCTTCCGACCGGTGCGTGAGGACCTCGACCGGATGGCGTCAGCCATGTCGATGCTCGAAGTGGTGGATCAGGTCGGCCAGGAACGCCACGCCAACCCACGCCTCTATTCCATGTTGGTGGGAGCTCTCTCGGCGCTGGCCGAACGAGATTCGGTCATGGTGGCACCGGCTTTCTTCCTCAAGGTCCTGGCCCTCGAGGGCACCGAGCCGGTCCTCGATGCCTGCGCGTCCTGCGGCGAGGAGGATATCGACAAGCTGGTGGCGTTCGATCTGGTGGAGGGGGGGGTCCTGTGCAGAAATTGCCGGCGAGGCCGCTCCCTGTCGGGAGAGGGCCTGGCCCTGCTGAAGCGCATCCTCGGCGGCAGGCTCGCCGGCGTCCTGGCCGAGCCCCGCTCACCGACGACCGATGAAGTCGGTGCGTTGGCTACGGAGGCGATGGAAGTCCATCTCGATCGCCGGCTCCGGTCGGTACGGGCGGGACCGGTGCCGTGAGGGCGGAATCATGACGCCGGATACGATGACCCCGTTCGGCATCTACGTCCACATCCCGTTTTGTCGGGCCCGCTGCGACTACTGCGCATTCGCCACCTATACCGACAGGGACCACCTGATGGAGTCGTATGCCGCCGCCTGCGTCACCGAGTTGGAGCGGGCGGTCGAATCCGAGGGCATACCCCAGGCCACCTCGGTGTTCTTCGGGGGCGGGACCCCCTCGCGGCTCGCCGCCGACCTGCTGGTCTCGATCCTTGACGCCATCCCACGCGCGCCTGGCGCCGAGGTCACGGTGGAGTGCAACCCCGAGGACGCCGAGGCTGCACGGTTCGCTACCTATCGGGCCGCGGGAGTGACCCGGATCTCGCTCGGAGTGCAGTCGACAGTTCCCCACGTGCTGGTCGGACTGGGGCGGCGACATGGCCACGACGCGGTGGTCGCCGCGGCCGGGACGGTAGCCGCGGCCGGATTCGTGACATGGGGCATGGACCTGATCATGGGTGGGGCCGGGGAAACCGATGCCGACTGGGAACAGAGCCTGAGGGACGTGACCGGGTTTGCCTCCGCCCCGCCCCATATCAGCGCCTATGCATTGACGGTGGAGCCCGGCACCCCGCTGGCGGCCCAGCCCGACCGCCATCCCGACGATGACGTGCAGGCCCAGCGATACGAGATGACCGAGGAGATCCTCTCCACCGCCGGGTACGGCTGGGAGGAGATCTCCAACTGGTCGCTGCCGGGACACGAGTGCCGCCACAACCGGCTGTACTGGCACCAGGGGGAGTACCGGGGCATCGGATCAGCGGCCCACTCCCATCGGGACGGTCGCCGGTGGTGGAACGTACGCACGCCCGATCGGTTCGTGAAGGAGATCGGGCAGGGTCGGATCGCCACCGCCGGTGACGAGGTGCTCAGCCCCGAGCAGGTGCGGTTCGAAGCCCTGGCCCTGCGCTTGCGTACCCGTGACGGAGTGCCCGAAGCATCGCTGCCGGACGATCCCGACCTCGAGGGCCTGGTGGACCGGAGAGACGGTCGCGCCATGCTCACCGTGAGGGGTCGATTGCTCGCCAACGCGGTGACCACCCGGCTGGTCCCCGAAGTGTCGGCCTGAGGCCGGCTCCCCGAACCTCATCCCCCCCCCGATACCGATGGGTCAGTTGCAGACGGGCACGAGTGTGTACCCGGCCGCCTGGATGCCGGCAATGATGGCGGGAAGGGCGGCCACCGTCTGGGATCGATCGCCTCCACTGTCATGCAGGCCGATGATCGCCCCGGGATGCAGGGCGGAGAGTACCCGGTCGGCGATGACGCCGGCTCCCGGCCGGAGGTAGTCCGAGGGGTCCACATCCCAGAGAAGTTCTCCCAGCCCACGCTGGGACAGTTGGGACAGGACCGAACCGTTGGTGGCGCCGCCCGGCGGACGGAGGCATTTGACCGGCTGCCCGGTCACCGATGTGATCAGATTTGTGGTGGCGTCGACTTCGCCGGGGAACGCGGCCGGGCTCAACGTGGCCAGGTCGGCGTGGTCCCAGGTGTGGTTGGTCAGGGTCATCCCGTCGGATACCTCCAGCTTGAGCAGGTCGGGACGGGCGGCACCCTCGTAGCCGATGATCTGGAACGTGGCCGGCACGTGATACTGGGTCAGTATCTGCAGAATCTGGGGTGTGTAGACGGGCGAGGGGCCATCGTCGAAGGTCAACGCCGCAACCTTGGCGCCCTTCGGATACACACCTCCGGGGATGTCCGCCAAGTTGTAGATCACCAGCCCGGCCAGCGAAGGCCCGCCGATCGGAGGGGGTGGCGGGGCCGGCAATAGCCAATAGCCCTGGCCGCCGGGGGCGGCGGCGATGGACACAATCGGATCGGCCAGAGGTTGTCCACCGATCGATCCCAGAAAAGGAGCGTTCCCGAACGTGAAGATGCCACCGTCGGCGGCGGCCAGCCAATAGCCGTTCCCACTGGGGGTGGTGGCCATTCCGACGACCGGGGCCTGAAGCGGGGTGCCGGCCATCGACCCCAAGAACGGCGCATCGCCGAATGCGAAGATGCCCC
>PKXA01000088.1 GCA_003133325.1 Acidimicrobiaceae bacterium | reverse complement strand
CCTCGTTCTCGCGGTCCTCGTCATCCACGACGACGACCATGCCGCCCTTGCGCAACTGCGCAACGGCTTCTTCGATCGTTGACAACGCCATCAGACCTCCACGTCTATTCGTATATCTTCCCCTACTTGGCGCAAACCCACGACCCGGCCACGGCGAAGTGCTGCAACTGTTGGGGTTGACAGCCCCGCTAGGGCGCCCAGCGTACCGGTCGCGCCGCCAAAACTCGCCGACTGATACCAGACAATGTGATTCACCAGACCGGCCTCTAGAAAGGAACTGGCCGTCGTGGGCCCACCCTCCACGAGTAGTTGGAGCACGTCGTGCTGCGCTATTTCATCGAGCACGTGGCCGAGTTCGCCACTCAGTTCGAGACAAGGTCGAACCTTCGCCCCTTCGGGTGCTGCGCCGAGCACGACCCGCAGCGGTTCGAGCACGAGGTCACCGAGTCGTGCCGTGAGGGCGGGGTCGTCACTACGAACCGTGCCGGCGCCCACCAGCACCGCCTGGCTCTGCGCGCGCAGCACGTGGGCGTCGCGTCGAGCGTCCTCGCCGGTGATCCACTGACTCGTGCCGTCCGCCATGGCGACGATGCCGTCGAGCGTGCTCGCCACCTTCAGCACCACGTAGGGTCGTCCGGTCACCCGGTGCCAGATATAGGGCGCCAGTTGCGCTCGGACCGCCGCCTCTTCGATGCCCACTTCCACGTCGACGCCCGAGGCCTTCAAGAGTTCAATACCCGAACCCGAGACGCGCGGATCGGGATCGATGGTGCCAATGATCACCTTGGCAATTCCGGCCGCGATAATTGCCTCGACACAGGGACCCGTGCGTCCATGGTGCGAGCACGGTTCGAGTGTCACGACCAACGTCGCGCCCCGAGCACCTTCGCCGGCACGACGAAGCGCTTCAACCTCGGCGTGGGACTCGCCTGGCACTTGCGTGTGTCCTTCGCTCACGACGACACCTCGATCGCTGACGACGAGCGCCCCAACCCACGGGTTGGGTGGCGAGAGGAATCGAGCTTTGTCGCCAGCGCTCATCGCCATCGTCATCAATTCAGTGTTCGAGAACTTCATGCCCGGCCACTTCGTGCCGCGACCCGCAGGGCATGCGCCGCCTCGAGTGGATCGGGTCGACTGAAGACTGCCGAGCCGGCGACGAGCACGTTGGCACCGGCTTCGACGACAATGGGCGCCGTCGCCACGTCGATGCCGCCATCGACTTCAATATCGAGGGCCAGTTCGTTCGAGTCAACCTCGCGACGGGCCTCGTTGACCTTGCCCATCACATCACCAATGAACGACTGGCCACCGAAACCCGGGAAGACCGTCATCAGCAACAGCAGGTCGATGTCGCCGAGGAATGGCGCCACTGCGGCGAACGGGGTGTCGGGGTTGGCGGCGAGACCGATGCGAAGTCCGAGTGAACGGGCTTCGTCGATCAACGTCGCCGTTCCCCCGACCTCAACGTGCACCGTGCACCCGTTCGCGCCCGCGTCCTTGAACGCTTCGAGGTAGCGCACGGGTTCGCTCATCATGAGGTGACAGTCGAAGAATCGCTCGCTGTAGGGGCGCAGCGACTTCACGACGGGTGGCCCGATAGAGACATTCGGTACGAAATGGCCGTCCATCACGTCGACGTGCAACCAGTCGGTGCCAGATGACACCTGATCGATCGCCTCGGAGAGTCTTCCGAAGTCAGCCGAGAGGATGGAGGGCGCCACTCGCATCACGGGCGCAGAAGGGCTGACCGACATCGAGGTCGAGCCTACCAACGAAGGCGTCCGAGCTCCCGGCCCCGCCCCAACGGCCGCCCCCCCTTGAAACCCCCGAGGGCCTCAACCCCCCAGACGTTCGCCGGCATCGGGACGCACACCTCGCAACCAATCGGCCGCTGCCATGGGTTGCTTACCTTCCGGCTGGACGGTTATCAGTCGGAGGCGGGTTCCCTCCCCGGCAGTGACCAGCTCCCCGGTCAGGACACCCGGGCTGTCGCCCTCGGGGGTCGTCAGCACCCCATCGGGTGGCGTGCCCCGGTCAGCTCGCAGCACCCGCAGGCGCTTCCCTCGGAAGGTCGTCCATGCCCGCCCGAGCCGCACCACCCTCCTCAGATGGGCGGCGGCCAGCTCCCAGTGCAGCTCGAGGTCCTCGGGACGGATCTTCTCCGCGTAGGTGGGTTCGCCTACCTGGGCGTGGGGGGTGGGCAGGCCGGCCAGGCCATCCGCCAGATGGTCCTCCAGCAGGTGACAACCGATCCCCACCAATCGCCGCTTCAACTCATCGACCGACTCGCTCTCGTCGATGGTGGTGTCTTCTTCGGCATAGATGGCCCCGGTGTCGAGGTCCACGTCCACCGCCATCAGACACACCCCGGTGTTGGCGTCGCCGGCCAGGATGGCCCGTTCCACCGGGGCCGCTCCTCTCCAGCGGGGCAGTTTCGAGAAGTGCAGGTTCACCATCGGCACCGCCTCGAGTACCTCGGCAGGGATGATCCGGCCGTAGGCAACTACCACCCCGAGTTCGGCGCCCGAACCGAGAACATCCTCGAGCACATCGGTGACCGCCAGGCCCAGCTCGCTGGCGGCGGCCTTGACCGGGCTGGGAACGAGAGCACTCCCCCGCCCCCTGCGCTTGTCGGGTCGGCTGACCACCAGAGCGATGTCGTGACCGGCAGCCACCAACGCCCGTAACGGATCCACCGCCGCCTCCGGGGTTCCCAGGTAGACCAGTCGCGCCATGGGCGTCGACGCTATCCGAGGTCGCCCTTCACCCGGGCGGCCCAGTTCGAAGCGCTCGATCCGGGGATTGGATGGGCGGGTTTCAGCGTCGGATCGCCTGGCCGGAACTACCTCGCTCCGACCGGGTCAGACGATCTCAGATCTCCCGTTCATCGCTCGACGATGCCGATACCAGCGTCGACTCCAATGCGGTGGTATCGAAGCCCAGTGCCCTGTCGCGTAACACCCGCAAAGCCTGCTTTCGCATGTCATCCTCCAGTCGCTCCACCATCAGCACGCCGTCGAGATGGTCGACCTCGTGTTGAAAGACCCGGCCGAGGAACTCGTCGGCCTCGATCGACACTTCCTCGCCATCGAGGTCGTAGCCACGGATGTGCACCTCCATCGGTCGGACGATCCCCAACCGGAGGTCGGGGATGGAGAGGCACCCTTCCTCGTGGTACCACTCACCGGCCGTCTCCACGATGGCCGGGTTGATCATCACTTCGGGCCCTTCGCCCACGTCATAGACGAACAGTCGTTTTTGCACTCCGACCTGGGGGGCGGCCAAACCGGCACCCACGGCGGCATACATGGTGTCCACCATGTCATCCACCAGGCGGGCGAGCGCTCCGTCGATCTGGTCGACGTCGCGAGCCATCTGTTTGAGCACCGGATCTCCAAAGGTGCGGACCGAATACGTGGACATGCCAACCATTGTACGGGGTGCTCCTTCGGTGTGGCACCGTACGGAGCCCGAGCGGCCACGTCACCGGGGTGCTCTCAGACATCGATCGGGTCCACCTCCACCCGGAGTCGGCCCGCCGGTCGAGGGGTAGACGCCAACCCATCGCACAAGGTTCGATGATCTGCCGCCCTTATCAACCAGCGGTCCGGATCCGCGGACGACAGGGAGAGCCCACCGGCCGCCCGGAGTGCCTCGGCGTAGTCAGTGGACCCCGGGCCCCGCAACAGGGCCAGGACCCCAAACGGCGGAAGGGCCAGGGCCAACCGGAGCTTCCGTTCGGGCTCGGAAAGGAGAGTCGGGTCGGCATGGACCGCGGATCGGAGCACCTCATGATCGGGGATTCGGGTCTGGACGAGAAGCCGACCGCCCGCCTGCCTGCCCCCGACCAGGCATGACGCCCGTGCCAGCAGAGCAAGTGCCTCCTCCCCGCCCCCGAAGCGGGGGGCCAACAGGTGCTGGTCGAAATCGAGGAATGCCACCGCGTCGACCCTCGAGACTCGATGCAGAGCCGCTTCGGTCCCCACCACCAGGCGGGCGCCAGGGTCCGCAGTGTCGGCCGAGTCCCCGGTCAGCTCGGTAGCACTCACCCCGACCAGGGCCGAAAGTTCCTCGGTGGCTCGGGACACACCGATCCGGACCACCTTCAGCCGGGTGGAATCGCACTCTCCGCACATGGCGGGTCGAGCGTGGCCGCACCGCCGGCATTCCAAGTCACCGCCCAGCTCTTTTTGGGCCACCGGGCCGCCGCACCGGGTGCACCGGGCCAGGGCCCCGCACAGTGCGCAGGCCAACAGGCGGGCCCGTCCCTTGCGGTTCAGGATGCACACCACCCGGCCCGAGGGGGTATCGAGCACCGAGTGCAGGAGTTGGGCCAGGCGTTCGGAGAACAGTCCGGTGCGGGGATCGTCCCCGGTTCGGTCGACCACTTCGACGACGGGCCATCCGCGGCGCTCCACCGCCCGCTCCGTCGTCACCAGCGCTCCCTGCTCGAGACGAACCACCGGAGGACAGGGCGTCACCAACACCACCGGTGCCTCATCCCGTTGCCCCCGTTCGATCACCACGTCCACCGCCGACCAGGTGGGCGAGCGCTCCTCCCGGTAGGCCTCGTCATGGGCGTCGAGTACCACCGCGGCTCTGATCCGCTCCAGCGGGGCCCACGCCCCCGATCGGGTCCCCACCACCACACTCTCCCCGGACCGCGCCGCTTCCCACTCTTCGGGGAGCATTGCCACTGCTACCCCGGATCGGCGCAGCCTGTCTGCCAACTGTGAGGCTCGGGTGTGGGACGGCGCCAGCATCAATACTCCGGCCGCGCCCATCCGGTGGATGAGTTCGAGGGCAATCAGGGAGGCGTCGAGGGCCGGGGCAAGTCGGACCACAGAGAGAGACGGGGCACCGCCGAGGACCTTGGCGACGATCCCCACCGACGCCCCGCCGGGTGACGACACCGGACCCGAATCAGACGGCCCGGGACCGGCCCGGGTCTGCCCGGGGCGGAAGGCACCGCTGGCCGACCTGACCACACGTGGCGGCGATGCCGTCCCCAGGAATGCCGAAACCGGGCCTGCCCACCGCCACGCCGCCCACTCGGCCAGCGCAACTACTCTTTCGGGTGGTCCCTCCCCACTGGAGAGGGCGATCGGCTTGGGCACGACCCCGACGGGAGGGACCACGTTGTCCCCGATCACCCAGGCACCGACCCGGCGCCCGTGGAGGTTGATCCGCACCCGGCTACCCACTCGGATGTCGGCCGACATGCTCTCGGGGACCGTGTAGTCGAACCGCCGATGGATGGCGGGGACGTCAGGGACCAACCGGACCACCCGTTCCGGCGGATCCCCCTGGCGGCTGGGCCCCGGTGTCGGCATCGACGGAGCCGCCCGGGGGCTCGGCTCGGCTCTCAGAGTCCGAGGGCCTGCTTCACGTCGTCGACCCTCAGCGTCTCTTCCCAGGTGAACTCTTTTTCACTTCGGCCGAAGTGGCCATAGGTGGCGGTCTTCCGGTAGATCGGACGTTTGAGATCGAGATCCCGAACGATGGCGGCGGGACGAAGGTCGAAGATCTCGTCGACCGCCTTGGCGATCTCGACCGGGTCGACTTTTTCGGTACCGAACGTCTCCACCAGCAGGGACACCGGGCGAGCCACACCGATGGCGTAGGCCACCTGCACCTCGCATCGGCTGGCGGCGCCGGCGGCGACCACGTGCTTGGCCACCCAGCGGGCGGCATAGGCCGCCGACCTGTCCACCTTTGATGGATCCTTGCCCGAGAAGGCACCGCCACCGTGCCGGGCCATGCCACCGTAGGTGTCAACGATGATCTTCCGACCGGTGAGCCCGGTGTCGGCATGTGGGCCCCCAAGCTCGAACACCCCCGTCGGGTTGGCCAAAATCCGTACGTTGTCGGTATCTAACTCGGTAGGCAGTAACGGGTTGATCACATGGTCACGGAGGTCAGGCAGCAGCAGGGTGTCGAGATCGACACCCGGGTCATGTTGGGTCGAGATCAGCACCGTCTCGAGGGCCACCGGGCGACCATTGTCATAGATGACGCTGACCTGGGTCTTGCCGTCGGGGCGGAGGTACGGGAGAACGCCCACCCGGCGCACCTGGGCCAGACGTTGGGCCATCCGGTGGGCCAACCAGATGGGCAGCGGCATCAGGTCCGGAGTTTCGTCGCAGGCGTACCCGAACATCATTCCCTGGTCCCCGGCACCCTGGGCGTTGAGCTTGTCCTCACCACCGGTTCCGGCCCGCACCTCGAAGGCGTTGTCCACACCCTGGCCGATGTCAGGCGATTGCTCATCGAGCGCCACCAAGACTCCACAGGTCTTGCCGTTGATGCCATAGGCGTCGTTGTCGTACCCGATGTCGAGCACCGTTTGACGAACCAGGGTGGGAATGTCCACGTAGGTGGTGGTGGTGATCTCACCGGCCACCAGCACCAGGCCGGTGGTCAACAGGGTCTCGCACGCCACCCGGCTGTTCGGGTCATCAGTCAACAGGGCGTCGAGGACGGCGTCCGAGATCTGATCGGCCATCTTGTCGGGGTGGCCCTCGGTGACCGACTCGGAAGTGAATGTGTATCGGGTGCTCACTGGTGGTTCCGATCTCTTCAGGGAGTGTTGTTGCGAGGTTGCTGAGTGCAGATGAGGCTAGGTGATAACTACGCCGGTGGCGACGGGAGGGGGCGAGGTCACCCGCCGCCTATCGTGCCGACAAGAGAGCGACCACCCTATCCAAGACCGCATCTGCCACTCTCATCTTGCTGGTCAACGATACTTCCGTGGTGCATCCGTCGGCCCCGAGCACCGTGACCGCGTTGGTGTCGTGGTCGAATCCCACCCCGGCAGCAGACACGTCGTTGGCGACCATCAGATCGACCCCTTTGCCCACCAACTTCGCGGTCGCCCGTTCGGTCACCTCATCGGTTTCGGCCGCGAAGCCCACCAGGATCTGGTCCGAGGTCCGGCGCCGTCCGAGTTCAGCCAAGATGTCAGGGGTCGGCTCGAGGATGAGTTCGGGGATCCCGTCGGACTTGTGGAGCTTGGACGGGGATACTCCCTTGGGCCGGAAGTCGGCCACCGCTGCCGCCATCACCACCACATCGGCGCCCGCCCCACGATCGAGCATGGCCGCCTCCATGTCGGCGGCGGTTTCAACCCGGTGGACGGTCACTCCGTGGGTCACCGGGCGGTCGGTGGTGGTTACCAACTCCACCTCGGCTCCCCGACGGGCCGCGGCCTCGGCGATGGCATGGCCCTGCTTGCCCGACGACCGGTTGGTCAACACCCGCACCGGGTCGATCGGCTCACGGGTACCGCCGGCCGACACCACAACTCTCACCCCGGCCAGATCCAAGGGCGTGCGGGAGTCCAACAGCCCGAGCACCGCATCAACGATGGCGGCAGGGTCGGCCAGTCGGCCCGAACCGACGTCACCACCAGCCAGTCGTCCGTCCTCGGGCGGGATGATCACCACGCCCCGGGATCGCAACGTCGCCAGGTTCTGCTGTACGGCCGGGTGGTCCCACATCTCGGTGTGCATGGCCGGGCACACCACCACCGTGGCGGCGGTGGCCAACAAGGTGGTGGTCAACAGATCGTCGGCCAGACCGTTGGCATAGCGGGCCAAGAGGTCGACGGTGGCCGGTGCCACCACCACCACGTCGGCCAATTGGCCGAGCCGGGTATGGGGGATGGGCGAGGCCTCGTTCCACAGGCTGGTCTGGACCGGCTCGGAACCGAGGGCGTTGAACGTCGTGGCTCCGACGAAGTGGACGGCACGCTCGGTCAGCACCGGTGCCACGTGCACCCCGGCGTCAACCAGGCGACGACAGATCTCCACCGCTTTGTAAGCGGCGATCCCGGCAGACACACCGAGCACTACGAAGGGTTTGGTGTTGCCCGTCATGCTGATCGGGCCAACCTGACTAGTCAGTGGGCTCGGTTTGGGCAAGAGCGTCATCGGCGCCTTCGACTGCCACCAATCCCGGTTCGGCCCCGATCCCGGCCTGTTCGGCCAGTGCGGCTTCCGCCGCCAGCGCAGCCTCGGCGGCCAGCGCCGCCTCTTCCTCGGGATCGGGGCGGCTGTAGGTGGCCTTTCCTGCCGCCACCTCTTCGAACGCGATCGACAGGGGCTTGCCCGACAACGAGGCCACCTGCGGGGGCACCACGACACCCAGACCCTCGCCCAGGGAGTTGTAGTAGCTATTCACCTGACGGGCACGGCGGGAAGCCAGCGCCACCAAGGTGAACTTGGAGTCCACTTTGTCGAGGAGGTCCTCGATGGGTGGGTCCATCAGTGTGCTGCGGTTCTGGGCCATCACGATCCTTCAGATGCGTCGTCGGGTGGGGCGTCGAGGGCTTCATCTTCGCCTCTGGCGGTTCCGCCAGCCGCTTCGCCCCCACGGTGGGCAGCGGTACGGCATCTGTCCACTATACCGGCCACATCGGCTATGGCCCGCATCAGGCCATCATTGATCACCACTGCATCGGCAATTCGCCGGCCGATGGACTCTTCTTCGGCACCGGCCTGCAGCCGTTTGGCCACATGATCCTCGTCGTCGCCGCGCCCCCGGAGCCGATCGGCTTGGATTTCGGATGTGGGCGGAAGGAGCAGTATCAGGGTGGCGTCGGGTCGTAGGGCCCGTACCTGTTGGGCGCCCTGCAAATCGATCTCGAGGAGCACGTCGACGCCATCGGGGGGTTGGGGCACCGGGGACCCGTAGAGATTACCCAGGAACTCGGCCCATTCGAAGAAGCCTCCGGAGTTGGCCTTCTCCTCGAACGACGCTCGATCGACAAAACAATAGGCATCCTCTGCCTCTGCCGGCCGACGGTGGCGGGTGGTCCACGACCGGCTGAGCCAGAGCCTCGGGTCGTGCTCGACCAACCTGGCGGCGATGGTCCCTTTCCCGGCTCCCCCGGGGCCGAAGAGGACGAAGATCAGCGGGTCAGACCGACCAACGGGGGGGCCCGACGGCGAGTTGCTCAGCGAGCGGTCTCGCGGAGCAGCGACTGGCGCTGATTGCTCCCGAGTCCCTGAATGCGACGACTCTCACTGATCCCCACCGTGTCCATCAATCGCCGGGCCTTGACCTTGCCGAGACCGGGAAGCGCCTCCAGCACCGAGATCACTTTCATCTTCCCTAACGTCTCGTCGCCGTCGGCGGCGGTCAGGAGATCAGAGAGACTCATTTGGTTCATCTTGAGCAGCATCTTGACCTCGGCCCGCTCACGGCGGACCCTGGCGGCCTTGGCCAGGGCGGCTTGGCGCTGTTCGGGCGTAAGTGCAGGCGGTTGGGGCATGCCCGCGACGATAGCGCCTCTGCGAGCGCCGGTCACGATGAATACTGAAGAGATGGACATGGTGGATCTCAATGTCGATCCGGGAGAAGGCGAGACGCTCCTTTCCCCGGACCTCCTGATTCTGAATTGTGCGACCAGCGTCAATCCCTCCTTTGGACTTCACGCCGGGAATCAGAGGGTGATCCGGGACAGCGCCATCGCCGCGATCGAGTCCGGAGTGGTCATCGGCGCCCACGTGTCCTTCCGGGTTTGCCTGACCGGCGAACATCGAGGTAGCCGGATCGCTACAGTCGATGTATGACCAGTACCGAAGAAGCCCGTCCCACCAGTGTCGACGGAGACACCGCCACGTTCGAATCACTCAATCCGGGGTCCGGTGCCGTTGTCGCCACGTTTCCCATTGACCGCGACGTGGCGGTGCACTTCGCCGTCGAGCGGGCCCGCATCGCCTCGGAGTGGTGGCAGTCCATCGGATTCGACGGTCGATCCCGTCACCTCGCCTCCTTCAAGGGGGAACTCGCTCGGCGCATCAGCGAACTGGCCGACCTCGTCCACGAAGAAAATGGCAAACCGCACGCCGATGCCGTTCTCGAGATCACTCTGGTCATCGATCACATCTCGTGGGCGGCCGGCCACGCCCGCAAGGTGCTCGGACCCCGCCCGGTCTTCCCAGGGCTGCTCGCTCTCAACAATTCGGCCAGCGTCGAGTACCAGCCGCTCGGCGTGATCGGGGTCATCGGCCCCTGGAACTATCCCGTGTTCACTCCGGCGGGTTCGATCGTCTATGCCCTGGCTGCCGGAAACGCGGTGGTATTCAAACCAAGCGAATACACTCCGGCCATCGGCAAGTGGTTGGTCGATGCCTGGGCCACCGCAGTCCCCCGGGGGCGCGACCTGCTCACGATGGTGACGGGGCTCGGTGACACCGGAGCCGCCCTCTGCCGTTCCGGCGTGGACAAGATCGCCTTCACCGGATCTGCCCGCACCGGCCGAAAGGTCATGGCCGCCTGTGCGGAGAACCTGGTCCCGGTGTTGATGGAATGCGGCGGCAAGGATGCACTCATCGTCGATGACGGTGCCGATCTCGAAGCCGCCGCCGACGCGGCGTTGTGGAGTGGCATGAGCAACGGGGGCCAGACATGCATCGGCACCGAACGCGTCTACGCCACCGAAGCGGTGTACGACCGGTTCATATCCATTCTCACCGAAAAAGCCACCAAACTCCACCCCGGTTCCGAGCGCAACGCGGCGTGGGGGCCTCCGACCATGCCCTCGCAGATGGAAGTGATCCGGCGCCATATCGGGGATGCCCTCGACCACGGTGGTCGGGCACTGGTCGGCGGTGTCGATACCGTCAGGGCGACAGGTGTGACTCCGACCATTCTGGTCGGGGTGCCCGAGGACTCGTCGGCAGTCACCGAGGAGACATTCGGACCCACGCTCACCGTGGCCAAGGTGCGCGACGCCGAGGAGGCCCTCACCCTGGCCAACGCGTCGGGCTACGGCCTGGCCGGGGCGGTCTTCGCCCGGTCCCGCCAACGGGGCATCGAATTGGCCCGCAGAATGCGGTCGGGGATGGTATCTGTCAACTCGGTCATGACCTTCGCTTTCATTCCCGGGTTGCCGTTCGGCGGAGTCGGCGAGTCGGGATTCGGACGGATCCACGGCCCCGATGGTCTACGCGAGTTCTCGCGGGCCAAGGCGATCACCGCCCAACGCTTCGCCCTACCCGTGAATCTGACCAGCTTCAACCGGCCGGCCAAGGCCACCGATGTGCTGGCCAAGGTGATCAAGCTCATCCATGGCCGCACCCACTGACCGGCCCCGCCAAGTGATTCAACCCAGTGCCGACGCCATCTCGTCCCGGGATGCCAGGGCGGCGGCTCGAAGCGAAGTCGGGTCAGGGCCGGCAGCCAGAACCGACCGGGACGCGCTGGCCAACACTGAACCGGGCCCACACCCACGGAACAGTCGGGCTACGTCGCCGGCCGTGGCGCCCTGTGCCCCCACCCCGGGGGCAAGAATCGGACCACCCAAAGACCCCAGAGGAAAAGCGGAGGGCGCCAAGGTGGCGCCGACCACCGCCCCAACCGTTCCCGGCAGAGGAAGCCCTCCGGCATTGAGCTTGGCAATCTGAGCCAGCAGCATGTCCTCGACGGAAGGACCGTCACCCGACTCGGTGAGTGCCTCCTGAAGGGCCCGGCCTTCGGGATTCGAGCTCCGCACGACCACGATGACTCCTCGACCGTGGACGGCGGCCAGGTCGAACATCGGTTGTAGCGAACCGAGTCCGAGATACGGCGTGGCGGTCACCGCGTCGGCCACCAGGGGGCTCCGGGGATCGAGCCACGTCGAGGCGTACGCCTTCATGGTGCTGCCGATATCCCCCCGCTTGGCGTCGGCAATGACCAGGAGCCCGGCGTCGCGGGCATCCCTGATCAGCGTTTCGAGCGCGGCGATCCCGGCTGATCCGAATCGTTCGAAGAACGCCACCTGCGGCTTCACCACCGGAACCACCCCGGCGAAGGCGTCGACACACCGTGCCCCGAACTCCCGGATCCCGGCGGCATCGTCGGACAATCCCCAGGCATCGAGCAACGACACCGATGGGTCGATCCCGGCGCACAACGGACCGGTCCGGTCGATGGCCGCCTTCACCCGAGCGGCAAAGCTCTGGCCCACCAAGGCGTCACCCATGGGCTGCCCCGATCAGATCGCTCACCGATCGCACCCCCCGGCGGGCACACCACGATTCCATCTCCTCCAGTACCCGCAACGGAGCGCGGGGGTCACGGAACGTGGCGGTTCCCACTTGGATGCCGTTGGCCCCGGCCATCAGCAACTCGATCGCATCGGCACCGGACATCACGCCGCCCACCCCGATGATGGTGGCGTCGGGCAGGGCGGAACGGACGTCGTACACCGCTCGCACCGCCACCGGATGGATCGCCGCTCCCGACAGCCCACCGCCTCCGGCACCAAGGAACGGCTGCCGCTTGTCGATGTCGATGGCCATCCCCAGCACCGTGTTGATCAGGGTCACGGCTTCCGCTCCGGCCTCGATAGCCGCGTTCGCCACCTCAGCCAGGTCGGCCACGTTGGGACTGAGCTTGGCCCACAGGGGCAGCGGATTGGCCTGGTGGACGGCGGCCAGCACCTCGGCAGTGGCTTCGGGTGAATGGGCGAACATCCGGCGGCGGTCTTCGACGTTCGGACAGCTCACATTCACTTCGATGGCGGTCAGGCCGTCGACTCCCGCCAACATGGTGGCGGCCTCGACGTAGTCGGCCACCCGCTGACCCCAGATGCTCACCACCACCCGGGCTCCCGCGGCGACCAGCAGAGGGAGATCTTCCCGAATCCATGCTTTGGCACCGGGGCCCTGGAGACCCACGCTGTTCAACATCCCCGATGGCGTCTGATGGACCCGGGGGGCCGGGTTGCCCGGCCACGGACCGGATGAGATCGACTTGGCCACCACCGCGCCAAGGGACGACAGCGGAAAGTAGGCCTGCAACTCATCGCCGTGTCCGGCGGTCCCCGAGGCCGTCATGACCGGATTGGGCAGCTGAATCGAACCCAGCCGACACGTCATGTCCACATCGCCGGCGACCATCGCCCGCCACGCCTTCCGGACCCGAGTGGTCCGCACCCCCGGGCTCACCGGGCGTGGTACTCCTGCAGTGACCTCACCGAGAGCGGATGACTGACCCAGTCGGTGATCCCCGCCGCCGCCGCCTTGAAGGCGGCCACCGTGGTCAAACACGGCACCTGGTGGGACAGTGCGGTGGCGCGGATATGGATCCCGTCGGCACGGGGACCTCGACCCCGGGGGGTGTTCACCACCAGCTGCACCTTTCCGCCGGAGATGAGTTCCACCGCGTCGACGCCGGCCGCGTCGCGGTCGCCAACTTTGGCGACCACCGTGGCCACCGGGATGCCTTCCGCCTCGAGCACCGCCGCGGTGCCCGAGGTGGCCGCCAGCTCGAATCCGAGCAANNCTCGAGGCCCGCCACTTTGTCCCGGTCGGCCAACGACAGAAAGACTGTCCCATCGACCGGAAGGCGGTTGCCGGCGGCGATCTGACTTTTGGCGAAGGCCAATCCAAAGGTCGTGTCGATGCCCATCACCTCNNGTCGAGCGCATCTCGGGTCCGAGCAGGGTGTCCACCCCCGGGAACCGGTTGAACGGCATCACCGCCTCCTTCACCGACACGTGCCCGACGATCGGATCGCACAGCAGGCCTTCGGCCCGGAGCTCGGCGAGCGTGGCCCCCACCATCACCCGAGCCGCCACCTTGGCCACCGGGACGCCGGTTGCCTTGGCCACGAACGGGACCGTTCGGCTGGCACGCGGATTGGCCTCCAGGACGTAGACGAGGTCGTCCTTCACCGCAAACTGCACATTGCAGAGGCCGCACACTTGGAGTGCCTCGGCGATGACCCGCACATGGGCCTCGAGCTCGGCAATCACCTTCGGCGACAAGGTCTGGGGTGGGAGGGCACAGGCTGAGTCGCCGGAATGGACGCCCGCCTCTTCCACGTGCTCCATCACCCCACAGATCACGACGTCGCCGGTGGCATCCCGCACGGCATCCACATCGACTTCCACTGCGTCCTCGAGGAACCGGTCCACCAGCACCGGACGTTCAGCTGTCACGCCGCCTTCCCGGGTCAGCAGCCCGGCCATGGCCTCCACCGCCGCCACCAGGCGCTCGTCGTCATAGACGATCTCCATGGCCCGTCCCCCCAGGACGTAGGACGGTCGGACCAGCACCGGATAGCCGATCCCCGAGGCCACCGCCACCGCTTCCGCCGGGGTGACGGCTGTCCCGCCCGGGGGCTGGGGTATCCCCAACTGGGTACACAGAGCGTTCCAGCGTTCGCGGTCCTCGGCGAGGTCGATCGATGCCGGAGATGTCCCGAGCACCAAGCCTTCGGGGATACTGGCCGCCAGTTTCAACGGGGTCTGGCCCCCCAAACTGACAATGACCCCTATCACCCGGCCGCCATCCGCCGAGGCGTTGAGCTCGGCCTCGAGCACGTTGGCCAGGTCCTCGGGGGTGAGCGGTTCGACATAGAGACGATCCGACGTGTCGTAATCGGTGGAGACGGTCTCGGGGTTGCAGTTCACCATCACCGTCTCGAACCCTGCATCACGGAGAGCGAACGATGCGTGTACGCAGCAGTAGTCGAACTCGATGCCCTGTCCGATCCGATTCGGCCCCGACCCCAGAATGATCACCCGGGGTCGTCCGGATGGGGCGACTTCGTCCTCGTCTTCGGTTGTGGCGTAGTGGTAAGGGGTGTGAGCCTCGAATTCTGCCCCGCAGGTGTCAACCGTCTTGAAGGTGACCCCCGCCCCCAGGGCCAGCCTGGTCTCTCGGATGTCCCCGGCGCTCACACCGTCCCCGAACAAGTGGGCCAACTGGGCATCGGAGAACCCGAGACGCTTGAGGCGGCGCCACGCCCTCCGATCGAGGTCAGCCATGGTGATGCCCAGGGCGATCTGCAGGTCGAGTGCCATCCGGGCGTCGGTAATGGTGGCCATTTCGGAGAGGAACCATGCATCGATGCCGGTGTCGGTGGCCAACCGGTCCACCGACACTCCCCGCCGCAGCAACGACTCGAGTTGGAAGAGGCGCTCGGGAGTGGCGGTGGTGGCCGCCACAAGAAGGTCCTCGACCGGCACCGCGTCGACGTTCGCCTCGGACGGATCGGCGTTCAGCCCACTGCGGCCCTGCTCCAACGAGCGGATCGCTTTTTGGAGGGATTCGGGGAACGTCCGCCCGATCGCCATCACCTCGCCCACCGACTGCATCCGGGTTCCCAGTTGATCGGTGGCTCCGGGGAGCTTCTCGAACGCCCAGCGGGGAATTTTGGTGACCACGTAGTCGATGGTCGGTTCAAACGACGCCGGGGTCACCCCGGTGATGTCGTTGGTGACTTCATCGAGTCGGTAACCGACTGCCAGGCGGGCGGCGATCTTGGCAATGGGGAACCCGGTGGCCTTGGAGGCCAACGCCGAGGAGCGCGAAACCCGTGGATTCATTTCGATGACCACCTGACGGCCATCGACAGGGTTGACCGCGAACTGCACGTTGGACCCACCCGTCTCCACTCCCACCCGGCGTATGCAGGCGAAGGCGGCATCCCTCATCGTCTGGTACTCCACGTCGCTGAGGGTCTGGGCCGGTGCCACGGTGATCGAATCCCCGGTATGTATGCCCATCGGATCGAAGTTCTCGATCGAACAAATGACCACGCAGTTGTCGGCGTGGTCCCGCATCACCTCGAGTTCGAATTCCTTCTGCCCGGCGATGGACTCTTCGATGAGCACCTCTCCGATCGGCGATGCATCGATGCCTTCGGCCGCGAGTTGGATCAACCGTTGGCGATCCACCGCAATGCCGGTGCCCGCACCCCCCAAGATGAAGCTGGGTCGCACCATGATCGGATACCCGATCGACTCGCCGATGACCAACGCCTCGTCGAGGGAGTGAGCGAATCCCGAGGCCGGCACGGCCAGCCCGATCTCCTCCATGGCGGCCTTGAACTTCTCGCGGTCCTCAGCGGTGGCGATGGCTTCCGTAGTTGCCCCGATCACCTCCACCCCGTAGGCGTCGAGGACGCCGCGTTCCGACAAGGACATGGTCAAATTGAGGGCTGTCTGACCTCCGAGGGTGGGAAGCAGCGCGTCAGGTCGCTCCCGCTCGATGATGGCCGCCAGCACATCGGGATCGAGCGGCTCCACATAGGTCCGGTCGGCCATGGCGGGGTCGGTCATGATGGTGGCCGGATTGGAGTTGGCCAGCACCACCCGGAACCCCTCGCCGGCGAGCACCCGACAGGCCTGGGTCCCGGAGTAGTCGAACTCACACGCCTGACCGATGACGATCGGTCCGGACCCGATGACCAGAATCGACTCGATATCTTGGCGGCGGGGCATCAGGCGCTCCTCGTGCCGCTGTCGGTATCCGGCGTGGCTCCGCTGTGGTCCATCAGGAGTCGGAACTCCTCGAACAGGTAGCGGGCGTCATGGGGTCCTGGGCCGGCTTCGGGGTGGTATTGCACGCTGAATGCCGGCGTGTCCCGGCAACGGAGGCCCTCGATGACCCCGTCGTTGAGGTTCACGTGGGTGACATCGGCCGACGCCAGGGACCCTTCGGCCACCGCATAGTTATGGTTCTGCGAGGTGATCTCCACCTGGCCGGTCGCCAGACGTCTTACCGGATGATTGCCGCCGTGGTGCCCGAACGGCAGTTTGTAGGTGGTGGCGCCGAGGGCCGCGGCCAGAAGTTGATGACCCAGGCAGATCCCGAAAACCGGCACGGTTCCGGCGGCGGCCAGCTTCTCGATCTCTGCCGTGATCCCGGGGAGCGCGGCCGGGTCACCAGGGCCATTGGAAAGGAAGACCCCATCGGGCTCCATGGCCAGGACCTGCTCGGCCGGGGTCGAGGCCGGCACCACGGTGACGGTGGCCAACTCGCCGAGTTGGCGATGCATTGCCTCCTTGATCCCGAAGTCGTAGGCCACCACCCGGTATCGACCGTTACCTCTGACAACGATGTTCGGGGTGGTCACTGCCGACACCAGGTCATGACCGTCGGTGGCGTCTGCCTCCTGGGCCGCACGCAACAGATCGGATTCGGACGCAGTCCCGAAAGCACAGGGCATGGTCCCCTTGTCCCGAAGGTGACGGGTCAGGCGGCGGGTATCCACCCCGGTGATTCCCGGGATGCCGTGTCGAACCAAAAACTCCTCGAGGGTTCCCGTTGATCTCCAGCTACTGGGACGATCGGACAGGGCGCGCACGATGATCCCGCGGCAGTAGGGCCGGATGGCCTCGTCATCGGTCGGGTTGACGCCGTAGTTGCCGATGTGGGGATAGGTGAAGGCGATGACCTGACCGGCATAGGACGGATCGGTGAGAACCTCTTGGTAACCCGACAACACGGTGTTGAACACCGCCTCGCCGGTGGCGATGCCTGCGCCGGCATGCCCACGTACAGCCGGATCCGCCCCCATGGCTTCGCCCTCGAATACCTCTCCGTCGGCCAGTACCAGCAAGGCATCGGGGCGGGGGGCGGTTCCGTACCGTCCGGTCATCGCTGCGCTTCACCGTCAATGACCACCGGCTCCCCCCTGAACACCGTGTGTCGCACCCGCCCGGTGAGGGTCCGACCGGCGTAGGGCGTGTTGCGGCTCCGGCTGGCGAGGGTCATCGGGTCAACCGTCCAGGTGGCGGTGGGATCGATGACGCACAGGTTCGACTCGGCTCCGGGGGTGATCAGGCCCCCTTGGCCTCCGCCGTTCGAAGGGTCCAGGCCGGCGATGGCCGCCGGCTGCCAGCTCAGTAGGGCGAGGATCCGGGTGAGCGGAAGGTCGATCTCGGTGATGGCCAGGCTCAGCGCCGTCTGCAGGCCGAGCACGCCAGGGGGGGCCAGGTCGAAGGGAAGGTCCCTGAACTCAGGGGCGTGGGGGGCGTGGTCGGTGGCGATGGCGTCGACCGTCCCATCGGCGAGTCCCGCCTTCACCGCGTCGACATCGCACTGGGGTCGCAGTGGCGGGTTCACCTTGAACACCGGGTCATAGCCGGCCACGCATGCATCGGTCAGCGAAAAATGGTGGGGGGCGACTTCGGCGGTCACCGGCAATCCGGCGGCTTTGGCCTGCCTCACCAACTCGATCGACGGCGCGGTGGACAAGTGAAGGAAATGGATCCGAGATCCAGTCACCCGGGCCAGGGCGATATCCCGGGCCACCATCACTTCTTCGGCCAAAGCCGGCATGCCCGGGATACCCAACCGGCTCGACCAGGCCCCCTCGTGCATGGCGCCATCACAGGCCAGGGAACCGTCCTCGCAATGCTGGGCCAGGGTGGCCCCCAGGCCGCGTGCGTACTCGAGGGCACGACGCATGAGGCCGGCCGACTGCACCCCGGCCCCGTCGTCGGTAAAGAGGCGCACCCCGAGGGCCGCCAACTCGGCCATCGGGGCCAGTCGCAGCCCTGCCCTGCCTACGGTGATGGCCCCGGCCACCGCCACCTGGGCAGTGGCCGTGCGGGCCAGCTCAAAGACGTTGCGAACAGCGTCCGCCGAGTCGAGGGGCGGGTTGGTGTTGGGCATCGCCACCACCGCGGTGTATCCACCCAATGACGCGGCACGGGTGCCGGTCTCTATGGTCTCGGCCTCCTCCTGGCCCGGTTCGCGAAGATGGGCGTGGAGGTCGACCAATCCGGGTGAAACCACGCAGCCTCCGGCTTCGAGGACGGTGGCCCCGGTGGGAACCACCAGCCCCTCGCCTACCTCTTGGATCCGGCCGCTGGCGACAACCACGTCGGCCCGGCGCTCACCGGTGGCATCGATCACGATGCCACCCGTGATGATGAGGGTGGAATGAGACCGGTTCGGCTCAGACATCGGAACTTCCTTCGGCCGGGCTCTGTCCCAGAATCAGAAACAGCACGGCCATCCGCACCGCCACCCCATTGCTCACCTGTCCGGTGATGTGGGCGGCAGGCAGGTCGGCTACCTCCGAGGCAATCTCGACCCCTCGCACCATGGGCCCAGGGTGAAGAATCAGCGTCTCGGGTTTCAGCATTGCCGCCCGGCGCCCGGTCAACCCGAACCGGGTCGTGTACTCGCGGAGGCTGGGCACAAACTCACCACTCCCCCGTTCGGACTGCAGCCGAAGCAGCGATACGACGTCGGCGGAGGGGAGCTCTTTGTCGATGTCGTGGCTGACCGCGGCAATGGGCCACCCGTCGATCGAGGGAGGAAGCAGGGTGGGTGGCGCCACCAGCGTCACCGCGGCCCCCAGGGCGGCGTAGGCGGCCACCTGCGAACGGGCCACCCGGCTGTGACGGATGTCCCCAACGATGACCACCTGCAGGCTCTTGAACCGATCCATACCCTCATCGCCACCACCCAACGCCTGGCGGACCGTATAGAGGTCGAGGAGAGCCTGGGTCGGGTGCTCGTGCCAGCCGTCCCCGGCGTTGATCACAGACGAGTTGGTGATCCAGCCGGCAACCTGGGTCGGGGTTCCCGAGGACGGGTGGCGAATGATGATGGCGTCGATTCCCATCGCCTCGATGGTCTCCACCGTGTCGCGGAGTGACTCGCCTTTCCTCACCGAAGATGATCCGACCGCGAACGAGAGCACGTCGGCCGACAGCCGCTTGGCCGCCGTCTCGAACGAGACCCGGGTCCGGGTCGAGTCCTCGAAGAACAAGGTGGCGACCGTCCGACCCCGCAGGGCCGGCACTTTCGGATTTGCCCGGTGGCCGACCTCCACAAATGAGTCAGTCACCCGCAAGACCTCGGCGATGCCGTCGGAGCCGAGGTCGTCGATGCTCAAGAGGTGGTGAGGGAACTGATCCACCGACTTCATCGACCCACCACATCCCCGATCGCCACACCGTCTTCGGTGACGTCGACCATCTCGTCGCGTCGGGTGGGGAGGTTCTTTCCCACGTAGTCGGGCCGGATTGGCAGTTCACGGTGGCCCCGGTCGACCATGACCGCCAACTGCACGGCCTGGGCCCGTCCATACTCGCTGACCGCGTTGAGAGCGGCCCGAATGGTCCGTCCGGTGAAGAGCACGTCGTCGACCAACACCACGGTGGCCCCGGTCAGATCAAAACTGATGTCGGTTACCGCCTCGGGCAGTACCGGGCGCAGGCCGATGTCATCGCGATAGAAGGCGACATCGAGGATGCCCACCGGGATGGTGGTGCCCTCCACGGCCTCGAGGCTGGCCGCCAAGCGCTCGGCAAGGGGAACCCCACCGGTTTGGAGCCCGATCAGGACCAGATGATCGAGTCCCCGATTGCGCTCGGCGATCTCGTGGGACATCCGGGTGATGGCTCGGTGGACGTCGGATGCCGACATCACTTGGGCTCTGGGGACAAACACTGCACCCCGCGGTCGGGTATGACTGCGTTCGCGTTCGGCCACCGGCTCCTCCTGTCCGTTCGGGCCTCACGGGACCCGCTTCACGGTCAGAAGTCGACTATACCGCGAGTGTCAGTCGTGCGCCTCACCTGTCGCTCCCGGGTCGCTGCCGGTCCCCTGGGCCGATGGACCCGCGAACGCCGCCAGTCCGCTACCCGCGAACATGGTCAATTGATCGACCAACTCGGCCCGTGACACGGTCCTCGAGTCCACCCACCAGTCGGCGGCCATGAAGACCGATCCCATCAGGGCGTAGCCCAAGGTGGCGGCTGGAGAGGGGTCGGCCCCCGAGCCGCGGAGGCCATCCGCCATCATGGAGCCCACCACCTCGCCCACCGATACGAGCAATCGGCGGTCACCAAGGGAACGGCCGAACCCTGCCGCTCCCTGCACCAGGAACCTGAAGAGGGCGGGCTCTGTTTCCACAAATTGGCAGAAGGCATCGATGGCCCCCCGCAGCGCCACGGGAAGTTCAGTCTCTTCCGACACCAGGGTCCCGATGCGCAGGGCCAGCTCACCCGACACCTCCGCCGCCAGTGCGTCGGCCAGCGACGCCTTGTCCTTGAACGCTGCATACAGTGCCGGTTTGGTATAGCCCGCCGCCCCGGCGATGGCCGTCATCGACGCATCGGGTCCCAACCGGGCGATGGCCACTCGAGCCACCGTCACGAGTTGACGGCGACGCTGTACGGGATCGGGCCGAGGCCCGGGGGGCCGTCCCCGGCGGGTCGGTCGGGACGAAATGACGGTCTCTCCCATTGATCCAGTATAACCTACCAATGGTAGTTAATATCCTCGATTCTCCGGGAGGAACGGACATGGAACTCGACCCCATGGGCCCGATCCGCGGGATGATGGCATCGGCATTGCGCAGCAAGTTCGGTGGCCCGCTGGTGTCGTTCGACGACTCCCCTGGTGATCCGGGCCTGTTCGGACCGGACTCGGTCACCTGGCGGGTGCACTCGGACATGCCCGCCATGCTCATCGGCGGGGTGTCGTCCCTATTGCTTCAGACCCTTCATCCCGGGGCCATGGCCGGTGTGGCCGATTTTTCCGTCTACGAGGAGGATCCGCTCGGCCGACTCCAGCGAACCGGCACCTTTGTGGGCGGCACCATCTTCGGATCTACGGCTACGGCGGAGAAGCTCATCGAGATTGTCAAACACGTGCATCTGTCGGTATCAGGAGTCCGTCCCGACGGCGTTCCCTATGCCGCCTCCGATCCCGACCTCCTCCGCTGGGTGCACGTGGCCGAACATGCACAGTTCCTCCGAGCCCACCAGCTCTTCGGTGTGCGACCCCTGCGGGCACCGGATATCGATCGATATTTCGCCGAGGTGGCAGAAGTGGCGCGCCGGCTGGGCGCAACCGACGTCCCCACCGATGCCATTGGGATCGACGACTATTTCGCCTCCATCCGGCCGGAACTGGAGTTCGGGGCACAGGCTGCCAAAGGCCTCGAATTTCTGCTGGCGCCCAACATCGGCGGTCCGGTGGAACAGGCCGCGTATACCCCCTTGGTCCGCGCCGCCACAGCCATCATTCCCGATTGGGCCTCACACATGTTGGGAATATGGCAACCGTGGCCCGAGTTGGTGGCCAACCGTTTCACCGCCTGGGGGCTATGCCGCACCCTGCGATGGGCCATGGGACCGAGCGAGGTCTTTGATCGTTCGAACCGCCGTGCCAGGTCTGTGATCGGGGCCGAGGTGGCCGCGGCATGAACGGGTCCGGCCGCACGGGCCGGACCGTCCCCCCGTCAATCCCGGATGCGGGCAGCCAGGGTGGACAGGACCCCGTTGACGAAACGCCCCGAGTCGTCGGTGGAGTACCCCGAAGCCAGCTCCACCGCCTCGTTGAGGATGACGGCCGTGGGCACCTCGGATGAGCCCAACAGCTCTGCCACCGCCAAACGGAGGACGTTTCGATCGACCACCGCCATCCGAGCCAGGTCCCATCCGATGGCGGCCGAGTCGATGAAGTCGTCGATCTCGGCCTGTCTCTCCTCCACCGCCGTCAACAACTCCACCGTGTAGGGATCGGGCGGCACCATGAGGGCACCCAGGATCTCCGACGGAGGATTTCCCTTCAGCTCCGCCTCGTACATGAGCGAGAGCGCCCGTTCCCGGGCCTGGTGTCTGGGTGAGGTCTCCATGATGGAACACGGTGAGGCGCGGGTGCAGCGTGTGGGCCGATGAGGGGTTGGCCGATGTCAGCCCTCCTTCGGTTCCTCAGGCCCGGGTCAGGTACTCCCCGGACCGGGTATCCACTTTGATCTTCTCGCCCGGATTGACGAACAACGGAACCTGCAGCACCAAGCCGGTCTCCACGGTGGCTGGCTTGCGTGCCCCCGAGACGCGGTCACCTTGCAACCCGGGCTCGGTCTCGGTGACCGTCAGTTCCACCGCGGCCGGCAGGTCGACCCCGACGATCTCGGTGCCGTAGAACTGGAGCACGGCATCGTCGCCTTCTTTCAGGTAGTTGGCGGCGTCACCGAGGGAGTCGGTCGTCACCTGAAGCTGTTCGAAGGAGACCGTGTCCATGAACACATAGTCGGCGCCGTCCCGATAGAGAAACTGCATCTCCCGTTTATCGATGATGGCCTGCTCGAGCTTTTCGTCGGACCGGTAGGTGCGTTCAATCACCGCGCCGGTTCGGACGTTCTTCAGTTTGGTGCGCACGAAGGCGCCGCCCTTCCCCGGCTTCACGTGCTGGAACTCCACCACCGCGAACAAGCCTTCGGGCAGGTCGATGGTCATTCCATTGCGCAGGTCGTTGGTCGAGACAGCCATTAGGCGATATTTCTCATCAGACAGGGACTTCTTTCGGGAACTGAGTGAGGGATCGGCTGCCGTCCGCGGTTACTACCAGGGTGTCCTCAATGCGGACCCCACCGGTGTCGGGCACATAGACACCGGGCTCCACAGTGATCACGGCGCCGGGGGCGAGGATAGCAGTTGACCCTGGCCCGACCGACGGGGCTTCGTGAATATCGAGGCCGACCCCGTGGCCGGTTCCGTGCTCGAACCGTTCTCCCCACCCGGCGTCGTCGATCACCTGACGGCAGACCAGGTCGACCGATCCTGTCTCCACGCCCGGGCGCACCGCCGCCACCCCACAGCGCTGGGATTCGGCCACCACCGAGAACACCCGGGCCAACTCGCCGGTGGGTTCGCCACCCACACAGAAGGTGCGGGTCATATCCGAGCGATACCCATCGAAGACGGCGCCGAAGTCGACGACCACCGGGTCACCCCTTTCTATTCGGCGGCCACCCGGCCGAGCATGCGGCTTGGCCGAGTTCTCGCCGGAGGCCACGATGGTCTCGAACGCACTGTCCTCTGCCCCTGCCATGCGCATGGCGTGGTCAAGCCCGGCAGCAAACCCGGACTCGGTCAGAGGACCGGCAGCGCCGGTGCCCGACCCGGCCGCCGCCAGCATCGGCAACACGGCTGCCAATGCCTGGTCGGCGATCGCCGCGGCCCGCTCCATCCTGATGATCTCGTCGGCGTCCTTGACCACCCGTAGCCCCTCGATCAGCCCCCGGGTCGCCGACAGTTCCGAGGATGCGAAGACGTCGGCCCATGAGCGTTGGGAGGCCCACGTCACATCGTCGGCCTCCAGGCCGAGGTGCAGCGCCGATCCCGCGGCTCCGGCCAACGCCTCACGCTGAGCCTGAACTCCTCCGACCACAACGGCCAGTTCATCGCCCACTCCAGCAACTCGAATTTGTTCGGCCGACTGGGTCCGATACCGCCCATCAGTGGTCAGCACGGCGCGGCCCGCAGTAACCAGCAAAAGGCCGGCCGAGCCAGAGAACCCGGTGAGCCAGCGGATGTTCGCCGGCGTGGTCACCAGCAACGCCTCGATGGCACCACCCTCCGCTCCGGCCTCGTCGAACAGCTTCCGCAATCGATCCAGGCGTCCGACCACCGACATCGGGGAAAGCTGATCGGGCTTCCCGACCCCCGCCACTCACGACCCCGATCGCGCCATGAGGAGTCGGTGGGTTGCCTCCACGGCCAGGGAGTACCCCAAACCCCCGAATCCGGCGATGCACCCATCGGCCACCGGGGCGATCACCGAGGTATGCCGGAACGGTTCGCGGGAGGCAGGGTTGGAGAGGTGCAACTCCACCACCACCCCTTCGAACGCCGCCAGGGCATCGTGGAGCGACCACGACGTGTGGGTCAGGGCCCCGGCGTTGATGATGATGGCCACCGCTCTCCGCCTGGCTCCCTGCACCGCTTCGACCAGCCCACCTTCGTGATTGGTCTGGAAGTGTTCGAGTTCGAATCCCAGCTCGGCGGCGGTACCGGTAGCAGTCGCGACGTGGTCGGCCAGCGTCTCCGGCCCGTAGATGGCCGGCTCCCTGTCGCCCAACATGTTCAGGTTGGGGCCCGAAAGCAGCACGATGAGTCCCGACGAGCTCATGACGACCTTTCCATCTCTGCCAGGGTAGCGACCACCACGGCTGGTTCGATGCCCCTCACCGGTTCGGGCCCGTTGGGCCCATCGAGCACGAAGGTCAGATCATGATGCGCCTTCTTGTCGCGGGCCATGAAGGTCACCAGTTCCTCGGCGTCCGCTCCGGCCGGCAGATCACAGGACAGATCAAGACCTCGGACCACCCGGCGGTGCATGGTCACCCGGGAGTCGTCGATGCGTCCGAGCCTTCGGGCCAACGTAGCTGCGAACACCAGGCCGATGGCCACGGCTTCGCCATGACGCAGATCCCACCTCCGGTCGGGTCCGAAAGCCGCCGCTTCCAACGCGTGGGCCAGGGTGTGCCCGTAGTTGAGGATCATCCGACGATCACCCTCCCGTTCGTCGGACGCCACCACCTCGGCCTTGATGCTCACACACCGGGCCACCTGGTCGCCGAGCGCGAGATCGAGCAGCGATGCGCCAGGCTGGCCCGAGGTACCTGCATCGCCTCTGGAGTCGAGGAAGGCGTACTTGGCCATCTCGCCTCGCCCCGAGGCCCACTCCCGGCGCGGAAGGGTGGACAGCACCTCGGTGTCACACAGCACCGCCCTGGGTTGCCAGAACGCACCGACCAGATTCTTCCCTTCGGGGATATTGACCCCGGTCTTACCTCCGATGGCCGCATCCACCTGGCCGAGCAGCGTCGTCGACACGTTCACATAGGAGACACCCCGGTGAAACGAGGCAGCCGCGAATCCGGCCACGTCGGTCACCACGCCTCCACCGACCGCGATCACCACGTCGCCGCGGCCGATCCCCGCACGGGCGAAACCCCTGCACAGTTCTTCGACCACACCGAGCGACTTGGCCGCCTCGCCGTCAGGCACGGTGAACACTTCGAAGGGAAGTCCCGGATCCACCTCCACCGGAATCCCGGCCTGGGTGACCACCGCGGCCTGCCCCGCAGTCGGCACGACGTCTGAAATCATGGTCGCCAACAGGTGACGAGCCCCATCACCCACCACCACGTCGTACCGGCGATCACCGAGCTCCACCGGAATGGTGATCACGTTCCAACTCCGGGACCGGCACCCACCAGGCCCGCCTCGGCCAGCACCCGGTCGACCACCTCGCCAGGGGTGAGGTCGTCGACGTCGACCACCAGGCGGGCGACCGATTCGTAGAGGGGACGACGCAGTTGGTAGAGGGCGGCCAACGACTCCACCGGATTGTCCCCGAGCAGCGGGCGACCCTCCCCACTGCCCACCCGGAGACCCAGGGTGGCCGGATCGGCCCGTAGCCACACCACGACACCCGACGCCATCAACAGGGCGCGGTTGACCCCGGAGAGAACCGCTCCACCCGCCACCGAAATCACCGCCGGACCGTTGTCAGCGACCGCCTCGGCCAGTACCCGGCTCTCCTCGGCCCTGAATACCGCCTCCCCGTCCTCGGCGAAGATCTCCGGCACCGTTCGGCCGGTATCGGCCAGCACCTGAGCATCGGAGTCGAAGAACTTCCAACCGAGCCGGGCGGCGGCCATTCGCCCGACAGTGGTCTTGCCCACTCCCATCATCCCCACCAGCAGCAAACGGTCAGGCATCGGATACCGGTGCATAGGCCGCCGAGGGCGTCTCTCCCAACGCCTCCAGGTATCCCTGACGGTTCCGCCGGAACTCGGCCACCGAGTCGCCCCCGAACTTACGGAGCGCTTCCCCGGCCAGGACCAAGGCCACCATCGTTTCGGCCACCACGCCCATGGCCGGCACCGCCGTTACGTCGGTGCGCTCCTTGAACGACACAGTTGATTCCTTGGTCACCACGTCAACCGTCTCGAGTGACGGACGGTTCAACGTGGCCAACGGCTTCATCGAGGCCCGGGTCACGATGGGGGAACCGGTGGAGATCCCCCCTTCGATCCCGCCGGCCCGGTGGGTGTCCCGGAGGTAACCCCCTCCGAGTTCGCCGGCCAGTCGGTCGTCGGAGGCGGGGTCGGCGACCCGAATGGCGTCATGGGCCACCGAACCGCGAAGCGCCGGAAGCGCCCGACCCTCCCCGATCTCCACCGCCTTGATGGCCTGGATACTCATGAGCGCCTGGGCCAACAAAGCGTCCAGGCGACGGTCCCACTGCACGTGGCTCCCGAGACCGACAGGAACCCCGTAGGCGATGATTTCGGCCACACCACCAAGCGAGTCCCCGTCCTTGGCCGCCGCCTTGATGGCGGCCACCATCCGCCCTCCAGCTTCCGGATCCGCACATCGGACCGGGGATTCGTCGATCCGGCCCAGATCGGCCATGGCCGGCAGCATCCCGGCCTCGGAGCGTTCGGGGCCGACCTGGACAATGTGGCTGAGGATATCGATGCCGATTTGTCCCAGAAGCAATTTGGCCAGCGTTCCGGCCGCCACTCGGGCCGCCGTTTCGCGGGCAGAGGCCCGCTCGAGGACGTCGCGAGCATCGTTCAGTCCGTATTTGAGCATTCCGGCCAGGTCGGCGTGGCCGGGTCGAGGCTGGGTGAGTACCTTGGACGGCAGTCCGGGAGCCGGGGACATCTCCTCCTCCCACTTCGGCCACTCGGTATTCCCGATCTCAATGGCGATCGGGGACCCGAGGGTGCGACCGTGGCGGATGCCCCCCACCAGGCTCACCTCGTCGGCTTCGAACCGCATGCGGGGGCCCCGCCCAAATCCCAACCGCCGTCGGGCCAGACCACGTTGAATATCCTCGGTCGTCACCAACAGACCGGCGGGCATCCCTTCCACCACCACCACCAGGGCTCGGCCATGGGACTCTCCGGCGGTCAGATAGCGCAGCATTCGGGCAAATCTACTCGGGGCACCGAGTCGCTCTGATCCGGGACGGCCTTCACCCGTCGGTCGCCGACGACGGCCATGGATCTACCCGGTCCCAAAGAAGCTGTGGGCGAGGTGGGCTCCGAAGAACACGGCCAGCACGGCCCCGACCGACAACGCCGGGGCGAACGGGATCCGGGTTTTCCGACCCGAGGCCAGCACGGCCATCATGACCAGGCCGAACACCATGCCGATCACGAACCCACCGAAGAACGCCAGGTAGGCGTGAATGAGACTCAGGTAGCCGGTCACAATGCCGATCACCCCTGCCAACCGGACGTCGCCGAACCCCATCCCCTGTGGCATGAACCACCAGATGGCAAAGAAGAGCCCGAACACCACGACTCCGGCGATTGCCGCTCCGCTCAAGTGCTTCCATTTATGATCGGCCGCCGACGTCACCACCAGTAGCGGGACGATGAGGACGAGTGCGCCGTACACCAACCGGCGGGGAACCAGGCGGTAGGAGAGGTCGGTCAAAGACACCGCCACCAACAGCGCGAACAACACACAGAAAGGCGCGAGGATCAGATCGGCTCCGAAGTGCACTGCCGCGGAAGCGAAGAGCCCTCCGGTGACGATGGCTGCCACCAGGGTCCGGATCGTTGATCGCCCTTGGACCACCACATGGTGAGGGTCGCTGCCGGGGACGGCTTCGGTGACCGGGTCGGTGACGGTGCTCGAGTCCGGAGCATCGAGCTCTTCGGCCGTCTTCGCCGCCTCCGCCCGCTTCCGCTCGTCGTCCCGGTGGCTGCGCTCGGCCAGATGTTGGCCGAGGGGGTCCAAGACCCCGCCAGCCACCAGACCGGCAATGGTCGTCCCTGCGACAAGTACAACGTTCACCCGCAGAAACGTACCGGACCAACCCGTTCAAAGGGGAATCATCCTCATCTATCGTGTTCCCCCATGGAGACCCGTACTCTCAACCTGTCCACTCCCGACGGCCCGATGCCATGTTATGAAGCTATTCCCGAGGAAGCGGAAGAAATGCGCCGCGGAGCGGTGGTAGTGATCCAAGAGGCGTTCGGGGTGAACCCTCACATCGAAGATGTCACCCGCCGGTTCGCCGAGGCGGGGTATCACGCCGTCGCCCCTCACCTCTTCCATCGGACCGGCGCACCCGTGTTTGGATACGAGGATTTCTCCGCGGTGATGGAGCACATGGGGGCTATCACCGATGAGGGAATCATCACCGACGTGGGCGCGGCGCTCAATCATCTCGAAGATGCCGGTTGGTCCGGTGGTCAGACCGGAGCTGTCGGATTCTGCATGGGCGGCCGTGCCAGTTTCCTGGTAGCGGGAACCTATGCCCTCGGAGGCGCAGTCGGCTTCTACGGGAGCGCCATCGTCACCGGTCGCAACGAGCGGATGGGCTCGCTCCTCGGGCTCATCCCAACCCTCAAGACACCTTGGCTGGGTCTTTTCGGCGACGAGGACAAGGGCATCCCGGTGGCGGATGTCGAACGCTTGCGAGAGGAACTGGCAACCGGTGCCCCGGTGGACACCGACGTCGTCAGGTATCCCGGGGCTGAGCACGGGTTTCACTGCGATGCCCGGCCCTCCTACGCCCCGAAGGCCGCGGCCGACGGCTGGAAGCGCACCCTTGCCTGGTTTGAGGATCACCTCGCCACCCCGACGCCGTGACCGGTCCCGTGGGGATGTGACCCCGGCCACCGACGATCAGGTGGGTGCCGGTTGGTAGAACGGGTTGGCGCCACCGGCGTGATCGGTGACATCAACGACGGCAGTCAGCTCGGGAATGGCTTCACGCAGCATGACTTCGATGCCCTGGGACAAGGTGGCCTTTGCCATGCCACAACCCTGGCATCCACCGCTGAGGCGGAGGTAGACGGCGAGGTCCTCAACTGCCACCAGGTCGGCGCGCCCGCCATGGACGGCGATGCTGGGATTCACCTGTTTCTCGAGGACCAGAACCACTTGCCGGGCAATCGGATCAGACAGGTCGACCGTGGCCGGAGGGGCCAGGCCGGGCAGAGCCGGATCGGCCGGGGTGTTGGGGTTGACCACCACCAGACCTCCTTCGCCCTCCTCGTCGATCACGAAATCCAAGACGGCCCCTTGGAGTCCGTCAATGCTGCTCTTCGGTACCACCACCGCCAGATCGTCATCGTGCTGCACCGCGTCACCAACCGCGGCATCCGCCGATGCACGGAAGTAGATGTCGTAGGAGTAGGCGTCGTCGCTGGTTCCGGCGAGCTCGAGCCACAAGGCCAGTGATGGAGCGTCGGCCTCATCGGCTCGGGCGTCGAGCACGGTGGCTCGGGCGCCGACAGTGACGGTCACTATCGGTCGACCGTCGTCACCCACTTCGCTCATGCCTGCCATCATAAGAGCGTGACCCCAGCTCGATCGAAAGTACCTGCCGATGCTCACGAATGGATCAGCTTCAAGGACCCTGACGAAGAGCGGACATGGCAGTTCGACGTAACCTTCCTCACCAGTGCCTGGACATGCATCTACGGCCAGGGATGCCAGGGCGTCCTCACCGGACCGGCACCGGAACTCGAGCAGGGGTGTTGCTCCTACGGCGCCCACTTCACCGGAAAGAAAGATGCCCGCACCGTCGAAAAGGCGGCAACCCAGCTGACCCCGGATCTCTGGCAGTTTCACCGGCAGGGCCAAAAGGGCGTGGTGAAGAAGTTGGCCGACGGGGAGTTGGCCACCCGCATGGTCGACGGGGCCTGCATCTTCTTGAACCGGCCCGGCTTCGCGGCCGGAGCCGGGTGTGCCCTCCACAAGTCGGCAGAGCGCCAAGGCCGGAGCCACGTCGAGCTCAAGCCGGAAGTGTGTTGGCAGCTTCCACTCCGGCGTGAGGACGATTCGTCGTCCGATGGTCACGTGACGTCAGTGATACGCCAATGGGATCGTCAGCATTGGGGTGAGGGCGGCGAAGAATTCCATTGGTGGTGCACCGAGGACCCTGCCGCCTTCATCGGGCACGAACCGGTGTACGTGAGCATGCGGACGGAGCTGGAGGCAATGGCAGGAAAGAAGGTCTACCGGCGCCTCCGCGCCTACCTCGACGAGCGAATGGCTCCCCGGACCAAGGTCTCCCTGCTCCCCCATCCCGCCGCCCGACGGTAATTCTCAGCGGCCTCATTCGGCCAGCGGGTCATCCTCGGCGTAGGTAGGCCGACTCGGGGCCGTCCCGAGAATCTCGTCATACTCGTCTTCGGTGGCCAAACACCATGACGCATGCTTGTCATCGGGTTCCGCACCACATTCGGGACAACTCCGGTTCGCGGTCGCGACGGAGCGCTTCAAACTGCGTGCCTCCTCGAAGCGGCGATGCCGTCCCTTCTTCACCACCGAAACAACTCCTTGTCACCGGCCTGGACGGTACCCAATGCGACCCACCGGGCCGAGGTGACCGCCGTTCACAATTCCTCCTTAGTGTAGTGCGGCACACGGGCGGTCGTGTCACGCAAAACGGCCTGTACGATCGGGAGGTGCCCCAAGGATTCGACCCCCAAGCGATGATCGACAGGTTCCAAGCCAGGGCGAATGCCGTCCGGTCCCGCGGCCTCCCTCCCATCGAAGGCCCCGAGCGTCTGCGGTTCAAGGAGCAGATGCAAGTCGACTTTATGGACTACGCCATGCTCGGTGATGCCCAAGCCGACATGGCGGACGGAATCCTCACCCTCCGGATCGACCTGCGGCCGAGGGACGCTTCGCCCGAGAGCTGAGTTCGGCGGCACCGGTGATTGGCCGTCAACCCCCGTAGTTCATACGGGTGTCCTCCATCCGGAGCACCTCTCGCCGCTCTGTGCCGGCATGGCCGGTGCCGTTGGCGTCCGAGCCGGGTTCCCGGTCGCCGGTCACCTCACCGACGTCGACCACTTCGCCGATGAACAGGATGTGACTTCCCTCCCGACCCGTGCCTCCCCCCAACTCCACGGTCTGGCGCACCTCACAGGCCAGCCAACCCACCGAGGAGGCGAGGACGGGCACACCCTTTGACACTTCCACGACCGGCTCACCCTGGATGGCGGCGACGGCCAGGTCCGGCCCGAATTCCACCTCGCTGGCCGGCTTGACGAATCGGCGCACGATGGCCCGGTCCGTGCGGGCGAGGATCGAGATCGAAAATTTTTCGCTTTTTTGGACCAGTTGCCGGGTTATCGCTCCTGTCTCGACAGCGATTGCCACCAGCTTCGGAGTCGTCGATACCTGCATCACCAGGTTGGCGGTCATCAGGTTCGCGTCATCGCCCCATCTGCTTCCCACCACGAAGAGCCCTGTTGGCATCGACCACAAAACCCGACGTCTCAGCCGGTCATACTCCTCGGGGTCACGTCCCTCGGGAATGGGCCCGGCAATACCGGTTTCGGTGGGCACGTACTCTTCCTCTCTGCAACCGCCCACGCGCCGCTTCAGTTTCCGAACGGATCGACATTCGAGCCAAGCGGGGCGGTAGTGGTGGTGGTAGAGGGCGGGTGTCCGGTAACTGCCGTGATCCGATCCAACGCCGTGGTCAACTGGGAGTTGGTTCTCGCCCGCTCCGCCGCCGATGTGGCCAGCAGTTTCGAATTGCTCCCCGCTCCTTTGTAGCAGTCGGTCCCGGCGTCATAGGCGGTCGCATAGGCGGTACTCAACTCGTTGCTCAACTCCTGGTCAGGGGTGGGCAGGTTGCCATTGCCGATGCCGGCGTCACTGGCCAGCAACGCACATACCGACCGGATCTCGCCGGGAGGATCGTGCTGGCTGAATGCCAGGTCCACGTTCTTCATATCCACCTCGATGGTGCCGATCGATGGCCCGGCCCCGGCCCCGGCCACCCAAACCGACACCTGGTGGGCGGGCGTCCCCGATTGCTCCTGTCCCGCACAGCCGGCGAGGACGACCGATGCGAGGGCCATCACCGCGAAGGTGACTCCCACCCCGCGCAACCGGGCCCGAGTGGACGAACCCATGATCAGGCCGGGAATCCCGCGCGATCGGACTGCCACGAAGAGTCGAGTTGGCGGAGGAATGTCGCACAACGGTCCTCTTCGACGTGTTCGCCAATGGAACCGGCAGCGCAACGCAGGCCATCGAGACAACGGAGGAACGGGCGATTTTCCTCGTGGGCCCAACGCACCGTGCCCGATCCCTTCCAGCCCGCAGAGCGGAGAGCGTCGAGACCGCGGTGATATCCGACGCGAAAGCAGGCATACGCCTCCACGTCGTCCCGGGCCAGAGAGCCCAAGGCGGCCCACGCCGCCAACGATGTCGGGTTGGATCGCACCACATCGGCCACGGCATGGCGCCGCCGCTCTCCCGGTTGGCCCAATGCCGCACCGAGATCGGCCAGGATGGGGTCCGACTCGGCTGGCAATACTGTCTCGGGGAGCCCGGTGGTCAACCTCACCGGCGACGCTTCCGATGTTGGTTCCGATGTTGCACTCATTGGGAGAAGTGTAGGGCGAGGTCGACACGCCACTCTTTCGCCCCCGCCGGGCCAGGCTCAGGCGAAGCTGACCAGGTGGTAGTCCTTACGACCACGACGCACCACCAGGTAGCGGTCGGCCACCAGATCGTCAGCCGCCAACGTTCGGTCCACATCGACCTCCCGCCGGTTGTTCACATAGGCACCACCCTGCTCGATGAGGGCGCGGGCCCGACCTTTGGACGGGACCATACCCGTTTCCGCCAACAGGTCGACCAGGGAAAGACCGTCGCCGTCGAGACGGCTTCGGGCAAGCTTTGTGGAAGGAGCGTCGGCGAAGACATCGAGGAGAGACCGCTCGTCCAGCCGGGCGACCTCGTCGCCGAAGAGGGCGGCAGTGGCTCGTTCCGCCCGCTCGGTCTCCTCTTCACCGTGGACGAGCGTGCAGACCCGGCGGGCCAGCTCCCGCTGGGCTTCACGCCGTTCGGGGTGGTCGGCGGTGACCTGGTCGAGTCCACGGATCTCGTCGTGGGAAAGGAAGGTGAAGTATCGAAGGTAGGCCCCGACCACCGCGTCCTCGCTGCGAACGAAGAACTGATAAAGCTGGTAGGGACTCGTCCTGTTGGCATCGAGCCACACCGTGCCGGTCTCTGTCTTCCCGAATTTGGTTCCGTCCGCCTTCAGCACCAGCGGGGTGGTCAGGCCCCACACTTCGGTGTGACGGAGTTTCCGCACCAGTTCGATACCCATGGTGATGTTGCCCCACTGTTCCCTCCCTCCCAGTTGAAGGGTGCAGTCGCAATGGTCGAACAGGTGGAGGAAGTCGTAGGCCTGAAGAAGCATGTAGCTGAATTCTGTGAACGAGATCCCTTGCCCATCGCGATCGAGCCGGGACTTGACCGAATCCTTGGCCACCATCTGATTGACGGTGAAGTGCTTGCCCACATCTCGCAAGAAGTCGAAGAGACGGAGTTCGGTCAACCAATCGCTGTTGTTCATCAACTGAGCCTGGGAGCCGGTTGCCTCGGAACCGAAGTCGAGGAAGCGCGCGAGTTGGGTGTGGATGCCATGGAGGTTTGCCTCGAGCGCATCCGGCGACAGGAGAGACCGTTCCTCGGTCTTCCCGCCCGGGTCACCGATGAATCCCGTCCCCCCTCCGGCCAATGCGATGGGCCGGTGGCCGGCCACCTGAAGGCGTCGCAGATTGCAGACCTGCAGGAGGTGGCCCACGTGGAGACTGTCGGCGGTGGGGTCGAACCCCGTGTACGCGGTGAGCCGATCGGCGTCGAGGCGTGCCTCGAGGGACGGGTCGGTCATCTGGTGGATGAGCCCCCGAAAGCGGAGGTCCTCGGCAAGTCTGGACATTGTCTCAGCCTGCCACGTCACCGGAGGCCGGCGGCCGAATCGCCGGCTCCCGAGCACCACCGCCATCACGATGGCAGCACCCCGCCCGTACTGGCCCGATACGCTCACGGGACCGGTGGCCGGTGGCCGACGCGGCTTTCTGCCCATGAAACAAGGAGTCCGCGGTGACAAACCCCTACCTCGATGGCAACTTCGCACCGGTGCTCGAAGAGCTGACGGAGGATCACGAGCTGCCGGTCACCGGCATCATCCCACCGGACCTGGAGGGTCACCTCCTCCGCAACGGCCCCAATCCGGCAGTACTCCCCTCCGATGACACCGAGTACCACTGGTTCAGTGGCGACGGGATGATCCACGATATTTCGTTGGCGGGCGGCAAAGCGGTCGGATATCGCAACCGCTGGGTCAGGACCCGCAAACTGGCGGCCGAACTGGGCACCGTCTCGCCCAAAGGACCGAGTGAACCCCTCGACGGCCCGGCCAATACCCACGTCATCCGGCACGGTGGCGTGACGCTGGCTCTGGTGGAGTCGGGTTTCCCCCACGCGATTTCCCCCGACCGGGAGCGGGCACGGATACACGATTTCGACGGGGCGCTGGCATCCCCGATGACCGCCCATCCCAAGGTCGACCCGATCACCGGAGAGCTCTCCTTCTTCGGTTATGACGTGTTCGGGCCACCATTTCTCCGCTATCACACGGTGGATGCCACCGGTGCACTCACCCACAGTCAAGAGGTCGACATTCCCCGTGCCACGATGATGCACGACTTTGGGGTCACAGCAACCCAGGTCGTCTTCATGGATCTTCCGGTGGTGTTCGATCTCGACCTCGCCTCCAGCGGGCATTCACTCCCCTTCCGATGGATGCCCGACGCCGGGAGTCGGATCGGGGTGATGCCCCGCAACCATGGTGATGGGGCCATCCGGTGGATCGGCATCGACCCGGTGTATGTCTTCCATGTCCTCAATGCCTATGACCACGGGGATGCCATTGTCATGGACGTCGTTCGTTACGACTCAGCATTCGACACCCTGCCCGGCGAGACCATTGCTTCGAACAAACCGCTACTGGCCCGATGGACGATCGATCCGAACGGAAATCGGGTGAGCGAAGAAAGGCTCGATGATGCACTGGTGGAGTTTCCACGGATCGACGATGCGGTGGCCGGCCTCCCCCACCGTTACGGCTACTGCACCCTGCTCGGAGCCCAACTCGACACCGACGATCAGACAGGCCTCATCAAGTACGACCTCCAGCGGGACGAGACCACCCGGTACGACCCTGGTGAACATCGGGCATCGGGCGAGCCGATATTCGTTCGGGCCGATGACGGGAGAGGCGAGGACGAAGGCTGGGTGCTGAGCGTTGTCTACGACGCTACTCGTGACGCCAGCGATCTGGTGATCCTCGACGCCACATCATTCTCGGGCCCGCCAGTGGCCACGGTGCATCTGCCCGCCCGGGTGCCATTCGGGTTCCACGGTTCGTGGGTGCCTTCCACTTCCTGAAGATTTCCGACTGATAAAGTTGGCGCCCTCGCGCGGCTGCAGATAAGTGAGGGTGACGCCAACCCTGGTTCCGAGCGTGGGAAACTTGCAGTTACCACGTCGGTGGGATGAGACGTCCCGGCCGATCGACCAAACGAGCGACAGGCCAACCGACCTTGCCATCCATAGATCTTTCTCAATCGGGCCCACCCGGTACTCTTCGCCATACTGGCGGCAGGGGAACCTGGCCGTCGCCGATAAGCAGGCTATGGGGGCTCTCGATGCACCGGGCCCATGCCGGTTAACGGCGAGTTTCCCGGACCCATCCTCGGGGGCCAGGTCCCTATTCCTCGCAATGCGGGTGGGACCCGACCTGTCCCCGAACGCCGCCTCAAACCGGCCAAGCGCCGTCGTACGCCGGGCCAACGGATCCTTCGGATCCTCATCATCGTGATCTCGCTGATCGTCGTGCTCGCTGCTGCCGGATATGGCTACTTCCGGTACGAATGGGCCCAGATCAATACCGCCGTCTGCCCCAGCTGTGTCGCGGTGGCCAACGGAGCACCGTACAACGTGCTGGTGCTCGGCTCGGACACCCGGGCCGGCGAGACCAGCGCACAGGCACAGCAGTTCGGCAATCAAACCACCGCGGGTGGACAGCGCAGCGACACCATCAAGATCGTCCATGTCGATCCCCAGGCAGGCACCGCCAGCGTCATGTCCATCCCCCGCGACACCTTCGTCACCCTTTCCGGGGTTCCGGCCTCGTCAGGTGTGTCGTCGAAGAACAAGATCAATGCCGCCTTCGCTTCGGGGCCGAACGACCCGAACCCGAGCGGGACCGGTGCCAACGGACTGGTCACCACCATTCAGAACACGTTTGGGATTCCCATCAGCCACTGGATAGTCGTCAACTTCTTCGGGCTCATGGATGCGGTGAACGGGCTGGGCGGGGTAAAGATGAACGTACCGGTTCCGATCCGCGACTACGGCGACTGCAATGCCAACGGCGTGTACAGCAATTGCACCGGTCTCAATATTCAAACGACAGGCTGCCAGACCCTTAGCGGCGCCCAGGCGTTGGCACTCTCCCGGTCACGGCATTTCGAGTACTACCAGAATGGCAAGTGGAACAGCGACTACTCATCGGATCTCGGCCGCATCCAACGCCAGAATCTGATGATCGAGGCGGTGGTCAACAAGGCCAAGTCGACCTACAACCCGGTCACCGCGGCGTCATTCATCGCGTCGCTCACCCACGACGTCACCCTCGACAACCAGATGAGCTCAGGGATGCTTCTGAGCCTGGCCGAGCGGTACCACGCCTTTTCGGGCTCAAGCCTCAAGAACTACACGATGCCCACGATCGCAGCCACCTACGCGCCCTACGGCGGTGAGGCGGTCCAAGTCGTCCAACAACCCCAACTTGAAGAGATGATCACTCAGTTCCTGGGCGGACCGGCTGGAACCGCCACCACACCACCCCTGAGTTCCTACGGTAATCCAATCCCGGTGCCGACTGTCGGGACCCCCACCACCGCGGCGTCGACGAGTCCTGCCATCGCGGCGTCCCCAACCCCCCCCACCACGGCCAGTTCCCCATCTGCCATCCCGTCGTACGATCCGACACCCTGCTGACCGGGTCGATCAGGACTGACGCCTACCAACCGGCCTACCAACCGGCCTACCAACCGGCTCGACCGCCTCGATCACCGCCCGGTTGATGCCGGCATGGATCTCCACGTTCTCCGCCCGGCCCGGTAGTCGTACCCGGATCACCGCCAGCACGCCATCCGCTATCCGGCGGTCCAGCGCCTCTCCCAGGGCTTCGGGCCCATCGTCGGGCCCTATCTCATCGACAGCTATCCCGAACCCTGCCGCCACCTTCCCCACGTCGGGGGCCTGCGGGGTTCCGAACAGCGTCTCGAACGACTCGGCGTCCAGCACGGTTGCCGGGGGTAGGAACGAGAAAATTCCTCCACCCCCGTTGTCGGCGACCACCACCGTGCACGGGGCGTCGGACCCCACAGCCCGTAGCAACGCCGACACGTCGTGAAAGAACGCCAGATCCCCCACCAAGGCAACGGTGGGGCCGGTGGCCAGCGCAACGCCCAGGGCTGTCGAGACAACTCCGTCGATTCCGTTGGCGCCGCGGTTGGCCAGGACCCGCGGCGGATCGGGGCGTGGCACCCCGTATGCCTCGATATCGCGTATCGGCATCGACGACGAGACCATCAGCGTGACATCTCCCGGAAGGGCGGCAAAGAGTCGCCGGGCCAATGCCGGCTCGGTCCATCCCGCCTTCCAAGTCGATCGACCGTGGTGGGTGGTGACCGGATCGCCCAGGCTCTCTCCGAGAGCAGCTTGGGCGGCAGACTCCGCCGCTTGCCAACTATCGAGCCAGGTCGTGTGATGCACACGACCTGGGTCGCCCTGGTCGGCCTCCGATGCTTTCCGCATCCCATCCACGATGGCCCGGCAGACGGCGGTGGGGTCGGCTGACACCATGGTCGTGACCGAGCGGTCGGGGTCCACCCACTCTCCCCACGCCACCACCGCGATCACCGGAATACCGTCGGAACCCGAAGAGGCCAGAAAGCTGTTCACCACCTTCGACGCCCATGGCTCCCCCAGCCTCAGGACGAGCTCGGGACGGTGGCTGGCGGCAAAGCTATCGGAGCGGAGGATGCCGTCGGCCGCCGCGATCAGGGTCGACCCCGGGCGTCGGAGCCCCGATCGTGGGTCGGCCAACACCGGCCATCCCAAAACGGCAGAAGCCGCGGCCACCTCATCAGGGTCACCACAACCGGCACCGACCACGATCAACCCTCGTACGCCGGTCCTGCCGGCGTGCACGATCTGGGCGACCACCGCGGGGGTCGGGACCCGAGGTTCCACCATTACCTGGTACCAGGGGGCCCCGTCGGGCCGGCCGGGTTGGGCTTCCTCAACCTCGAGCATCCGGACAAGTGGTTCCCGAAAGGGCAGATTCACATGAACCGGTCCCGGTCCACCCGGACCATCGACTGCTTCCGCCACCGTCCGGGAAGCCAGGGAACGCCAGGTGAAACGGCTCGCCGCATCGGCCACACCGGGATCGGAAAACCAGCGGACCGACCGACCGAAGATCATCTGCTGATCGATGGTCTGGGGCGCCCCGATATCTCGGAGCTCGGGTGGTCGGTCGGCGGTGCACACCACGAGAGGGACACGGGCCAAATCGGCCTCCACCACCGCGGCGTGGAGCTCAGCCGCCGCGGTTCCACTCGTGGTCAAGAGCACCGCCGGGCGACCGGTGGCCAAACCGATCCCGAGTGAGGTGAACCCTGCAGACCGCTCATCGAGACGAACGTGGACGTCCATGCCGGCGTGACGCATGAGTGCCACCGCCATCGGCGTGGACCGGGATCCCGGGCAAATGACGGCGTGGGACACGCCACACCGCACCCACTCGTCCACCAGGGTGGCGGCGAACTCCATCTGTGTGTCGCCGTCTCCGGGTGCCGGCTCTGGTGTCGATACGCTCATGGAGGAGGACAATTCTTGTCATGTCGCCCGTTCCCGAACCCATGAACCCAACTCGGACATCCCACATGGCGGGCGTTTCGCTGTCCGCCGAAGTGATGGGCAATGGTCCCCGGACTGTCATGGCGCATGGATTCACCCAGACCTGCCGGGTGTGGGGCTCGATGGATTCCATATTGGCCACAGATCACGAGCTCATGCTGGTCGATATGCCGGGCCACGGGAGGTCGGGCCATGTGCTCGCCGATCTCACCGAGGGGGCCCACCTGTTGGGCGCCCTCGGAGGCAACGCCGCCTATCTCGGCTATTCGATGGGCGCCCGCTTCTGTCTCCATCTGGCTCTGACCCAGCCCGAACTGGTGAGTTCGCTGGTGCTCATTTCGGGTACCGCCGGCATCGAAGATCCCGATGCCCGGGCCGCCCGGCGGGTTCAGGATGAAGGATTGGCCGACCAACTCGACCCCCTGCTCCCCGGTGACACTTCCGGTGGGGATGCCAGTGGGGTTGGGGGTGACTCTTCCGGCGGCGGCCAGGCTCGACTCGACTCGTTCCTGCGCCGTTGGCTCGACAACCCCCTGTTGTCGGGTGTTCCCACCGAAGCCGACGGATTCGCCGAACGCCGCCGCAATACCGGGCCCGGGCTGGCATCGAGTCTGAGATTGGCGGGAACCGGCACCCAATTCCCTCTGTGGGCACAACTCAACCGTTTGACCATGCCCGTCCTGATCCTCACCGGCGAGCATGATGACAAATTCACCCGCCTCGGGCGACGGATGGCCGAATCCATCGGCGAGAATGCCACCATCGTGGTCATTGCCGGCGTCGGTCACGCCCCCCACTTGCAGCAACCGGCCCTGGTGGCCGAGAAGATCAGTGCTCATCTGGGTTCGGGTCGCTGACGTCACGTCGCCCACAGCCAGACAGCCCCCGCGAGTAGGGCGCCGAACACGAGTTGGAGCCTACCGGTAGCCGCCAAAACCGGCAGAAGAGCCCGGCCGGTGGCGTCGCCACTGACGGTTCGAATCGGCGCGATGGCCAAGGGCAGGGCAAGGAGTGGCAGAAAGGCAAAGACCGGGTGCTGATCTGCGATCGCCCCGGTGGCCGCCAGGAGCCCCCAGCCAAGCACTCCGAGGAACGGGACCACGACGCAGGCGACGTACAACCAGCCCGCGGTCCGGCGCCCCACCCGGGCGGCCAGCGTCCGCTTCCCCGATATCAGATCGGTGTCGATATCTCGAAGGTTGTTGGCCAGCAGCAGCGCCGTCGCCAGGAGACCGACGCCCACGGAGGCCGACAGCACCAATCCACCGCCCAGTCGGAGCGTCTGGACGTAATAGGTGCCAACCGTTGCCACCAGGCCAAAGAACACGAACACGAACAGCTCGCCGAATCCGGCATAGCCATAGGGACGGGGACCTCCGGTGTAGAACCACCCGGCGGCCAAACAGGCCGCACCCACCGCCAGCACCCACCATGAGGTCGCCCACGCCAGGGCCAGGCCAACGCCACCGGCGATCCCGAACGCCAACAGTGCCGCCCGCTTGACCGCCTGTGGTGACGCCAGGCCTGAGGCAACCAGCCGGACCGGACCCACCCGCTGGTCATCCGTCCCTCGGATGCCGTCGGAGTAGTCGTTGGCGTAGTTGGTGCCGACCTGGAGAGCCAGCGCCACCACCAGAGCGCCGAGGGCCCGCCACCACGTCGAGTCCCAGAGCGATGGTGCCACCACGTGGGTCAACGCCGCGTAGCCGGTCGGCAAACCCGGGCTCAGTGGATGTGCCGCCGCCGTCCCGACCAGCACCGGCACGACCGCCGCCGGCAACGTCCTCGGGCGGGCACCCGCCCGCCACTGTTTGGTCGATCCGGGCCCACCACGTGCCGCCGCCATTTCGGGCCCGGTCATCCATGTACCCCCGGCTTCCGTGAACTGATTCGCTCCGCGTTTGAGCGAACGGCCCGGACCCTTGCGGCCGGGAGGGACCATGATTCGTCCGGGTGCTGCATGTTCCGGTCCACCGGCACCTCTACCTCCGTCGCCACCATGCTCATGGGCGGCGAGGGAACCTACCGAACTCCGGGTCCCGGTGTTGCTGGAAGGCATTACGACCCTCTTGACCCTCTTCGCTCATGTAGAAGAGCATGGTGGCGTCTCCGGCGAACTGTTGTAGCCCGGCCAGGCCGTCGTCGGCGGCGTGGAGCCCGCCCTTGACCATCCGCAGGGCAATGGGCGACAAGGACAGCATGCGCCGACACCAGGCGACCGTCTCGCGTTCGAGTGAATCCAGGGGAACCACCTCGTTGACAAGTCCCCAGTCGAGGGCAGTTGCCGCATCGTACTGACGACAGAGGAACCACACCTCCTTGGCTCGCTTCAGGCCGATGGTGCGAGCCAAGAGGCTGGCGCCGTAGCCGCCGTCGAAACTCCCCACTTTCGGACCGGTCTGGCCAAAGCGGGCATTGTCGGCGGCAATGGTGAGGTCACACACCAGATGGAGAATGTGACCCCCACCGATGGCATAGCCGGCGACCATGGCAACCACCGGTTTGGGCAAACGTCGGATCTCGATCTGCAGATCCAGGACATTGAGGCGGCCGATCCCCTGCTGAGCGACGTCGTCATCGCCGATATAGCCATCATCACCCCGGATCTTCTGATCCCCTCCCGAGCAAAACGCGTCGGGTCCCTCGCCGGTGAGGATGACAGCCCCCACCGACGAGTCGTCGCGGGCAATTCTGAGTGCATCCGAAAGTTCAAAAAGAGTCTGGGGTCGGAAGGCATTGCGAACCTCCGGACGGGCGATGGTCAGTTTGGCAATTCCTTCGGCCACGTCGAAGTGAATGTCCCGATAGTCACCACGTCGTTCCCATTCGGGCAGCGCCATGCTCCGATAGTGATCCACCGGGTCCACCGGTTCCCCCGTGATCACCGTCCGAGCCCCGGACCCCGACCTACCGGTTCCACTGCCTCCATCAGCTGCCTTCACCATTCGGACTTTCTCCTCACGCCGCTACACGGGCGGTCACCTACGCTAGCCCCATGCCTGAGGTGGTGGCACTCGATCTCCGTGCCGGCCAGGGCTTTGTCGATGCCCTGCTGCGGGCGTGGGATGCGGGGAACGCCGTTCTCCCCGTAGACCCCCGCCTTCCTCGGGCTGCCGTCAATCACCTACTGGACGCGCTTCGACCCTCAGCGGTAATCGACGAATTCGGATCTCATCCCCGGTCGGGTGGCGTTCCCGGCGCGGAGGGCGACGCCCTGGTTGTGGCGACCAGCGGGACGACCGGAGCGCCCAAGGGGGTCGTCTTGACCCATCAGGCCGTCGAGGCGTCGGCGATGGCCAGTTCACGGCGGATGAACGTGGACCCGGCCCGTGATCGATGGGTGGCTTGTCTGCCCCTGGCCCACATCGGCGGCTTGTCAGTGGTGACCCGGGCCATCGCCACCGGTACCCCGTTCACGCTGCTCGAACGTTTCGATGCAGCCGAGGTGGATCGCGAGGCCCGCGGTGGTGCCACACTCGTCTCACTGGTGGCAACGGCCCTTGGCCGCATGGACGCCAGTAGGTATCGCGCCATCCTCCTCGGGGGTGCCGCCCCTCCCGAACGGCTACCCGAGAACGTGATCACCACCTACGGGATGACCGAGACCGGGTCAGGGGTCGTCTATGACGGCTCACCTCTCGACGGCGTGGACATCCTGATCGGTGGCGGTGGCCTCGGAGCCGACGGCGAGGTATTGGTGCGCGGTCCCATGCTGATGCGGGCCTATCGAGATGGCACGGATCCCAGGCTGCCCGGGGGTTGGCTCCCCACCGGCGATGCCGGGCGGGTGACCGAGGACGGGGTCCTGTCGGTGTACGGTCGAATCGCCGAGGTCATCGTCACCGGCGCGGAGAAGGTGTGGCCGGAGGCGGTCGAGGGCGTCTTGGCCGCCCACCCAGGAGTTGCCGAGGTCGCCGTCTGGAAACGGCCCGATCCTGAGTGGGGCGAGCGGGTAGTGGCCTGGGTGGTGCCCGTGGATGCTTCGGCGCCACCGACCCTCGAGTCTCTGCGTTCAGCGGTGTCCGAACACATCGCACCATGGGCCGCACCCAAGGAACTGGAAGTGGTGGCCGTCCTTCCCCGGACCCGGAGCGGCAAGGTGCAGCGGGGTGGTTTGACCTGACGATGCTCTGGCCGCGGCCGCAATCAGGTGATCCCACCACTGGCGATGTCGAGGGCCCCGCCGTCGATGACCAGGGTGTGACCGGTAATCCACGAGGCAGCATCCGAACAGAGGAAGAGGGCGGCCTTGGCGATGTCATCGGGTTCACCCAGACGTCGTAGGGGCAGGCGCCGGGCGATCCGGTCACCGGCCGGCTCCCACAGTGCCTTGGCGAACTCGGTCTTCACCAAGCCCGGCGCTACGGCATTGACCCTGACCTTGGGCCCGAGCTCACCGGCAAGCTGACGGGTGAGATGGATCACCGCGGCTTTGGTCACGTTGTACCAGCCGATCCCGTGCTCCACCGACAGCCCACCGACCGAAGCCAGGTTCAACACGACGCCACCGCGTTCGGACATCCCGGCCCGCCATGCCGCCTGGGTCCACTCGAGGTATCCCGATTGATTGACCCTGACGGTCTTGTCGATCCGGCCGGTGTCGATGTCCATCAACGGCCCGTAGTACGGGTTGGTTGCGGCGTTATTGACCAGGATGTCCACCGATCCGAACCGCTCGACGGTGGCATCCACGCAGGCCGCGCCCTGATCGGGGTCGCCGGCGTTGGCCACATGCCACGCCACCTCACCGGACCGCCCACTCTTCGTGGCGTCGATCGCACCCTTGGCCTCCGCCAGAGCCTCGTCCTTGCGGGAGGAGAGCATGACCGAAGCCCCCGCCTCCGCGAACTGCCGGGCAATCGCCATCCCGATTCCCCGGGAGGCACCGGTGACGAGGGCTGTCTTTCCATCCAGTCGAAGATCCATGGGAGAACCCTACGACGACCATCACCGGGCGGAATTGCCAATTCAGAAGATTCTCCCCGGCGACTGCGCTGTCGAAGGTGCGATACTTCAATTCACCGATGGCACGGACGGAGACCGTGCCGGTGGTGCTCGGCGTTGGAGGGATTCGAAGTGCTCGATCAGGTATTCCGGAGGCTGATGTCCGAGGGAGAGAAGGTGGTGCTCGAGGTGCTTGGCTTGGCCACCATTGCCCGGGCCGGGATGATCGGTCCCGAGCCTCCGCTCCGGTTGGCCGAGATGGCCCTGGCGTTGAAGCGGTTCGGACCGGTGGGGGGTGGCATCGTGGCAGCCGCCATTCGCCACGGCGACCAATTCGGATTGATCGACGAGCGGGGGCCACTTTCGTTTCGCGAACTCAACCTTCGCTCCAATGCCCTGGCCGATGCCCTGGCGGCCGAGGGACTCGGCGACGGCACCACCATCGGCGTGTTGTGCCGCAATCATCGCGGCCTGCTCGATGCGACGTTCGCCGGAGCAAAAGCCGGATATCGCATCCTCTATCTGAACACCGATTTCGCCGCCCCCCAAGCCCGTGACGTCTGTGCCCGCGAAGGCGTCGAAGCCCTCATCGTCGACGAGGAGTTCCTGCCCATCGTGGCCGACGTCGAGGCTTCGGCGGGTCGGTTCATCGCCTGGACCGACGGGCCGGCTTCCCTCGGGACGCTCGACTCGTTGATTTCCATGGGGGACACCAAGGGTCGCCCGGCGCCTTCTCAACCCGGCGCCATGGTGATGCTCACCAGCGGCACCACCGGGACGCCGAAGGGGGCGCGCCGAAGCCTGCCCCGGTCACTGGCAATGGCCGGTGCGGTCCTCTCGAAGATCCCCTACCGGGGACGGGAAGCCGTATACGTGGTGCCACCCATGTTCCATAGTTGGGGGTTGTTCTCAGGGCTGTTGACCATCGGGACGGGTTCGACCCTGCTCATCTCGCGCCGATTCGACCCGGCCGCGGTCCTCGATGCCGTGGCTCTCCATCACTGCACGGGCTTGGTGGTGGTCCCTGCCATGATCAACCGAATGCTGGCCCTCGAAGACGGAGGACCGGCCAGCCGCGATCTGAGCGCACTGCGGTTCATGGCCACCAGCGGCGCACGGCTGGAGGGAGCATTGGCCAGCCGCGCCATGGATGCGTTCGGAGATGTGCTGTACAACCTGTACGGGTCCACCGAGGTGGCGTACGCCACCATCGCCACCCCCGAAGACATGAGAGCGGCTCCCGGCTGCGTGGGGCGGCCGCCGGCGGGCACATCAGTCCGACTGTTCGACCGACCGGGCATAGAGGTGGCGCCAGGTGAGACAGCGCGGATCTTTGTGGGCAATGGCCTCGGGTTCAGCGGCTACACCGGCGGTGGCACCAAAGAGTCCATTGACGGGCTGCTCTCTACTGGTGACGTGGGTCACTTCGATGGAGACGGCCGGCTCTTTGTCGACGGTCGTGACGACGAGATGATCGTCTCAGGCGGGGAAAACGTCTTTCCGGGGGAGGTCGAGGAACTGCTGGCCGGTCACCCCGGGATCTCGGAGGCTTCGGCCGTCGGGGTGCCCGACCCTGACCACGGGCAGCGACTGATCGCCTATGTGGTGCCGACGACACCCTCTGGATTGACGGCCACCGAGGTGAAGTCGTATGTACGGAGCAACCTGGCCCGTTTCAAGGTGCCGCGTGAAGTGTTCTTCGTCGAACAGCTACCCAGGAACCCGACGGGAAAAGTGCTGAAGCGACATCTCCTCGCCCACCACGCTGCCGCAGACGCGACCGCAGACGGTGCCGTGGACGGTGCCGTGGACGGTGCCGCAGACGCGACCGCAGACGGTGCCGTGGATGGTGCCGTGGGTGTCGAGGGTTAGGTTCCGGGGCCAGGATCCCGATGGGCATGGATGCACAACGTGAGACCGGGTGCCCGCCTCGATACCACCGTTTGCCGACGACGTGGGCCCGCATGAGGAAGTTGGGCCGGGGATCGTCGCCTCACCCGGTCCCGTAGCATCGACCGGGTGAACCGCCTAGGAGAGGAAACGTCCCCCTACCTCCGCCAGCACGCCGACAATCCGGTGGACTGGTACCCATGGGGTGATGAGCCGTTCGACCGGGCCCGGGCGGAAGATCGCCCTGTCTTTCTTTCCATCGGATACTCCGCCTGCCATTGGTGTCACGTCATGGCCCACGAATCGTTCGAGAACGCCGACACCGCCGCTGCGCTCAACAGGTCATTCATCAGCGTGAAAGTCGACCGTGAGGAACGTCCCGACGTGGACGCCGTCTACATGGAGGCGGTCCAGGCCATCACCGGGTCGGGTGGCTGGCCGATGAGCGTGTTCCTCACCCCTGATCGCCGCCCCTTCTTCGGCGGGACCTACTTTCCGCCCGATGACCGCCATGGCTCACCGTCATTCCGGTCGGTCCTGGCCGCGTTGTCCGACGTCTGGACCAATAGGCGGAGCGAAGTGGACGAACAGGCCGACGAACTCTGCAGGGCGATTGCGTCCCGATCAGTGATCACCAGGTCCGGCCCCCGGTCATCGTCGCTTGGTTCCCTCGGCGGATCCAACGACGGAGTCGACCTCATCGATGTGGTCACCAAGGAGCTGAACAGCAGATTCGACCGCGAGTGGGGCGGCTTCGGTCCCGCTCCGAAGTTCCCTCAACCCACGCTGATCGACATCGCTCTCCGGCACTCTCGCCGGCACACCGGCGGCGATCCCGAGTCATCGCTGGCGATGGCCACCCTGACCCTCGATGCCATGGCCGCCGGTGGCATCCACGACCACCTGGGTGGCGGATTCGCCCGATACTCGACCGATCACGAGTGGCTGGTCCCCCACTTCGAAAAGATGCTCTACGACCAGGCTGGACTGCTCCGGGCGTTCCTGCACGGCTGGCAGGCCACGGGGCGGCCGGACTACCTTCGGGTGGTCGAGGGCATCATCTCCTATGTCGCCCGCGACCTGACCACGGCCGAGGGGGGGGTGCACTCCGCCGAGGACGCCGACTCCGAAGGGGTGGAGGGCAAGTTCTACGTATGGACCCTTGACCAAGCTGGCGAGGGAGTCAGAAGCGGATCCCTGCGGCCCGACGAGGACCCCGCGGCCATCATCGAGGCTGTCATCAGCTGGTTCGACCTCACCACCGCCGGCAACTTTGAAGGCACCACCATTCTGCGCCGCCCGATCGGGGCACCGCTGGGTGGCCCGGTGGACGTGGAATCGGGCCGGCGCCTGTTGTTCGAGGCCCGGGCCAGGCGTGTCCGGCCCGGCCTGGACGACAAGGTCCTCACCGAGTGGAATGCCATGTACGCCTCGGCCCTGGCCGAGGCTGCATTCGCCACCGGCAATGCTGACTGGACCCTGTCGGCAGTGTCCATCGGAGGCTTCCTCTATGACCGCCTGCGGCGCGCCGACGACGGCCGGTGGCTTCGCAGTTGGCAACGGGAAGGTGGAGCCAAATATCTCGCCTATGCCGCCGACTACGCATGTTTGATCGACTGCTTCACCCGGTTGGCCGAGTTGACAGGTCGGGCTGTTTGGACAGCCCGGGCCATCGAGGTCGCCGACGCACTACTCGAGCTCTTTCATGATGACGACGATGGTGGTTTCTTCACCACCGGTCACGATGCGGAGGCCCTGTTGGTCCGGACCAAGGACGTCCTCGATGGCGCCACACCCTCGGCCAACGGGGTGGCGGCAGTCGCATTGGTGCGACTCGGGGCTCTCACCGGGTTCGGCCGGTACACGGAGGCAGCCCATGAGATCGTCGACCTGGTTGGCGAGCTCCTCATCCGCCACCCCACCGCCTTCGCCCACACCGTGGTCGCGGCCGACATGTTGCGGCGGGGACTCACCGAAGTAGTGATCACCGGCGATCGACCCGACCTGCTCGACGTGGTGCGCCGACAATGGATTCCTGACGCAGTGGTGGCTTGGGGGGAACCCACCGCGTCACCGCTGTGGGAGGGGCGAGACCCGGGCCTGGCCTACGTCTGTAGGCACTACGCGTGCCAGATGCCGGCATCCGATCCTGAATCGTTATCGATGCAGTTGCCCGGGATCTCCCGGTGAACGAGGGCCTGCCACCCCCGGTCGGAGTTCCCAGCCTGCCTCCTCCCCCGAAAAAACGGAAGCAGGGTCGGTCGCCCCGGACTCCCCGGAGTGGCACCGCCCGAGCCGTGGTGCGAGCGGTCAAGTCTCGAGAGCGGATCGAGGTGACAGGAGGTGCTTCGCTGACAATTCTGGTGCTGTCGTGTCACGAAGAGGACACCACTGGCGTTGACCTGGCGTCGGGGACGCTGGTCCGGGTCAGGGTGCCGTGGCCCGAAGGCCACCCACCCGACCTGGTTCCGTTCGACGTGGTCGAAGCGATATTGGCGGACGAGCCCGAGCGCGATGATCTGGCCCAGCCCGAAGCGGTGACCGTCACCGGGCTTCCCCGGCACCTCGGCACGTTCCACGGGCGTCGGAATCGCCGTCTCCTCCATCAGTTGGCAGCGCCGGTCGAAGAGCACGTGCTGGGTTTCCCCGGCGCCTCCGCGCCCTATTGGGAATTCAGGGGATTTCGACCCTCGCTGGCCCTGTTGGTGCCGACCAAGGGGCCCGTCCTGTTCCGCCGCGAGCGGGAACGGGAAGTGTGGGTCCGGTTCGGGTGGGGACGCAGCGACAACTGGCTGCCCGTCGAAGACCCCCGGGCCGAGCGCGCTCTCGATGTGGCCCGCAAGGACCGGTTGCAAGGCAAGGAACTGGCATCTGCCCTGGGATTCAAGCCCCACTACCTGGTGGCATCGATCACCACCCCGCGCAACGGGCACTGCTACAAGACCATCCGGGCCATGCTGCCTCGGGGTTGACCATGTCCACTGAACTCGTCGTGGTCGACGCATTCACCGATCGTCCATTCTCCGGCAACCCGGCCGCGGTGTGCCGGCTCGACCGACCGGCACCTGAAACGTGGATGCGCGATGTGGCCGGCGAGATGAACCTCTCGGAGACGGCGTTCGTCGTCACCCGCCCCGACAGGGGGTACAACCTGCGGTGGTTCACTCCGACTACCGAAGTCGACCTCTGCGGCCATGCCACGTTGGCTTCGGTCCACGTGGTGGGGGGAGGAGAGTTCCACACCCGAAGCGGTGTGCTCACCTGTGCACTCCGAGACGACGGCTTGATCGAGATGGACTTCCCTGCCGACCCGCCGATCGCCTGCGCTCCGCCCGACGGTCTGTTCGCCGCCCTCGGTACTGTCGGGGACGTCCTCGGTGGCGCCTCCGATCTGATGGTGGTGTGTGCCGAGCCCGATACCGTCAGACAGCTGCAGCCCGATCTCACGGCTCTGGCCGCGATCGATGCCCGGGCCGTAATCGTGACCGCGGCCGCCTCCCAACCTGGTATCGATTGCGTGTCCCGCGTCTTTGCTCCCCGGGTCGGTATTCCCGAGGACCCGGTCACCGGCTCGGCCCACTGCACCCTGGCCCCGTGGTGGTCGACCCGCACAGGTCGGAGTGAGTTGGTCGGGGCCCAGGTGTCCCGCCGGGGAGGCATCGTCCACATGCGGGTCGATGGCAACCGGGTGATCCTGGGCGGGCATGCAGTGACGGTTTCGGAAGTGCGCCTCCTGGCCGATCCGGACTGACCGGTTTCGCCGGGTGGCCTACAGTCACTAGTCATGTCGGCGTCTTCCCTCTCCCTCGGATCGGCCGTACCGATCCTTCCTGACTACGACGGCGCCTGCCTGGCCAACCTGGTCCCGGCCCTGTTGTCGGGGTCCGCGGGGGGAAAGGGCGGTACCGGACAACCTCCGACCTGGCTCCCCGCTCCGGCCCGTGAGGCGAACCAGATCGTTCTGTTGATCGTGGACGGGCTCGGATGGGAGCAACTGGCCGCGCGTCGTGAACTGGCTCCCACCCTGACCGGAGCCGCCGGCAGTGAACGATCGATTACCTCGGTGGCTCCGACCACCACCGCCTGTGCTCTCACGTCCATCGCCACCGGTCGTCCGCCCGCCGATCACGGTCTCCTGGGGTACCGGTTGGCCACTCCGAGCGCGGAGATCATGAACGTGCTCCGGTGGACAGTGGGCACCAACCGTCCGCGGGACGCCCGCCGGGAGCTACCGGCCTCCTCCTTTCAGCCTTACCCGCCGTTCCCCGGAGCAACCCATCCGGTGCCGGTGGTCTCCCGGGGTGAATTCGCGGGCACCGGGTTCACCGCCGCCCACCTCGGAGCCTCTCCGCTGGCCGGGTACAAGGTCACCTCGTCGCTACCTCTCCAAATCCGCCGGCTGCTCGGGGCCGGGGAACCATTCGTCTACGCCTATTACGACGGCATCGACAAGGTGGCCCACGAACACGGGCTGGGTGAGTACTACGACGCCGAATTGGTGGCTGTCGACAGGTTGGTGGGCGATATCGCCTCCGAGCTGGCCCAGGGGGCGGTGCTGGCGGTCAGCGCCGACCATGGCCAGATCGAGGTCGGGACCAATGTGGAGTTGTTGGGCCGCGAGACGATGGCCGGCACCCGTTTTCTGTCGGGCGAGGGCCGGTTCCGCTGGCTCCATGCCCGGCCCGGTGCGGCCGAAGATCTGTTGACCACGGTGACTGAGCAGTATCACGACACAACCTGGGTCATGAGTCGGGATCAACTCATCGACGAGGGATGGTTCGGCGGACCTCTCCGTGACGGTGTCGTCGATCGGCTCGGCGACGTCGCACTGATGCCTCATGCTCCCATTGCCTTCCTCGACCCTGCCGACGTCGGGGAGACCACTCTGGCCGCCCGACACGGTTCGTTGACTGCCGACGAAATGCTGGTCCCTCTGGTCGCCCTCACGTCAGATGGCAGTATCTGACCATGGACAACGACGGACCCAACCCGGCTGAACATCCGCCCTCCCTGAAACCCGAGGTCGTCGACCCGGTGAGCGATACGGCCCGAGAGGAGCAATCTGGCGATGGCGTCCTCGACGAGAAGCGGACGGAGTCGATCGAGAAGCCGGCCAAGCTCCTTCGTATCGGGTCCATGGTCAAGCAGCTCCTCGAAGAGGTCCGCCAAGCCCCCTTGGACGAACTCAGTCGGGGACGCCTTCGCGAAATCTACGAACAGTCGGTCCGGGAACTGGCCGATGGCCTCTCGGACGACCTGGCCGCCGAGCTCGATCGGGTCTCCATCCCCTTTGATACCCCAACCCCTTCCGACGCCGAGCTGCGCATTGCTCACGCCCAGTTGGTGGGCTGGCTCGAGGGGCTCTTCCACGGGATTCAGGCCACCTTGGTGGCCCAGCAGGTGGTCGCTCGGGCCCAGCTCGACGAGATGCGTCAGCAGGCCTTGCCGCCGGGAGGTGGGACGCCGGTCTCCCGTCCCGGCACCTATCTCTGACCCGGCCCCAACCCCCGGTGCGGTTCCCCACCGGGGTGGGCGCTCGCGCTATGGTCGGAATCACACCGCTGTAACTCCTCCACAGCCTGTGGAGAACCTGGGTCGGTGATCGTCGAAATGACGAGGAAGGCGCCAGTTCGTTGGCATCACGGTCGTTCACACATCTGCACACCCACACCGAGTTCTCGATGCTCGACGGTGCCGCCCGGGTCGACGATCTCGTTCGGGCGGCGGTGGAGGACGGCCAACCGGCCCTCGGGATCACCGATCACGGGAACATGTACGGAGTCCTCGACTTCTACGCCGCCTGCCGCAAAGCCGGTATCAATCCGGTTATCGGCACCGAGGCCTACATGGCGGGCGAGTCCCGACTCGAACGGCCGGTGCGACGAGGCAAGGTGGACGACACCGGAGGCGATGTCGAGGGCGGGGAAAAGCTCTACTACCACCTCACCTTGCTGGCCGAGACCACTGAGGGATACCGCAACCTGCTGAAACTGTCATCGGCGGCATATCTCGAGGGCTACTACTACAAGCCTCGGGTCGACTGGGAGTTGCTCGAACGGCATCACGCCGGACTGATCGCCACCACCGGATGCCTGGGCGGGGTGGTCCTCCAGGCACTCCTGGCCAACGATCAGGTCAAGGCCAAGAGTTTGGCCGCTCGTCTCCAAGACATCTTCGGCAAGGACAATTTGTTCGTCGAACTCCAAGATCACGGGCTTCCGGCCCAGCAAAGGACCAATCCGATGCTGGTGGAGATCGCCCGGAAGATCGGGGCCCCCCTCCTTGCCACCAACGACAGCCATTACACCCACCGAGAAGACCATGTTGCCCACGACGCGTTGTTGTGCGTCCAAACCGGTGCCCTCATTGCCGACCCGAAGCGCTTCAAGTTCGAGGGCGAGGAGCACTATCTGAAGTCGGCGGCGGAGATGCGGCATCTCTTCGGCGAACTCCCCGAAGCCTGCGACAACACCTTGCTCATCGCCCAGAGAGCAAACGTCGAGATCGAGTTCGGTCACCCGAGTCTTCCGCAGTTCCCGGTCCCCGACGAGTTCGTCGGCGACACCTACGAGGTCCGCGCCGCCCAGTACCTCCGTCACCTGAGCATCGAAGGCGCCAAGGAGCGCTACGGCCACCCCATCCCTGCTCCCGTGCTCGAACGGCTCGACTACGAACTCGGTGTGATCGGTGAGATGGGATTCTCCGCCTACTTCCTGGTGGTCTGGGACCTCATTCGCTTTGCCCGGTCACGGGGAATCCGGGTCGGGCCGGGGCGAGGATCGGCGGCGGGTTGCTGCGTGGCGTACTGCCTGAAGATCGTCGACCTCGATCCCATCCGCTACGACCTCCTGTTCGAGCGCTTCCTCAACCCGGGCCGGACACAGATGCCCGACATCGACATGGACTTCGACGAGCGCTACCGCGGTGACATGATCAAGTACGCGGCCGAGCGGTATGGGTCGGACCATGTGGCCCAGATCGTCACGTTCTCGACCATCAAGGCGCGGGCGGCGGTGCGTGACGCCGCCCGGGTGCTCGGCAAGCTCTACGGGGTGGGCGACAAGATCGCCAAAGCCATGCCGCCACTGATGATGGGGCGCGACACCCCGTTGAACGCCTGTCTGACCAAGACCGAAGGGTTCGAAGAGGGCTTCGCCGCCGCGGGTGAACTTCGCACCATGTACGAGACGGACCCGGAAGCCAAAGAGGTCATCGACGTGGCCAAGGGCCTCGAGGGCCTCCGTCGCCAAGATGGCATCCATGCCGCCGCGGTGGTCATCACCGACCAACCGCTCACCGAGTACGTACCCATCCAACGAAAACCCGACAGCGACAACCCCGATGACGCCCCCGTCGTCACCCAGTACGAGATGCACGGCGTCGAGAACCTCGGGCTGTTGAAGATGGACTTCCTCGGGCTTCGCAACCTCTCGGTGATTGAACGAGCGCTCGACCTGATTCAGGTCTCGACCGGGGAGCGCCCCGACATCGACAGCATCCCCCTCGATGATGAGAAGACATTCGCCATGTTGCGCAAGGGCGATTCGATGGGTGTGTTTCAGCTCGAGGGCGGGCCCATGCGATCATTGATGCGATCGCTGGCGCCTACCACCTTCGATGATGTGGCGGCTCTTGTCGCCCTGTATCGGCCCGGGCCGATGGCGGCGAATATGCACCGCGACTATGCCGACCGGAAGAACGGCCGACAGGCGGTCACCTACCTCCACCCCGACTTGGCGGAGATCTTGGCCGATACCTACGGTCTCATGATCTACCAGGAGTCGGTCATGAGGGTCGCCCAGAAGTTCGCCGGCTACTCCTTGGCTGAAGCTGACAACTTGCGTAAGGCGACCGGCAAGAAGGACCGGGTCCTCATTCAGGCGGAGCGGCACAAGTTTGTCACCGGCTGCGAAACTCAGGGTTATGGCGAACAACTCGGCACTGCCCTGTTCGACATCATCGAGCCGTTCGCCGATTACGCTTTCAACAAGTCCCACTCCTACGGGTACGGCTACATCGCCTACCAGACCGCGTGGCTGAAGGCCCACTACCCCGTCGAGTACCTGGCCGCCCTACTCACCTCGGTCAAGGACACCAAGGACAAGACAGCCGTCTATCTGGCCGAGTGCCGCTCACTCGGGATTCAGGTACTCGTCCCAGACGTCAACCGCTCGCTCTCCGACTTCGCGGCCGACTACTCGAGACGTGACATGTCAGAAGAAGGGACCTTGGGGGACATTACCTTCGGGATGGCCGCTATCCGCAATGTCGGCCAGGGGTTGGTGGGCCTCATCGTGGCCGAACGCGAAAAGAACGGCCCCTTTGTCGATTTCTACGACTTCTGCCAAAGGGTCGACCCCCAGGTGCTGAACAAGCGGACCATCGAGTCGTTGATCAAGGCCGGTGGATTCGACTCTCTGGGTCATCCGCGCCGCGGTCTCTTTCTGGTGTACGAAGAGATCACCGATCTCACCCTCGAGCGCCGGCGCCAACACGACGCTGGGGTGGTGTCGCTGTTCTCCTCCATCGAAGTCGAGACCCAGGGGCACACCGTGGGATTCAGCGATACCCGGATCCCCATTCCCGATGTCGAGTTCGAGAAGACCCAGCGCCTCGCCTTCGAGAAGGAGATGCTCGGGCTTTACATCAGCGATCACCCGTTGATGGGCCTGGAGGGATCGCTCTCCCGGCTCACCGACTGCACCCTGGCCGAACTCCGAAGTATCGACCCCGAGGCCCCTGGGGCCGAGAGCACTGCCGGCGCCGGTGGATACGGGAGCGAGGGCCAGGTTCGTCTGGCCGGCGGTGTCATCACCGAGCTTTCGCGGCGCTACACCAAAAAGGGCGACCTCATGGCCAGCTTCGTGCTCGAGGACCTGCAGGCGTCCATCGATGTCTTCGTATTCCCCAAGACGATGAGTGAGTACGGTGCCCTTCTCGACGATGACGCCATCGTGTTGGTCAAGGGCCGCATCGACATGCGCGACGACCAGGTGAAGTTGATATGCCTCGAGATTCAGCGTCCCAATCTGACCACCGATGGCTCGGTCGACCTTCGGATCTCACTTCCGGTCAATGCGCTCACCGATACCAAGGTCACTGCGTTGAAGCGGCTGCTTTCCGAGCACCCCGGAGACTCCCCGGTGTTTCTCCACGTCGGGCAGAAGGTCATCCGCCTACCGCCGGAATTCAGGGTCGACAGCCGCCGAGGGCTGATCGGTGAGCTGAGAGTGCTCCTCGGTCCCAACGCCATCCAGGGCTGATCCTTTGACCTGATATTCACGAAATCCCTGGCCACAGCCGTGTTTACCCCGCGTCCACCGGCTTTTCGGGTGCCCCTGGATGGGGCCGGCGGACCCCGGATGGGACAAGTGCCGCCAAATCCCGTAAAATTGACGGACGGCTCCCGCTCAGGGGCACCGAAGGCCCGTGCTGGCGGTGCCCGGGGTGCTCGTGGCGGACCCGAGTCGCCGGCCGAGGCCGCAGGGCAAATGAGGAGTACGGAACGGCTTATGTCCATTCACGTGGAGACCAAGGATTGCACATCACTAAGTGACGCCGAGTTGGCCGAAATGGCCGATCTTTGCGCGGTACGAGAGCCCCACTTCGACATCGGCTTCCTGTCGAAGCAGCGCGAGGAATGGGTGCTGGTGACCCGTGCCCGGGAGGGGAACAAACTTCGCGGCTATTCCTTCTCCACCCTTGAGCGTATCGGCGGCACGCCCTCGTTGTTGATAGGTGTTGGCACCATCGACCGCACCGCCCGGGCCGACACGGTCCTCCGGTCCATGATGGGCGACAAATACCGTCGGGCGCTGTTGGCATTCCCTGACGAAGACGTCCTGGTCGGCACCCGGCTCCTGGCCCCCGAGGGCTTTCGCGCCTTCGCCGGCCTCACCGACGTGGTTCCCGGGCCGGATCACAAGGCCACCGGCGAGGAGCGGGCCTGGGGACGTCGTCTGGCCAAGCGATTCGGTGCCGAGGCCCGCATCGACGACCGCACCTTCTTGATCAAGGGCGATGGGTTCGAGTCCGGGGGGTTTGATATCGGCAGTTCCAAGACTCCGGTCCCTGAAGTGGCAACGATCTTCTTCGAGAAGAACGATGCTTCTTCGGGCGGCCGGTTGGTGACCTTTGGATGGGCCATGGCCGAGGATCTGGCCGCAGGAAGACTCGGCGGCCACTGATCCGATACCCACCTACCTTGGGTCCGACCGCCACTCGCGTGCCGAAGCGTCCCAGGCAATAGCATGACCACGTGAAGGTTTCGACCCGGGGGGACTACGCCAGCCGCGCTCTGTTGTCCTTGGCCCTGCATGACGAGAACGACGGTCCCACCGCGGTTCGGGATATCGCTGAGCGGACAGGTCTCCCCCAGCCCTACCTCGAGCAGATCTTGTTGGCGCTGAAAGGTGCGGGCTTGGTCCGCTCGAAACGTGGTGTGGGGGGCGGATATGTGCTGGCCCGCTCGCCCGAGGACATCACGTTGTCGCAGATCGTCAGTGCCGTGGACGGACCCATCGTGGCCGGAGACTTCGGACTACCTCACGAAAACGGTGCTTGTGACCATGAGGGCCAGTGCATCCTCTTGGATGTCTGGGCCGACGTCGGCGAGCACATGCGGACCCACCTCGACTCGTTCAAACTGGCAGACATGGTGAGGCGCGCCCAGGGCCGGGTATCCGCCCTCCCCAAGAAATCCGGCTGAACAGGGTTCGGCGGCCAGATCCCGTGAAGCGATGACACCATGACCTTCGTCAGGGGACTGGTGTTGGCACTCGGCATCGTGGTGCTGGTGATGAACGGCGCCAGCGTCATCCGGGTCCTGATTGTCCCCCGGGCAGCCACCGGGGTGGCCACGATACCGATGCGGTCGGTGAGGGTGGCATTCCGCCGGCTGGCCCAACTGGCTCGTTCCTATGTGGCCAAGGACCGAATTCTGGCCTTGAGCGAACCGGTGGCCCTCATGGTCCTGCTGGGCACCTGGCTGGTGACCTCGGTCATCGGATTCATGCTGGTCATCTGGGGCCTCCGTAACGGCGCTCTCGGTGCCGCGTTCATCGAGGCGGGCTCATCGGTATTCACCCTTGGCTTCGCCCACGGGGTCGGCGGCGCCGAGCAAACGGTCGACTTCGTTGCTGCCGGTACGGGCATGGTCTTGGTGGCGCTTCAGATCGCCTATCTGCCCGCCATCTACAGCTCATACAATCGCCGGGAGACGTTGGTCACCCTCCTCGAGAGTCGGGCCGGGGCACCGGCCTGGGGGCCGGAGATCCTGATCCGTCACCACCTGGTGGGTCTTGTTCCCAATCTGCCCGACTTGTTCGCCGATTGGGAACGGTGGGGAGCGGATGTAGCCGAGAGCCACACCAGCTATCCGTCGTTGATGTACCTGCGATCGCCCCGGGCGCAGAACTCCTGGGTGGTCAGCCTCGTTGCCGTCATGGACTCGGCCGCCATCGCCCTCGCCGTCGACCCGGAGGGAACCCCCATCCAGGCTCGGATGTGCCTGCGGATGGGCTTCACCTGTCTCCGTGACATCGCCCAGGTGATCGGCATCCCGTTCAACCCCGACCCAAACCCGGATGACGACATCGCGCTGCCTCGCCAGGAGTTCGACGCCGCCTACATGCGCCTCCACGAGATCGGGTTCCCGATCTCCCGTGAGGTCGACGACGCCTGGGCCCAATTCCGGGGGTGGCGGGTCAACTATGAGAGCGAGGCCTACGCCCTGGCGGCCATCCTCGATGCCCCTCCCGCCCGCTGGTCGGGCCCACGCCGGATGTTCCGCGGAGAGTCACTTTCACCCGATCGCCCAATCGACCGCCGGCCCGGAGGGGCGGTTCGCGAGGTCAAGTGAGGTTCCAGCGCACGACCACCGGACTGGCACGCTCCCAGCCCAGGATGCTGACGGAAGCCGGATCGAGGACGAAGCACCTTCCTTCCCTCGGGTCGAGGCCAAGCCAGCGGACGGCCAACACCCGAAGCACGTGGCCGTGGGCGAAACACACCACATCGCCATCGGTGGCCCGGATCCGCTCGATGACCCGGTCAACCCGGACCGCCACCTCCTGAATCGTCTCGCCACCCGGAGCGCCATCGGCAAAGAGGTTCCATTGTGGCCTTTCCCTCGAGATCTCGGCCGTCGTCAGCCCTTCCAAGGAGCCGTAGTCCCACTCGGCAAGATCAGGTTCGATTTCCGCCACGTCCCCGAATCCGGCGAGCCGGCAGGTTTCCCTGGCCCGGGCCAATGGGCTGGTCAGGACCGAGCGGAACTCATGGGCGGACAGCGATGTCTGCAACCCTTCGGCCTGAACCATTCCGGTGGGCAAGAGGGGCAGGTCGGTCCGCCCGGTATGCCGGTGATGGAGGCTCCACTCCGTTTCGCCGTGACGTACCACGAAACACCGATTATCCTGGTAATTCATTGTGCTGACCGACCATTTCGGACGTAGGTGTGCAAACTGGCCGGGAAACGGGTAGTTGTACCACCGAGAGAATCGGATGGGCCCCGGCACTACAGGAATGTCCGGCGCTTCCCGGGCGTTGAGAGTAGTACAACCGACATGAGAAGGGTGAAACCAGGCATGACAACTCCGACGTTGACCGCCAGCAAAGGTCAGGAGAAGAAGAGCACCCCGTCCGCCACAGGAAAAGGGCGCGCCGCCACCTCGGCGACCGCGGCGCGGAGCCGCGGCGCGGATGCAGACAGCCTGGGCCTCTTCCTCCGCGATCTCGACCATCACCCCCTTCCCGACCATGAGGCACAGACCGAGTTGGCCAAACGGGTGGCGGCCAGCGACGAGGATGCCCGCCGGGAGATGGCCGCGGCCAACTTGCGCCTGGTCATCCACTGGGCGCGGCGATATCAGGACCGCGGGGTCGACCTCGCCGATCTCATCCAAGAGGGCACCTTCGGTCTGATGCGGGCAGTCGACAAGTTCGACTGGGAACGCGGCTTCCGATTCTCCACCTATGCCACCTGGTGGATCCGCCAGGCCTTGCAGCGAGCCGTCCAACAGCATGGTCGGACCATCCGCCTTCCGATGGAAGTAGCCGAGCGCAATCAGCTGGTCGAAGCGGCCACCTGGGAACTCACCCATCAACTACAGCGTTCGCCGACCGACGCCGAGTTGGACGATGCCACCAATACCACTGCCGACATGCGGACCGACCTCACCCGGGTCGCCCGGGTGGTGGCCAGCCTCGACCAGCCGGCCACCGCCGACTCGACCTCGACGCTGGGTGATCTGGTGTCGACCGACAGCAACGAGTTCGAAGACGAGGTCGCCTCCGAGCTCACGTTCGGGTTGGTGCGCAGCGCCGTGGACCGGCTCACCGACTTGCAACGAGCGGTCATCCGCAATCGGTTTGGGTTCGATGGCTCTGACCCCGCATCCCTGCAGACGACGGCGGAACGGCTAGGGGTGGGTGTCCGAAAGGTGCGCCAAGCCGAAGCCGAGGCTCTGCGGATTCTGGCCGACAGCGAGGCTCTCGAAGCGGCTCACGAAGCAGCCTGACGGTGACGGGTACCGGCGAGAGGTATTCGCCGGTTCCTGTCAATTCGACAGGCGTTCGAGTTCTGCCCTGAGATCATCAGGGAGCGGCGATGACCACTCCATGCGCTCCCCTGTCGCCGGGTGGTCGAACGCCAGGGCGTAGGCATGGAGAAACGGTCGGCTCAATGTAACTCCGGGCAACGTTCGACCTCGGCTGTAGACCGCGTCACCCACCACCGGATGGCCGATCGCCGATAGGTGAACGCGAATCTGGTGGGTCCGGCCCGTTTCGAGTGTCGCCTCCAACAGGGTGGCCGGGACCGGCTCGGTGAATCTCCGCTCAACCCGGTAGCGGGTCCGGGCCTCTTTTCCCTTGCGCGAGACCGCCATTCGAGTAGGCGACGTGATCGACCGACCGATGGGGGCGTCCACGACCCCCGACTCACCATCGACCTCACCCAACACCAACGCCCGGTATCGACGGGACACCGTGCGTTCGCCCAGCTGGGCCACCAACGAGCGGTAGGCACCGGCATTCCGCGCCACCACCAGCAGGCCCGACGTGCCGCGATCGAGGCGGTGCACGATGCCGGGGCGTTCTGGATCGGCGCCCACCTCATCAGCCAACACAGCCAGGTCGGGGAATTGGGATAGCACCCCGTTTACCAGGGTGCCGGTTCGATGCCCGGCTCCGGGGTGAACAACCAGGCCGGCAGGTTTGTCCACAACGACGATGTCCGCGTCGGCGTACACCACGCCGAACACCACTGACCCATCGGCTTGGGGAGGAGGGACCACTTCCTCCTCACCAAGCTCCACGTCCAGGAGCTCGCCCTCCCGGAGTGGGCGGCTCCGAGCATGGATGGTCACACCATCCACCTGCACCCGACCACCCTCGATCAGGCCGTCGACGGCCGAACGGGAGATATCTGCCAGTAGCGCCACGGCGCGGTCCACCCGGACTCCGTCGAGCGACGGAGGCACCGATAGGGACAGTTCACTCACGATCCGGGAGTCCTGCGTAGGAGAGAGAGCGCCAGCAGCAGACAACCAATCACAATGCAGGCATCAGCCACGTTGAACGTCGGCCAGAAGTGGAGATCGATGAAGTCGACCACGGCGCCATGTTCGTCACGGAACATGCGATCGGACAAGTTACCGATGGCTCCTCCGATGATCAGCCCGCATACTGCCGCGCGGGACAGTGACGGCGCTCGATAGACCATCACCAGTAACGCCCCCACCAGAATGACCGCCACCGCCACCAGCACCCCGGCAAACCCCTGAAAAAGGCTGAACGCCGAACCGCGGTTCCGGGTCAGCGCGAGGTCGAGGGTCCCGATCACATGGATCGGCCCACGAGCCAACCGGTCGAGAGCCCACCGCTTGGTCAACTGATCCACCAGCACCACCAGGCCGGCAACTGCCACGGCACTCACCAATCGGAGGGGTGCGCCAGCCGGCACAACCCGTGGAACCGTGTTCGATGCGGTAGTGCCGGTCAGCGTCGCGACAGCCCCCCGCTCTTACAGGCCACACACAGCCGGGCATAGGCAAGCGCACGGAGTCGAGCCTTGGGAATGGACTGGTAACACCGCTCGCAGGTGCCATAGGTCTTTCGGTTGATTCGCTCAAGTGCATCATCGATCTCCTCCACCGCGGCCACAGCCTGGGCCGAGAGTGCCAGATCGCGCTCGCGATCGACAGCTGCCGTACCCCCTTCGCCACCCTCGGCATCAAACTGTACGTCGCCGGGTTCACGTTCCTGAGCCAGCGAGTCGGCTTCGGCTCGCAAATCCTCAGCCTGACCCTGGCAAACGATGCGCTCTTCTACCAGCAACGCCCGCTGCTCATCGAGAAACTTGGGCTCCTTGGCATAGGGGCCCACCGTCGGCCTCTTTGGCGCAGGAGGAATAGAGGGAGCCGCCTTCTTGGCCGGAGCCGCTTTCGGAGCCGGGACGACCTCCGGAGCCTGGGCGACCTTCTTGGCCGGAGCCTGGGCGACCTTCTTGGCCGGAGCCGGTGCGACCTTCTTGGCCGGAGCCGGTGCGACCTTCTTGGCTCCCTTACGCGCCAGCGCTGCTTTCACCAATGGCGCCCGCTTCTTCGTCGTCATTACTTCAACCTCCTAAGGGACCGATCGCATCCGCCGTGAGCCCGATTGGACCCGAAAAAGACAAGCAATACTAGGTTGCGATGAGCGGGTGACGAGACCGTGCCCTGCTGCCTCCGGCAATCCGAAAATCCACATACCGTGCCGGGCACCCTAGCGGGAGAATTGCCATCGTCATCCCACTTCAGGAGCCAGAGCCATTATTTGCCGCATTACGAGGGTTCGAAACCCCCGAGGCCGGCACCAGCACAGGCGCATATCCAGAATCCAGCCGCTTCGAGAGTCAGCATGGCGGGGAGAGCCCGACGGTCCTCACCGATCAACCATCCGCTCAGTTCGGGCGAGCCTGAGCTGCCTGGCCCGTTTTCGGCATAATCCTCGCACCGGCCGATTGATTGGTGTTCGCTGCCTGTGGCCTGGGCTGACCCGCGGCTGGCCCTTGTGTCGGGCGCTCGGCGTTCCCACCCGATGCCTGGCCGCTCCCGCCACCGGGTCGCCCCGCCAAGGCTGCAGCCGGCTGCACGTTGTCATCGACCCATTTGATGACCTCGGTGAGTGCAGCCCTCAGTCGCTGCCGTTCCGCCTCGAGATGGCGGGCCATGGCCTCGATATCGCCGGACAGCTGAACCCTGATCCCCTCGAGGCGGGTGACTTCCTCACGTAAGCGCCGCTCAGAGTCGGCAGTGATTTGCGCGACATTCGACTCGGCATTGGCCCGTACGCTCTTGGCATGGGCGTCGGCCTCGGCCACCAGCTTCGCAGCTCGCGCCTCGGCGTCCGCCTTTGTCTCGTCAACAAATTTCTGCGCCAGGAGAAGCGTGCGCTGCAGCGTGTCATCGGCCAGGTTGGCATCGGCCGTAGACGCAGCCGGTTGCTGCTCGGCCGATGCCTCCAGTTGGGAGATGCGTTCTCCCGCCTGGCGGAGGCGCTCACTCGTCTGTCGCAGCTGCTCCTGGAGGCCTTCGGCTTCGACCGCGGCCTTCTCCAGGTATTCGTCCACGTCGTCCCGGTGATACCCCTTGAGGGTCTCACGGAACTCGACGGTCCGTAGCGAATCAAGAGCAGATTGTGATGAGGCCATGCCGGCCATGCTACTGGCGTCAGGCACATGGCCCGTGGATAGCCCCTTGTGGGTTCGGAGTCGCTTTACGGACAGGGTCATTCCCGTGATGCCCGGGTTAGCCGAGTACCAGCGGGAGCAACACGACCTCGATGACGATGATGACGATCAGGACCGACAGATCCAGCCCGACCCCACCGATCCGGGCAGTGGGAATTACCCGTCGCACCAGATTCAGTACCGGATCGCACACCGTGGCGAGCCCACGCTGAATGCTCCGGATGGGTGAGTCGTATGAGGGCTGTACCCAACTCAGGAGAGAGTACGCGATCAAGACCACTACATAGAGCTGAAGGATGTAACCGACGAATCTCAACATGAGCGCTCATAGCCTCTCGGCGAGGTCGCCAGCCGACTGGTTCTCGATCAGGGGTTGACCAGGCCGCGCTCGGTCAGGCGCTGCCGCTCCTCGTCCGACACTTTGACGTTTGACGGCGTCAGCAGGAACACTTCGTCGGCCACCCGTTCCATGCCACCCGCCAACGCATAGGTGACGCCGCTACAAAAATCGATCATCCTTCGCTGTAGGTCGCGATCGCCGTTTTGAAGGTTCACAATGACCGGCTGGTTGCCCATCAACCGGTTGGCAATCTCCTGGGCATCGGCAAAGCGACTCGGCGCCACCACTTGGACCTTGGCTCCTGCTGCCTCTGCGGAGATGGGCCTGATCGAGGACGTACGCGTCGCAATCGTAGGCTGCTGGGCGACAGGGACGGGACCGGGCGTATCCTCCGTCGAGAGGGTCCGGATCCGGCTGGGCGCCACCGCCGGCTGCGACTCATCCCTTTCGTCCATCCGCCTGGGGCGCTGAGGGGCGCGGCCCACCGCCCCGGGACCCCGGGGCTCGTCGTAGTCATAGTCGTCATAATCGTCGTCGACGAGACCGAGATAAGCCATCGTCTTCTTCATAAATGAGGCTGCCATCTTTCCCTCCGCCCGACAGCGTAGTGCGTGTCTCACCCGGTAGGTGGATACCCGGGCTCTTTCAGCCCTTTGGTGGTCTTTCGCCGAAAAGTCCACGTCCGACGCGTACCATCGTCGAACCTTCAGCCACCGCTACTTCAAGGTCATCGGTCATCCCCATGGATCGAACGGGCAGGTCAAGTCGGTCCGCCATCGTCGCCACCAGGTGAAATCCCGACCGCGACCCCTCAGGCGGACCCGGCCGGCCAACAGCCATCAGACCGACAACATCGACGCCCGCGTCGCGCAGGCCCGACACCATCTCCGGTACATCCTGGGAGTCGCAACCTCCCCGTCCTGGAAGCCCGGCGATGTCGACCTGAACGAGCACCGTCGCGCCGGGGCGCCGTCGGGCGATGGCTCGTCCTTCCTCCACCCGGCTGACCCCTTGCCAACATGCAACCACCGGTGCCAGGCGCGGAACCTTGTTGCGCTGTATGGAGCCAAGAAAATGCCACCTGGGGATGGGCTCGATTCCTTCCATCGCTGTCGCCTTCACCAGCAGTTCATCGGCATAGTTCTCCCCGATATCGAGGATGTCGGCCGCCAGGGCCGCCCGCACCGCATCTTCACTGAAGCCTTTGGTGACGGCCACCACGGTGACAGCTGCAGGATCCGGTGAACATGCCGAAATCCTTTGGCGAATGGCGGCCAGGCGGCCAGCGATGAGGTCGGCACTGAATCGCACCGGCGTCATCGTCGGGGGGATTCTGCCATCGACCAGACAACCAGCGCCTGGCGGCCGTCATCTCGCCGTCCCCGGTGCGAGAAGTACCTGTCGCTACAGGAGGTGCAGGCATCGATCCCCGGGACAGGACAGACGTTGGCGCCATCAAAAGCGGCAGCTACGACGGCGGGCACATCCAGTGCCGGGCGGCCACCTGAGGTCACCGAGCGGATCCCGCCGCCATACCGGGCAGCCATCGAGGCCAGATCATCCTCGGAGAATTCATAACATTCGGCGTGGATGGTCGGGCCCAGGGCCCCGTGCACCACGGTGGCGCCGAGATCACGCATGGCCGCGGTGGCCACCTCGATCACTCCCCCCAGCAGTCCCCGCCAGCCGGCGTGGACTGCCGCGAACACCCCTTCCTCACTGCCCAGCGCAATTGACGCACAATCGGCGGTCAGGATGGCCAGCCCCGCCGAAGGCGACGCCGACACCATTCCGTCCCCTTCGAGGACAGATCGGGTCCGGTGGTCATCATCCACTGCGGAGTTGCCGGTCTCATGGATGATATGGACTTCGGCCCCGTGCACCTGCCGAAGGGAATGGAGGTACCCGCCGCCCGAAGGGATTCCGGTTGCCTCGGTGGCGAACTTCCGGAGTGCTTCCCCGCCTTGATGCCCGTCCGGTCGCCACCGCAGATCGCCGTGCGAGCGATCCGACCAGGTGGCCCGGATGTCACCGACAACGGTGACGATGGCCGGAGAAGGGCTCTGGGTCAGCGAAGGAACGACGGGACGTCAAAGTCGTCGTCCCCGATGTCGAGGTCGTCATCCACCGGAGAGGCGAAGATATCCTCGTGTGCCGTCTCCAAGCCGAGCACCTTGCTGCGGCCTTCGTCACGGCCGGTCGCGGTCGGCACCGGCTCGGCCCCACCACGGCCGCCGGACTCCCAGCGTTCGAATCCAGCCGCGATCACCGTGACCCGGACTTCTTCGCCCATCTCTTCGTCGATGACACTACCGAAGATGATGTTGGCATCGGGGTGAGCCACCCCGTGAATGATCTCCGCTGCCTCATTGACCTCGAAGAGGCCGAGATCGGGACCGCCGGCGATGTTGAGCAAGATGCCGCGGGCGCCCTCGATGGATGCCTCCAAGAGGGGGCTGGTAATGGCGGCCCTGGCTGCATTCACCGCCCGTCCCTCGCCGGTGGACGATCCGATCCCCATGATCGCCGTACCGGCGTTGCTCATGATCATCTTCACATCGGCGAAGTCTGTATTTATCAGACCGGGAATCGTAATGAGGCTGGTGATGCCTTGGACGCCCTGCATCAGAACTTCATCCGCCATCTTGAATGCGTTGACCATAGTGGTCTTTTCGCTCGACACGGTCAGCAACCGGTCATTGGGGATGATGATGAGGGTGTCAACCTTCTCTTTCAGGTTCTGGATACCAGCCTCGGCCTGGACCGAGCGCCGACGGCCTTCGAAGGTGAAGGGACGGGTCACAACCCCGATGGTGAGGGCGCCCAGGCTCTTGGCGATTTCGGCCACGACCGGGGCGGCGCCGGTTCCCGTACCGCCGCCCTTGCCGGCGGTGATGAAGACCATGTCGGCACCCTTCAGCGCCTCCTCGATCTCTGACCGGTGCTCTTCGGCCGCCAGGCGCCCGACTTCGGGGTCGCTCCCGGCTCCGAGCCCATGGGTCAGCTGACGACCGATGTCCAACTTGAGATCGGCGTCGCTCATCAGGAGTGCCTGGGCGTCGGTATTGGTCGCGATGAACTCGACCCCCCGAAGGCCGGCGTCGATCATGCGATTGACGGCGTTTACGCCGCCACCTCCAACGCCTACCACCTTGATGACGGCGAAGTAATTGTTATGAGCAGGAACGGTCATGTATTCCCTTACCCTCGACAAAAGGTTGAAACCGTTCCAACCAGCGAGTTCGACACAACGATACGGTTAGTGGAGTACCTGGTCAAGCACCATTGACGCTGTCGTGATTCTACGTCGTCTCGGACCCGCAACGAGGGATGGGTCATCATCAGCTCTCGGTGGGTGCTTCGGGGACCGTCACGTCGATGGTCTTCTTCCCCTGGAGCGATGCGTGGGCGATGATACTGGCCACGTCCTGGTACTTGACGGTCAGGTCGGTGACCGTGCCCATGACGACCGTGAGGCCCGAGTTGAGGGCGAGGTCGACAGTTGTGTCCGGTGCCACGGTGATGGAGAGCACCTGGGCAGAAAAGGCCAAAGGCAGAGTCCGACACACCTGTAGTCCGGGTCCGGCTGCTGCAGGCAGCGTGGTTCCGACCCCGGCCGGAACCACGGACCCCCTGGCCGTGGATACCACGAGTTCAATGAGACCAGTCGGCTGGGTCGGTTGGAGCGCCAGAATTCGCCCTGAGCCGTCCACCTGTGACCACGAGTTGGCGGGCCCGGCCATCATGGCCATTGGAATCCTTTCACTCACCGCGATCTGCACGCCGTCGGGCCAGTGTCTGGTGACCCGAGCAGAGGCAATGAAGGGCAGTGCCTTCACCCGGGCCTCGGCACCGGAGGGGCTCACGTTGATCATCAGGGGTCGGTGGGCCAGACCGGCAGCCGTCACAATGGCGGCCGTGCTGGTATGCAGATGGGTGCCGGTCACCGCCACCACCCGAGCGGTGAACAGCGAGGTATGGAGCAGTGCCGCTCCCCCGGCGACGATCGCCACCGCTACCACTATGGCGATGACCACCCGGAGGCGGCGCCGACCGACCCGGCGCCGCACGGCAAGACGCCGTTGCCGGATCCGAGGGTCGATGGACGGACGACCCGAAGTGGATGTGCCACGGGGTGGCGGGGTCACCCGGCGCCCGACCCCGGGCCACTGAAACCGACCATACGCACTTCCGTCCTGAGCGCGACCCCGGTCGTCTCAGCCACCACTGCCTGCACGTGAGCAATCAACTTGGCCACATCATCAGCGGAGCCGCTCTCGTCGGCCTGAATGAAGTTGGCGTGTTTCTTCGAAACCTCAGCACTTCCGAGCCTGAAGCCCTTCAATCCGGACTCCTCGATCAACCGCCCGGCTGAGTCGCCGTCCGGGTTGGTGAAGACCGACCCGGCATTACTTCCACCGGGTTGGTTGGCACGGCGCCATCTCACGATGTCGGCAATCGTGGCCGTTCCGATCTCGGGGTCACCGCGGATCAACCCGAAGGTGGCAGACACAACCACATCGGTGGAGGACAGCACGGTATGGCGGTACCCACTCTGCAACCGTGCGGCCGGGCCGTCTGCTGCCGTCGCCGTCATGAGATCCACCCATCGATAGCCAACCAGGGTGGCGACAGTGTCCGAACCATGCCCACCGGCGTTCATCCGCACGGCACCGCCAACCGAACCGGGGACCCCCACTGCCCATTCCAGCCCGGACAGCCCGGCCGCCGTCGTCCGGCGGGCCAGTACGGGAAGGCTGACCGACGCCCCCGCCCGAACCTCCATGCCGTCGATGGCCAACTCCTCGAATCCTTTGTCCAGCGTCACCACCAGGCCGGAGAATCCACCGTCGGCCACCAGGAGGTTGGAGCCCCGGCCGAGGACGAGCACGGGAACTGGCATACCGTTGACCGCCCTGGCCACCTCCACCAGGTCATCTTCGTCGGCCGGCTCGACCAGGAGTGCCGCTGTCCCTCCCACCCGATAGGTGGTGCGCACGCCCAGGGGGGCATCCCACTGGGCCCGGTGCCCAAGCGCTTCTCCAATGCGACGCAGGTCGTCGGAGACGGCCGTCACCGACCGCCTACCATCCCTGGCTGTCCAGGAGCTCGTCGGGGAGCGACGTGAGATCGCCGGCGCCGAGGGTGAAGCACAGGTCCCCGGGCCGGACGATCTCCTGGACGATTTGGCGTAGCTCGCTGCGCCCCGGCACGTATCGCACAGTCTTGTCCGGGCTCGACCGACGGATGGCGTCGGCCACCAGTTCACCCGACACGCCGGGAATCGGAGCTTCACCCGCCCCGTACACGTCGGTCACCACCACCACGTCAGCGCCGGCAAAGGCACCACCGAACTCCTCCCACAGCGCTTGGGTCCGGCTGTACCGATGCGGTTGGAATACCGCGATCACTCGTTGCCAGCCACCGTCCTGGGCAGCTTCCAGCATCGCCTTGACCTCACTGGGCAGATGGGCATAGTCGTCCACGAACGTCACGCCGTTGGCATCGCCCCTGAACTCGAACCGACGGGCTACACCGGCGAACCGGGCCAAGGCACGGGCTGCGGCATCGAAGGATACCCCGGCAGCCAGACCGGCCACCGCCGCCACCGCCGCATTCCGGGCATTGTGAAGCCCGGGGACGGGAATGGACAGATGACCCAGCGGCGCCCCTGTTCCATCGAGCAGATCGAAAGCGATCGAACTACGGGACGGGCTGATGTTGACCATCCTCCGACTGCAGTCGGTGCCGGTCCCGACCGTCTCTGCCCCGTTGCGACGTCCGATCTCCGAAGCTACCGGGTCATCCCCACCCACGACGGGCGGAAGCGACGCATGAGCTACAAAATCCTCGAATGCCGCCTGTACCGCGTCGAAAGAGCCATAGTGATCGAGATGGTCGGCCTCCACATTGGTCACGATGGCGATCTCGGGATCCAGAGACAGGAACGTCCCGTCACTCTCATCGGCTTCGACCACCAACCACTCTCCGTCGTCCCAGACAGCATTGGTCCCGATCTCATTGACTTCGCCGCCAATGATGAACGAAGGGCGCAGTCCCGCCTCGACCAATATCAGGGCCAGCATCGAAGCCGTGGTTGTCTTCCCGTGGGTCCCGGCAACCGCGATACATCGCCGCAAGGAGGCGATGGCGGTCAACGCCTCGGCCCGGCGGTAGACCGGAATCCCCCGGCGCACGGCTTCGACCACCTCGGGGTTGAGATCGCTCACGGCGGAAGAACGGGTCACCACGCCGGCCGCTCCCAGATTTATCGGGTCGTGGCCCACGGCCACAGATATCCCTGCGGCCCGCAATCGGTCGGTGACCGATGAATCCTTCAGGTCGCTTCCGGTCACCGTGTGGCCCATGGTGGCGAGCACCATGGCGATCGCACTCATCCCGGCCCCGCCGATCCCCACGACATGGATGGCCATCGGTCGGGAGACATCGAGCCTCGGCGGCGTGCGCTCGTTCTTCATCGTTCGCCCTTTCATTGTGGACCGCTCCGGGCATGCTTTTCGACCACCTGCGCCCCGGCATCTGCGGCATCGGGCCGTCCGAGCGAGCGAGCCGCCCGACCCATGGCGTCGAGGACCCCGTCCTCGGCCAGCAACTTGTCGAGGACGATGGCCAGTCGATGTCCATCGCAGTCGGCGTCGGCGAGCAGAACCGCCCCGTTGACCCGCTCGAGGACCCGGGCATTGGCAGTCTGATGGTCTCCGGGTGCCCCGGGCAGCGGCACCAGCACCGAAGGCACGCCGGCCGCGGCCAACTCAGCCACCGTCATCGCTCCTGCCCGGCAGACGACGACGTCGGCCGCGGCGTAGACGGTTGCCATCCGCTCCTCATAAGGGACCCGAACCACCTGGTCGTGGGGTCCAGGTGACGCCGATGCCGCCTCGGTCGCCTCCCAGTCCCGTCGCCCCACGATGTGATAGATCGACCGGTCATCCCGGTCCTTCCATTGTTCGACCAGACCCGCCACCGCCGCGTTGATGCTGCGGGCCCCGAGGGACCCTCCGAACACCACAACCGTCGGACTGCCGGTCGGCAGTCCGAGTACCCGACGGGCGGCCCGGCGATCGTCCGCGGAGCGCCCGACGGCAGCAATGTCGGTCCGCACCGGCGTCCCGGTCACTACGGCCCGAGGCAACCGGGTACCGGGCCAGCCCACCGCGCTGGCCCGGGCGAAGCGGCCGAGAAGGCGATTGGCGACACCCGGGGCCGCGTCCACATTCACGAGAACCAACGGAACCCCCAGCGCCAGTGCGCCCAGGGAAGCGGGGAGGCTCGCATACCCACCCACCGACACGACCACCCGGGGGCGGCGGCTTGCCACCAGGCCCAAGGCACGGACGAGGGCTATCCCCAACCCGACCAGCGCTCCCAGGTTCTGGACGATCACCCTCGGCCGCATGCTGCGGTTGATCCCGCGGCCGGGCAACAAGGTGAAGGGGAACCCTCTGCCGTCGAGGGCGATTCGGTCCTGTCCCCGGGAAGAGCCCACGAACTCGATGGCCTCCCGATCATGGCCACGTGAGACGAGGGATTCGGCGATCGCCAACGCCGGTTGCAGATGGCCGGCGGTACCTCCTCCCGCCATCAAAGCGTACCGTCGCACAATTACGCCGAGGGCGGTCGTCGGGCCGTGCGCGCCGCGGGCCGCGGTAGGCGCTCGTGCCCGGCGATGTTCAACAGAATGCCCACGGCAGCCAGGGAGATCACCAGGGATGAACCTCCGAAGGAAACGAACGGGAGGGGGATTCCCGTCACCGGCAGGACGCCGATGACCGCACCGATGTTGATCAATGCCTGACTGGTGATCCAAATCGTCACGCCGATGGCCATGAGGCTCCCGAACCGGTCTGGTGCCCGGGTCGCCGCCTGCAACCCGTACCAGGCAAAGAGGAAGAACAGACCCAGGAGCACGACCGCCCCGACCAGACCGAGTTCTTCTCCCACTACCGAGAAGATGAAGTCGGTGTGAGCATTGGGGAGAAGGCCCCACTTCTGGCGGCCGCCGCCCAGACCGAGACCGAACAGATGGCCGGAGCCAAGACCGATCAGGGACTGCCAGACCTGGTATCCCGAGCCGGAATGGTTGGCACTCGGGTTTAGGAACGACAGGATTCGGTCCCGCCGGTAGGGGTCGGCCAGCCCCACCACCAAGGCCAACGCCACGAAGGTGACCAGGATCTTGACGATCGGGCGCATGGGAACGCCACCCATGAAGAGGATCCCGAAAGCAACGCAACAAAGAACCAGGGCCGTACCCATGTCCGGCTGTTTCAGGATCAGCAGCGATGAGATCCCCAAGATGATGAGGACCGGGAAGATCACCGACTTTGTGTCCGAGATCTTGTCCACCCGACGGGTCATCAGATCGGCAACGAAGACGATGAGCGCAAGTTTCATCAACTCGGACGGCTGGAGGCGAAACTGCCCGATTCCGATCCAGCGCGAGGAGCCACCGGCAGTGACGCCCAGCCCTGGCGCGAGCACCACGACCAACATCCCCATGGTCCCCACCAGCAGCGGCACCCGGATCTTTCGCCATTTCCGGTAATCGATCCGCGAGAACGCCAGCATCGCCCCGACTCCGACTCCCATCCACATCACCTGGCGGACAAAAATTGCCCAGGTCGACCCGTAGAGGCCCATCGAGATAACCGGGGACGCCGATCCCACCATGATCAGACCGAACACACACAGCACCCCGACCAGAACCGTCAGTCGTGTGACGTTGGGAACACGGGCGAGCCTCGAGGAAGCCGCGGCCGATCTCGGGTGGGCAGCGCCCGCGCTGCGGGACCCCGCACTCGTGGTCGACGGGCGCCGGGTCGGGCGCGACGGTTGGCGCCCACCCGTGGCGGAACGGTGCAAAGGGCTTCGAGATGGTGTTCGGATGTTGGAGGTGTCAACCATGGACACCACCAGCATCCCCTAGGTCGGCACCCAAGTGGTGGAACCTCCGTCTCATCTGATTCGAATTCGTCCGTAGTCGAAGCCCGGTGCCATCATCCCGCCAACTTGTACACGGAAAGAAAATCGCCGTAGAAGATGCCGAGACCGCCGACGGCGAACAGGCCGGCCAGAATCCAGAATCGGATGATCACGGTTGTCTCGGGCCAACCCATCAGTTCGAAATGATGATGGATTGGGGCCATTCGGAATACTCGCCGATGAAAGACCCGGAAGCTGATCACTTGGATCACGACCGACAAGGTCACGATGACGAACAAGCCTCCGATGATGGCCAGCAGAAGATCGAGGTTCATCAACAGACACAACGCGGCCAGCCCTGATCCGATCGACAGCGACCCGGTGTCACCCATGAAGATTTTGGCCGGGGCGGCATTCCACCACAGAAACCCCAGGCAGGCACCGGCCATGGCCACCGAAGTCAGAGCCAGATCGAGGGCGTCGCCGACGTGATAGATCCCGAAGTGGCGGTACTGCCAGTAGCCGATCACAGCCAGAACGCCGAAGCAGAATGTCGATGACCCGGCGGCCAGGCCGTCCAGGCCATCGGTCAGGTTCACCGCATTGGCGGTGGCGGCGATGATCACGGTGGCCCACACCACCCATATCCCGGTACCCAAATGGATGCCAAATGAGTTGTAACGGGTGAAGGACAGATTGGTCGACACGTGGGCCCAATACACCGAGAGAAGGGAGAACCCCAGGCCCAGGGCGATTTGGGCGCCGAACTTGGTCCGCTTGTTCAGACCCAGGCTGCGACGGTGACGGACCTTGATCCAGTCGTCGGCAAACCCGATCAACGACGCCCCCAGCACCGTCAACAACACCAGGAACCCAGAGGGAGAGAACTCCGTACCGGGGATAGCACGGGCGGCCAGATACCCGACGATGACCGCAATGACGATACCGATACCACCCATGGTCGGGGTGCCGGCTTTGGCGATGTGGACCTGGGGACCGTCCTCACGAATTTGCTGGCCGATGTTGTGCTTGATGAGCCAGCCGATGAGGACCGGGGTCAGAAGTGCCGCCACCAAGAAGGCCACGCCACCCGAGGTCATCAACGAGATCATCGACGATCTCCCATGTCGAGGGCAGCCAGGGCCCGACGCGCCTCGGCGTGGTCGTCGAAGGGAATGACCCGGTCCCCGATCACCTGGGTGGTTTCGTGCCCTTTTCCGGCCAGCAGGATCACATCACCGGCACGACCAAGGGCCACCGTTCGCGAAATGGCGGTGGAACGGTCCGGCTCCATCAGCAATTCCACTCCGGACCCGATACCGGCTCGAACCTGGGCCATGATGACCAACGGGTCCTCCGATCGGGGGTTGTCCGAGGTGAGCACAGCCACATCGGCCAGTCGACCGACGACCTCACCCATCATCGGACGTTTCTCGGGATCGCGGTCCCCTCCGCACCCGAACATGCACACAACTCTGCCCGGTCCGGCCAGCCGACGCGCGGAGGCGAGCGCGGCACCGAGTGCAGCGGGAGTATGAGCGAAGTCCACCAGGACGGCGAACGGGGGGCCGGGCGTCACCACATCCATGCGACCCGCCGGCGGGGTCGCCGAGGTGAGGCCGACCACGATGGCATCCTCCTCGACTCCGAGGCCGGTGGCTATGGCCGCGGCCAGAAGGGCATTGTCGACATTGAATTCCCCCGAAAGCGGCAAGGTCACGTGGCGCCCCCGCCACTGGAACGACGATGAGCCAACGGTGAGCACGACATCGGAGGCGTCCGATCGGCGAACGTTGAGCACGTCGACTCCGCCCAACTGCCGGGAAAGTCGCGCACCCCAGGGGTCGTCCACGTTGACCACTGCCAACCGGGTCCTCTCCGGGGCGAACAGGCTCGCCTTGGCCGCGAAGTACTCCTCCATTGTGTGGTGGTGGTCGAGATGATCATGACTGAGGTTGGTGAATGCGGAGATATCGAACACGATTCCATCCACACGGTGCTGGGTCAACGCGTGGGATGACACTTCCATGGCCACCGCCTGGCGGCCTTCATCCCGCATCCGGGCCAGCGTGGCCTGGAGTTCCGGTGACTCCGGGGTGGTCCGCTCACCGGTCAGTGTGCCGATCACTCCGGCCGGCGTTCCCGCCGCGGCGAGAATCGACAGTACCAGATGGGCCACAGTGGTCTTGCCGTTTGTGCCCGTCACCCCCATCATGGCCATGTAGCGGGAAGGAAACCCGAAGAACGCCGAAGCCACCTGGGCCATGGCCGGGCGGACCACACCTTCGGCCACCCGTACCTGGGGAACATCGACGTCGAGAAACCTCTCACAGAGGAGGGCAGTGGCACCACCATGCACGGCGTCGGCGGCGAAGTCATGACCGTCGGATGTCCGTCCGGGGACACAACAGAAGAGGGATCCCACCCTGACATGGCGACTGTCGAACTCGACGGAGCTCACGTCGACCACACCTGGGTCCCCACGGGTTCCGATGACGTCGACGCTTCCGAGCAACTCCGTCACTCGCATACGGCGGGCACTCGCATCGAAGCCACGCGTGCTCCCCGAGCGCTTGCAATCATCTACGCACCTTCCGTGGCGGCGCCGGCCGGAACCGTCACCGACCCGGTACCCCCGATGGCTCCGCTCGACGTAGATGTCGTGGCCGCGGCACTGGTGGGAATGCCGTAGTGCTGGAGTGCGTATTCCATGATCGTGGAGAATACCGGTGCCGCCACCGCTCCCCCGTAGATCGGGGTGGGGTGGTCGAGCACCACCACCGCCGACAGCACGGGCTTCTCGGCGGGAGCGAAACCGACGAAGGAACCGAAGAACGCCCCGGGGATGTACCCCAGATGGCTGGGGTCAGGGATCTGGGCCGTTCCCGTCTTACCTGCCACCGTGTATCCGTCGATGGCAGCCGATGTACCGGTACCGCTCGTCACCACCCCCTCGAGCATGGTGGTCAATTCGGCATTGGTAGTCGAATCGATCACCCTCCGGGTGGTCGAGGCAGGGGTGGCGGACTTTGATCCATTGGACGAGATGGTGCCGCGTACCAGGCGGGGCTGGACCATCACGCCACCATTTGCCACCGCGTTGTACGCATCCAGAAGCTGTTGGGCTGTGACCGCATCGTCCTGACCGATTGGGGTCGACCCGATCGAACTACCTGTCCAGGCATTGGTCCCGGGGACCAGCCCTTCAGATTCGCCGGGGAAGTTGAGCCCGGTCGGCTTGCCGAATCCCAGGTTGCCGATTTGGGCCAGCAGACGGTCCTTTCCGAGTGCTCCTGCGATCTCGATAGTCCCGATGTTGGATGACTGATCCAATATGTCCGTAGCGGTCATGCTCTGCGTTCCGTGATTCTCGGCGTCATGGAAGGTATAGCTGCCGATGGAGAGCGAATTCGGAACTGAGAATGTCTGGTTGGGACTGATGACATTGTTCTGCAACGCGGAAGAGAACGTGACCAGCTTGAACACGGACCCGGGCTCGTAGACCTGGGTCAATGCAGTATTCGACGGTGCCTCTTCGACCCCGTTGGGGAGCGTGTCCGCCTGGGCGGTGAGGGTTGCCCCCGACGACGACTGGGGGGAGGTCGAGGAGGCAGCAGACACGGTGACGGCCGACGCGGATCCGGTCGATGGAGCACTCGATCCCGAAGTAGTCGACTGAAGGTTGGCCATGGCGATCACGTCACCCGTCTTCACGTCCATCACGATGGCTGTTCCACCCAAGGCGTGAGCCGCCAGCACCTCGGCTCCGAGAGCCTGCTCGGCCACGTACTGGACGGATTCGTCGATGGTCAACTCGATCCCCGTCCCGGCTTTGGCCGACGTGCCTGCGGTTCCGGTCGAACCGGGAAGCGTCACCCCGTCGGGCGACTGAAGCAAATTCTTCGATCCGGCGGTGCCGGCCAAGAGTGATTGGTATTGGTATTCGAGTCCCGACAGCCCGGCGCCTGCGGTCCCCACCGTCCCGATGAGCGGAAGGGCCAGCTGCCCATCCGGTTGGACCCGTTGTGATTCTGCTACCAGATTGATTCCGGTGAGGTTGAGGGCGGTCACCTTCGCTGCCACCGGATCTGCCACCCGATGCGCCAAGTAGACAAAGCCAGAGTGTTCGGTCAGCTGGGAGCGGAGATTGTCAGCCGAGAGGCCCAGGACCGGGGCCAAGGAAGCCGCCACGGTACCGGGGTCCTTGATGAGGAAAGGATCGGCCACCACTGTCTGCTTGGTGACCGACTCGGACAGCGCCTCACCGTTTCGGTCATAGATCCCGCCACGAATGGCGGGGATCGTCACCGTCTGGGTCAGTTCGGCACTGGAGAGTGAGGCGTAGCGCTGGTGGGAGAATTCCTGAACTTGCACCAACCGGAGGATCATGGCCACAAACACCACGAGGAGCAGGATCCGCAATGCTCGAGTTCGGCGTCCGAGCAGGACGATTGGGCTCACGGCGTCGGCGGCGGCGTCTTAGCGGAAGGAGGCGGCGCGGTATCGGGCACGGGCAGAGCCACGTTCAGCGGCACCGAGGGTAGATCGATGATTTGGGTGGGGCTCTCCATTCCCAGTTGTCGGGCCTTGATGACGACGATCTGCGGTGCGGATAGCTGGGCCACCGCCACTTGTAGTTGTTTTTGTTGGGTCAACGCCGCCGCTGCCAGCCGTTGAGTGTCGGCCAAACGGATCTGGCCTTGGGCGACGAAGTCATCGGCAACCACCACGGACAGCAGGCTCCCTACGATCAACACACTGGCGATGAGCATGGTGGGGCGGCGGCGTGACCGGTGGCGGGTCCTCGGCGCCGGTTCGAACAGTCGGATCGGCGGGCGCCTCGGTGCCGGCGCGTTCCGAACCGCCGGTCGACGGGCGGCCGAAGAGGCAGGCGGTGCCATCAGGCCACCTCACCAGTGGCCAAGGTGTGGCCGACGGGCGTCGATATCCGTTCGATGACCCGCAGCCGGGCCGCTTCCGAACGACGGTTCCGGTCGATCTCGTCCGGTGACGGACGACGGGATCCCCGTACCACCAGCCGGTAATCGGGGACGGCACCGCACACGCACGGAAGACCCGGCGGGCACGTGCAGCCGCCGGTCGATGCGTTGACAAATTTGGCCTTGACCAGCCGGTCTTCCCCCGAGTGGTAGGAGATCACCACACACCGACCACCTGCACGCACGATGTCGAGGGTGACATCGAGGGCCCGATCGAGTTGGTCGAGCTCCTCGTTGACGGCGATTCGGATCGCCTGGAATACCCGCCGAGCCGGGTGGCCGCCGGTGCGGCGGGTGGCGGCGGGGATGGCTGCTCGCACCACTTCGGCCAGCTCCCCGGTGGTGGTGATCGGGCGAGCGGCAACCACCGCCCGGGCGATACGTCGGGCGAACCGGCTCTCGCCGTTCTCCGCGAACAAATGGGCCAAGGAAGCCTCATCGTACTCATTGACCACATCGGCGGCGGTACGACCCGAGGTTGGATCCATCCGCATGTCGAGAGGAGCATCCCGGCGATAGGAGAAGCCTCGTTCGGCCAGATCCAGTTGAGGCGAGCTGACTCCCAGGTCGAAGAGGGCACCGGAGAGACCGCGCGAATCGAGGGGGATTCCCATCTCCATCTGCACGCCGCGGACGATGGCCCCGAGTTCGTCAAACCGCGCTTGACGGACAATGGCTCGCTCGCCAAAACGCGCGAGTTCGGTGGCAGCGGCGGCGACAGCCATCGGATCACGGTCAATGCCGAGGACACTCAGATGAGGGTGTGACGCCAGGATGGCGACAGCGTGCCCGGCTCCCCCGAGGGTGGCATCCACGATCAGCCCCGGCGGAACCGGGGCAAAGAGGTCCACCACCTCGGTGGCCATGACGGATTCGTGTTGAAATGCCTGGCTCATTCGCAGCCCCACGACCGGTGCGGTGCCTGGGGGTGGAGTTCCCGAGCGACCAGCCTGGAAGCATGCGGAGGAGGATTCTTCCAACTGTTCGGTCGAAGGGCTGCGCATGAGCCAGACCCGTTGAATGTGCACATCGGGTCGGGCAACTGCCGCCATAGCCGCCTCGTATGGGGTCGGGCGGTGGTCGGTCCCATTGACGACCGGGATGGTCGCCAATGTGGAAGTGGTGATGATCCGAGTGGCGTGGGTCCTTTCGTTCGGGAGTTTCGGGTAAGCATCGATCTCTGCCGGTCCGGAGCCTGCGGGTCCCGGGCGCCGCCCCCCTTCGTCGACATGTCGGACAACGTGGAGACGGACCGCATGGCTCAGCCGTCGTCGCCCTCGGTAAGCCGCTGCTCCTCGGGCTGCACTTTCTGCTCCCACGACGTGGGATTCCACAACTCCACCCGATCGATGGCTCCGTGGACCAACACGTCCCCTTCCAAGCCGGCGAAGGCCCGAAGATGGGAGGGAATGGCCATGCGGCCCTGCTTGTCCACTTCCACCTCGTGTGAAGTCGACGCCCACAACCGAGCCAGATTGCGGTCGCTCTTGCTGGTCGAGGCCCGGCCCTGCATGTTCTCCATCTGCAATTCGAACTCGTCCGGTGTCCATAACGACAGACATCCGTCCTGGTACTGGGTGAGAAAACCCCCATGTTCGAACGGTCCACGGAACTTCGCGGGAAGGATCACTCTCCCCTTGTCGTCGAGCGAGTGCTCGTATCTTCCGAAGAACCGTGCCACTGGCGCTTGCTCCCACAATGCTCCTCGTAGTGCTCGGAAACCGATTGTTCGGATCCCTCCCTTTCACACCACTTTCTACCACTTTACGCCCCTGTCCCCCACCCGTCAACCACTTCGGCTCATCAATCTCCCAAATCAGGGTCGGGAGCACGGTACGGGAGACGTCGGCGGACCCGACGGGAAGTTGGAGGAAACCATCCAACGGTGCGACCGCGACCGCCTCCGGTCGAACAGGACGGACAACCCCTGGGTCGGCTCAGGGTGGAATCAGCTCGTGAAGGTGAGGGTCCTCACCTGATGGGCGTGCTCAGAACTGGGAGCAGACCTCGGACGTTGGGATCCACCGGTACCGTGCGGTCAGCAGTGAAATGTCACGACGGCAAGGCATCGACGAGGGCGGTCACCATCGTGGGCCCATCGATAACTCCGCCGTCGGACGTGCCCACCAGGTCAACCACCCCCGCCACCGCGTCGGCGAGGTCGAGCCGAGCCGCCGCCCGTTCGGCGTCGGGGAGGTTCAGGACTCCCAGCAGCTCGGTGGCGTCCCACTCCAGAACGCAGGCGCTGTGAAACCAGGCTCCGTTGCGGTTCCGACGCTGGGACACCCCCACTACTTTGCGCCCGTCTGAGGTGACCACCTCACCCGTCCCCACCCCTCCAAAACAGACCAACGACGACCAGCGCGTGGATGCCGCGTACCCACCACGGTGAGCGGACATCGCCTGGCAACCCACGGCTCCGAGCGCCGTGGTCCAGGCGTCTCCGAGCCAATCAAAAGCCCGTCCCACATCGTCGTTCCATAGTGGGTCCCCCCGGGGGACCCAGGCATCGACCCACACCGGATCGCCCGGCGTCACCAGGACGGCTCCCCCACCCGACCGGCGGCGAACCAGCTCGATCCCCCGTGCCCCGGCTCGCCGGGAGTCGACTACGCCCTCGGCCTGGGTGGAACCCAACACGACGGCGGGTCCGGTCACCCGGCACACGGCAATGGCGCGTTGTGATGGGTGTGTTTCGGCCGCCGGCCACGACGCATGGAGCATTCCGGCCGGGCCGACCCGCTCCTCGATCGACCACATGTCCCCCATCATCGTCTCTGCCTTCAGGCAGTCAGGGGCTCGAAGTGGTCGATGGCACCGCCCAGATAGGTGCGCCAATCGTCTCTGGCTCCCCCACACGATGCGAGCAGCTGTACACGGTGGTGAGGCACCACCGGCGTAACTCGGAGCACCATCCCGGCCTCATGGGGTAGTCGATCTTCCTTTCGGGTGTTGCAACGCCTGCACGCCGCCACCACGTTCTCCCACGTGTGTGGACCACCTTTGCTCCGGGGGATGACATGGTCGAGATTCTCAGCCGGCGCCCCGCAGTACTGGCAGCGCGAACCGTCGCGGGCGAAGACCGTACGACGATTGACAGCCACCCGATACTGACGGGGGATGTGCACGTACCGCACCAACCTGACCACCGAGGGCTCGGGAACTGTCACCCATTCCGCTCGGAACACGCGTTCAGTGGTGTGAAGGAGTTCGGCTTTGGTCCCCAGCACCAAGAGCACCGCCCGACGCGAGGACACGATGCCCAATGGCTCGAAGGTGGCGTTGAGGACCAATGCCCGCCGAGAGGGCGACATTGGGGACCTGACGGGCACGGGCACCATCGAATCCCCTGCAATCGTCTTCGCCTCGGACTTCGGCCGTCGAATCACTAGATCGGAAATTAGCCCTGTCGAGCCGCCGATGGGCGATTCTCCGGATTCCCGGCATCGTGCAACGTCGGGGCCGGTGCACGAGGGGGCGATCTGCCGGCCGACCGACACCATTCGAGGTAGGATACGACGTCCGCACCATCAGGGATGGCGTCAGCGTGCCCGTAGGCGGTGACCATCCGGAACGCCCATAGCCGTTCGTCGGGCAGAGGTAGGAACGGGCGTCGCTTCCACCAACCGGGAGCCGCCAATCGATGAGCGGCACCGAGGGCGGTCAGCCACAGACTGGGACGGAACACCACGGCCAGTACAACCGTCGGTGCCGCCGCCCGTGAGGCCGCCACTGACTCCTCGGTCACCCGCACACCGGAGAATCGGCTCGACCGAGTACGGACCGCCGGCCCACCGCCGCCGCCCCCACCAGGGGACCGTCCGCCCCGAGCCCGGCAGGGACGATGCGGGTCCCCCGGGAAAAACTCAGCCTCGCCCGGGAGTCGATCTCTGTCTGCGCGGCCGAAAAGAAGGGCTCACCGAACCCCAGGGCCACCGAGCCGGCCACCACCGCCAACTGGAGGTCCAACAAGTTGGCCACCGAGGCGACAGCTCGGCCGACAAGCGTGCCGGTCCGCCTCCGCACCTCGTCCGAGGCCTCGGTCGGGGGGCACCCGGTGATGGCCGCGATGGACGGTCCGGAAGTTTCCGCCTCGAGGCAACCCCGGGCACCACATACACACCACTTCCCCTCGGGTTCTACGATCACGTGGCCGATATGACCGGCATTTCCGCTTGCCCCATCGAGCAGTCGGCCGTCGAGCACGATCCCGGCACCGACTCCGGTGGACACCACCATGGCCAAATAGTCGCTCACCCCCACCGCTGCCCCCACCCAACCCTCACCCAAGGCAAGCGCTTTGGCGTCATTGTCCACCGCGGTCGGGAGCTGAACCAGGGCCTCGATCCGGGCCCGGAGGGGAAAGCCCTTCCATCCGGGGATATTAAGGGGCGCAACGGTCTGGCCCTTCGCACTCATGGGACCTCCACAGCCAACCCCGCAGACAACCGGCGACGGTGCGGATGCCGATAAGACCTGACCGATTATCGACGACATCGACCCGAATACCACCTCGGGATCATCGTCGCTCGGGGTATGGGTCTGGGCTTCGACCAGAATGGCGCCGCGTTCATCGACAAGGCCGGCCGCCATTTTGGTACCGCCGACATCGACAGCCAATACCACCAAGCCGTCCGACAAAGGTTCAGTCGTCGCGATGGAGGCGACCGCGGATCCAGTCCCGTGGATCATGAACCACAGTGCCCATGTTCCGGTTATGAATCGACCGCGAGATGTCGTCGATACCCGCTTTGCCCATGCGCCGTGCATTGTTGGCGAACACCACGGCGGAAAGGAACATGATGACGACGCCGAAGAATCCGAGCACCACCGAACTCGAGAAGGTCAGGAACATGAATACGAGGGCGGCCACGAACACCAGGGCTGACCAGATGCAGTACCTACCGGCATGCCGGTAGACGGTTTCTGAGCGCACTCGTTCCGCGAACTCAGGATCCTCCCGAGAGAGGGATTCCTCCAACTCGTGGAGAATTTTCTGCTCATGATCAGAGAGCGGCAAGGACCCCTCCCCTTCGTCTAGTCATCGATCTGGCTGTCATCCTCGACTCCATGATCGCGCACCTCCCTGCATAAAGCATCGCGCACTGTGGCAAGCACTGACAACGCAGAGTCACTTTTCGTTCTCCACCCCCCCCGGGCGTCGCCGAAAGGCTCACGTCGGAAGGTTCCGATGCTGGTGGGGATCACCTTTTGGCTCTACGGCCGGGCCCCACTGGGACTCGCCCCGATCCCGCACCCGGATCCCGTCGGCCCCCACCAAGGATGCAGAACCGACCGAAGCATGGCCATATCGAGCTCGGATGCTGTCCACTGCAGCCGTAATCCCGCCCCACGACTGTTGAAGGCGCTCAGCCTCCTCTCCTGCTCGGAACATCCGGTCATCGACCTCATCATGGGGGCCATGGCTGTCGCCGCCCGCGTGGAGGACCACACCCTCGGCACCCCCCAGGTCCAAGGAGAGTTGTTCATTGGAACCGGTAGCGCCGAAACCGGACAGGCTGACCCCGAGAAGTCGGATCCCCTTGGAAAGGTCGACAGAGTCGAACAACGCCGCGGCGATCACTCCGATGGACGGCGCCGAGTCGACCGGGGTGACCATCGAATGAGATCGAGTGACCATGGTGAAGTCACCGAACTTGATCTTGACAGTTATGGTGCGGGCCCCGAGTTCGCTTCCCCGAAGGTGGGATGCTGCCGCATCCACGATCCGGGTCAAGTGGCCCCGAATGACGTCCGGGTCCCACAAGTCGGATGGGAATGTCTCTTCGTGGCCTATGGATTTCGCTCTCTGGTCGGGGACGACCTGCCGTGCATCCTCACCTCGGCACAACCCGGCCAGATGTGAACCCTGCGCCTTTCCGAGATGCCGCTGGAGCGTCGCAGTCGGGAGAGACGCCAGATCACCGACGGTCCGCACCCCCAGCCCGTTGAGGCGGCGGGCGGACACCGGGCCCACACCCCACAGAGCCTCAATCGGCAATGGGTGGAGGAACTCGAGTTCACGGGCAACCTCGACCACGACAATCCCCGGCCCTCGGTGGACACCCAAACGGTCAGCCACCGGTTTGGCCGCTTTCGACGCCAGTTTCGCCAACAGCTTGTTCGATGCCACTCCCACCGAACAAGTCAGATGCAGGTCGTTGTGCACTCTTCTGCGGATGTCGGCGGCGATGCCCGGGCCATTCCCCAGCAGGCGCACGGACCCCGTTACATCGAGAAACGCCTCGTCGATGGAGATCCCTTCGACCAACGGCGTCACGGTTTCGAAGATGGCGTGCAGTTTGGCGCTCTCTTCCACGTAACGGTGGTATCGGCCGTGGACGAATACGGCCTGCGGGCACAGTCGGCGGGCCACCGACGAGGGCATGGCGGAATGGACACCGAACATCCGGGCCTCATAGGTGCAGGCAGCCACGACACCCCGGCTGCCTGCGCCTCCCACAATCACCGGGCGTCCGGCCAGGGTCGGATCGTCCAACACCTCCACCGAGGCGAAGAACGCATCCATGTCTACGTGGAGTATCACCCGATCAACCGGTGGAACCCCGCTCCCCGGGCTACGGGCCTTTCCCTCAGGTTGTGGATGGTTCGGGAGGTCATCCACCGAGGCGCAACCTCCGGAACCCCTCGGCGAAGCGGACCCCGGCATTACGGCCGGCATCCTCGGCTGCACCGTGAACCGCAGACCTGGCCCATTCGGCACCGTCGGGGAACTGGCTCCGATGGCACCCCACCGCCAGCACCTTCACCTCGACGGTTGTCGAGATGTCCACCCAGACGTCGGGCTCCAGTGTCCCCGACATCAGCACAGTGGACACCTGATGGGCGGGCCCGGCTTCGGGGAAATACAGGGGTAGCGCTGTCGCCGGGGCCACCGCGTCGAGGACCGCCCATCCGGTGAAGCGGTGATCCCGATGGTTGAAATAGTCCTGACCGAAGAAGACGGCTGTGGGATCGGGGCAGAGAACGACGTCCGGTCGGAGACGACGGATCACCGAGACAATCGCCTGCCGCAATCCGACGTCGTCATCGAGCTCTCCATCCAGATAGTGCAGGAACTCTTGGCCGGCCAGCCCGATCAGCGCCGCAGCTTCTCCGGCCTCGACGGCTCGCTTGGCGACCAATTCTCCCGGATCGGCCGAAGGGTCGGTCGATCCTTTGTCCCCACCGGTGCACAAGAGGGTATGGACCTCGCTCCCCTTTGCCGCCCACGCCGCCAGCGTTCCGCCACAACCCACATCAGGATCGTCGGGATGGGCATAGATGGCGAGCGCCCGGGCGGGAGCGTCCTCCAAGAGCTCCACCATGCCTAGGACCCGATCTGCTTGGGGGCAGTGGCCTTGGTCAAGAGCCCGACCTCGCGCCGAAAATCGTCAACACCTTCAAAACCCTTGTAAACGCTGGCAAACCGAAGATATGCCACCTCGTCCACAAACCTCAGCCGGTCAAGCACCGCAAGGCCAATCTGCTCTGTCGTCGGCACAGTGCCATCCTCTCGCAAGGCATCCTCGACGGCTTGTGCCACCCCCTCGAGCTGTTTCTCAGAGACCGGTCGGTTCTTCGTCGCGGCGCGCAAGCCGTTGATGACCTTCATCCGGTCGAACGGTGCACGGAGCCCCGAGCGCTTCACGACCATCAATGGAACCTCGTCGATTCTCTCGAACGTGGTGTACCGGTGGCCACACCCGTTGCATTCCCGACGCCGTCTGGTCGCCGCGCCGTCTTCCGCCAACCGAGAGTCGACGACCCGATCGTCGTCAGCCAGGCACCAGGGACACAGCACGCACCGAGGCTACTGCTGCAACGAACGCCCTCCGTCCAGTCCGGCAGCGGGGGTAGTTCCTCCATTTTGTCCACGTGATCGCCCCGGGCCGGCTCGCCCCACCTCGTCGGCGATCAGGGAAGGGCGATCCGCTCGCCAGGCTCCACGCTGGAGGACCCGGTCTGCGCCGCCAATTTCGCCACCAAGGGTCGGGGGTCCGCAGAGGGATCGACGGCAACGGCGATGGACCATAGGGAATCGCCGGGCTGCACGGTGTACTCAACGGCATGCCCGGCCCCCGCCAGAGCGGAACCGGGGGCGTGGGAGTGACCACCGGTTCCGCCAAGCGGAAGAGCCAGGCCGATCAAGAAGAGGCCGGTGACCGCCAACATCGTGCGCCGAAACCTGACCGACTGCGACGTCCGGCGTCGTGTGCGGCTCGCCCGTTGCCGATCGGGCACGACCACCAGGAACGGGCCCTCGGCGGTCTCCGGGAGCGGCTCGGCACCGCTCATCGGTCGGATGACCTGGTCACCACTCATCAACCGTAAGGACCCCCCACCCTGGCGACGACGGCCCCCGCCCCGGGCCAACGGAGATGGCATCGAGAGCGCAGCCATTACCGGCCCCGCCCCATGGGCGATCCCTGAACCAGATGCTGACTCATCGAACGTCTGTTCGTCATGGATATATCGAATCACGAACGTCTGTTCGGTGTCAAGGCATTTATCGAACGGATGTTTGCTTTTTGGGATCTCCTGAGTTACCGTCTTACAAACAGATGTTCGCCGTCACATGCCGCGTCGCCGAGCACACCGAGAGCAGCACTCCGACCGCACAGAGCAGGGGGACCCGTGGCCCAGGTACTGAGCATCAAGCGTAAACAGATACTGGACTGTATTTCGGAATCACTCAGGGATCGCGGGTATCCACCCTCGGTGCGAGAGATCGGCGAGTCGGTGGGCTTGGCCTCGTCTTCGACGGTCCATGCTCACCTTGCCGTGTTGCAACGCGAGGGGTACCTGAGAAGAGACCCCAGTAAACCGAGGGCGATCGAGGTCCGGTTCGATCCCTCGTCCAAGGTGGTGATGGACTCGCGCCCCATTCGCCACGTGCCCCTCGTCGGTGATGTGGCCGCGGGTACCGGCGTGCTCGCACAAGAGAACATCGAGGAGTTGTATCCGCTCCCCGAGGACTTCACCGGGACGGGATCGCTGTTCATGGTGAAGGTCCATGGCGATTCGATGGTGGATGACGGCATTGTGGACGGCGACTTCGTGGTGGTCCGCCAGCAACCCGAAGCCGAACGGAACGACATAGTGGTGGCCGGCATACCGGATGGGGAAGCGACGGTGAAACGATTCTCCACCCGTGGTGGCAAGGTGGTCCTGACCCCGGCCAATCAGCGCCTGACGCCCATGGAGTTCGACCCGGCCGAGGTGACCATCTACGGAAAAGTGGTCACCGTCCTGCGACGACTGTAAGCCACCGATTCAGAGGTTGGGGCTCGGAATCCCGATCGAGCTCATGTCGGGGTAGCGATCCCCCGACACAACCCCTGTCGGAAACACGTCTTCGATGGCCGCCAGGTCCGCCGGTGTGAGTTCGATGGTGAGGGCGGCCACATTCTCGGCAAGATGGGTTCGCCGCTTGGTCCCTGGGATCGGCACGACGTCCTCACCCCGTGATTGAACCCATGCCAGAGCCAGCTGGCCGGGCGTTGCGCCCTTCTGGTCGGCCAGGGAACGGACCCGATTGACCAGTTCGATATTGCTGTCGAAGTTCTTCCCGGTGAACCGGGGGAGGTATTTCCGGAAGTCACCTTCGGGAAAGTCGTCGGGCGAGGTGATCTGGCCGGTGAGGAACCCACGACCAAGCGGGCTATAGGGCACAATCCCGATACCGAGCTCGCGGGCCGTCTCGATGACGCCGCCTTCGACATCACGGCTCCAGAGCGACCATTCGCTCTGCAGGGCAGCGATCGGGTGCACTGCGTCGGCGCGTCGCAGCGTGTCGGGTGACGCCTCGGACAAACCCAGATAACGCACCTTTCCCTCCGCCACCAGTTCAGCCATGGCGCCGACTGTCTCCTCCACCGGCACCGTGCCGTCGGTCCGGTGCTGGTAGTAGAGATCGATGTGGTCCACACCCAGTCGGGCCAGGGAGGCGTCGCACGAATTGTGCACGTACTCCGCATCGCCCCGGATCGACCGATGGGCCGGATCTTCCCCCCGGACTATGCCGAACTTGGTGGCAAGGACGACCTCATCCCGTCGGGTGGCAATCGCGCGTCCCACCAGCTCCTCGTTGACATAGGGCCCGTACATATCGGCGGTGTCGAGCAAGGTGACCCCGAGGTCGAGCGCGGCGTTGATGGTGGCAACCGACTCCGATTCGTCGCCCGGGCCATAGAACTCGCTCATCCCCATGCATCCGAGGCCCTGGGCCGACACCACCAGTCCGCCGGTGCCCAATATGCGAGTGGGAATTGCCATAACCCGAGCCTACCTACTGGGTGGGCGATCCCGCCCAGGCCGGGTCACGTCCGAGGAAGGCAATCAGCCGATTGATGGCGGGGGCCTCGCCGCTCACCGGGACAATCGCACCGAACGCCATGCCCCCGCCCTGGTATTCGGGTAGGAGCATCACCTTGGCCAGGTTCAGCGCGTCGGCCGCTTCGGCTTCGGCGTAGGGACTCTGACCGGTGGCCGACGCCAGGTCCCACCCGTGGGCCAGGTACTCCATCACCGTCATGTTGAAGACCATCGCCCCTGACATCATCCCACCATGTGGTTCATCAATTCATGGACGCTTAACTCGTCGCACGGCGTCGGGAGCCTCCACTGATCTTCACTCACACCGGCCACGACGGTGGTTGTCTTGGTCAGGACGCCTGACAGCAGTTCGATCTCATCCATGGTTGGAATTTGCCGTCAACAAGGTGGCGAGCACATCTGCGGCCTGTTCGAGTTCGGAGACGCTCACATGTTCACCTGGCGTATGGGCCAACAGCGGGTCGCCGGGCCCGAAGTTGGTGGCCGGTATCCCGTGAGCGGCGAAGGATGCCACGTCGGTCCATCCCACCTTGGCCCCGGGTGGGGCGCCGCTCGCGGCCACCAGTCTGGACAACAACGGAGCCCCGAGGGCTGGGGGTGCCCCCGCTACCGCCTCGACCACCTCCCATGAATCACCAAGCTCCATCACGTGGTCGAAACGCGCCCGCACCGATGCTTCGGCCTCGGCGGCATCACGATCAGGGGCAAACCGGTGATTGATGATCACCGCCGCTTCGTCGGGCACCACGTTTCCGGCCACTCCCCCTTCCACCCGTACGGCTTGGAGTTGCTCGGCGTACTCGCAGCCCTCGATCACCACCCGGCGGCTCTCGTAGGCGCCGATGGCATCGAGCACGGGGCCGAGCCGGTGGATGGCGTTGCGCCCGGCGAAAGGTCGGGCGGTATGGGCCCGTTCCCCGGCCATCACCATCCGGATCTGCATGGTGCCCTGACAACCCGCCTCCACCACACCGCCGGTGGGCTCCCCCAAGATGGCCGCATCGGCCTGGAGGAGCTCGGGACGCTCGTGCCACAACACCTCGAGGCCACTGTGGCGTCGGGCCACCTCTTCGCAGGCGTAGAAACACCAGGTGACATCCACCGCCGGCTCGGGGATGGTGCCGGCCAGATGGAGGAAGACGGCCAGCCCCCCCTTCATGTCGGTTGCCCCGAGGCCATAGAGAATGTCACCCTCGAGCCGTGGTTCGTTGTTTCCGGCGGCAGGCGGGACGGTATCGAGATGGCCGGCCAACATCAACCGGGTCGACCTACCGAGATCGGTCCGGGCCACCACATTGTCCCCCACCCGGTCCAGATGCAGCCACGGACAGAGCCGCAGCGCAGCTTCCACCGCGTCGGCCATGGGTCCCTCCTGATGGCTGACCGACGGGATGGCGACCAGCGACTTGGTCAGACCGAGCAGACCGGACGGAATGGTGTCGGTCACGTCGAGACGCCGTGCTGTCGGAGAACATCGTTCAGGTGCGCCTTGTCGTGGCGTTGCCCCTCGGTCAACCGTTTGATGACCAGCACGCAGGGAAGAAAGAACTCCCCGCCCGAGAACTCACGCCGGCGCGAGGCCTGGACGGCCACGCACCACGGCGGCACCCGTCCGCGGCTCAGCTCTTCGCCGGTCTCGGCATCGATCACCGGGATGGAAGGATTGAGAATCACTCCCGCACCCAGCAGTGACCCGCGGCCGACCCTGGCCCCCTCGGTGACCATGCACCGGCTCCCGATCATCACGTCGTCCTCGATGACCACCGGGGCAGCCTGGGCGGGCTCGAGCACCCCGCCGATGCCCACTCCGCCCGAGAGGTGGACCCGTTCGCCGATCTGGGCGCAAGAGCCCACCGTTGCCCAGGTGTCCACCATGCTGTCAGCTCCGACCCGGGCCCCGATGTTGACATAGCTGGGCATACAGATGACCCCTCGGTCGAGGAAGGAGCCCCAACGGGCCGACGCGCCCGGGACCACCCGGACGCCCGCGGCGGCGTAGTCCCTCTTGAGGGGAAGCTTGTCGGCGAACTCGAACGGCCCGACTTCCATCGTCTCCATCGACTTGAGGCGGAACAGCATCAGGATCGCCTGTTTCAACCACTGGTGGACCACCACTTCATCAGAGACCGGGTCCACCTCGGCGATTCGGGCCTCGCCGGTATCGAGGAGCCCGATGGCCTCGGCCACGATGGTCAGGGCATCGGTATCGTCGGGGGTCAACTCGGATGCCCGGGCCCATAGTTCTTCGATGTGCGACTGCAGGTCTGCCATGGAGAGACGTTAGCCCTGACGATCCGACGGTCCGGTCGTCGCCATCGGCATCTACCTACCGGAGAGGTCCTTTCCCACCAGTCGTTCGCCCACCAATCGCAACCGCTCCATCGGCTGTACCATCGCCACCCTGACGAAGCCGGCACCGCCCTCTCCGTAGAGTTCGCCGGGACTGGCCAGCAGGCCGCCTTCCAATGCCAACGTTTCGACCAGGCCCCACCCGCCGTCTGGTACCGAGGTGGGAACCGCCACCCACAGGTAGAAGCCACCTGCCGGCATCGGAGTCGGGAGACCTGCGTCGGCCAGTACTCCACGGAGGTAGCTCAGCCGTTCCCGGTAACGCTGCCGTTGGACCTCCACGTGCGAGTCGTCGTCGAAGGCCACCACCGCGGCAGCTTGGACCGGGCCCGGAACCATCAACCCGGCGTGACGCCGGACATCGAGCAGGTAACCGACGATATCGGGATCCCCGGCGTAGAAGCCGGCCCGGACCCCGGCCATGTTGGACCGTTTGGACAGGGAATGCACCGCCACCACCCCGTCCAATCCGTTAGTCAAGACGGTCCTGGGCGGGCCATCCCAGGTGAACTCGGCATAACACTCGTCGGAAAAAATGGGGATCCCATGATGGCGACCCCACTCGGCCACCGCATCCATATCGGTGAGCAACCCGGTCGGGTTCGACGGGGTGTTGGCCCACAACAGCAGGGCCCGCTCGACGTCGCCGGCGGGAATCGAGCCGAGGTCGAGTCCTCCCCCCGGAAGCTCCTTCACCGGGACGGATCGGCAACCACCCAGCAACGCCCCCATGGCGTAAGTGGGGTACGACACCGACGGGTAGAGGACGGTGTCCCGCCCAGGAGTACGAAGGCGGAGGTACTGGGCAGCCGACGCTACGAACTCCTTGGTCCCTACGCAAGCGGCCAACTCGTGTTCAGGGTCGACAATCGCCCCGAACCGCCTGGACAACCACCCGGCGGCGGCATGCCGATAGGCGAGCGACCCGGGAGAGGTGGGATAGCCCCGCTCTGTCCCCGACGATGCCTCGGCCTCGATGACTGCATCCGGCGGCGGGTCGCACGGAGTGCCTATGGAGCAGTCGACGATTCCGGTGCTCCCCTGGACCAGATCACCGAATCGCTGAACCGCTCGCTCTCGTAGAGCCGTCAACCGGTCGTAGGGATACGGCGGAGGCGAGAAGCCGACCGTGGAATGTGGCGTGATGGTGCTCATCAGGCGCAAAATTCCCGGAATCGAGCCTTGCCCACGTCGTCCAGCACCACATGGAGGTGGGTGGCGTCATCGCTGGCCACCTCACTGACGATCTCACCCTCGCGGTGGACGGCGGCCAATACGTCGCCTCTCGCCCAGGGGATGACCAGCTCCACCACCCGGTTTCCGACCCGGAGCCGGTCACCGATGGCTGTCAATAGCTCGTCGATTCCCTCGCCGGTGAGAGCTGATGCAATGACCGAGCCGGGGTGGGCGTCCATGAGCCGCTTGCTCTCTTGGGCCGCTTCTTCGCCAAGGGCCACCACCGCGTCAGCTTTATTCACCACGAGGAGCTCGGGGAGCCCTTCGGCTCCGATTTCGGAGAGTACTGAGCGGACCGCGTCGATCTGACCCTCGAAATCGGGGGCCGATCCGTCCACCACGTGGACGATGAGATCCGACTCACCCACAACTTCGAGAGTGGACCGGAACGCTTCGACCACCTGGTGGGGCAGTTTGCGGACGAACCCGACGGTGTCAGTGAGGAGCACCGTCTCGCCGCCGGGTAGGGCGAGCTGACGGGTCCTTGGATCGAGAGTGGAGAAGAGCCGGTTCTCCACCAGCACGTCGGCACCGCACAGCCGGTTCAGGAGTGTCGACTTGCCGGCATTGGTGTATCCGACCAGGGAGACTGTGCGCTGCCGTGACCGCGCCCGCCCCTTGCGTTGGGTACGACGGGTTCTGTCCAACTGCCGGAGATCGGATTCGAGTCTGGTCATCCGCCGCACGAGGCGCCGGCGATCGACTTCGAGCTGGGTCTCACCGGGACCCCGTGTCCCGATCCCACCGGCTTGCTGGCTGAACGCCGTGCCGCGTCCCCGGAGGCGGGGAAGCCGATACCGGAGCAGTGCCAGCTCCACCTGGGCGCGCCCCTCGGGAGTGCGGGCGTTCTGGGCAAAGATATCGAGTATCACCGCCGTCCGGTCGATGGCGGTCCGGCCGAGGATCTTCTCGAGGTTCCTCTGTTGGGCCGGGCTCAGATCGTCGTCAAACACCACCGTGTCGGCGTCGACGGCCAGGCATATCGACAGGAGCTCTTCCGCTTTGCCCTTCCCCACGAAGGTGGCGGGATCAGGAGTAGCCCGGCGCTGGACGATCCGATCCATCACATCGGCCCCGGCCGTGTCCACCAGCCGGGCCAGCTCATCAAGGCCGGCTTCGACAGAGGCCACGGTGGTATGAGGGAAGACAACGCCGACCAGCACGATGCGCTCCCGGAACTTCCGGGAGATCAGGGTGTCGGTGAAGGCGGAATCGTTGGGGCTCATCGGCGGGCCGCACCCAGCACACACGAAGGAATAACCTCGATATCAGCCACCTTGCGCACCGGCCCGGCCAGTCGTATCCCATCAGGGTTGAGGGTCACTTCGAGCGTCCCCCCCGGGTTGTGTACCCGCACCCGGTCGCTGACCATTCCCCAGCTGCGGGCCGCGGCCGCCGCTGCGCAGCTTCCCGTCCCACACGCCTGGGTCTCCCCCACCCCACGCTCCCATACCCGGAGGTCGAGATCGTCGGGAGTCGGACCGACCGAGATGAACTCGACATTGATGCCGCCGGGGTGCACGCCCTGAAGCCGGCTCCCGATCTCGGCCACGTCCACGCCGGTTGGATCGGGACCGAAGAGGACGAGGTGGGGATTGCCCATGTCGACGGTACGGGCCCGGCGATCAGCAAACTGCTGCGCCTGGTCGGGGCCCAGTTCGGCTTTTCCCATGTCGACCGAGGCCTCCCCGGCCCCGACTGCGTCTCCGGTCCGGTACTCGACGGTCCGGATGCCTCCCAGCGTCCATACGCTGAAATCGGGAGGAGTCACCAGTCCGGCGTCCACTGCGGCTTGGGCCAAGCAGCGAATGCCGTTGCCGCTCATTTCCGCCTCGGAGCCGTCGGCATTGCGAAGATCCATCGACAGATCGGAGCCCTCGCGACCAGCCAGAATTCTGATCACCCCGTCGGCACCGATTCCAAACCGCCGGTCGCACAGGGCGCGCACCAACTCCGGTGCCACCCGGTGCCGGTCCTCGATGTCGACCACGACGAGGAAGTCGTTTCCGGCACCGTGGTGCTTGGTCAACTGGAGTGTTCGATGGTCATCCATGGTTCTGGTTCTCTGCGTCGAGGTCAGTCTCCCACCGTCTCGGTGGATCTTGGCGTAGCAGGGTCTGGCCGAACAGGTCGGCAATCCGAGCCACCCCGTCTTCACCTGGTTCTAACCACAGGATACGGGGATCACGACGGAACCATGCCCATTGACGACGGGCGAAGACCCGGGTGCGCCGAACCGCTTCGGCCACCGCATCATCCAGCGGAACTCCGTCTTCGACGTGGGACAACAACTCGCGATAGCCGAGGGCCTGGCGGGCGGTACGCGACAAACCGCCCGGCAACCCGGCCAGGGAACGCACTTCGTCGAGGAAACCGAGGTCCATCATGGAGTTGAACCGTTCAGCAATACGACGGTCCGTCTCCTCGGGGACGTAGCGGACGCCCACCAGGGTGACCTGACTGGGTGGATACGCCTCCAACCCGGGCCCGAACGACGAAAACTGTCGCCCCGATCCGAGTGACACTTCCAGGGCCCTGACCAGACGGCGGCGATTGGTGGGCTCCAGGCGACCGGCCGCCACCGGATCGAGGGACGCCAACCGGGCGTGAAGTGCCGCCATCACCACCCCCTCGCCTGGGCTCCCTTCCGGTCCCCCGGCCGCCAACTCGTCGTTGAGCCGGGTCACCACCTCGGGGTAGCGGCCCGGAAACGACAGATCGTCGACAATCGAACGCAGATAGAGTCCGGTCCCCCCGACCAGCAGGGCGCCATGTGCCCGGGCCGAGACTTCATCCAAGGCGGCACGGGCCGCGGCCTGAAACTGCTGCACGGTGAACTCGTCGGTGGGCTCGATCAGGTCGATCAGGTGATAATCCACCCGGCCGCGTACGGCCGGGGACGGCGTGGCGGTGCCGATATCCATGCCCCGGTACACCGCCATGGAGTCCACCGACAGTAGCTCCACCCGAAATGGCCAACCGGTCCCACCATCGGTTGCAGCGTTGCCCGATGCTTCGGCCACTGCCAACGCCAAGGCCGACTTCCCCGAGGCGGTGGGGCCGACCAAGGCCACCACGCCGGGAGACGATGCTCCCATCGGTGAGGCGGAGTCAGCCGGCAACGACAGGGATGCGGATACGGTGTCGGGGCGGTGCGGTGACCTCGATGAGCTCTCCGAACAGGTGATGGCGGGCGGCTCCTGTCACCCGCACCTCGGCAAACGCTCCGATGGCAATCCGCCGTCCTTCAACCGGCTCGAAGTGAACCAGTTTATTTTGTCCGGTGCGGCCGGTGATGACTGACGGATCCCGTTTGGAAGGACCTTCCACCAGCACTTCCTCCACCTTTCCGATTCGGGCCCTGTGCCGGACGAGCGCGGAGCGCTCGACCACCGCCCGGAGTCGCTCCATCCGTTCGGCCGCCACTTCCGATGGGACGAATCGATCCTGCATGGCTGCGGCTCGGGTGCCGGGGCGGGGGGAGAACACGAAGGTGTACGCGCTGTCGTAATTGGCCTCGGCGGCAACCTCGAGGGTGCATTCGAAGTCGGCTTCGGTCTCACCGGGGAAGCCGACGATGAGATCGGTGCTGACAGCCAGATCGGAAATGGCGGCTCGGGCGTCGGCCAGGCGGGCCAGGTACCGTTCGGCTGTGTAACCACGGCGCATGGCCGTCAGGGTGGTGTTGCTGCCGGCCTGCAGAGGAAGGTGGAGATGGTCGCAGACTTCGGGTGTCTCAGCCATGGCGGCGATGGTCTCGGGCCGGAGGTCTTTGGGGTGGGGGCTGGTGAAGCGAACCCGGCGGATGCCATCCACGGCACTGACCGCTCGGAGCAGATCGGCGAAGAGGGGTGCCCGTTTGGTGATGTCGCGTCCGTACGAGTTGACGTTTTGGCCCAGCAGGGTGACCTCGGTCACTCCGCGGTCGGCCAGAGTCCCGACTTCCGCCACCAGATCATCCATGCCACGAGATACCTCACCTCCCCGGACCGAGGGCACGATGCAAAAGGCACACGAGTTGTTGCATCCCATCTGAATCGTCACCCAGGCGGCATACGGAAGGTCGCGTACCGCACCGACGGCGGCAGCCTGTTGCCCCTGGGCGGAAAGATGGCTCTCCGGTAGGGGTTCGTCGAGGATCTCCACGATCGGCCCGGAGCGGGCCGCCCGGTGCAGCAGCTCGGGCGCGTTGGCCAGATTGTGGGTGCCGAAGACCACGTCGACGTGACTGGCCCGCTCCCGGATCCGTCCTTTGTCCATTTGGGCCAGGCACCCCCCCACCGCAATCTGCATGTCGGGTCGCTGTTCGCGAAGGGTCTTCAGGTTTCCCAGATGTCCGTAGAACTTGTTGTCGGCATTCTCCCGGATGCAGCACGTGTTGAACACCACCACGTCAGCCGACTCCAGGTCGGGGGTCGACACCAGGCCGTCGGCAGTGAGCAGCCCGGCCAGCCGCTCCGAATCGTGATCGTTCATCTGGCAACCGAAGGTTTGGATATGAAATGTCCGCTGTGGGGATGTAATCCCTGGCCCCAGCGGAGCTCCTGGGTCGGGACCGGTGCCTGCTATCACCGTCCCATGGTATTGCCCCGATGACGCCCTACGGGTGCGAAGCCTCCACCACCGTGTGAATGCCCCCCCTGACCAGCCAGTCGGTGATCACCGTCATTTGATTGGGGGCGATCGCACCCACCAGATCATCGAGGATCCGGTTGGTCACATCCTCGTGGAATGCACCCTCATCCCGATAACTCCACAGGTAGAGCTTGAGCGACTTGAGTTCCACGATGAACTCGCCAGGGACGTAGGACACCGTCACCACGGCAAAGTCGGGCTGTCCGGTCATCGGGCAGAGGCACGTGAACTCAGGTGTATCGCAGCGCACCTCGTAGCGACGCCCCGGATGCGGATTGGGAATTGCCTGCAATTCCTTCGATGGGCGAGACGGCACGGCCAAGATCCTACGGGTGGAAACTACCGGTCCCCGTCAAAGTCGAAGAACTGGCCCCCGCCGTCGGGTGCCGTACTGCCGGCCTTGTCCGTATCGCCTTGCTCGTCGGCGGACCACGAGGGCCGGCGATCACGCCAAAAATCATCAGAGCCGTTTCGATCGACGATCAGTCCGTGCATGTCCGGCCTGAGAAGAAGCGTCTTTCCCGGGACATCCGCTTCGGCCATCGCTTCTTTGGCGGCTTCTTGCACCTTGGCCCCATCCGCACGACGGCAGATCCCGAGCAGCGAGGGCCCGGCCCCTGACCAACACACGGCCAGGGCGCCACCGGCCGAGAGCTTGGACAGCAGAATCGGTGCCGCCGGGAAGAGCGGACTCCGGAAATCCTGATGGAGTCGGTCTTCGGTGGCTTCCTTCAGCAGTACCCGGCTGTCGGCCAACCCGGCGATCAGGAGAGCCATGCGGGACAGATTGAAGGCGGCATTCTCGCGGGTGACCTCGTTGGGGAGCGCGAACCGCGCCTTCGCGGTCGACAAGCTGAGATCGGGGACGATGACCACAAAGACCAGGCTGATATCGAGCGTGAGGCGCACTACCCGCACCGCGCCCTTGACCATGGCTGCGGCCACCAGGCCACCAACCACAGATGCAGCCGCATTGTCGGGGTGCCCGTCCATGTAGGCGGCCACGGCCAACGGATCCTTGGCCCCGGCTGCGGCCGCGGCGGCCGCGGCGAGGGCGGCGGAAGATCCGAGCCCTCTTCCCACCGGAATCTCGGACCGGACGGTAATCGCCAGGCGGTCCGTCCCGGCCACGTCGATCGCCACCCGGGCAGCGAGATGAGAAGGGTCGTCGGACATGCCTGCACCCTCTCCGACCGATCGAACGATCAGCCGGGAGGCCTTTTCCACTTCGACCTCGACGTATTGATCGAGGGCAACGGCAAGGGTATCGAATCCCGGGCCGAGATTGGCAGACGATGCTGGGGCACGTGCTCGCACCACGTCAGGGTACTCGTCAGACGTGCCTCGGGACGGGACCAACCCGGCCGGGGCTGTCCGGGACAGCCTCGGGGAATCGCCTACCGGTGAATCAGGCGCCACCACAACGGCGGTTCAGGAAGAGTCTCGGACAGGCGGAGCGGCACCAACTCGAGCTGGGTTCCGAGTACATAGGAGACCGTCCCCACCCGCTCACCGCTCCGCCCGCCGGGAGGCACCGACAATGTGTGGGTGGCGACAACTGTCTGTCCCGGCCACGCCAGCACCATGGCTGGGCCCGCGGTGTCCACCGCCACCTCGTGATGGATGCCTCCCCAGGTGGACGTGGCTGTGCCGACCACCTTGCCCGGAGCACTGAGAAGCGCCGGGACCACTGCGCCCTCGGCCGCCGATAGCAACGACTCCGCCGCCGGCCGGGTGAAACGCTCCGGATCCGGAACTGTCAGATCTTGCACCGGTGTGGTGGTGGGAGGTGAAGCGGTGGGAAGCGGCGAGGTGGTGGGAGGCGAGGTGGCGGGAGGCGGCGTTGCCCCCATCGGTACCGTCGGGACGGTGGTGGTCGTGGTGGTCGTGGTGGGGGGGACGATGGGCGGCGGCACCGGTTGCCCGATCACCACGGCCAGAACCAGCACAGGTCGACCGGCGATCACCCGTTCGCCCGCCAACACCATGCAGCCACCGGCTTGCGAGGTGTACCCCGATTTGATCCCGACCACGCCGTTGGAGCCGATTTCGGTCACGAGGTTGGGAAGGGTGCCGACCAGGGGAAGCGTCACCGATGACTTGGCCACCACTTCGGCAAATGTCGGAATTGCCATGGCTGCCGCCGCCACTTTCAGGCAGTCGACGGCGGAGGACACCGAGTGTTGGTCGAAACCGCTGGCATCGACATAGTGGCTGCTGGTCATCCCCAACGAGGCGGCCAAGGCGTTCATCTTCACCACGAACACCGCCTCGCTCCCCGCATCCCATACAGCAAGGGTGAAAGCGATGTTGTTGGCCGATCGGGCCAGTAGTCCCTCGAGGAGTTGGCGTTCGGTCAGCACTTCGCCGACCGCGACCGCAGTGACCGATTCGTCGTTGTTAGCGTCCTTGTCATATTCCGCCACATCCGAGGCAGTCATGGTGATGGAGGGCCCACTGGCGTCGGCTGGCACCGGGTGATCGCGAAGGATCACGACCGCCGTCACCAACTTGGTGAGCGAGGCGATAGGCACCGGAGTGGTCCCATTCGAATTGGCCGCGAATCCCAGTGCCGGGACCTGCACCGCGCCCTGTCCCTTGGACGGCCACGGAAGGACCGGCGGGCCACCGGGAACCTTCACGGAGGTCAGCGACGATTGCGATGCCGGTGCGGGAAGGGGTCGGGTCACGTGCCACGCCTCCACCGACCCGATTCCGACCACCACCACCGCCCCGATGGTCACCAGTGACCACCTGAGTCGATGTGACCCACGCTCGCTGTGGCGCCCACCACCCCGTCCGTTGTCGGCCGGAAGTGGATCGGTAGGTTCGGAGCTCGATCGTCCTACGGTCGATTCCACCTCTGTGCTGTCGATCAACGCTCTTCGAGTTCCTCGACAGTCATCAACACCGTCCGGGCCTTGGATCCCTCTGAAGGTCCCACCACGCCGCCGCGCTCCATCAGATCCATCAGACGGCCGGCCCGGGCAAACCCCACCCGAAGTTTGCGCTGCAGCATCGATGTGGACCCCAACTGGGACCTCACCACAAGATCCATGGCCTGAGCCAACAACTCCTCGTCATCGTCATCGGCGCCCCGTTCGCCGGCGCGGCCGGTTCGGGCCACCTCGTCGATACCGGCCACCACCTCCATCGGCCGCTGACGCTTCCAGTGGGCGGCGACGGCCCGAACCTCGTCTTCTCCCACCCACGGTGCCTGGAGACGCTGTGGATTCGACGACGATGCCGTCACCAACAGCATGTCGCCCTTGCCGATGAGCCGCTCGGCCCCGGGTTGGTCGAGGATCACTCGACTGTCGGCCAGCGACGACACCGAAAAAGCCATGCGAGATGGAATGTTGGCCTTGATCACTCCGGTGATCACATCGACCGACGGACGCTGGGTGGCCAGCACAAGATGGATCCCGACCGCCCGCGCCATCTGGGCGATCCGGCACACCGAGTCCTCGACGTCCCGGGCGGCCACCATCATCAGGTCGTTCAGTTCATCCACCACTATGAGAATGAAGGGCAGCCTCTGGTAACGCCGTTCTTCTTCCTCGGCCGACTGCTCGGATTCGTCATCGGCGGACCCGGTGCCCCGCATGCGGAGCCGGTACGCCTCTTCGTGATCTTCGAGTTGGCCACCATCGACGGCAATGTTGTACCCGGTGATATCGCGCATCCCCGCCTCGGCCAGGAGGTCGTAGCGGCGCTCCATCTCCTTGACCGCCCAGGCCAGGGCGTTGGCCGCCTTCTTCGGGTCCACCACCACCTGGGTCAGCAGATGGGGAAGGTCGTTGTACTGCCCCAGCTCCACCCGTTTCGGGTCCACCAGCATCAGGCGCACCTGATCGGGAGTGGCCCGGATGAGGATGGAGGTGAGGATCGAGTTGATGCACGATGACTTGCCCGACCCGGTGGATCCCGAAACCAGCAGGTGGGGCATGTCGGCCAGGTTCACCATGTACGCATTGCCGGCGATATCGCGACCCAGCGCCACCTCCAATGGATGATGGGCCTTGGCGGCTTCGGGCGAGGCCAGGATGTCCCCCAACGCCACCAACTGGCGACGGCGATTGGGAACCTCTACACCAATGGCGGATTTGCCGGGGATGGGCGCAAGGATGCGCACGTCGGGCGAGGCCATCGCGTAGGCGATGTCCCTGGACAACGAGGTGACCCGGGCCACTTTGACGCCGGTCCCGAGCTCGAGCTCGTAGCGGGTCACCGACGGCCCGACCGTGTGGCCTACCAGCCGGGTTTCGACGCCATGGGCGGCCAGCGCGTGCACCAGGGCGGTGCCGCCGGCATCCACTTCGCGCTCGTCGACAGCCTGTGGCTTCAACCTCTTCAGGAGGGTGAGCGGGGGTAGGCGCCAACCGCCGGCACCCGGACCCAGTTTCATCTCGAGCTGGGAGGCCTTGCCGGCCTTGGTGGCGGCCTCAGGAAGGGCCGCCACGTCCGGAGGCCCACCCGATCCATCCGGGTCCAACACCGAATCGGCGGTTACCGGCAACGCCACCCGGGGAACCACCCCCATCTCGGGGTCGGGGTTGCGAGTGGCAATCCCCTCGTTCACGTCGGTTTCGTCTCCACTGGATATCGCCCGGCCGAAAGGGTCGGTGGGTTGGCCATCATTTGGGTCGGCCTCGACGCGATCCGATCTCCCCCCGGGGCCGCCCCGAGCCACGTCGAATGCCCACCGCGCCGCCACGCTCACCCCGTGAGCGGCGGTCTTGACCGACACCCCGGTGAACAGCACCATGGCCAACACCATCACCGCCATCAATACGGTGGCGGCACCGAAACCACCGAGACCGGCCCGAAGGGGGTTGCCAATCACCGCACCGACCCAACCGCCGGCGGACGACAGGCTGGCCGTCGACGCCCCGAGCCTGGGTGATCCCCCCGCCAACCCGGCCAAACCTGCTGTCGCCAACAGGGTGAGCGTCCCCCCGAGCACCGCTCGGCTGGGATCCCGTCCCGGAACGGGTTCTTCCGAATTGCGGCCGGCAATCAGCCTGATACCCACCGCCACCGCCACCACCGGCACCAGAAATCTTCCCCATCCCAGGAGGTCACCGAGAACATGCCTCGCCCCTTGGCCGACCGGGCCCAATGCATCGGCGTACATGGCCAGCACGGCAAGGAGGCCGGCCGTCACCAGCACCACTCCCCACACGTCGGCGCCGTGAGCGGCCACCACGTCCCACATCCCCGCCGCCATCCCGTTCGGTGGTTGCCGGCGTTGCCCACGCCCGGTCCGCGCCCGGCCCCGGCCTTTGGCCGTGGATCCCTTCTTCGAGGCGGATCTTGCTCCTGAACGGGACCGAGCCGGAACTGCGGCCTTGGCTCTCGACCGCGCCGCGCCGGATCGACCCGCCGGTCGCTTCGTGGCGGTCGTCACAGTGGAACCAGGTTACTCGGTGGGGTCCCCGACTACGGGGACTCCCCGGGATTTGTCAGACAGTGACGATGACCGGGACGATCATCGGGCGCTGCTTGGTCCGGTTCCCGACCAACTGGCCGAGCGCCTTCCGTGCCACCCGGTTGAGCGATTCGTGGTCCTGGCTTCCCGCGGACAGAGCCTTCTCCAATGCCTTGGTCACTGCCACCCGCGCCTCATCGAGCAGACGATCGGTGTCGTCGTCGTAGGCCCAGCCACGGGTGACTATCTGGGGGGTGCCGACGACTTCCCCCCGCTTCAGGTCGATGGTGGCCACCGCCATCACCACGCCGTCCTCGGCCAGGACTTTCCTGTCGCGCAGAACTCCGTGGCCGATGTCACCCACCGAGCTTCCGTCGACGAAGAGATACCCCCCGGGAACGCTGCCGTCACGATGAAGACCCGATGCCTCGAGCCTCACCGCGTCTCCGTCCTCGCACAACAGGATCCGGTCCCCGCTGATCCCCATCGAGTTGGCCAACCGCACATGGTTGGCCATATGACGGTATTCACCGTGCACCGGGATGAAGAACTCCGGACGGGTCACCGACATCAGCATGGCCAGTTCCCCTTGGCGTGCGTGCCCACTCACGTGGACCGCTTCCACCCCCGAGTGGATGACCTCCACCCCCCGGCGATGAAGGCTGTCGATCACCCGTCCCACCGACCATTCATTTCCGGGAATCGGGTGAGCGCTGATCACCACCACGTCGTCCTCGCGGAGTTTGAAGAATCGGTTCTCACCCACGGCCAACCGGGAGAGGGCCGACATCGGCTCACCCTGCGAACCGGTGGAGATCACACACACCTGCCCCGGGGGCAGCGTGTCCACCCGCTCGATATCCACCAGTGCACTGTCGGGGATCTCGAGAATGCCCAGCTGCCGGGCCAAGGCCACATTCTTCTGCATCGAACGACCCAGGGTTGCCACTTTTCGTCCACCGGCGATGGCGGCGTCGGCCACCTGCTGGACCCGGTGGATATGGCTGGCAAAGCAGGTCACCACGAACCGTCGGTCGGGACGGGCCAGGAACACCCGGCGCAGGGTGGCCCCCACCGTGGTCTCCGACGGTGTGAATCCCGGCTCTTCCGCGTTGGTCGAATCACAAAGCAGCAATCGGATACCCGGGTCGGAGGCTAACGCTCCCATCCTGGCCAAATCGGTGCGCCGGTCATCGACGGGATGGAGATCGATCTTGAAGTCCCCCGAGTGCAGAATCACACCCTGAGGAGTATGAAAGGCGGTGGCGAACGCCTGGGGCACCGAGTGGGTGACCGGTATGAACTCGACATCGCAGGGCCCGATTCGCCGACGCTCGCCGTCGCGGACGGGAATCCAAGTGACCTGACTGGCCAGTCCGGCCTCGTCCACCCGGTTCCGGGCCAAACCCAGAGTGAGCTCGGAACCGTAGACGTCCACCGGAAAATCACGGAGCAGAAACGCCAACCCGCCGGTGTGATCTTCGTGCCCGTGGGTCAGGATGACCGCGTCCACCCGATCGGCGTTCTCGCGCAGGTAGGTGAAGTCGGGAAGCACCAGATCGACGCCAGGCATGTCCGGGTCGGGGAACATGATTCCCACGTCGAGGATGAGAATGCGGCCGTCCACCTCGATACAGGCGCAGTTCCTCCCGATCTCACCGAGACCACCGAGGAACACGATGCGGACCGGAGCCGCTCCTTTGGAACCCACTGCGACACGTGCCGACGGGTTCGGATGCTGTTGACGCTTCTTCTGATCGGTGCCCTTCGCCACGTTGTCCTTGCCGGGTGATCGCCTTCGAGCCTGATCCCCGCCTTTGTCCACCTGCTTCTTGGACCTCTCGTTCCGACCCGGATCAGGCAACCGATTGACCATTCAGTGAGGATTGGTGCAGGCGCTCGATGACGCCGCGCGCGTCGGCAACCAGAGACTCGGGCGCCTCGGGATGCGGGAGACGACACTGGCCGGCCGGAAGGCCCAGGGCCCGGCAGGCGGCTTTGGCCGGGACCGGATTGGGGAACAGGTCTGAGCTCTCGAAGTCATACGACTCCGTCAGACGATGGTTGGCCAACTGTGCCCCCCGAAGGTCCCCGGCATTGAACGATGAGACCATTTCGGCCATTGCCTCCCCCGCCCAGTGGGAGGCCACGCTGACGATCCCCACCCCTCCCACAGCCAGAAACGGGAGGGTGAGCGAGTCGTCCCCTGAATACACCTCGAACTGCTCGGGGGTCTGGGCAACCACCCGGGCGGCCCCGGCCACGTCGCCGGTGGCATCCTTCACACCGACGATGTTGGGGACCTCGGAGGCCAACCTGGTGAGCAGATCCGATCCGATGCGGCGTCCGGTACGGATCGGAATGTCGTAAAGGAGCACCGGAAGGTCGGTGGCCGCCGCCACCGCCCGGAAGTGGGCCGACAGCCCTGCTGAAGACGGCCGGTTGTAGTACGGAGTGACGATGAGGACCGCGTCCACCCCGATGCCCGCCACCGAACGGGTGAACGTCACCGCGTGGGCGGTGTCGTTACTGCCCGTGGCGGCAATCACCGGAACGGTCACCGCCTCGGCCACCGCCCGGAACAGATCGAGCGCCTCGCCGTCGGTCAGCACCGGACCTTCGCCGGTGGTGCCGGCCACCACCAAGCCGTCAGACCCGGTGGCGATCAGGTGCCGGGCCACAACGACGGCACCGTCCACATCGAGCCCACCATTGTCATCGAAGGGAGTGACCATGGCTGTCACCACCGAGCCGAAACGCGCCATCGTCTCAGCCCCTCTTCAGGTGTATCTGCGGAGTTGGCGCCACAGTGGGGCAGGCTACCAGCAGGGGCGGACGCCACCGGTTCCTACTGGTAGCCGTGGGCGACGTTACGAGGCCACCTGGTCCTTGGACGGCACCGCGGCAAAGGAGTCGTACTCCTCGCCAGTGTCTTCCCATGATTCGAACTCGATCACACCCAGCTCGGTGAATTTGGTCCGCAGCCATCCATCGGCGGCGTCGAGGAGACCGAGCTTGCGACAGTTGGGAACGATCTTCGAGAAGAGGAGCGCCTGAAACTGAGCCCGCTCAGGAGCCTGCTGAATCAGAGGCACGATGGCTTTCGGGTCGATGCCCATGCGGTCCCACACCTCTTGCTGGAGGAAGCGGTCACGCATGCGCACCGCGGCCTCGAAGGCGAACTCCTGGCGCTCACGCAGCTCGGCCGCGTTGAGACCCTGGTAGTACTCCTGAAGACTGAGCACGCCGAAGGCGACGTGGCGGGCCTCGTCGGCCATCACGTAACGCAGGAGTTGCTTCAAGAGAGGATCTTGGGTCATCTGGGCCATGAACCCGAAGGCGGCCAGTGCCAATCCCTCCACCATGATCTGCATGCCCAGGTAGGTCATATCCCACCGTGAATCAGCGATGATGTCGTCGAGGAGCATCCGCAGATGGGCGTTGATCGGGTAATGACCCGAACACTTGTCGTCGAGGTACTTGGCAAATACCTCCACGTGCCGGGCCTCATCCATCACCTGGGTGGCCGCGTAGTACTTGGCATCGATCCATGGGACGGACTCCACGATCTTGGCCGTGCACACCAGCGCACCCTGCTCCCCGTGGAGGAACTGCGACAACGTCCAGTTCTGGCTCTCCACCCCGAACTGGATCCACTCCTTCTCCGACCATTTCTCAGCAGGGGTACCGGTGAGGTCGATTCCGGCGGTAAACCCACCGGTGGCCACGGCGTTTTCGACGATCAGCTTCTCTTGATCGACGTCGGTGTCCCAGGGCAGATCGGTCTGACCGTTCCACTGGGCCTTCTTGGCTTTCTCGTAGAGCTTCTCGAGTTTGGGTCGGGTTCCCTTCTCATAGTCCCACGTGAAGATGGTGTCGTAGACGGAGTGCACTGCGTGTCTACCATCGGCGTCTTCGGTGCCGACCACAGACAGAATCGCCTCGAAGTCGTCGATGTCCTCTCGGCCGATGATGTCATTGGTGCTGTTCATATCGATGCTCATTGCACGTCCCCCTCGGAATGTGTGGTGTTGGTTGAGTAGGTCTGGAGATAATCGACTTGGTGGACCCTGCCGGTGTGCTTGGCCCGATCGGCGGCAATGGGAACGAGGTCAACCGGTTGGGACCGGTCAGGGACGCGGAGCGCCCTGATCCCGGGGAGCACGAATGTGCGAACCAGGTGGCGGGCCCGGGCCGGGTCGGTGAGGTCCATCTCACCGGTCGGGGCGATGCAGTAGGAGAGCACGATGCGGGTCGCCCACTCCGCCACCCGGGCGGCCTCCTCCGGGTCCATCCATCGGATGAGGAATGGGGAGATGAAACGGCTGGCCGTGGCCAGAAGACGGTTCGACTCGTCGAATACCAGTCGACCGAGCACCACGTCCGGTTCGTGGGCAATCATGTAGTTGAGGGCCGGATGTCGAGTGATTCGGGTCACCGCTTCGACGATACCGATCACCAGCACATCAGAAAGCTCTTCGGCCGCCCCCATCCGGGCGCCGAGGGCGGAGAACAACCGGGCCATCTCGGTTTCGGCCACCGCACCGAGCAGATCGTCTTTGCCCCCGGGGAATACCCGGTAGACAGTGGCTCTCGACACGCCGGCACCTTGTGCCGCATCGTCGACAGTGGTCTTGGCCGTGCCCTGCCTGGCTATGCAGTCCAGGGCCGCGTCGACGATACGGATCCGATGGGGGGAGACCCGATCGGGCACCCCGGTAGGCGGCGATGCATCCGGTGCCATGTTGGCATCAGGCTGCAACTCTCCCTGCACGACTCGAAGCCGTACCCCCGGTCCCACCACATTTGGAACAGTAGGTCGATATTTGTCTCATTGTCAAAGATTGCCCCGGGCTCAGTCGGGCCGCTTTCCGGGCTCGGGTCCGACCACCACGCCGGCCAGTAGTTCGCCACGGACCAACTCGGACACCTGAGCCGGATCGTCGAGATCCCATCGACCGGGTGATCCCATGTAGGAGAGCACCATTCGAGCCAGAAAGTCGCCGGCTTCATCAGGGTCCACCCCGGGCGCCAAACCGTGCTGATGGAGGTACGGGACCAGAAAACCGGCAATGGCGGCCCGGATCCGATTGCTCTCCACCGTGATGGTGGGAAGGAGCGTCTCCGGCTCGGTCTGCATGACCCGTTGCAACACCTCATGCTCCTGAATCGATCGATGGGCGAAGCGAATGCCCCGCTCCATCACCGCTTCGAGGCTCTCGGCCCCTTGCACCTCATCATAGAGGCGACCAAAGAAGGCGAAGAGCTCCCACACCACGACATCATGGATCAGCTCGTCGCGGCCCCCAGGGAAGTACCGGTACACGGTGGCCCGTGATACCTCGGCTTCGCGGGCCGCATCTTCCACTGTCGTCTTGGCCACACCCCACCTGGCCACGCAAGCGTAGGTGGCCTCGATGATCCGCTGGCGGGTGTCCTCCATCGAGAGCCGGTTGATTCAGAACCCGAGGAGAGGATCGAGCCCCAGGGTCAGGCCGTCTCGGGTCGCCACCGCTTTGATGGCGAGGGCCACACCGGCCATGAAGGAAGTCCGGTCATAGGAGTCGTGCCGGATGGTCAAGCCCTGGCCGACCGCGCCGAACATGACCTCTTGGTGAGCAACCAGGCCGGTCAGACGAACCGAATGCATCCGTGTCCCCCCCGGGCCCGCACCTCCCCGCGCACCCTCGACCATCACCGTGGTGGTCCGGTCACCGGAAAACTCGTCGACCCCAGCGGCCGCCCGAGCTGCCGCCATGCGCTCTGCCGTCCGCATGGACGTCCCCGACGGGGCATCGAGCTTCCCATCGTGATGGAGTTCGACAATCTCGGCTCCTTCGAACCACGGCGCGGCCATTTCCGCGAACCGCATCATCAACACCGCCCCAATGGCGAAATTGGCGGCCACGATGCAGTTGGGTGCTCCCCGCTCCGGACCGGCGAACAGACGCTCCAGTGTGGCGATGTCCTCGTCGTTGAACCCGGTGGTACCGACCACAGCATGGATCCCGGCCTCCGCGCACCACGCCAGCGTGTCTCTCGCCGCGTCTGCCCGGGTGAAGTCGACCACCACCTCGACACCGGCGTCCACCAGCGCCCCGAGATCCCTTTCGATCGAGAGTCCCCCGGCGTCCTCCCCGGTGAGTTGGCGCAGGTCGATCCCGGCCAGTAGGGGGTCGACGGCTGCCACCAGCTCGAGTTCCGGGTCAGCACCCACCGTGCGACACACCTCTCGGCCCATTTTCCCCCCGGCTCCGACCACTCCGACTCGCATAGCTACCAACCCTATCGTCGGCGGTCGTGGTGTCCCTGAGGCGAGGTGCGCTTCAGCCTCGGCGCACGCCGAGCGTGTCGGTATCGAAGTCCGACTCGTCGAAAGGCCCCACCACCGACAGAGTCCGGGGTGCTGCCACCAACTCGGTGGCGGCGGAGTGCACCTCGGCCAGCGTCACTGCCTCTACCCGGGCCAACACCTCGTCGATACTGAGCACCTCGCCGTGGAGCAACAGGCCCGCCCCGATCCGGCCCATCCGAGCCCCGGAGTCCTCGCAGGCCAAGATGGTCTCGGCCCGGAGATTGCCCTTGGCCACCGCCAGTTCACGTTCGGTGATGCCATCCGCGCCCAGTGCCCCGAGTTCGTCGGCCACGATCTTCAACACCTCGGAGACATGGTCCGGAGAGGTACCCAACCCCACGCTGACCGCCCCGGCGTCGTGATAGGCAACCCGTTCCGACCAGACCGAGTAGGCCAAGCCACGTCGCTCCCGGATCTCCTGGAAGAGCCGGCTCGACAGACCGCCACCCAGGACGTGATTGAGGATGGCAAGGGCATAGCGGCGCGGATCGAACCGATCGACCGAGCGCATCCCCAGGATGAGGTGGGTCTGCTCGGTCCCGCGTCTGATCACTTGCAAGGGAATGACGGTGTCGCCCGGGGCGGAGCGCTCCGGAGACGACCCCCCTGACGATCCGGTGAACCGGGCATCGAGACCTGCGACCACATCGTCGTGCTCGAGGTCACCGGCAATGGCTGCCACCATGTTCTTGGGTCGGTAGTGCAGGGCAAAGAATTGGCGGATGTGAGCGGCGGTCATCGCCTCGATCGACTCGTGGGTACCGAGTACTTCACGGCCCAAGGCGTGATCAGGGAACAAGCAGGCTGAGCTCTGTTCCGCGGCCAGGTCGGAAGGCTCATCGGCATGCATGAGGATCTCGTCGAGGATGACCGACCTCTCGGCCTCGAGATCGGAATCTCGCAAGGCCGGTCGCCACATGATGTCGGAGAGGATGTCGAGCCCCAGGGGCAGGTGCTCAGCCAACAAGCGGATGTAGAAGGAGGTGTACTCCTTGGTGGTGAATGCGTTGAAGTCCCCTCCGACCTCATCGACCGCCTCGGCGATGGCCGCGGCCGACCTATCCTCAGTGCCTTTGAAGAGGAGATGCTCGAGAACGTGGGAGGTACCGGCTCCCNNGGGAGCCGGTACCCACCCAGAATCCGATGCACACCGATCGCGCATCAGCCATCCGCTCGGTGGCCAATGCCACACCCGACGACAGCATGTCGGTACGGATCATGAGTTGACAGTCCCGGTCAACCTGGTCGAATCACCGACGACGGCGACCACCCCGGTTGCGTCCGCCTCCTCCGCCCGAGCGCTCGGACGGCTCAGCCCCAGCGGGACCCAGTTCGCCGAACTCCTGAACGAGCTCCGCTTGAAAGGAGTCTTCGAACGATGCGGCGCCCGAGGCAGGAGTGGACACACTCCGGGGCTCTGTCGAGGCAATCGGATCGGAGTGGACGCTGTCACCCGGGTCAGCGTGATCGCCACGATTGGCACGACCTCCACCATCGCCACGNNCTCCACCATCGCCACGACCTCCACCATCGCCACGACCTCCCCTATTGCTGTCGGGACGCCCCGGAGCCGAGGATCGCTCGTCCCCGGAAGGCTCACCAGCGAGCGAGAGCGACACTTTGCCCTGTGGGTCGATGTCGTCGACCTTCACCTCCACCGGCTGACCGAGCTCGAGCACGTCCTCGACCCGCTCCACCCGCTTGCCGCGTCCGATCTTCGAGATGTGCAACAGCCCATCCCGGCCCGGAAGAATGTTGACAAATGCTCCGAACTTGGTGATGTTCACGACTTTGCCCTGGTAGGTGGCACCCACCTCGGCCAACGGCGGGTCGAGGATGGTCGAGATCCGCCGACGAGCCTCTTCGACGGCACTGCCATCCTTGGCTCCGATGGTCACGGTGCCGACCATGCCGTCATCGTCCACGGCGATATCGGCGCCGGTCTCCTGTTGGAGAGCGTTGATCACCTTGCCCTTGGGTCCGATGACCTCACCGATCTTGTCCATGGGGATCTCGAACGAGATGATCTTTGGTGCGGATGAGGCCACCTCACCGCGGGGCTCGGCGATGGCGCCGGCCATGACTTCGAGAATCGTCAGTCGGGCGTCCTTGGCCTGAAGGAGGGCCTTGGCCAACACGTCCGCCGGCAGTCCGTCGATCTTCGTGTCGAGCTGCAGAGCGGTGACCACGTCTTTGGTCCCGGTGACCTTGAAGTCCATATCGCCGAATGCATCCTCGGCGCCGAGGATGTCGGTGAGGGTCACGTAGTTGCCATCGTCGTAGACCAGACCCATGGCGATGCCGGCCACCGGTGCCCGCAACGGCACGCCGGCTGCCATCATCGACAGCGTCGATCCACACACCGATGCCATCGACGTGGAGCCGTTGGAGGCCAACACGTCAGAAACCAAACGGAATGTGTAGGGAAAGTCCTCTTCGTAGGGGACAACCGGGAGCAACGCCCGCTCGGCCAGCAAGCCGTGACCGATCTCGCGACGCTTCGGGCCGCGCATGAAGCCGGTCTCCCCGGTCGAGAACGGCGGGAAGTTGTAGTGATGCATGTACCGCTTCGAATCCACCGGCGTGATGGTGTCGAGCAGTTGATTCATCCGGGGCATGCCCAGAGTCGTCACATTGAGCACCTGGGTCTCACCCCGTTGGAAGAGCGCCGAACCGTGCGCGGTGGGCAGAAGATCGATTTCGGCCGACAGTGGGCGGATCTCTGTCGTATTCCGCCCGTCGATCCGAATGCCCTCTTCCACGATGCGCTTGCGCACCAGCTTCTTGGTGAGCCCCTTGACGGCAGCCTTGATCTCCCGCTCACGGTCGGGGAACTCGGAAGAAAGAGCCAAGACGATCGTCGCCGTAGCTGTGTCGAGAGCACCGTTCCGTTCGGCTTTGGCCGTAAAGGCGTTGGCCGCGGCAACCGACTCCGAGCCGGTGGCAACCACCCGCTCCCACACGTCATCCCCGTAGTCGGAGAGGGTGGAGAACTCGAGAGGAACGATGGCGCCACGATCGGCAATGTGAGCCGCCACCAATTTGCGCTGCAGGACGATCGACTCGCGGATCCACGTCTTGGACACTTCGAGCCCGTCGGCCAGCACCTCTTCGGTGACCTGTGGGGCACCTTCGTCGTAGTACTGGAACGAACGCTCGGTGCCGCCGGCCTCCACCATCATGATGGCGATATCGGCGTCGTCGGCATCGCTGAGCGCCCGGCCCGCCACCACCAGCTCGAAGGTCGAGGCGTTGCCCTCTTCGAAGGTGGGGTGCGGGATCCACACGCCGTCGGTCGAATACGCAACCCGGACAGCGCCGATCGGGCCGTCGAAGGGGATCCCTGACAGCATCAGTGCAGCCGAGGCGGCATTGATGGCCAGGACGTCGTGCGGGTTGATCTGGTCAGCCCCGAAGATGGTCCCGACCACATGGACCTCGTTGCGGAAACCCTTGGGGAACGACGGGCGGAGGGGGCGGTCGATGAGCCGGCAGGTGAGGATGGCCTGATCCGAGGACTTGCCCTCCCGCCGGAAGAACGATCCGGGGATCTTTCCGGACGCATAGGCGCGTTCCTCGATGTCGACCGTCAAGGGGAAGAAGTCGGCCCCCTCCCGGACCGACCGGGACGCGGTGGCTGTCGCCAGCAACACGGTGTCCCCGATACGGCCGAGGACGGCGCCGTCGGCCAGTTGGGCCAACTTTCCCGACTCGAAGGTGAGTGTGCGGTCGGTACCACTGATGGGTGCCGATACTGAAATGGCGTCTGACATGACGCTCCTTGGTTTGCTCGGGGGCCCCCCGAGCCAGTTCCCAGTTGTCGAGCACCCCGTCGTGGTAGCGAACCGGGTATTCGGCAACTGGTGACTGACCTCTGCAGGAGCCCGGTCTGTCTGTCTACGGCCTGCCGCCGATGCGGCTTGCCGGTCCTACTGCCGGTCGACACGGTGTCGACCTGGCGTCCAACAGCGAGTTGCCGGTGGAAGAATTGCCTTCGCCCGGCCAAGGCCGGGCGAAGCGAACGGTGGCCGCCTAACGGCGGAGGCCGAGGCGCCCGATGATGTCCCGATAGCGCTCGACATCGTTGTTCCTCACATATTCGAGGAGTCGACGGCGTTGGCCGATGAGCTTCAGCAACCCATGGCGGGTATGGTGATCACCTTTGTGCACCCTCAGGTGCTCGGTGAGGTGAGTGATGCGCTCGCTCAAAATGGCGATTTGCACCTCGGGTGAACCGGTATCGGTCTCGTGGAGCCGGTACTCGGCGATGGTTGCCTGCTTGTCGGGCATGTGCTGGGTCGACCTCTGGGATGTTCGGAAAAGGCGACGGACGGGGTTCGTCGACCAAACGATGGTAGCAGTATCAGCGGCACCGGGCACGCCCGGCCTGAAGCCTACGCGCCGAATCCGGCCCCGCAGGGCCGGATTCGGGCACTCGCACTGTGAAGCCAACCGGGGTCGGCGGCAGAATTACTTGTTGGGCTGGGGGGTCACCCGCAGATAGGGCTTCAAGGCCTTGAAACCCTTCGGGAAACGCTCCTTGGCCTCTTCATCGGAGACCGCTCCGGAAATGACCACGTCGTCCCCGTCCTTCCAGTTCACCGGAGTGGCCACCTGGTAGTCGGCGGTCAACTGCAACGAGTCGAGCACCCGGAGGATCTCGTCGATATTGCGACCGGTCGAGGCGGGGTAGGTCAGGGTGAGCTTGATCTTCTTGTCGGGCCCGATGATGAACACCGACCGGACGGTAAGGGTGTCGTTGGCATTCGGATGGATCATGTCGTACAGGTCGGCGACCTTACGATCCTCATCACCGATGATCGGGAAGTTCAGGGCCTGGCCTTGGGTCTCCTTGATGTCTTCTGCCCACTTGGCATGCGAGACGACGTCGTCGACGGACACCCCGATCAGCTTGGTGTCACGCTTGTCGAACTCGGGCTTGGCCTTGGCGAACCCGCCCAACTCGGTGGTGCAGATCGGGGTGAAGTCCTTGGGGTGAGAAAAGAGGATTCCCCAGCTGTCCCCGAGGTACTCGTGGAAACGGACAGTTCCTTCGGTCGTCTCTGCTGTGAAATCGGGGGCGATGTCGCCCAGTCGAATTGCCATAGTGCTTCTCCTCATGTGTTCGGTGGACCGGTGCTCCGGCCCGGATCGCAACCCTCACGATCCCGCCGTCTGCGTCAGGATAGACCAAGGAACACCTATTGTCGACCTGATAGGTCAAGTTTCCTGGCCACGGTGGCTTCGGCCGGCGAACCGGGCATGGTCGAGCCGGCCGCCGGTTGCGGGCAATATATTGGCCCATGCCTGATATCGCCGCATTCGATTTCGATGGCACCCTCACCACCGGTGGCAGCGTGTTCGGCTTCCTTTCTGCCGTCACCGGTCGCCGGTCGGTGGTCACCGCCTCACTCGCCCTCTCCCCTCGCCTGGCCCATGCCGCTCTGGCCGGGGGCACGGTGGCGGACGAGACCAAAGAGCGCCTCTTCCGACTGGTCCTGGCCGGCGTCGAGACATCCCATCTCGACGCGGTGAGTATCGAGTTCGCCGAAGCCCACCTGGCCCGCCACCTGCGCGCCGATGTCCACCGACGGTTTGTCTGGCACCAGCAGCGAGGAGATCACACGGTCATCGTGTCGGCCTCTCCCGAAAGCTACGTACGCGAAGCCGGACGCCTGCTCGGAGCCGAGCATGTGATCGCCACCCGACTCGAGGTCGAAGATGGTCGCCTCACCGGACGCTACAACGGGAAGAATTGTCGAGGTGAAGAGAAGCTACTGCGCCTCCAGCAGTGGGTCGCGAGTGTGGACGAGTCCTCTCCGCGTCTGTGGGCATACGGCAACAGCCGAGGGGATCTTCGGATGATGACCGCCGCCGACGTGGGAGTCAACGTCGGGCGGCTTGGTCCGATCAGTCGACTACGGGCATTTTCGAGCCTTGACAGCACCCAAGTGCGACCAACCGACAGCGCTGACTGAACCTGCTGACGGCGGTGACGGCGCTGATGGCGCTGATGGCGGTCGACCGGGTCCGTCCCTACTCCCCCGAAGGCGAACCAAAGAAGACGGCATCGCCGAAGGAGAAGATGCCGCCGTCGGAGGCGACCATCCAATAGCCGAACCGGTCGGGGGTGGCGGTCATCCCCACCACCGGTGCGGCCAATGCCTGGTTTCCCACCGATCCATAAAAGGCGGCATCACCGAAGGAGAAGATGCCGCCGTCGGAAGCCACCAGGCGGTAGCCGTGCCCGTCGGCCGAGGTCGACATGCCCACCACCGGCCTGTTGAGGGCGATCGCCCCGGTGGAACCGAAGAAGGACGCATCACCGAAGGAGAAGATGCCGCCGTCTGCTGCCACCAGCCAGTAGCCCCTCCCGCCAGGGGTTGCGGCCATGCCCACCACCGGTTTGTTGAGGGTGAGTGCCCCGGTGGATCCATGGAAGCTGGCATCGCCGAAGGCGAAGATGCCGCCGTCGGAGGCCACCTCCCAGTAGCCCTTCCCGTCAGGGGTGGCAGCCATGCCGACGATGGGCTTGTTGAGCAGAGTGGAGATGGTGAACCAATCAGACATCAGCCCCAGGGTCCCGGCGAACTGGTCGCCGGACATCTGCACGTTCTGCTTGGACCCGACCAGCGTCAACGAGGTCACCCGGCCACCCCAGTCACCGAATCCGTTGCGGGCCGTCACGTTCAACGATTCGAAGGTGCCGAGTTGCGGCCAGTCGGCCTCGATGTCCTGCACCGCCACCGATGCCTTCCAGGTGTGGTCGGGGTTACACGCCCCGGGGACACAGACCGAGTCGCCGGCGTCAGGAACAGCGGGGAACCCGAGTGAGTTGGCGCCGGGATTGGTATAACCGCCGGTGGATGCCGAGTATTGGGTGGACGCCACTGCCCCACCGGGGAACTCCATCACCTGGCCGGCGGTACCGGAGGCAGCCAGGTCACCGAGCGTGCTCTCGTTCTTCGTCCCCTGGTAGGTCTGACAACTCAGGTCACAGGTATCGGCGTAGCCGAAGTACGAACCGAGACCGGCCATCACATACGAACGGGCCGCGACTGCCTGGGCTTCGAGCTCCTGAAATCCCCACGGCTGGCCCTGGGGCCCGGCACCGCCCAGGGTGCCCCAGTAGGAGGACGACTCATTGGGGACGACACCGGCGACGTACTCCTCGAGAGGCACGATGTTGACGGTGCGGGACTGACCTTGGTAGTCGGCCGCCTCGATGTTTCCTCGCAGGGTGATATTGCCGCCACTACCCCCCTGGCACAACTGGAGGGCACTGGTTCCGGTGGACGGATCGCCCAAGTCGGGGTTGTGGCTCGGCACCGCGGTGGGGTTCGTGACGTCGGTCGCCACCGCGCCGTTCCACGGGCCTCCGCACCCGCCGCCGACGATGGCATTCCACGATCCACCGGTGCCGTTGTTGGTCATCAGCACAGCCTGCCCGGGCGGCACCGACAAACCTGCCACCGTGAAAGGGGACCCGGAGGTGACGATGACCGTGTTGCCGTTGTTCTCGGAAAGCTCGACGTGGACCTGGGTCGCCTCTGCCGTGTCGCTCAAGGACGACAACGTGGTTCCGCCGTAGTAGTGCGCCACGATCGACTGATAGGGGGTCTGATCGAGGGCGTACCCCAATGCTCCCCACTGGCCCATACCGTGCCCGTGGCCGTAGCCGTGGCCGGTGAGGGTTACCACTGATGGCGAAAGCGAATCCGCCGAGGCGGTGGCCACCGTTAGCACCAGTCCCATCGGCACGCTGAGCGACGCGGTCACCAGCACGGCTACCGCAGTGCGAAGCCGCCGGGGCCCTCTTCCCATTTTTGACGGTGACTCGTGCACGTTGTCTCCGACACTATCGCCAGGCGGTGTCGAACGAGGGCACCCCGGCGCCCGGACAGGGTCCTCTCAGTCCTGTCCGTTGTTCTGACCGGCGAACACCCCCGGAATCGAGCCGTAGAAGCCGGCGCTGCCGAAGGCGAACATTCCGCCATCGGCCGCCACCATCCAGTAGCCACCCCCACCCGGCACCACTGCCATGTCGACGACCGGGAGTACCAGGCTCAGGTTGCCGGTCGAACCATGGAAGGCAGCGTCCCCGAAGGCGAAGATG
>PKXA01000121.1 GCA_003133325.1 Acidimicrobiaceae bacterium | reverse complement strand
TCCTGTTCTCGTCGTCGTCGTCAGTTAGAGGCTCAGCGAATAGGCACCGACATGCGTGACAGCCCCGACTTTGAAGGTGACCGTCCCGGTCGGGATGCCGGTCCCGGAGGTGGGGGTGACGGTGGTCCCGCGGGTCACCGGAGCCTGGCTTGGCGCACCGGAACACTGCTCGCTCCCGCTCCCACGACCTGTGCCCTCATGGATTGCTCCGTTTCGCCAGCGCAGCGACCCCGAGGCCTTCGGGGACAGGCCCCGGCGAAGGCCGGCGGCCACGCCAACACGATCAGCCATGCTGATCGCCTATCTTGCTCTCGCGAAACAGGTCACCTGTTCGCCCATCTTGCTCCCGCTCTTCCACGGTCCCGTGAACGAGTGCAGTCCGAGCGATGAGACGTTGGAACGTGAGCCCTCCGGGCTCGTCGTTGTTCCTTCTCGTTCGACTTGGCTGCGACGGGAGGACGTGACTGTCGAGCCGCGACCGGAAGCCGGCGCTGACGATGCCAGCGGCTCGTTCGCGCTGTGACCAGGCCGTATGTCGTCGTCGATCACGACGAAGACGAGAGCACAACCCCTCGCCGGTCGGTCGACCGTACGGGCCGGTGTCAGGCAGCAGATGGAGCAGAGCGAGTTCATTCGCGCCGAAGGACAGGAGGACAACGGATCGACGGGCTGGTTCGACAGTCGTGAACCCCTGGCACGGAAATGATGAGACCTCTGAGCTGGGACGATGTCGATTCAGGTGCCCCGTTCAGCCCGGACGTCGGCCGAATTTGTGGACCCTGACCGACGCTCATCATCGGGCTCATGGTCGGAATGATGAGACGCCTGGGCTGGGACGATGCCGATTCAGGTGCCCTAACGATCGAACTGGTCGATCGGATCTGTGATCCCCGTCCCGGGCTCATCATCGGTCTCATGGTTGGAGTGATGAACCCCCTGGGCTGGGCGTTCGCGGGACCTCTGATCCTGGACCCTTCGGTCAGATGGTTGGCGCTGTCTCTGGCACGCGAGGCGCCCGGTCGGGATTCTGTTCGTTGGCTCATCTCTAGAACTGGGTCGGACGGCGCCACTTCGACGGGCAACCGGGAGAACTTCCGCGATGAAGCCAGGGGCACCCGGAGGGATCATGTGGTTCCAGACGGTCGGAGCCGACCGTGTTGAGGCCACTTTGTCCGCGTCCTCGTCGACGACAACGCGGTGTAGTGCCGCCCAGTCGTTCATGGTCATATGGTTGATGGCTGGTGGGGCGCCTCTTGCCCCGCCTGGTCCGCCATCAAGCCCTGCGAGCCAACCTCCCACACCGGCACCAGCGGTCAAGGGACGGCCGAAGGCCGAGCGAGGACATCAAGGCCGACCCCGGCGCCGGAGTGCCGGCGATCTCCGGGGACGAGCCGTATTCCGCAGTGACCTTTGAGTGGGCTGGTGACGGTGTGACACCGAAGCGGGAGGAGATCAAGAGGGGCCCACCAACCGTGTCCCCGTACCGATCCATCACACCGAGCGCCGAACGGCGTCGGTGTGGCCGGTCACCCGGGAAAGCCGACTTCACCATCACGGCCCCGCGGTCAACGAGCTGAGACGAAGTGATGAACCCCTTCATCACCGAAGTGATGAACCCCCTCATCACCAAAGTGATGAGACCTCCCACCTGGGGAAAGACCGATTTCGTTCCCATTTTGGCGCTGCTGTGCGGCGGCGGAGGGGCACGTCGCCTCCAAAGTGATGAACCCCTTCATCACCGAAGTGATGAACCCTCCCACCTGGGGTTATTCGGGCCATTCTCGTCGTCAGTTCTCTGACCTGGCCTTTCGCGGTTCAGGAAAGAAATCTCGATTTTCTTCTAGTGATGATGGTTTTGATGAGGGGTTTGATGAACCCTCTCCTTCATCGTGGTCGACATGGACTCCCCCGCGATCAGACAACTCCGAACCGAATGGCAAGCCATCGGGACCACTCCCCCATCGAGGACCGCATGTCAGCGCCTGGCTGCCTGCGAACCGGTCATCGCCCATCTCCAGGTGAACGACCTCGTCGAGTTGGTCGACGTGCTTTCGCTCTCGTCACACCAGCTGTCCCGCAACGAGGCAGCAGCCGTGATCGCGGCGATGTTGCGAAGCTCTGGTGTCGACGTGCTCATCCCCCGGGCCATCATCCAGGCGCTCATCCCTGGTGTCGTCGCACTGTCCCGACTCATCGACAGCGCCGACGGTCCGTGGAGCGATCTCGATCATTTCTTCGTCGACGCCATCTCGTGTCTTTGGGAGCAGATCATCACGTGGTCGGGGACGACCCACCCCTACGCCGCCGGTGACCTGTTGTCGGGAGTCCGCACGAGGCTGCGAACACTGCAGGCCAGCGAACGCCGGCACCGCTGTCGGCGCGTCGACTCCCCTGACGCTCTGGACCTGATCCCGGCTTCGATCGGTCGAACCGGCGAGGAGCTGTTGGCAGCAGAGCTCATCGACGCCACCGGACACGGGTTGACGCCAGCTGATGCCACGGTGCTCTATTCGACCGCAGTGCTCGGCATGTCCGTGGCCGAAGTCGCAGACCACACCGGGGAATCTGTCGTTCGTCTCCGGCGACGGAGGCGGAACGTCATCGCCGGGATGGTGGCCTGACATGGGTAAGGACAGATCAGCACCAGCTCGGAGCCGGCCAGATGGCGGCCGGCCGAGAGGTTGGGCGAGATGACGATGACCCCATCAGATCGCCCACGTAGATCCGCTCGTGCTCGACCGGGATCGAATCGACCGGGCACTTCTCGACCGAAGGAGGCTCCCCGGCCCGATCATCCGTCTTCATCATCGTCATCGTCGTCGTCGTCTTCTTCTTCTTCCTTGTCGGCAGACACCACGGATATCCACCTGTGCCCGGCCACCTTTGTCGACCTCTCGGCCGATCAGGAACGCCACGCCATCGAGGCGCTGGCCGAGTTGCTTGTGCCCTTCCTCACTGATCCCCACCGGCCACTGGCCAATCACGGCAGCGATCCCATCACCGAGGCCATCGGGCAAACAGGACCAGCTCTGTTCTGCTCCGCTGTGGAGCAAGGCCCGACCTTGCTCCCTGAGTGACGAGATGCCAGGACCGCCGGCCGGGGTCAAGGGGCGGACCCGGTCCGAGCGAGGAGCGTAGACCGGTGATGGAGCCGAGGCGCCCGAGGCGACGGCTGTGCCGACCATCACCGTGGCGGCGCCCCGGAGCGACCCTGGATGCCGGACGGTGGTGCGGGCCGACTCTTTCCGACCTCTTGAGCACCGATCCGCGATTACCCGAGCATCAACCGATTCCGCCTTGCCCGCAGGCGTCGCACCCATCGGGGATACTGAACCAGGATCACTCACCACGCCATCGGCAACCGCTGTCCTCCCAGGGGGACGGCTCTGGTCTGAAGGTCACCGAGCGGGTCTGATCACCAAAGGAGTCTCACGTGCGGATTGCCACCTACACCCGGATCTCGACCGACGAGGTGAACCAGCCCTACTCGTTGGGCGCCCAGTCCGAGCGACTCGCCTCCTATGTGGCGAGCCAGGAGGACTGGGAGCTGACAGGAACCTTCACCGACCAGATGTCCGGGGCCAAGCTGGAACGTCCCGGACTCACCAACGCGCTGCGTGCCGCCAAAGCTGGACGGTTCGATCTCCTCCTCGTCTACCGGGTCGACCGGCTGTCCCGTTCGGTCCGCGGGTTGGCCGAAGTGTTGGAGACCCTGGACGCGGCAGGGGTCGGGTTCCGTTCTGCCACCGAGCCGTTCGACACCACGTCGGCTGCCGGTCGGATGATGGTCCAGATGCTCGGGGTGTTCGCCGAGTTCGAGCGAGCCACCATCATCGACCGAGTGATCGCCGGCATGGAACGGAAGGCCTCCCAAGGTGGCTGGTGCGGCGGGCGCCATCCTTTCGGTTACCGGGCAGCAAAGGGCGAAGGCACCCTCGATGTCGACGAGGCCGAATCTCCGCTGCTCCCGGTCATCTTCGACCTCTATGTCAACAAGCGCCTCGGCACCCACGCCATCGCCAACTGGCTTCGTGACGCGGGCCTCTCCACCCGGGCGGGCAAGCCGTGGACCTACAAGGCGATCCTGACCATCCTTAAGAACCGCACCTACCTGGGCGAGGTGCACTTCCGCGGCACATGGTCCAAGGGCACCCATCCACCCCTCGTCGAGAAGAGTCTGTTCGATGCCGCCCAGGCCATTCTTTCCGAACGCGGCCAGGACGTGTCCAAGCGGGCCTCCAACAGTTCGGACTACCTGCTGACCGGCTTGGTGGTCTGTGGAGGCTGCGGCTGTCACTTCACCGGAACACGGGCCACCGGGCGCAACGCCACCTACCGCTACTACACCTGTGGCGGGCGCCAACGCAATGGAACGAAGACCTGCTCGTCCGATCGGCTGCCGGCCGGAGCGCTCGACGACGCCGTGGTCCAATCGCTCCTCGCCGCCTACGAGGACACCGACCTGTTCGCCAACGCCGTGGCCGAAGCCCACGGGCGTGCACAGCTCGGACACTCACGCCACGAAGGAGAGCTGGCTGCACTCGATGCCGAGCTGGCCAAGGTCGACGCCGGGATCGACCGCTATCTCCGGGCCTTCGAGACCGGGGCGATGCCCGAGGCGATCTGCGGCGAACGAGTGAAAGCCCTGGGCTCCCAGTCGACAGCCCTGCGAGTCCGTCGTGAGGTCCTGTCGGACGAAATGGACGAGGCCGACCTGACTGCCCCATCGCCTGAGGAACTGTCGGCGCTCCGTGACCGGGTGACCGAGGCCCTTGCCAGCGGTGACCCTGCCCCAGTCAAGACCCTGCTCCAGGCGCTCATCCACGAAATCCGGGTGGACAGCCGACAGGCCATCCACCCGATCTTCCGTGTTCCTGTTGGTGGGGGCCACCCTGAGAACGATGCGGTTCGCGCACCGTCCCGCTCGGTGGAGGCGAAGGGACTCGAACCCTCGAACCTCCTGACTGCCAGTCAGGCGCTCTACCAGCTGAGCTACGCCCCCGAAGGCATGCCACATTATCAGCACTCCACCGGACGGCGCCCGAACCGGTCAGGAACCGTGCAGGGACGGGTACCCGGCCCCGTGGTCTCCCCAGGGGGGCGCCTTGGCGCGTTGGGCCGCCCTACTCGGTGCGTCGGGTGCATACGAGCGTGCCGAGAGGCCTCGGGCTACGTGCAGTGGCAACCGATGCTGCCCCGATCGCCATCTGTATGGCTTTCCGCGGTCGTGGTGCGGTCTTGGAACCCGGGGAACCCAGCACGATGTCGAATGTTGCTCATAGGGAGTGTCAGCAAGTGAGCGTTCCCAGTGAAGAGGCCACCATCCGACGGATGCCTGATTCCCGAAGGCCAGTCAGCGCTCTCTTTCGGGGACCAGGTTTGGACCCCGATACGATCGTCGCCTATGGCACGGGCCTACGACGTCGTCGAGATCGAAAAGAAGTGGCAGCGGCGTTGGGCCGACGAAGGCACCTACGAAGTGGATGCGGACGATCCCCGCCCTCCCTGGTACGTGCTCACCATGTATCCCTATCCCTCAGGCCCGGCCCACATGGGCCACGTGCGGAACTACACCTTTGGGGATCTGCTCGTCCGCCACCGGACCATGCTCGGGTACGCCGTCCTGTCTCCGTTCGGCTTCGATTCGTTCGGACTGCCAGCGGAAAATGCCGCTATCAAGACGGGCACCCACCCCCGGATCTTCACCGATGCACGGATCGTCGAACTGAAAGAGTCGATCACCTCCCTCGGGGCCGTCTACGACTGGCGGCGCGAGATCCATAGCCACGACCCCGAGTACATCAAATGGAATCAGGTCATATTCCAGAAGTTGCTGGCCGACGACCTGGCCTATCGGGCCAATGCCCCGGTCAACTGGTGCCCGGGCTGCCAAACGGTGTTGGCCAATGAACAGGTACTGGCTGACGGCACCTGTGAACGCTCGGGTGACCTGGTCATCAAGCGCGATCTGGAACAGTGGTTCTTCCGGATTACCAAGTACGCCGACGAGTTGTTGGCCGGCCTCGACGATCTCGACTGGCCCGAACGGGTCAAGACCATGCAGCGCAACTGGATCGGCCGGTCAGAAGGGGCCGAGTGTGACCTGGTCGTCGAGGGACGGGACGGATCCGACGGGCATCCGGCACTGGTCCTCACCGTATTCACCACCCGGCCGGACACGTCCTTTGGCATGACGTATGCGGTCGTCGCCGCCGAGCACCCCCTGGTCGATGAGCTCACTACACCCGAACACCGGACAGAGGTCGAAGACCTGCGGGCCCGGGCCGCGGCCAGCACCGATATCGAGCGGATGTCCGAAGATGGTGCGGTCAGCCTTGCGAAACGTGGAGCCTTCACCGGCTCCTACGTGATCAACCCCTTCACCGGACAGCCTGTCCCCGTCTACGTGGCCGACTATGTGCTGATGGGATACGGCACCGGTGCCATCATGGCCGTCCCCGCCGAGGACACCCGGGACTGGGATTTCGCCCACGCCTACGGGCTTCCGTTCGTGCGTACCGTTCAGCCACCCGACGGGTGGGATGAGAGCGGGGGTCCCGATGGTGGGCCCGGGGGTGCCTATACCGGCCCTGGCGAAAAGATCAACAGTGAGTGGCTCAACGGGCTTGATATCCCGACGGCCAAGGCGCGGGCCACCGAATGGCTCGAATCGAAGGGAATTGGCCGGGCCAAGGTCAACTTCCGCCTACGCGACTGGCTGGTCTCCCGGCAACGCTTCTGGGGCTGCCCCATACCCATCGTCTACTGCCCCGACCATGGGATTGTGGCTGTGCCCGAGGACCAGCTTCCGGTGCTCGCCCCCGATGATGTCGAATTCCTCCCTACCGGCGAGTCACCACTCTCCACCAGCGACGAGTTCCGCCTCACCACCTGCCCGATCTGCGAGGGGCCTGCGACCCGCGAGACCGACACCATGGACACCTTCGTGGACTCGTCGTGGTACTTCTTGCGGTTCACCGACCCCTGGACACCTGACAAGCCGTTCGATCCCGAGATCGCCCGTCACTGGATGCCGGTGCGCCAGTACATCGGGGGGATAGAGCACGCCATTCTCCATCTGCTCTATGCCCGCTTCTATACCAAGGCGTTGGTTGACGTCGGCCTGGCCCCCGAAGGGTTGCGCGAGCCCTTTGCCAGACTTTTCACCCAGGGGATGATCCGGCTGGACGGAAAGAAGATGTCCAAGTCCAAGGGCAACATGATTGCCCCGTCCACCTACTTCACGACGGTCGGTGCCGACGCGCTCCGTCTGTTTCATCTCTTCGCCGGACCTCCGTCTGACGATGTGGATTGGACATCGCAGACCGATAGCGTCATCGATGGCTGCGGACGCTACCTCGACCGTGTCTGGCGGCTGGCAGTGCCCTCCGATGACGTGATTCCGGAGCGGCGGAGCGGCGAGCTGACGGCTGAAGACCTGAGCATCCGACAGGCCACCCACCGGCTGATCGACCGGGTGAGCCGCGACTATGAGCGTTGGTCGTACAACACCGCAGTGGCCGCCTGCATGGAATTCGTCAATTCCGTACAGCCCTACGCCCGAGCCGGCGGGCACGCCGACGTGGTGGCGGATGCGGTGGACACACTGTTGTTGCTATTGGCCCCGATGACTCCACATCTCTCCGCCGAAGCTTGGGAACGCCGGCACGGGGACCACATCCATGAGCGCCAGTGGCCGGTGTCGGATCCGACGCTGGCGGTTGAAGAGATGGTGACCCTGGTCGTGCAAGTGAACGGCAAGGTCCGCGACCGCATTGAGGTGGATCCCGCCATCGGGGAAGTGGAAGCAGAGCAATTGGCGTTGGCTTCATCCAGAGTGGTCGAGGATTTGGCTGGTGCCGCACCCCGGCGGGTGATCTCTCGACCTCCCAGGCTCGTCAATATCGTCGTCTGATCGACGGAGGTCTCTGTCGCTCGATTCTTTCCGCCTCGCGGCGAATTGGAACGCGTCTCAGTTCTCAATTCGCCGCGAGGCGGAATAATTTGGGGTTCGATCAGGACGCAGATGTTGGCAGCCGCCGGTGGGCAGAATCGAAATTGTGGCATTGGAGCGATGCCAACACGATCACCGCGAGAGAGGGCCTGCCCGTTCGGTGGACTGAAGCCGTCTCAGGTTTGATGGCTGATGAGCCGCAACGACGGCCCCTATCCCAAGTGTGGTCGATTGCCGAATAAGTAGACCATGTGAGCGGGGACCTCTTTGGAATGCGGTTCCTTCCCGACACCGCCGTCACGCAGCCCGGGACGGTTCTTCGGACTGACCAAACCGAGGCGGGCACCGCTGCCTCGGCAGACATCTGAGGAACGGAGTGATCCCATGAGATCCGGCCGAATGTCCCGCCGTAGCCGAGCCAAGACGCCAAGATTCATTCCTTGAAGCCGGCCAGCACTTCGGCCCACCTTTCGGGATCGAGGTGGTACGGGGCATAGAAGCTGAAGCGGTCGACCACGTCGCCGAAACGGGCCAGGATCTTTTTGGGGATCTCATCGAGCTCACCGATCACCGCGAAGGTGTTGAGCACGTCATCGTCGATCAATTCGGCCATCTCATCCCACTTGCCGCGTTTCGAGAGCACGTTCAATGCGGGCTGCAGCTCGCCCCAGCCGTGAAGCTCGAGGACTGGGCGATAGGCGGGGGTGGACCCATAGAACGCGAGCTGGGTCTTGACGGCTTTGATGGCCGCGCTGAACTCCTGTTCATTGGTCCCGGTCACCACCATGCCCGGATAGGAGATCTGCACGTCGGACCGGGTCTTCCCGTTTCGAGCCAGGCCACGCTCGAGAGCCGGAATCGAGACCTCTCGGAGATACCGCTCGGTAGTAAAGCCGTGGGCCAACAATCCATCGGCCACCTCACCGGCCACCTCGGTCATCTTTTCGCCGACGGCTGCCAAAAAGATCTTCGGGTTCCCATACGGATTGGGTCCCGGGTCGAACATCGGGGTCATCAACGTATGTCGATAGAACTCCCCGCGAAAGGCAAGGCGGCTCCCGTCGGACCAGCTGGCCCAGATCGCCCGTATGGCCAAGATCAGCTCACGCATCCGCGGTGCCGGGTGCGACCACGGCATCGAGAACCGCTTCTCGATGTGCGGCTTGATCTGGGATCCCAACCCCAAGAGGAAACGACCCTGAGACAGGGTCTGGAGATCGTTGGCCATGACTGCCAGGTTCATGGGATTGCGGGCGAAAGCCACGGCGATACCCGTCCCGAGCTTGATGCGTTCGGTGTGCTCGGCGGCCAGCACCAGTGGGAGGAATGGGTCGTGCACCGTCTCCGGCACCCAGAAACCGTCATACCCGACGAGTTCGGCCTGCTTGGCCGCCTCGATGACTCCACTCGGGTCAAACCCGATACCACCATCGATTTCCATCCGGACACGGTAGCGCCGCCGACCACTCATGACGATGGTGAGAGTCCGTGGCATCGCCGTGACTACGCCATGACATCGCCGTGACTACGCCATGCCGACGGTGATGACACTCGATGCATCGGTTGATGCTGCTCGGCAGTAGTTGCACCAATCGGCGCGATGACCCACAATTCACAGGTGATCGACCAACCGGGTGACGGGCGCCAACGCCACGAGGTCGCGGGTCCGGGTCCGATCCCCGAACTCGATGTTGCCGGGACAGTTCCCGTACCTTCGGCGGGTCCCCAACCGACAGATCACCAACCACCGGTCACTGATGATGATCGCCAACTGTACGGTCGTCTCCTCGACAGTGCCATGGAGCGCGGGCTCCTGGGTGCCTACGACTACGAGACCAGGCTGAGCGACCTTGCCGAAGCGCCGACCATCGACGAGATGAAGAAGATCGTCACCGAGCTCCCGATATTCTCGACATCGGCGCCGATTGCGAAACCCAGAAAGTCATCGATATTCTCGACATCGCCGGGTTCTCCGGGATCGTCATCCACACCCGGGTCCGTGTACTCGCGCATCCCCGGGGTGGCCACCAAGGGTCGGTCCAACCCGTGGACGAAGCTGATCATTGTGCTGGTGCTGGTGGTCGTGATCTTTGTGGCGCTGTCGATCTACGCCGAACACCTGGTCCACAATCAGCACAACAGTTCGTCCCCGGCCGCCACGTGGACCACCTCGGCCGCGTTGCCGGTGCCGGTGCCTGCCAGCGGGATTACGACCCTTCGCCTCTGAGGAACTGTTCGAGCTCAGCGGCGATCTCGTCGCCACTGGGTACGTCATCCCCCAACCTGAAGGGGTCCCCCTCTTCGGAATCCATGGAGGTCTCCAGGCGCTGGACCATGGCCGCGTGCTCGGCGTTGCCCGAGATGAGCTCATCGACCTGATGTCGTGAGGCCTCGCCCGCCGCCCGCAACGAAGATGTGTCGAAGACGATGCCGGTGATGGCGCACATGCCCTCGATCAACGCCGCACTGGCTTCGGGGAACGGCATGGCCGAGACGTAGTGTGGTACTCGGGCCCACAGTCCGATGGTCGGTATCCCGGCTCTTCCCAGTGCCACTTCGAGAGCGGCCTGCACCCCGGCGGGGACCTCGAGGGTCCCTTGGACAAAGCCGACCCGACCGGCCAGTTCCGACGATTGGGGTGGCACGGTGGACGCCAGGCGCACCGGGCGGGTGTGGGGAGTCGGAGCCGGGAAGGCCCCCAGGCCGACGACGGTTCGCACGCCCAGCCGCTGCACCAAATCGACTACGCCATCGATGAATGACCGCCATCCGAAGTCGGGCTCTGGCCCGGTGAGGTAGAGAATGTCCGCTCCGACCCGGTCCTTTCCGGCCAGAATCCGGATGGTGGGCCAGCTGAGCTCGGTGGTGATGCCGTCAACGATGCGGGCGATCGGGCGCCGGGCCCGTTGATCGATGAGAGCTTCGGTGTTGAACGAGGCGACCCTCATGGTCGGGGTGGCACTGAGCATTTCGGTGATGGCCCCCGAGGATCCGAGTCCGGCATCCACCCAGCCGTCCAACGCCACGATGAGTACCGGTCGATCCACCCGCTCGCCCGGGGGCTCTCCCCACCCGGGGTCGATTTGGTAGAGATCTGAATTCTGATGGTCGGTCATAGTGACTCCACTTCGAGGAGTGCCCGCTCGCCCAGCTTCCCCACGTGGGATGCAAACTGGTCGACACCCGACCGGTCACCGGCTGCCGCACCACCGGCATAACGGACATGTACCCCCTGAAGAATACAGGCGAGCTTCCACAGGCCGAATGCCTTGTAGTACGAGACTCCGGAAACGTCCAGGCCGGAGGCGGTGGCGTACCTGTCCAATAGTTCGTCGCGGGTGGCGAACCCGGGCAAACTGGTCGGAGCCACTCCCACCAGGGCGACCTCCCCGTCCCCGGGTTCGGCCCAATAGACCATCAACAGGCCGAGATCGGCCAGCGGATCCCCCAACGTGCAGATCTCCCAGTCGAGAATGGCCACCACGTTCCCGTCGTCGTCGAGCACCGTGTTGTCGAGCCGGTAGTCGCCGTGGACAATGGCGATGCTCTGTTGCTCGGGTATCTGTTTGGCCAACAGTTCATGGACCCGGTCGATGACCGCGGGCCCGGGTTGGCCGTCCACCGTCGATTGGGTGAACTGTCCATGCCAGCGCTTGAGCTGGCGGGCGATGTAACCCTCGCGCCGCCCGAACTCGCCCAAGCCCACCGCGTCCACATCCACGCTGTGGAGCTCGGCCAAGGTGTCGATGATCGAAAGGCTGGCGCGTGCACGGCTGGCTTCGCTGAGCTCGGCCGCCGCCGTCTCATCGCGCACGATGTGCCCCTCCACGAACGACATGAGGTAGAAGGGCGCCCCGTTCACCGAGTCGTCGACGCACAGGCCGAGCGTGCGCGGAACCGGGACGTCGGTCTGGCCGAGGGCGCTGATGACCGTGTGCTCTCGTTTCATATCGTGGGCAGTCGGGAGCACGTGGCTCACCGGCGGCCGTCGCAACGCCATCGAGCGATTGGCGCCGTCGACAACCCGGTAGGTGAGGTTGGATCGTCCGCCGGCGATGAGTTCGAAGGAGAACGGCGGTGTGGCGCCCGGCACTGTCGATGCGATCCAGGCGGACACGGCGGGGGCGTCGATCCCCTCCACGGCGTCCACGTTGGCTCTGTCCGGTGGCGCTGCATTCATGACACGACGCTACCCGCGGGGCGGACTTCCCTCGATCCGACCGGGTCAAGGTATCGTCGAGGCAATGATCGACGTCACCGATGCCACGTTCGACCAGGAGGTCATCCTTCGCTCTGCGGAGGTTCCCGTAGTGGTGGACCTGTGGGCCCCCTGGTGTGGCCCCTGCACGACATTGGGCCCGATCATCGAACGGGTGGTGGACGCCACCGAGGGTGCCGTGACCCTGGTGAAGGTCAATGTGGACGAGAATCCGTCCATCTCGGCCGGCTTCCAGGTTCAGTCGATCCCGGCCGTGTTCGCTCTGAAGGACGGGAAAGTGGTGAGCAGCTTTATCGGCGCGCAATCCGAGCAGGCGGTGACCGACTTCGTCGCCGGGTTGGTCTCCCAGCCCAACGAAGTGGACCTGCTCGTGGCCCACGGTAGTGAAACCGGTTCGGAGGAGTCACTTCGGCAAGCGCTTGAGCTCCAGCCCGATCATGCTGATGCCATCTGCACCCTGGCCGGGTTGCTCACCGCCAGGGGTGCTACCGACGAGGCGATCGCGCTGCTCGGCCGGGTACCGGAGACTCCCGAGACCCGCCGCTTGCTGGCGGAGGCTCGCCTGGCATCCCGGCAGGTGGAGGTGTCCGGTGAAGGGGTCGACGATCTCCTTGCCGGGTTGCTCGACCGGGTCAAGGATGACACCGATGCTCGGCAGGAGTTTCTCGATCTCTTGGAGACGCTCGGCCCTGACGATCCCCGGACCGCCGGTTACCGCAAGGCATTGGCCGCCCGCCTGTTCTGAAGCTGATCGAGGGCCCGGGCGGAGGGCTGCCAACCGCTGTCACACCCGTGATCAATAGTGATTGGCGATGAACTTGCGTGAGTGGGCCGAGGCCCAACATATCCATCCACAGACGGCCTACCGGTGGTTCCGGGAAGGCAGGTTGCCGGTCCCAGCCCAACGGGTCGGTGGTCTCATCGTGGTTGGGGACCTCACCGAGCGTGCATTCGCCCATAGAGGCAAGACCGCGATCTACGCCCGCGTCTCCTCCGCTGACCAGATGTCCGACCTCGACCGACGGGTTTCCAGGGTCACCACCTGGGCCACATCGAACGGGTACTCCATCGACTCGGTGGTAACCGAAGTCGGGTCCGCGCTCAATGGCAAGCGCGCTGAGTTCCTCTCCATGCTCCGAGACCCAGATGTGACCACGGTCATCGGCGAGCACCGGGACCGGTTCGCCAGGTTCGGAGCCGAATACGTGGCTGCTGCTCTCGACGCTGAACATCGCCGCATGGTCATAGTCGATGACGCAGAAGTGGACGACGATCTCGTGAGAGACATGGGCGAGCTGATGACCTCGCTCTGTGCCCGGCTGTACGGCCGGCGATCGGCTGGTCGGCGGGCGGCCAAGGCCATCGAAGCCGTGACTGTCGACGCCGGACCCAGAGGCGGTTCTAATGGCTGATCCGGTGGTGACTCATCCAGCGACAGTGACGTCCAAGAAGAAGCGGTCTCCGAGGAAGAAGTTCAAGATCCCCGATGGATGGATCGCCCGAGGGTTCACCTTCGAGGTCGAGTGGCCCGACGACCATCAGGTTGCGTCCAGTATCCGGTCTCAGTTCGGTGGCCGCCGGTTTGCTTACAACTGGGCGCTCGCCCAAGTGAAGGCGGACATGGACGCCCGAAAGACCGACCCCTCTCACGCCTCGGTGCAGTGGAATCTCTACGCCCTCCGGAAGCGATTCAACGCCGAGAAGCCGACCATGGCTCCGTGGTGGTCGGAGAACTCGAAGGAGGCGTATTCCACGGGGATCGCCGACCTGTGTGTCGCCCTCAAGAACTGGTCCGACTCCAAGGCCGGAAAACGGAAGGGCAAGAAGGTCGGGTTCCCCAAGTTCCGATTCAAGAGGAAAGACCAGGCCAGGGTGCGCTTCTCCACCGGCCCCATGAGGATCGATCCAGACCGGCGGACAGTCACCCTGCCGGTGGTGGGAGCCCTCCGGTCGAAGGAGAACACCCGCCGTATCGAACGCTTGGTTCAAGTCGGGAAGGCCCGTGTCCTGAACGCCACCCTCCGAGAGAGGTGGGGCCGGCTGTTTGTCTCCTTCTCCTGCATAGTCGAAAACCACCAGTATCCAGCTCCGGCCAAGGGGGCCGGGCCGGTGTCGATCTCGGGATGCGAGTCCTAGCCACCATCGTCGACTCTGACGGTGATATCACCGAAGTCCCGAACCCCGCCCCACTGCGCGCGACGCTCACCGAGCGGAAGCGGGTCGGTCGGCAACTATCTGGACGCATCCCCGGCTCCCGAGGACACGATGCAGCGAAAGCCAAGCTCGCATCCCTCGACCGGAGGTGTGTCCACCTGCGGAAGCAGGCATCCCACCAGCTCACCACGATGCTGGCGGACACCTACAGCGAGGTGGTCGTCGAAGACCTCGACCTCGCTGCCATGAAGAAGAGCATGGGCCGTCGGGCATTCCGGCGTTCTGTCTCTGACGCCGCACTCGGCCAGATCAGGCCGCAACTCACCTACAAGATGGCGTGGAGAGGAACCACACTGACGATCGCCGACCGTTGGTTCGCTTCGTCGAAACTCCACCATGGATGTGGGTGCCGGTTGATCGAACCGAAGAAGCTCGCCAAACAACTCGTCTGTGTAGTGACAGGCGAGATTGTCGACCGGGACATCAACGCAGCACATAACCTCCGTGACTGGCCGGACACCGCCAGCCAAGACAGCAGCGGCGCAGTTGGCGCCGTGGCCCCGCCCGCCAGCGAGAGCAGCGACGGCCAGGACATCGGGCTATCCGATGCCGTGGGAGGAAGCGTAAGACCGGAGCCTCGGCGCCGGCCGCATCCATTGAGGCCAGAACCCACACGGGAACCCCGAGAAGGGGTGCAGCATGAGTGAGGCTCACTATCGCTCACTCGGTTGCAACGGTAGCGTCACGGTCGTGCACGCCGCGACCCTCAGCTTGGGCGACCAGAAATTCGACATCAGCAGCCGGGCGCTGGTGATGGGGATCCTCAACCGCACCCCCGACTCGTTCTTCGACAAGGGAGCCACCTTCGCTTTGGACGATCTGGTGCGGCGGGCGGCGGCACTGGTGGAGGACGGTGCCGACCTGCTCGATATCGGTGGGGTGAAGGCGGGCCCGGGCCCCGAAGTTACCGAAGCCGAGGAACTCGACAGGGTGATTCCTGCCATCGAGGCGATTCATTCTCGATTCGACATCCCCCTTTCGGTCGATACCTGGAGAGCCTCCGTGGCCAAAGAGGCCTATGCCGCCGGAGCTGTCGTGGGCAACGACATCAGTGGTTTCGCTGACGCCGAGTATCTGACGGCGGCGGCGGCGGCCGGCGCCACGGTGGTGGCCACCCATATCCGCCTTGCCCCCCGAGTTCCCGACCCGGAACCGGTCTACGACGACGTGGTGGATGCGGTGCGGACGTTTGTGCTCGAACGGGCGCACCGGGCCATCGAAAGCGGTTTGACCCCCGATCGGATCGTGTTGGATGCGGGGCTCGACCTGGGCAAGACGGCTCAGCAATCGCTCACCCTGCTGCGTGCGTCGGATCAGTTGGCATCTCTCGGTTACCCGCTGCTGCTTTCGGCATCCAACAAGACGTTCCTCGGGGTGACGCTGGGCCTCGGGATCGGGGATCGTCGGCAGGCGTCTATCGCCGCCACTGCGTTGGGGGTGACACTTGGCTGCCGCATCGTCCGGGTCCACGACGTGGCCGGTAATCGGAGGGCGTCCGACGCGTTGGAAGCCATCCTCCGCATCAGGCGGGAAGGCCGGTGAAGGCCGTGAACACTGAAGTCCGTGCCGTGTACCTGGTGAAGGGGGATGACGTCTCCCTGGTGGCTCAGGAAGCCCATGGGTTGGTGGAGAGCCTGGTGAACGGAGGCGATCCGACACTGATGGTCGAGGAATTCGGCGGGCCATCCACCGACGATCTGGATATCGGAGCCGTGATCGATGCCTGCACCACGCCGCCATTTCTGGTGGAACGGCGGGTGGTGATCCTCCGTGATGCCGGGCAGTTGTCGCCGGCCGACGCCAAGCGACTGGTGACGTATCTCGACGATCCGCTGCCAACCACTGCTCTGGTGCTGATGGCTGGTGGCGGGATCGTTCCCCCGGTGCTGACCAAACGGGCGGCGGCACTCGGCGACGTGGTGGACACCGCGGTGGGAAGGGGCAAAGCCAGGACCCAGTGGTTGGCTACCCATCTCAAAGGTGCACCGGTCAGGCTCGACGGGCCGGCCTCCGCCCGCCTGGCCGATCATCTCGGTGGGGATATGGGTCGCCTGGCGGGGTTGCTCGGATCCCTCGCCTCTGCCTACGGCCAGGGCTCTACGGTGTCGCTCCATGACCTCGAACCGTTTTTGGGGGAGGCGGGATCGGTCGCACCGTGGGACCTGACCGATGCGCTGGATGCCGGCGACACGGCCAAGGCGCTCGGTGTGCTCCATCGCATTCTCGGTGCTTCGGGGTCACACCCGTTGGTGGTGATGAGCACGCTCCATCGTCATTTCCGCCAGATGTTGCGACTCGACGGCTCGGGCATCACCTCTCCCGAAGAGGCGGCGAGCGCGCTGGGGCTCCAGAGCCCGTTCCCGGCCAAGAAGGCCCTGGCCCAGAGTCGACGCCTGGGTACGCCCGGCATCGCTCGGGCGGTGCTGTTGTTGGCCGATGCCGACCTCGATCTTCGGGGCTCGACCGGCTTGCCGGGTGAATTGGTACTCGAGGTGTTGGTGGCCCGATTGAGTCGATTGGTGCGCCCCTCCAGAGGGTGACGGGCCCGGGTTGTTATCGAAAGTCCCGTGACGGGGGGACCGGGCCCAGCTCGATGGGATCGATCCGCTCCGCTATCAGGTTGGTCGCCCCCTCGGATCGTTCGAGGCGACCCCGCACGAGAAGGCCGCGGGACGACCGGGCGACAGACTTCCAGCGGATCCACGCGCCGCGGGAGCACACCACGTTGACCATCCCGGTTTCGTCCTCGAGGTTCAGAAAGACCGCACCGTGCGCACTCTCGGGCTGCTGTCGATGGGTCACCACGCCTCCGACGGTGATCCGATTGCCGGCCGGGGTTGCGTCCAACTTGTCGGTCCGGACCACACCCAGGTCGTCGAGTCGGGGCCGGAGCAGGTCCATGGCGGTGGTGTCCGGGGCCATGCCCAGTGACCACAGGTCGTCGGCCACGCCCTCCCAGGGGGTGGGAGCGGGGAGAGGCGGCGGCTCCGACCCGGTGGTCACCCCCGGAAGCCGGTCAAAGGTGGCTTGAGCCGCGGCTCCCGCTGTCCATACCAGCGATCGCCGGTTCCTCCCGCGGGCTGTCTGCTTTTCCCCGGGGTCGCCGCCGCCGGTGCCGCCGCCCGTGCTGCCGTCCGCGTCGGTGGACAGGCTGTCGAGTGCTCCGGCGGTGGCCAGCGTCTCCAACTGGGCTCGGGTGACGCCGGCCCGGCGCACCAGGTCCTCCATCCCTGACCAGGGGCGGCCCTCCGCTATCCTCCCTGCCGCCTCGTCCCCGATGCCACGTACCGACGACAACCCGAGCCGGACGGCGGGAGTGTCCCGATCAGCCCCGGCACCTTCCTCGATCCAGGCACCGGCCCGGCTGGCATTCACGTCAGGGCGGCGGATCCCCACTCCATGCCGCTTGGCGTCGGCGATCAGACTCTGGGGGGACCAGAACCCCATGGGCTGGGCATTCAGCAGCCCGGCGGTGAAGGCAGCCGGGTAGTGCACCTTGCACCAGGCAGTGGAGTACACCAGGTGGGCAAATGCCACCGAGTGGCTCTCGGGAAAGCCGAAGTTGGCAAAGGCTGCCAGCGCGGCGTAGACCTGTTCGGCCACGTCCACCCCTACGTTTTTGGCGGCCATGCCGGCGAAGAGGCGGCCGCGGAGACGCTCCATCCGCTCACCCGATCGTTTGGCGCTCATGGCCTGGCGCAGTTCGTCGGCTTCTGTGGGGGAGAAACCGGCCACGTCGATGGCGATCTGCATCAACTGTTCCTGAAAGAGCGGGACGCCGAGAGTCCGCTCCAGCGATGGCTGCAGTAGCGGATGCAGATACGAGACGGGCTCGGTCCCATTCCGCCGCCGGATGTAGGGATGAACGGCATTGCCCTGGATCGGTCCGGGGCGGATGAGGGCGACTTCGATGGCCAGGTCGTAGAAGCATCGGGGTTGCACGCGGGGGAGTGTGCCCATCTGGGCCCGGGACTCCACTTGGAACACCCCGACGGTGTCGGCCCGGCACAACAGGTCGTAGACCTCGACCTCCTGGTCGAGGCGGGCCAGATCGATCTCGATGCCGTGGTACTCCCGCACCAGATCGACCATGTGATGGAGGGCGGTCAGCATGCCCAGACCGAGGAGGTCGAACTTGACAAGACCGGCCGCCGCGCAGTCGTCCTTGTCCCACTGCAGCACCGTGCGCCCGGGCGTGCGTCCCCACTCGACCGGGCACACCTCGGTGACGGGCCGGTCGCAGAGCACCATGCCCGCTGAATGGATCCCGAGATGGCGCGGGCGCGTCAACAGTTCATTCGCCATAGTCACCACGAGCTCGGGCACCTCGCTCGACATGGCGGTCATGCTGGTGCGGTCGACGCTGTCGCGCAGCCGGTTCGCCTCCTCCTCGGAGAACCCGAAGGCCCGCGCCACGTCGCGTAGCGCCGAGCGTGGCCGATACGTGATCACCGCCGCCACCTGGGCGGCGTGGCGGCGTCCGTAATGCTGATAGACGTACTGGATTACCTCCTCGCGTCGGCCCGACTCGATATCGACGTCGATGTCCGGTGGACCGTCACGCGCCGGCGAGAGGAAACGTTCGAAGAAGAGATTGAGTTTCACCGCGTCGGCGTTCGTGATGCCGAGCGAGAAGCAGACGGCGGAGTTCGCGGCCGAACCACGGCCCTGGCAGTAGATGTTCTCGCGACGACAGAACTCCGTGATGTCCCAGACCGTGAGGAAGTAGCCCGCGAAGCCAAGCCCCCCGATGACCCCGAGTTCGTGGTCAATCTGACGCCACGCGCCCGGCACCTGCTCGGCGTCGCGCGCGCCATAGCGCTCGGTCGCGCCGCGTTCGACCAGCGTCACCAGGTACCCCTGCTCGTCCATTCCCGCGGGCGTCGGGAACGTCGGGAGGTTTGGCGCCACCAGGCGAAGGTCGAATGCCAGCGCAGCCGCCAGCGCACCGGCCCGGTCGACGACCCCGGGCCAGCGCGCGAAGCGGCGCCGTTGTTCGACGTCGCCGCGCAGGTGCGCACTCGGCGACGCGCAGAGCCAACCCTGCATCTCTTCGAGGGTGCGTCGCGCTCGGATCGCTGACAGGATATTCGCTCGCGCGAAATCGTTCGGCGTGGCGTAGTGGACGTTGCCCGTCGCCACCACCGCCACGTCAGCGCGCACGCCGAGTTCGGCGAGCGCGTCGTTGCGCGCGACGTCGTCGAACCCACCGTGATCCCACAACTCGACTGCAATGTGGTCACGGCCGAAGGCATCGACCAGTCGGTCGAGCTCGCGCCGCGACGCGCGGGGGCCTTCGTCCATCAGTGCGCGCGTGAGTGGACCCTTGCGGCATCCGCTCAGCACCAGCCAGTCACCGGCGCAGCTCGCCACATCATCGAGTGTGAAGCGCGGAGCCCCCTTCTCCCCGCGCGCCAGATGCGCCTCGGCGAGCATGGTGGAGAGGCGACGGTACCCTTCGGGCGAGCGCGCAAGCACCACCAGATGGTTCCCGGTGGGGTCGGGGACGCCGGTCCGGTCGTCATGGGCGTCCAGGGTCACCTCGGCGCCGAAGATCGTCGCGAGTCCGACCGCGCGCGCCGCTTCTGCGAAGCGCACCACGCCGTAGAGGCCGTGATGATCGGTCAGAGCAAGCCCCGACAATCCCAATCGGGCTGCCTCGCCCACGAGCTCCTCAGGGTCGCTCGCCCCGTCGAGGAAGCTGAAGCCCGAGTGCGCGTGCAGTTCCGCGTAGAGCGTCATCAGTCGTAGATCCCCACCACCCACCACCGACCGACCTCGGCGACGAGCAGTAGCGCTTCGCCGGTCGCGAGCACGACCTGGAGATGGGCGCGGCGCCGGCTGATGACCCACCATCGCTCGATGAGCGGCCAGGGTCCGGCGGACCAGACGATGTCTCGGCGCGTACGCGCCGTAAAGAGCAGCGACACCGGTGGCGCGTTCAAGAGCCCGCGCGACTCGACACGCACGGGCGTGTCGTGCTCGTCGCGAAGTTCGACCGCCACCCGGTGCGCCAGGGTCATCGCCGGCGCCGGCGCCCGGAACTGACCCGGCCACGGGGCGTCGTCCAACGCCGTGCCCGACGGCGACCCGAAGGGGACGAGCGTCGCACGGTCCTCGGGGACGCGTCCGCCGCACAGCGAAGCGACCACGACCGCATCGGCGCCCAAACGCGAGCGCACCCGGTGTGCCGCCGCCTGAGCCCGGTCATCACCCGCTGCACGCTGACCGAAGAAACCAATCTGCTCGTCGCCGAGTTCTTCGCCGCCACGCTGCGTGCGCAGCCGCTTCGCGAGTCGCGGGTCGCGCTGATCCTTCAGTTCACTCAGCTCACCACGGGCCACGCGGTGCAGCTCCAACACCGGTTTGGAGAAACGCTCGGCGACACGGGCCCTCTCCAGATCCGCGAACGCGCCGACGGTGTACAGCCCCAGACGACGACACGTCGTCGCCAAATCCTTCCTCCCGAGAGTGTCGAGCGGCAAAGCTCGGCGAAACGATTCCGTCGAACCCGCGGCGACGACGAGTCCCTGACGGGCGGCGAGCTCGGCACAGAACAGGCCTTCGGCGATGCCGAGCATCGCGACGGCGTCGATGACATCGCGCACGCTACGTCGCACGGTGTCGAGCAGTGCCTCGTCCCCACCAAAGAAGCGGCTCGGACCTCGCACGGGCAGGATGAAGAGTCCGAGGCGCACCGGTTCAGTGAAAGGACACAGCACTGTGAGCACGTCAAACACCGCAACGTAATCACGCAGTGTCGAGCCGTCAGGCTTCTCCTCGCTGAGCGTCGGAATCCATATCGCAAGAAGACGTTCCACTCAACTCGCCTCCGCGCGACCGCGCCGGTTCGGCAGTACCACGACGTGCTCACCAATGCGCTGGGCCTCACCACGACCCCCCACGCACACCGTGAGGTACCGGGCGTCCAGACGTGACGACGTGGCCCACTGGGACCCAGTGATGTCAAAGGAGAGATCGACCGGCAGCGGCCAGGGAGCACCCGGCTCGCAGAGCACGACGAGCACCGTGCCGCGCTCGCGCACCCGGTCCATCAGCCGACGCGCCACCCCGTGCGCCACGCGCGACGGCGGACGCACCACCAAGAGGTCCACACCGTCGAGCAGGTCTGCCGCGGACTCGGCCCACGCGCCGCGAGGGCGCGGTACGAAGAGCACCCGGCGCAGGTCCACCCCGAGATCGGCGATTGCGACGACCCCGGGATCGTCCACCCCGACGACCGCGACCCAGTGCCCGAGCGTGCTCGCCTCGGTCACCAGACTGAGCGCCAAACTCAAGCCGCCTGAGCCGGGCTGTGCCTGCACGAGCACCGTCGAGCCTCGACGTAGTCCTCCCGCGGGTACGAGCGCCCTCCAGGGCTCTCCTAGAGGCAATACACGGCTCTTGGCAAGCGTCACGGGACGCAAGGTGGCGGCTAGATCATCGGACAAAAGAGGGCGTGCAGTGGAGAAAGCGAACATATGTTCGTAAGAGTAGCCACCCGCGGTGACACGCGCCAATGGCGGTAGTGACCTGGTTTAAAGGTAGGACTTTTGGGTATTTTAGATACTTGTCGAACCCCCAAAAGACGTCTTTAGACTGGAGGTAGTGGCCCAGGTTGAACGAGTCGCTGTCCGTTCCCGTGTCACAACCGCCTCCTAGGTTGACCCCATGACGCGCTGTCGCACCTTTCGCTACAGGCTGCACCCCACCGTTCGCCAGGCGTTGGCGCTCAGCGCACAGCTCAACTACCAGCGCGAGCTCTACAATGCCGCCCTGGAGGAGCGCGTGGGTACCTGGAAGTGGAGCCATCGCTCGATCAGCTACGTCGGCCAGTGCAGAACGTTGACCGGGCTCGGCGATCTGCGCCCCGAGGTTCTCTCTTCGGGCGTGGCCCTCTGTCGAGGAACGCTGAAGCGCCTCGACCGGGCCTTCGCCGCCTTTTACCGGCGGGAAAAGAACGGCGACACACCAGGCTTCCCGAGGTTCAAGTCCGCCCAGCGGTTCGACTCGTTGCAGTGGGAGGACAGGAGCGGCTGGAAGGTCAAGGAGGCCGACCGTCGCCTCTACCTACTCGGCATCGGTGAGATCAAGGTGAACTATCACCGTGCCCTGCGCGGCGTTCCCAAGGCCATTACCGTGAAGCGTGAAGGGGCCAAGTGGTGGGTGAGTGTGCGCTGCGTCGACGTGCCCGCCGAGGTCCTCGAGGCGACCGGCCGCGAGGTAGGGCTCGACCTCGGGGTCGCGAACCTCGTCGCGACCAGTGACGGTGATCTCATCCTGGGCGAGCACTTCGGCTCTCGTTCGCGGGCCCAGCTCGCAGATGCTCAGCGCGCGCTCGCAACCAAGCGCCCCGGATCCAACGGGCGCCGTCGTCAGGTCGAGACGATCGCTCACCTACATCGCAAGGTGGCGAGTCAGCGCCGCAACACCGCCCACCAGCTGAGTCGGCGTCTCGTCAACGACTACGACCTGATCGTGCTGGAAGATCTCGCGATCACCAACATGGTGCGCACCCCAAGGGCCAAGGCCGACCCCGACAGTGTGGGAGCGTTTCTCCCCAACGGTGCTGCCGCCAAGGCTGGTCTGAACAGATCTATTCACGACGCGGGGTGGGCAACCCTGGCGTCACTGCTCTCCTACAAGGCTGAAAGTGCCGGTCGGACAGTAGTGCGCGTGAGTGCCCACCACACCAGTCAACGATGTGGCGAGTGCGGCCACGTCGACGCTGGCAACCGCGTCACCCAAGCGGTGTTTCGATGTCTCGGTTGTGGTCACGAGGACCACGCCGATCTCAACGCCGCGCGCAACATCCTTCGGGCCGGTAGAGCCCGGCTGGCGTTAGCCAGCGACGGTCGAATCTAGGCCACTACCCCAATGGCTCTAATCTCAAAGGAGGAAAGGGACTCCATGTGCGGTCGTATCGCCCTCTTCACCCCACCGGTGCGCCTCGCGAAGTTGCTCGACGCCCAACTCGCCGCGGGTATCGAGCCCGAGGGACACCCCAGTTGGAACGTCGGTCCCCAGCGTCGGCTCTTCGGAGTGACCGAGCACGACGGGCAGCGGCTCCTCGACCGCTACCGCTGGGGACTGCTACCGAGTTGGGCGAAGGATCCGTCGATTGCCAACCGTCTCTTCAACGCCCGCGGCGAGACCGTCGCCGAGAAGCCCTCGTTTCGTAGCGCCTTCGCTCGGCGCCCCTGTGTACTGCCGGTTGACGGTTTCTACGAGTGGGACCACCGCGCGGGCAACCACAAGCAGCCCCACTACTTCAGCCGCGTCGACGGCGAGCCGATACTGCTCGCGGGGCTCTGGGAGCACTGGCACGATCCGAGTACTCCCGATGACGCCGCCCCGCTGCGGACCTGCACCGTGATCACCACCACTCCGAACAGGGACATGGACGAACTGCACGACCGCATGCCCGTCGTGCTCGACCTTCACGACGTCGAGTCCTGGCTCGACGTCGATACCTACGGGCCCGACGAACGAATGCAGTTGCTGCGCCCGGCGCCCACCGGCACGCTTCGCCACTACGGGGTCGCCAGTGCCGTTGGCTCGGTGCGCAACGACGGTCCCGAGTTGATCGAACCCGCGGAGCCGCAGTCGCTCTTCTAACCCGGAAAAGCCGAAAACCCCGAGTGACCAGTGAGCCGAAACTCGCCAGCCCCTCGGGGTTCCCGAAGGCACACCACTCGTTGACCCGTGTCGGACAGGCCACCGCGTGACGGCAGGTACTTCACGTCATTCGTCTTACGAACAGCGGACCGAACTCCGCTGCCCGGTGAGAGCTTCTGTTCCTCTTGCGAGGCCCCTCCACTCTCCACCGACTTCCCCTTGCGGTTCCATCGACTTCGACAGGTGCTACGTGAACTACGAGTGACACTGTGCCAGAGGTTGCGGGCACGATTCACGAAAATTACGAAATCAGAAGGTTTTACCCAGTGAAAATAGTGGTTATCCACCGATTTCCTTCAAGAGTGAGGGGGAATCAACGAGATAGTGACACTTTTCCAACAGATTCTGACCATCTCCGTTTCCCCACCGGATCACTTCGGCGATCCGAGAGCGAACGTGGGTGTCAGGGAGCAAATCAGATCCCGATCGAAGCGGGGTCGCTCGCGAGCTGCTTGAACATCGTGACCACGACAACGTCTCGATTGAGCGCTTGGCCGGGCCCAAAGGACGTACAACGATGCAGCGGCGCACCTGGTGAACGGGTGCGCTACGAAGCGATTGATGACCTGACCAGCAGGATTAGGGAATCGTCCTTTCGAAAACTAGGAAACGACCTTGATGGACCTGGGTCACACAAAAAGAATCGCCGCACGCACAGCAGCCCCGTCCCCGTGAGGTCAGAGTCTGTGGATAGTGTCTGGTTCAATGAAGAGCGAACCATGGCTGGGCGACGCGTGCTCGCTTGTCGAGGCATTTCGCGCTGGCGCCCTAAGTCCAATTGAGGCGCTCGATGCTTCGCTCGCCGCGATTGAAGAGTCACATCTCAATGCCTTCTCATTCATCGACACCGAAGCCGCCCGCGCCGCGGCCGCCACGGCGGACGTCTCGCTCCCCTTCGGCGGCGTACCAATAGGTGTCAAAGAGCTGGAGTCGGTAGCCGGGTGGCCCTACACCGAAGCGTCACTCGTTTTCCGGGACCGTGTGGCCAAGTACGACAGCACCCAGGTCGCTCGGCTGCGAGTTGCGGGAGCGGTTATTGCCGCTCAAACTACCGCGTCGGAATTCGGCGGCATCAACTGCACCAACACGAAACTCCACGGAACAACACGTAACCCGTGGGACCAGACACGAACACCGGGCGGCTCTTCGGGTGGTTCCGCGGCCGCGGTCGCCGGCGGACTGCTGCCGCTCGCCTCGGGTGGTGACGGTGGCGGCTCGATTCGAATTCCTGCAGGCTTCACAGGCCTGTTCGGGTTGAAATCCACGTTTGGTCGGATCCCGAAGGGCCCGTGCGCCCAACAACCTCCCCTGACGGTGACCGTTGGCTGCATTTCTCGCTCCGTACGCGATACCGCCCGCTGGTTCGACACGTGCAACGGATTTGATTCGCGAGATACCTTGAGTCTGCCTCGCGTTGGAGGCTGGGAAGCGGGCCTCGACT
>PKXA01000109.1 GCA_003133325.1 Acidimicrobiaceae bacterium | reverse complement strand
CTGGCCGATCGCGGGGCAGGGGCTAGCGAACGCACGTATGCCGAACTCGATCGCAACACCGCGCTGGCCGATCGCGGGGCAGGGGCTGGCGAACGCACGCATGCCGAGCGCGATCGCAATACCTCTCTGGCCGATCGCGGGGCGTCAGCGAGGGAGCGAGACGGGCAGCGCGAACAGTCGCACCGGTTGGAGAGCCTCGGCCAGCTCGCGGCAGGCGTCGCCCACGACTTCAGCAACCTGCTGGGCGTGATCCTCAACTGCACCACGATGCTCGCTCCTCAGGTGACCGGCACAAGGGCCGCGGCGGATGTCGGGGAGATCCGGGCCGCGGCGGAGCGAGCGGCGAGGCTCACACGCCAGCTGCTGACGTTCGCTCGCGGAGACGTCGCCGATCCGGAGCCGTTCGACGTGAACGAGATCGTTCGCGGTGTAGCGTCGATGCTCGATCGCACGTTGGGCGAGCACATCGAGCTGCGTGTCGACCTGGCCGGCGGCCCGCTCGTCGCCATCGCCGAACCCCATCAGCTCGAGGAGATCGTGCTGAACCTGGCGATCAACGCGCGCGATGCCATGCCGGCGGGTGGAAAGCTCAGCCTCGTCACCGAGCCGTTGCCACCTGCGCGCGGAATGGCGCACCGAGGACCCGATGTGGTCCTGCGGGTGGCCGACACCGGCCACGGCATGGCGCCAGAGGTGGTGGCGCGAGCGTTCGAGCCGTTCTTCACCACGAAGCCGCGAAGCCAGGGGACGGGCCTGGGTCTGGCGACGGTCTACGGCATCGTCCGGCAGCACGGCGGCGAGGTCACGATCGACTCAGCGGTCGACGTCGGCACGACCGTCACGGTCGTCCTGCGCGGCGCCGACACGACGCCAGCCCCCGCGGGCGGAGCGGCAGTCGATACGCCCGAGGGTGGACACGAGCGGATCCTGCTCGTCGAGGACGACGCGGCGCTGCGGATGGGGACGGCACGCATTCTGGTCGAGCAGGGCTACGAGGTGCTCGTCGCATGCGACGGGGTCGAGGCGCAGGAAGTCTTCGAACGGGAAGGGGCTGCGCTGGATGTAGTGGTGACCGACGTCGCGATGCCGCGGATGCGAGGCGACGAACTCGCGCTGCGGCTGGGCGAACGAAGCCCCGCCATGCCGGTGATCTTCCTGTCCGGGTACGACCCCGGCGACACCCCCCTGACCGGCCGGCTGCTGGCGAAGCCCGTCGCCGAGGATACCCTGCTACGCGCTATCCGGGAGGTGCTCGATGACGGATCCTGAGCGCGGCACGATCGGCGTGCTGATCATCGACGATCACCGGATGTTCGCGGAGAGCCTCGCCCGGCTACTCGCCGACGAGGAGGGCATCGCCGTGCTGGCAACGGCGGCTAGCGGGTCGGAGGGCATCGAGCTCGCGGATCGGCTGAGGCCCCAGGTCGTGCTCGTCGACTATCAGATGCCTGAACAGGACGGTATCGCCATCGCCGTGGAGATCAAGCGTCGCGATCCGAAGATCATGGTCGTGATGCTGGCCGGGTTGGCCGAGGACCGCATGGTGCTCGCGGCGATCGACGCGGGGTGCTCGGGGTTCCTGACCAAGGATCGGGCAGCGGCGGAGGTGGCATACGCGGTTCGTGCCGCGGCGAGCGGTGAGGCGGTCATCTCCCCTGCGCTCCTGGCGCGCCTCCTCCCGAAGCTCAACCGCACGCACCGCGCGCTGGGTGCGGACCTGACCGAGCGAGAGCGTGAGATCCTCGCGTTGCTGGCCCGAGGGTGGACCAACAAGGTGATCGCGTCCGAGTTGAACCTGAGCGTCAACACCGTGCGCAACTACGTGCAGTCGGTGCTGTCCAAGCTGGGCGCGCACTCCAAGCTCGAAGCGGTTTCGACTGCCACCCGCGAAGCGATCATCGACTACCCGTCGGGCTCCTGATCTACCGAGACCGCCGCGCCGAGCAGCTCGAGGAGCGCATGCAACACTGATGCGGCTCGTTCGGGCGTGCCGCCTGTCGTCTCGCCCTCGAGCGCCAGGATCGTGCCCATCTCGCCGGGACGGACCACGAACCGACCCTTGAAGCGACCGAAGTGCACCTCACCGTCGAGGTGTGGCCACCACGTGAGCGGTATGGCAACGGCACCCGAGCGGTCCAAGGCGGGCGGTCCGAGCCGGCACCTCGTGACCCCAGGCGGACCAAGCGCGGCGGTGTTGGCGCCCGCTTCGAGCGTGGCGAGGCGGAGGAAACTGCGCAGCCATGTAGCGGGACGGACGCTGAGCAGCGCTACGACCTGAGCGGTCGGCGCGCACACGTCTAGTTCAAGACGGTGCTCGCTCATCGGCGCACCCTCCGACTCAGCGTCATGTGCCAAGCTTTCGCCCGCGGCTGCGTCGCTTCCAGACTCGGACGCACCCAATCGAGTGATGCAAACGCGTACCCCCATCGGTCGGCCGGCCTTGGACGGTGCAAATGCACCGGCCTCGGACGGTGCAAACGCACCGGCCTCGGACGGTGCAAACGCGTCCCCGAAAACGACGTATTCGCACCTACACCGCAGGTCCGCGTTGGCGTTTGATGGGTGATATGGAGACCCACGTGGCAGGCAGGGCATGTCCATGGCGTGATCGTCACGAAGTGGAATTGTGTGAGGGGGCCAGCGATGAGTTCTGAACCGCTTGAAATCGAGGATTCCAAATCGGAGTTGCGCGAGCTTTATGAGGCGATGATCGATTCGTCCAGCGACGCGATCGTCGCTACAGACTTGGATGGAACCATCACCGGTTGGAACGCTGCCGCCGAGGTCATGTGTGGATACTCCGCCGAGGAGATCGTCGGTAAGTCAGCATCGCTCCTGTTCGGGCCTGACAACGCCGATGAGTTGGTCACTATCCTCCAACACATCCGGAGTGGTAAGCCAGTCGAGCGCTACGAGACCACTCGGGTTGCAAAGGATGGACACAATGTCTCGACCTTGCTGACGGTGTTGCCTATTGTCGACTCAAAAGGACATGTGGTCGGCGCCTCTTCCATCGCCCGGGACATCACCGAGCGCGAGCGGATTCAGGATCAAGCCAACCGGGCGTCCCAGTACGCGCTTGGCCTGATAGAGGCGGCCCCTGATGCCGTGATCATCGTTGGCCCAGACGGCCGCATCGCATTCGTCAACACGGAGACCGAGCGACAGTTCGGCTATACGAAAAAGGAGATCATCGGGAATCAGGTGGAGATGCTGATTCCTGAAAGCTTTCATTCGCAGCACAAGGAACGACGCCGCCGGTACGCCTCCAAACCCGAGGTCCGTCGCATGGGGACCGATCTCGCACTCTTCGGTCGTCGCAAGGACGGCAGCGAGTTTCCCGCGGATGTGACCCTGAGTCCGGTCCAGATCGAGCCGGGTATGCCCGGGGTGTTCGCAGCGGTCCGCGACGTCACCGAACAGAACCGTGTGAACCAGTATGCCCGCAGCCTGATCGAGGCCAGCCTGGACCCACTGGTGACGATTAGCCCGGAAGGCAAGATCACCGACGTCAACGAGGCCACCATCCGGGTCACCGGGGCCGAGCGGGACCGCATCGTCGGCACCGACTTCTCGGACTACTTCACCGAGCCCGACAAGGCTCGCGACGGCTACCGACAGGTGTTTGCCGAAGGCTTCGTGACCGACTACCCGCTGACCATCCGTCACACCGACGGAGGGTTGACCGACGTCCTGTACAACGCATCGGTCTACAAAGATGCCGGTGGCAACGTGCTCGGCGTCTTTGCAGCCGCCCGCGACGTCACCGATTCAAAGCGGGTGCTCAGAGAGTTCACGGAAACCAAAACCTTCTTGGACAATATCCTCGAGAGCTCGACGAAGTACTCGATCATCGGCAAGGACCTCGATCATCGGATCCTCTCGTGGAACGAGGGAGCCAGACGGAACTATGGCTACGCCGCCGAGGAGATCATTGGATCCGATTCAAGCGTCCTTCACACACCCGAGGACATTCAGTCCGGTGCAGTCGATCGTTTGCTGGCCACGGCGCTCCAAGAAGGATTGGCGGAGGACGTATTCCAGCGCGTGCGCAAGGACGGGACCCGCTTCTACGCCAGCGTCGTCGTCACGCGACGAGATGACTCCGCCGGTCATCCGATCGGGTTCCTCCTTATGAGCAACGACATTTCGGAAAGGATACAAGCCGATCTGGAGTTGGAACGTTCGAACGCCGAGTTGGAGTCTTTCTCCTACAGCGTCGCCCACGACTTGCGCGTCCCACTGCGAGCGATCGACGGGTTCTCACGGATATTGATCGAGGATCATGCCGACGACCTCAATGAGGAAGGCCGCCGGGTGTTGGGCGTTGTGATCGACAGCGTCGCCAAGATGGGATCCCTGGTCGATGACATCTTGTCGTTCTCCCGCCTGGGGAGATCGAGACTCTCATGGTCCGAAGTGGATATGGACTCGGTAGTGAGCGAAGTAGGTAATGAACTGCGATCGTTCGAGAACAACCGAGATATCGAGTTTGACGTGGGGTCTCTGGGGTTCGCCAAATGTGACCGGAACATGCTCCGCCAAGTTTGGGTCAACCTCATTTCGAATGCACTCAAGTTCACGAGGCCTCGGGCGACTGCACGAATCGCAATTAGGACCCTCGAGGGCGACGGTGAGTCGGTGTTCTCCGTGGCCGACAACGGGGTCGGATTCAACATGAAGTATGCCAACAAACTCTTTGACGTGTTCGAGCGACTCCAGTCCAGTACGGAGTTCGAGGGCACCGGGATCGGGTTGGCCATCGTTCAACGAATTGTCGAGCGCCATGGCGGCCGCGTGTGGGCCGAGGGAGTCGATGACGTTGGTTCGACCTTCTACTTTTCGCTGCGCAAAGGAGGAACACAGTGACTTCGCCTGCAACCTACGTCGATCTGCTCCTGATCGAGGACAATCCAAGTGATGCCGAACTGACGATCCGTGCTCTGAAGAAGCAACACCTCGCAATCAACATCACCGTCATTGATAATGGTGCCGATGCGCTCGACTACTTCTTTCCAAGCGAAACCGTGCGAATTGTTGCCCGACCGAGACTCATTCTGCTCGATCTCAAACTTCCGCTCGTGGGAGGGCTGGAAGTCCTCAAGCGACTCAAGTCCGATGAAAAGACTCGCACTATTCCTGTAATTATCCTCACGTCATCCCATGAGGACCGAGATCTTGAAGAATGCTATCGGCTCGGAGCAAACAGTTATGTCGTCAAACCAGTTCAGTTCAAGGACTTCATGGAGGTAGTCTCCAAATTGGGGTTCTACTGGCAGTTGCTCAACGAGACGCCAGCGGGTGTTGTCGTGTCGAGCGGATTTGACTCATGATGACGTTCGTTGACAACGGCCCAGAAGTGGATGCCCGCCAACTGACTGTCTTGATTGTCGAGGACTCGCCGATGGACGCCGAACTGGCCATCCGGTCTTTGCGAAGCAGCGGCGTTCACGTCGCAACGTTTCGGGTGGTCGACAGTCGTTGCAATTTCATTGAACTATTGACCCATGAAAGACCCGATGTGATCTTGGCCGACTACAATGTCCCCGGTTTCAGCGGCGATCAAGCCTTGCAGGTTGCTCAATCAATGGCCCCTGGAGTGCCCTTTATCGTTGTGACGGGCGCCCTCGGAGACGAACTGGCAGTGGATCTCCTCAAGCAAGGGGCGTGGGACTATGTGACCAAGGAACACCTGGTGCGGTTGGCTCCAGCCGTTGACCGCGCATTGAGAGAACGAGACGACGCCCGCACGAGGGCCAACCTGCTGGAGCGTGAACACACTGTGTTTGAACTGGCGCCGGTCGGCCTGCTCGAAGTGTCGATAGACGGCAAGTTCATTCGGGTCAATCCGGAAACATGCAACATGCTCGGCTATTCGGCCGACCAGATAACCTCAATGAATGTGGCCGACGTCACCCATCCCGATGATGCAGAGATTGTTCGTGAAGTCGTCACGGCGCTGTCACAGAGGAATACCCCGGAACTGAATTACACGGGCCGTTTCATCAACGCCAACGGGCAGATCGTGTGGGGCGCCGTGCGTGTCGTTCGGGCCCAAGGAGCCGATGGAGACAAGGACTATTACCTGGCTGGTCTTATCGACATCACAGATCGGAAGGAGGTCGAGCAGCGGCTTATGCGCTCGGCCATCCAGGCGAACGAAGCATCCCAGCTCAAGTCTAATTTTCTGGCCAACATGACCCATGAGATCCGTACGCCGATGAACGGCATCATGGGAATGTCCGATCTCCTGCTCGATACCGACCTCGACGATGTGCAGCGCGACTACGCGGTAACCGTACGCGATTCAGGCTCTGCGCTCATGACCGTCATCAATGAAATCCTCGACTACTCGAAGCTTGAGGCCGGGAAGATGGACATTGAGGGGACCGACTTCAGTGTGCAGACCGTGGTTCACGACGTATTGCACATGTTGTCACCTCAGGCGGAGACCAAGGGGCTCAAGTTGGTTGGAACTGTTGAGGACTCTGTCCCTGCAGTCGTTAAGGGTGACCCACTTCGGGTGCGCCAGGTTCTGCTCATTCTCGTTGGAAATGCCCTCAAATTTTCAACAATCGGCGAAATTTCCGTTCGCGTCGCGGAGGTCGAATCCTTGGGTCCAGACGTCGAACTTCGATTCGAAGTCGCAGACACCGGTATCGGGATCGATCGCGACAAGCTGAGCACAATCTTTCATCCGTTTATACAGGCTGACATGTCAATGTCTCGGGAATATGGGGGTAGTGGCCTGGGTTTGTCAATCAGCAGCCACCTTGTCGGCCTCATGGGAGGCAACTGCGGGGTTGCGAGCCAGCTCGCCATAGGGAGCACCTTCTGGTTCACGGTTCGTTTTCGCGCGCGTGATGAGCGCGATGAAGAACTCACCTCCACATCATCAGACCTAACGGAAGGGTGATGACACGCCCAGTCCCTACCCACCGGAACTTCGCCGTGATGTGGTCCGGTCGCCCGCAAGTGATGCACCCTGTGCCAGATCCCCAAGGATTTCGGCATCTCCGAATCTGAACCACCTGAACGGAGACGCGGCGTACCTTCCTGTTTGACACAAACAAGAACGCTGGTGGTGACACGCCAGCAGGAAGGAACGCCGATGTTGAGAGTACATGTTGACGATGCCTTGCAGGAATTCCGCATCGATGCCAGACAATGAACTTCTCCTTCGTCTTCGACGCGGCCGCGTTGACATCCACTGGGATTCCTGGGGGGAACTCAGATGACTCGGATTTGTGCCGCTTGACCTGTACGCCAGGTAGGCGTACAGTGTTTACATGAGGTCCACTGCGGAATCTCGCACCGCCAAGACTGAGCGTCTCGCCGTCCGGTTGACGCGTAGCCAGGATGACGTGATTCGACGCGCGGCCGATGCGCGAGGTGAACTGCTCTCGGAGTACGTAGTGCGCCACGTGGTTGAAGCCGCCGAGGCGGATTTGGCTGATCGTCGCCTGTTTATCCTTGATGATGCGGCGTGGAACGAGCTTCAGGCTCGTCTGTCGGCTCCGCCCATCTCCAAGGCTCGTCTTTCGAAGTTGCTTCAGATTCCCTCGGTCCTCGAGAGAGAGTGACGTATTCACCGCCCGTTCTGCTCACACCTGATCATGAAGTAGCGGGTTTCACGTGTGGGAAGCCCACGTTAGACAACTGGATAGTTGGACGGGCCAAGGCGAATCAACAATCCGGGACGAGCCGAACTTGGGTGGTTGTCGAAGATGGGGGAGTAGTCATCGGATACTACGCATCTTCTGCCGGCTCTCTGATACGGCAGAACGCAACACCAAAAGCGCGTCGTAATCAACCGGAGGAAATTCCGGCAATCCTGCTCGGGCGACTTGCCGTTGATGAGAATCATCAGGGGAGCGGGTTAGGGCCAGCCCTCCTCAAACACTTCATCGCGAAGAGCCTCGAAGTATCGGAGATCGTCGGAGTTCGCCTCCTGCTGGTCCACGCCATCGATGAGGATGCGCGCGACTTCTACCTCCATTTTGACTTCGAATCGTCGCCCATTGACGACCGGACTCTGATCCTTCTGCTTGCGGACGTTGTGGCTTCGTAGGCGGAACTGCGGGCCTCGACCGACCCCTTTTCCTTGTAGGAAGTAAATTCAGGCGATCCGACGAAGCCCTGACCAGCCACTTTCCATCACAACAGGGCGTGGACCTAAGTTGCCAGTCGGTCCTCCGACACCACTCAGTGGGTTCCGACCCATAAATCGGTGTCTCAAGTGAAATTTGACGGGACAGGTTCCCCGCCCCCACTTGAACACCCCGTTCCCATAGCTGGGAGGCCAGCGCCCCGGGCGGCGATGTCGCTCTTGGCCGAGTTGGGCAGCGAGCCGCGGGTGCCGCAGTGGCGGCACTGGATCGTCGGTGTGGAGCCGATTGGACGCATCACCCTCCCGGCCGATGCAAGGCATCTGCTCGGCACTGAGGTGTTGGTCCAGGCCGTCAGTCGTGAGCGCATGCTGGTGCTTCGCCGCGCTGGTGTGGGGACGAACCTCCCGATCGATCATAGGGGTCGCCTGGTCCTGCCGGCATGGTTCCGGGGGACGACCCGACCATCGGGCTCAGTCCTGGTCTCAGCACGCTCGGCCGCCATTCCTACCGTCCTGCTCGCCGGGACCGGCCTCCTCGAAGACCTGGTGTCCCACGTCGTCGCTGAGGTCATCTGATGGATCGCCTCGTGCGCGCCCGTGTGCTCTTGGCCGAAGCCGCCGCTATCGAGGTGACCATCGATGACCTGATCGCCGAGTCGTCGTCAGGTGCCCCGGGGACACCCAGCACTGGACCGACCGTCGCTGAGTACGTGGACACCGTGACCGCGAGCTTCTCGAAGGGCACGGCTGCCACCTACAAGTCGTACTGGCGACTCTTGATCGATCGGCTCGGCGAGCGCCCGATTGGTTCCGTCGGTGTCGATGACTGCGAGGCGGTGGTGGTGGATTCCGTAGAGCGGGCTCGGCGCAATCGACCGGGCACCGACGGTCGATCAGCCCGCGAAAGCTGCATCGGAGCACTACGAGCGCTGTTCGCCCGCGCGGAAAGGGCGGATCTCGTCACCCGGAACCCGGCCGCTCAACTGGAGAAGCCACGACGCCTCCCGAATCGCCGCCGCGCCCTCGACGACGGCGAGCTGCGCGAGGTCATCGACGCGGTCCGGACCACAAGCCAGGATCCCGACCTCGACCTGTTGCTCATCCGGTTCCATCTCGAATCGGGGGCTCGTCGCGAAGGTGCGCTCAACCTGAGGCTGCGCGACCTCGACAGGCCACGCTCCACCGTTTGGCTTCGCGAGAAGTTCGGCATTGAACGCGAACAACCGGTATCGCCGTCTCTCCTCCGGGAACTGGAGACGCACTCCTCCAATCGGGGGGCGGTCACGGCCGACGACCCGGTCTTGCGATCCCGACGGGGTCTGCCGATCACTCGACGGCGATACAACACCGTGTTCGATCGCGCCCGGCCATGTCTTTCATGGGCAGAACGCACGCCAGTGTCAGCGCACGTCCTGCGCCACACGGCCATCACCGCGGTCGAACGCCATGCTGGTTTTGCGGTCGCGCAGGCGTTCGCGGGCCATAGCGCGTCTTCGGTGACCGGAACCTACACACGCGCCCGGATCGGTGAGGTAGCGGCTGCGGTTTCCGCACTGACCGGTGAAGTGCATCCGCTCGCCGAACCATGACACGACGTCTCGGCGGTTCGCCGCCGTGGCCGACGGCGTCAGTGGGTTAGTGAGGTGCAAACCCGACCGTGTACCACTGAATCCTGGGCAACCTCGGCACCGAGGGGATGCCGGCGGAGGATGGCCCAGGGCCTGCAGCCGTACCGTACGCCGGGATCAATGCATCCTCCCCGACGGCGGCGGCGCTGGCCCCACCGAAGAAGGAGTTAGCTGTTGGCTAACCCGCCCACTCCGCCGGGTGTGGGACGACAGATCGTCGATGCATAGGCGATGAATCTCCATCGTATGATTCGTCATACCATCATGAAAGCTACGAATCTTGCCGACCTCTACGAGCTGCCAATCGTCGATTGGGCCGTTATCGAGGACCGTCTCGCACAAGGGTAACCCAAGCCCCCGGGACTGGTGGCCCTGACCGACACACCAGCTGGTTGGCGACGATCAACCGGGATGGAAGCCCGCATGTGACAGGTGTTGGTGCGCTCTGGTTCGACGGCGCCTTCTGGTTCGAGACCGGAGAGCTGACCCGCAAAGGGAGGAATCTGGCGCGCGACCCGCGGTGCACGTTGAGCGTTGCCACGCACGAGTTCGACCTCGTCATAGAGGGCGTGGCCGAGAAAGTTATAGATCCGACCATGGTTGCCACAATGGCGGAGCAGTGGAGCACGCAGGGATGGCCAGCCCGAGTGGATGATTCCGGTGTGGCTCTCACAGCCGATTACAGCGCTCCGTCAGCCGGACCTCCCCCGTGGACTATTTTCCGCTTGGCGGCGCGCCAGGCCACTTCCGTGCTCACTGTTGAGCCGGGAGGAGCCACGCACTGGAAGTTTGATCCAACTTGATCTCCACTTCGCCGAGGAGCCCCAGGGGGCGATTCGGTCCTGCATGGGGCCGCAGGAGCTGGCCCGCTTCGATGGACACAGGTGCCCCCGTATGTTCATCGAGCACGGCGTCCCAGACTGACCCTGTACGCCGGGTCTACGCCGCAGCCCTGGCACACTGACCTCACTGTTGCCTCCGCTTCCACGCCACTGAATGCTTACTTCGTGCGTAGCATCGGGTCGTGCGCAAACGCTCGGTCCTCCCAGCGCTTCTGACCTTTTCCGTCCTCTGTGCCTGCAGTCAGCCCGCTCGACAGCCCTCGCGCCACCGCACAGCCACGACCACTACCACCGCGCCGCCGACCACGACCACGCTCCCTCCGTTCGGAACACGGGCGATCACGGTGTCGGGGATACTCCTGTCGGGTGGAGATTGGCTCACGGTCGGGCTTCACCCCACGACCGCGCCCGTCGAGGTACAGGCATCTGCATCCACACCCTTGGAAGTCTGTCCAGCGGGACTCGACGGCGGCGTGGACGACAGCTCGTGGCCGCCGTGGTTCAAGTTCCCGAGCTGTGAGGTCCTGAGCGCAGCAGGGACCGTCTCTCTTCCGCCAACCGACGGCGCGACCCACGTCGCGTTCGCCATCAAGGCCCAGTCGGCCAGTGCGCCACTGAGTTCGTTGAGGCTCACCGTCGACTACAGCGCCACTGACTCCTTCGTTGAGGTGATTCCACCACAAACGACGAGCAACACCTACATGACGGTGTCCCTTACGCCCCGCAGCGCCACCGTCGCTGCGAGTGTCAATCCAATCAGCGCTCTCACGCCTGCAGCGGGCTACTCTCTCGACCTCATGCAGGCGGGGCGGGCCTTGTCTCAGATGGTGTCCTGCGACTTTCCCACCGAACTGACCTCATGCTTCGGAGGGGTCGTTCCCGGTGACCCGGTCGCGGTCCAGGTCGTCGGACAGGGACCTCCCGTCGTCCTCAACTTGGGCTGGAAATAGCGGCCACGAGCCGGCTCCAGGACACTGTTATTCGTGCACTCTTCAGATTGGCATACTGGCCCAGGATGCAATCCCCCAGTCTTCAGTGGTCGGACTCCCTTACGTCCTCCTGCCCGACGACCTCGATTTCGATCTGTTGGGTGCGGCCATCAGAGACCTGGCAGGGATCGACCCGACTCCCCGGTTGGGGTGCCTCCGTTCACCGGTTATACAGGTGATCCACC
>PKXA01000104.1 GCA_003133325.1 Acidimicrobiaceae bacterium | reverse complement strand
CGATCCGTCGCCGTCCGCTCCGCCGGATGCGACTTCGGCCCCCACATCGCTCACCCTCACTGCGGTCGAACTCATACCTGCATCATCTCAAACGGGTGTGACGGGCATGCGCGGGGTGGTGATGTTCGGGTGCCCCACCTGCTCGGGTCTGACCCTGGGTGCGACTGACCCCGTTTGGGTGTCAAGTGCCCGATCTGTCGACCCGAGCAAGTGGGGGAGCGTTGATCGGCTGAATGTGCACGCTGGACACCATCCGATGCGGGCTCTGGACTGGCGCCTCGATTTCGGCCGGAGGTGCGGGGAGCGTCCTTCCCCACTTTTCCTTCACCCGGGCATCGGGGAAGCCGGTCACCCCGGACGTGGTTACTCGGTACGACATCGAGATCCGACCGATACTCGCCGCGCTGAAACCCGGCCATAGGCTGCGGCTGGTCCTCGGCCCGGTGACCTGCCCCATCTCGTGCCCAACACCACCGAGGGCCCCTGCTGTTGGGTTGGATCTATCCGGTCCGGCACAATGCCGCCTCCCTCTCGTGGATCGACATCCCGATCGGCACCGATTCGGCATCCTGACCTCCGGCCTGCAGAGATCCTCCTGACCAACCCGGGATGGACAGAAAGGGGCGCGTTGGCCCGCCGGCCCGTTCGACGTCTATCATGGTGGCCCGTTAGGAGCGGCCTCTCGCTACCGGCATTCAGTGTCGCTTTACACCCGGCCATAGCCCGCTTCCCGCATCCCATCGCCAGCACCCATCGCCAGCACCCATCGCCAGCACCACCCGAGGAGTCCCCGCATGCCCGAGATCACGCTTGTCGCCGAGGCCGGTCGCCAAATTGGTACGAGCGCCACGCGCCGTCTACGGGCCGAGGGGAAGATCCCGGGTGTCGTGTACGGCCACGGCGCTGACCCGGTACCGGTTGCCATCGTCGCTCGCGACTTCCGCATTGCCATGTCCGGTGAGGCCGGCCTCAACACCCTCCTCTCTCTCGAACTTGAGGGAAAGAACCTCCTGACCCTGGCCCGCGATATCCAGCGGCACCCGGTGAAGAACGTTGTCTCCCATGTCGACTTTCTCATTGTGCGCCGTGATGAGGTCATCGCCGCAGAAGTGACCATCAACCTGGTGGGCGAGGCCATAGAGGTTCAGCACGGCGACGGCATCGTGGACCAGCAGCTCTTCACCCTGGCCGTGAAGGCCAAGCCGGCCGACATCCCCCCGTCGGTGGACATCGACATCACTGATCTGATCATCGGTGCTTCGCTCCACGTGTCCGACATCGTCATTCCCCCCGGAGTGGAGGTCGAGACCGATCCTGGTGCCACGGTGGTGGCCGGACAACCTCCGAGGGTCCAGGTCACCGCGGAGGAAGAAGCGGCCCAGGCAGCGTTGGCCGCGGAAGTCGCCGGCGTCTCCGGTATCGGTGCTGGTGGAGCGGCTGCCTCCGCCGAGCCCACCGAGGAGTAAATCCTGCTCCGCAGCCGCAAAGGGACAGCCCGTCTCGGTCCCCGGACCGGCTCTCCCGCTGAGCTGCTGGTGGTAGGCCTGGGAAACCCGGGTCCCGAGTTCGCGGGCACCCGTCACAATGTGGGGGCTGACACCGTCACGCTTCTGGCTGGGCGCCACGGTGGCCGACTCCGGTCGGAAAAGGGACTTCACTCACAGGCATGTGTGGTGAACATCGGTGGCCGACGGGTGCTGTTGGCCACCCCGTCGATCTACATGAACGAGTCGGGGTTGGCTGTCACCGAGCTGTTGCGGCGGGCCGGCGTGGCGCCCGACGCCGTCGCCACCCGGCTGATCGTCGTCCATGACGAACTCGACCTCCCCCCCGCCCGGGTGAAACTCAAGGCAGGTGGCGGAAATGCTGGTCACAACGGACTCAAGTCGATCGAGAATCATCTGAGGACGAATGACTACCTTCGGGTTCGCATTGGTATCGGCAAGCCCCCGGGTCGCCAATCGGGCGCTGCCTTTGTGCTCAAGCGGCCCGGAGCGGCCGAGAGGGATCTTCTGGCCGTGGCGGTGACCGAGGCCGCCGAGGCGGTGGAGGCGGTGCTGTCCGAGGGCATCGAGTTGGCTATGAACCGGGTGAACACCGCTCCCTGACGGTGTACAGAAGCTCTGGGTCCCGTGTCCTCGAATCGAACGTATTGCGGGGATTACGCGCCCAGGCGCTACGATCGATTTTCGTGGCAAATGACCCTGACATTGTGATTTCGGTCAAAGGACTGACCAAGTCGTATGGAAATTTTGAAGCGGTGCGGGGTATTGATTTTGAGGTCCGACGCGGTGAGGTTCTGGCCTTGCTCGGGCCCAACGGAGCCGGAAAGACCACCACAGTCGAGATTCTCGAAGGCTTCCACGATCGGGACAGCGGCGAAATATCCGTGTTGGGAGCCGATCCCTCCCACCGGGACCGAGAGCTACGAGCGAAGATCGGCATTGTTCTCCAAGCCTGTGCGGTGGACCCCTTTCTGACCGTGACCGAGGCGATCACCCAGCGCGCCGGTCTCTATTCGAACCCCCGGCCGGTGGGCGAAGTGGTCGATCTGGTGGGTCTGGAGGCCAAGCGAAGGGCAAGGATCAAGACGCTCTCGGGAGGCCAGCAGCGTCGGCTCGATCTGGGCCTGGCCCTGGTCGGGGATCCTGAGCTCATCTTTCTCGACGAGCCCACCACCGGATTCGACCCGTCGGCCCGCCGCGAATCCTGGGCCCTGGTCCGCGGGCTCTGTGCCGAAGGCCGCACGGTGGTGCTCACTACCCACTACATGGACGAGGCCCAGGCCCTCGCCAATTCGGTCACGGTCATCGTGGCCGGGAAGGTTGTGGCGTCGGGCCCGCCGGACACTCTCGGCGGGCGTGACCGGGGAGAGACGACCGTCAGATTCACGTTGCCGTCCGGGGTCACGGTGGACGATCTGCCCACCCCTCTCGGTATCTGCCCGCGGGTCCGTCACCACGCGGTCGAATTCAGCCTCCCGGACGCCACGACCTTTCTTCATGACCTCACCGGTTGGGCCGTGGCCCGCGCCGAGACGCTCGAGCATCTGACGGTGAAGCGGCCCTCACTCGAGGATGTCTACCTGTCGCTCACCGGTGAAGTGGATGAGCTGGAAGAGCTGGAAGAATGAACGACCTCCTGATTGCCAAGGACCAGCTTCGCTACGAACAGAAGGCATACTGGCGAAACCCGGTGGCGGCGGTGTTCACCTTCATGTTTCCGGTGGTGTTCTTGCTGGTGGTGGGGACCGGGGCCGGAAGTGGGAAGATCGCCAACTCTTCTCTCCGGTATAACCAGTACTTGGTGGTGACCATGCTGGTCTTCGGGCTGATCTCCGCTTGTTATACCAACCTCGGGATCACCCTCTGTATCCGCAGGGACTCGGGAGTGTTGAAGCGGATTCGGGGCACCCCGATCTCCATCGGTTCCTACGTCGGCGGGATCATCGGCAGTGTCGTCATCAATGTGGCCCTCATCACCTTGCTGGTGGTGGGGATCGGGATGGTCGGGTACAACCTGCACTTTCCCTACCATCTGGCCGCCGCAGTGATCACCTTGTTGGTAGGTGTCCTGACTTTCTGCGCCCTTGGCCTGGCCGTGACAGCCATTGTCCCCAACGGTGAGGCCGCCCCGGCGGTGATCAACGGAACCTTCTTTCCCGTCGTATTCATCTCGGGGGTCTTCTACCCGATCAACAACGAGTCGGTGCTGTCCCAGATCGCCACCTTCTTCCCGGTACGACACCTGGTGAAGGGACTGGTCGGCGCGTTCGAGAACGGCCCTGGTTCGGGGTTCCAGGTTCGCGACATCCTCATCATGTTGATCTGGGCGGTGGGGGCATTGGTCTTCGGCCTCCGCAAGTTCCGCTGGGAGCCTCGGCACCGTTGAGGATGCAGAGAACTCTGCCAATCCCGGTACCCTGATCGGGTGAGCCTCCGCTCGCTCCCCCCACTGCTTCGCAACGAACCCGCCTTGACGCGGGTTATCGGCGCGTCCTCGGCCACCTTGGCGGTAGCCACACCGGCTCAGGCATTCGTTCTGGCCGGGTTGATCAGATTGGGGAGTCGGCGACCGGTGCTCGTTGTCACCCCCACCGGCGTTGCGGCTGACCAACTGGCCCATGACCTGGAGGCGCTGACGGATCAGGATGGTCCCGGTGGTCCCGACGGTCCCGGTGGCATCGAGGTCTTTCCGGCCTGGGAGACGCTTCCTTTCGAGCGGGTGAGTCCCGACGTATCGACCATGGGCCGTCGGTTGCGACTGCTGTGGCAACTGGGAGGAGGCTCCGCCGCCCAACGGCCCCAGGTGGTGGTGGCGCCGATCAAGGCAGTACTGCAGCGTCTCGGCCCCTGGAGGACCGCGGCCCGACCCGTCGTCATCTCCCACGGGGACCGGGTCTCGGTGGATGACCTGGTGGTGCAGCTGGTGGGCATGGGCTACCGGAGAGAGTCATTGGTGGAGCACCGTGGCGAGCTGGCGGTGCGGGGTGGGATCGTCGACGTCTTCCCGTCCACCGCCGATGATCCCATCCGCATCGACCTGTGGGGCGACGAGGTGGACCGCCTGACCCGGTTCGACGTCGCCGACCAACGTTCCATGGATGATCTGACATCGGTGGAGCTGTTCGGCTGCCGCGAATTGATCTCCGACGAGGCGATGCGGCGGGCCGCGGCCGGACTGGTGGGATCGGCCCCGTGGGGACGGCACCAATGGGAGCGGATCGCCGAAGGTGAGCTCTTCGACGGGATGGAATCGTGGTTACCGTGGCTGTCGAGCGGCGACGAACTGATCACCGACCTGCTCGGCGACGACGCCGTGGTGGTAATGGTCGAACCTCGCCGGGTGCGGGATCGGGCCGGTGAGCTGCTCGACGAGGAGTCGGCGTTGGCCGACGCATTGGCGTCCACGTGGGGCCTGAGGATCGATGCCGGCGATGCCGGCGATGCTGATGGGGAGACGCCCCATGACGGCGCGACCACCACGCCGCGCCTGCACGTCCCCTATGACCGGCTGCTGGCCTCGACCTCAGCGGCGGTGATCTCGTTGGTGCCTTCCGCCGAGGGTCCGGATATCCCCGCGGTGGAAAGCCGGGGATGGGAGCCGATTCTCGGTGACGGGGCCAAGTTGGCGAGCCAGGTATCTGCGCTGACCCTGGCCGGCTATTCGGTGGTGCTGTGCTCTTCGACGTTGGGCGGCGCCGAACGGCTGTCCGGAATCTTGGCCGAGGAGGGACTCACCGTCCCGGTGGTGCCGCCCGGTGACGGCCCGGATCTGGCTGCCCCCGGCGCCCGTATCGTGGTCGCCGCGGTGGACAGCGGTTTTGTTCTGCCCGGAGCCAAGGTGGCCGTTCTCGCCGAGTCCGATGTCACCGGCCGTCGCCGTCCCCACCGCCAGGCCCGGACCCGGGCCCGTCCCGTGGACGGGTTCTTCGATGACCTGGCCCCCGGCAGTTTCGTGGTTCATCGCCAGCACGGGGTGGCCAGGTACGGGGGCATGGTGACCAGGTCGATGGGAGGTGCGACCCGCGACTACCTCCTGCTCGAATACCGGGGAGCGGACAAGCTCTACCTCCCCACCGACCAGATCGAACTGCTGACGCCCTATGCCGGTGGAGAATCACCGAAGGTGAGCCGCCTGGGCGGGTCGGAGTGGCAGAAGGCCCGTTCCAAGGCGCGGGCCGCGGTCCACGAGATCGCCGAGGAGTTGGTGGCTCTCTACCGCCGCCGGCTCGAGGTGGAAGGCCATGCCTTCGGGCCCGACACGCCGTGGCAGGCGGAGTTGGAATCCCTGTTCCCGTTCATCGAGACCACCGACCAACTCCGGGCCATCGAGGACGTGAAGGCCGACATGGAGCGCCCTCAGCCCATGGACCGGTTGGTCTGTGGCGACGTGGGCTTCGGCAAGACCGAGGTGGCCATTCGGGCGGTCTTCAAGGCGGCTCAGGATGGCTTCCAGTCCGCCATCCTGGTGCCGACCACCCTGCTGGCCAGCCAGCATGTGCAGACTTTCACCGACCGTTACGCGCAGTTCCCCGTCAAGGTGGAATTGCTCAGCCGCTTCTTGACCAATGCCCAGGCTCGAGCGGTGCTCGCCGGGTTGGCTGATGGCTCGGTGGACGTGGTGGTGGGGACCCACCGCCTGTTGGGTGGCGACGTCGCCTTCAAGAAGCTCGGTCTTCTGGTCGTGGACGAGGAGCAGCGGTTCGGCGTCTCCCACAAGGAGGCGATCAAGGCGATGTCCGACGGGGTGGATGTGCTCACCCTCACCGCCAGCCCGATCCCCCGCACCCTGGAGATGGCGTTGACCGGCATTCGCGACCTGTCGATGGTCAACACCCCCCCGGCTGCCCGTCGCCCGATTCTCACTCACGTGGGCGAGTACGAGGAAGGGGCTGCCTCCGAAGCCATCCGACGCGAGCTCCTCCGCGAGGGCCAGGTCTTCTACGTGCACAACCGGGTGCAGGATATCGACGCGGTGGCCGACCGGGTTCGCCGAATGGCACCCGAAGCGCGGGTGGCCGTTGCCCACGGCCAGATGGACGAGGGCTCACTGGAGCAGGTGGTGCTCGATTTTTGGGAAGGCGCCTACGACGTGCTGGTATGCACCACCATCATCGAGTCGGGGATCGATATGCCCAGCGTGAACACCCTGGTGGTGGATCGGGCCGATCTGTTGGGGCTCGGCCAGTTGCACCAGCTCAGGGGTCGGGTCGGTCGGGCCGGAACCCGTGCCTACGCCTATCTCTTCCATCCCCGGGACACGGTGCTGTCCGAACAGGCCTACGAGAGGTTGCGCACCATCGGCGACCACACCGAGTTGGGCTCGGGATTCAAAATTGCTCTGCGTGACCTGCAGATCCGAGGGGCGGGGAACCTGCTCGGTCGGGATCAGTCCGGTCACATCGCTGCCATCGGCTACGACCTGTACGTCCAGATGGTGTCCGAGGCCGTGGCCGAATTGAAAGGGGAGGCCCGGCCGCAGCCGGTGGACCTCAAGATCGACCTGCCCGATGCCGCCCACCTTCCCCCCAGCTATGTCGAAGCCGAGGACGTCCGGCTCGAGGCGTACCGTCGGATCACCGGCCTCCGCACCGAGGCGGAGATCGCCGACGTGGCCTCCGAGTGGGAGGACCGATTCGGGCAGTTGCCCGTACCGGCCGCCGCACTGCTCGACGTAGCCCGGCTCCGGGTCGAGTGCCTGCGTCTGGGAATCACCGAGCTCACAGTCACGCTGCCGCGGGGCATGGGCGGAACGGGCGGACGGGGTGGAGCCGGGGCGGGGCGGGCATCGGTCAAATTGTCCCCATTGACCCTTCCGGCGTCGGCCGAGGTGCGGCTGAGACGGCTGGCGCCGGGGGCGACGTACCAGGCCGACTTCCATCGCCTGCTGGCTCCGTTGTCACCGCCGGCCTCCGGCACCGACTACGCCCAGGTGGTGGCCAACCTCCTGCGTGAGTTGGTTCCCCCGCCGACCCCTCCGGTGGAGGGCGACCGTGGCGGTGGTTCCCCGGCCGATATTCCTGCGCTGGCCACGAGCCGGTAGCATCGCCGCCGTGAAGCGCCTCCTCACCTTGTTCGTCATCGTGCTGGCAGCAGGGCTACTGACGACTGCGTGCAACGTGACGCCTCCGGCCGCCACCATCAACGGAGCGACCATCTCGGTGAGTGCTCTCAACGATCAGCTCCGCTCATTCGACTCCACCCAGGTGGGCCACTGCCTGCTCACGGCCGAGACCGGGCAGACCACCCAGTTCCAGACTCAGGGAACCGGGGGTCCGGGCACCTACGACATGGCGTTCACCGACTCAATCCTCGAGAACTCGGTGGGGAACGAGCTAGCGTTCCAGTTGGCGGCATCGAAGGGTCTGAAGGTCTCGGCTTCCGACCTGAAGACGGCCCAACAGAACTTCGTGGCCTCCCTCAATGGGGAGATCAGCGCCGCTGCCCAACAGGCGAGCCAATCCGGCACCGGTTCCTACTGTGTGGCGGCGAGTGGTCAGCCGCTCACCGGGGATCAGGTCCTGGCGGCACTTCCGGCGGTCATCCGCAATGCGCTCATTGCCAACGATGCGGTCGACGAGAAGTTGCTGGCCGACGGCGCCGATATCTCGGACGCGGCCATCTCGAGCTACTACGCCGCCAATCAGGGGCTCTTCACCGCCGATTGCGTCAGCTGGATCGTGGCCGACACCCAGGACCACGCCAACCAGTACACCGCCCAGATCAAGGCCGGGACCGCGTTCGGTGATGTGGCCAAGGCGCACTCCCTCGACACCCAGACGGGGTCAAGCGGTGGGGCCCTCGGATGTTCGTTCACCCAGTCCCAGGTGGAACAGGCACTGCAAGTCCAGTCGGCGCCAGTGGGCACACCGATCGGGCCGCTCCAGGATACGAGCAGCGGGGCGTGGGACATCTACGAGATCACCAGCCAACAAGTGGCGTCCCTGTCCGAAGTTCGATCGGACGTGATTCAGCAGTTGCTGCAGACGGCCACCAATGGCGATCGGATCGCCAAGGAGATTCAGACGTACGCGCGGCACTCCAACGTGTCGATCGATCCTCAGTACGGGACCTGGAAGGGGCAAGGAGTGGTGGCACCGGTGGCGCCGCCGCCCCAGTACCTATTGGCTGCAATATCCGGCCAACCGCAGACCCCGCTGGCGGTGAACAGCCAGTCGGGTGGTCCGGGGTCGAGCGTGGCACCCACCACCGGGTCTGTCAGCCCACCGACCACCTCCAGTAGTGGCAACTGACTCTCCTCGACCAGGAGTCGCAATTGTGACCGACGGCATCCCAGCCGCAGCATCGGGGTCTGCACCCACCCCGCGTATCGATGTGGTCGGCCTCGGCCCGGGCGGGCCCGAGCTGATCACCGCGGAAACCCGGAAGCTGATCAGCGGAGCCGGCACCGTGTATCTGCGGACCACCCGGCATCCGGCCGCAGCCGCATTCCCCGGTGCGACGTCGTTTGACGACCGCTATGAGTCGGAATCCACCTTCGACAATGTCTACCGGGCGATCGTGGCCGACCTGGTGGCGGCGGCACATCGCAGTGGAACGCTCGTCTATGCAGTTCCCGGCTCACCGGTGGTGGCCGAACGAACCGTCTGCCTGCTCCGAGAAGATGCCGCGGTGGTCTCGGGCGAGGTGACGGTGGTCGTACACCCGGCCCTCTCGTTCCTCGATGTGGCGTTCACCCGACTCGGGGTCGATCCCGTGACCACCGGAGTACGGATCGTCGACGCCGAGTCGTTCGCCTCCTCGGCGGCGGGAGAACGGGGTCCCCTGTTGGTTGCCCAGTGTTGGTCCCGGGCGATCCTGTCCGAGATCAAACTGTCGGCAGAGTTGCCGTCAGGGGCGCTGGTGACCGTGCTCTACCACCTGGGCCTCGATGACGAACAGGTGTGGGAGGTGGCGTGGGACGAACTCGATCGCACGTTTGACCCCGACCACCTGACGTCGTTGTGGATCCCCTCCCTGGCTGCTCCGGTGGCTTCCGAGTTGGTCCGTCTCGACGAGTTGGCCCGCACCCTCCGGGAGCGCTGCCCCTGGGATCGACAGCAGACCCACGGTTCCCTGGCACGGCACCTGATGGAGGAGTCATACGAAGTGCTGGAGGCGATCGACGATCTGGCGACTGTCGATCGGTTGCTGAATCCCGACGATGGTGGGGGGGGAGAGGGAGTGGTCAGTGTCGAGGCCGAGGAGCGAGCCGTGGCCCACCTCGAAGAGGAGCTCGGCGACCTGCTCTTCCAAGTCTATTTCCACTCCACACTGGCGGCTGAGTCCGGTCGGTTCACCTTGGCCGATGTGGCCCGAGGCGTGCACGACAAACTGGTCGGCCGTCATCCACACGTGTTCGGCGGCGTCAACGCGGCTACGGCTGATCAGGTCGCGGCCAACTGGGAGGCGTCGAAGAAGACGGAGAAGAACCGGAAGAGCGTGACCGAAGGCATTCCGGCTGCTCTTCCTGCCTTGGCCCTGGCGGCAAAGTTACAGCGCAAGGGGATAGCGGTGGGAATGGAGCTACCCGGACTGGACGACGAGGTGAACCATCTGGCCATCGGGATGACCGAGGTGGCCGGGTCGGCCGGGTCGGCCGGCAGGACGGGGCTTTCGGGGACCACCCACGAGGAGAGGATCGGCGACCTTCTCTTCTCGTTGGTCAATGTGGCCCGAGCATTGGGCGTCGATCCCGAGAGTGCGCTGCGAGCGAAAGCGGCAGCGTTTCGGGCATCGGTTGAAGCCCTCGGCTAGTCCCGTCGTTTCCAGAGGATGGAGTCTCGCGCAGTTCATATCCTCCGCTATTGAGCGAATGCCCTGGTCCAATAGGGTCTGAGTGATAACTTTTCCCATATCAGCAACAGGAGCAACAGGGCATAGTGAGCATCATCGAACAGGTCATCGGTCGGGAGGTTCTCGACTCCCGGGGCAATCCCACGGTTGAGGTCGAAGTCCTCCTCGATTCGGGGGCGGTGGGGCGCGCCATCGTGCCTTCGGGGGCGTCAACCGGAACGTTCGAGGTTGTCGAACTGCGTGACGGTGGCGACCGCTACGGCGGCAAAGGCGTGGAGCGGGCCGTGGCCAATGTAAACGGCGAGATCTCCGCCATTCTCGAGGGCGCTGACGCCCTCGACCAACGGGGGGTCGACCTGGCCCTGATCGACGCTGACGGGACTCCGAACAAGGCTCGAGTGGGAGCCAACGCCATCCTCGGGGCGTCGCTGGCGACGGCCAAAGCCGCTGCCGATGAGGTTGGGCTGCCTCTCTTCCGCTATGTGGGTGGCTCTGACGCCCACGTTCTGCCGGTCCCGATGATGAACGTTGTCAATGGGGGCGTCCACGCCGACAACTCAATCGACTTTCAGGAGTTCATGATCATGCCGGTGGGAGCTGCCTCCTTCTCCGAGGCTCTCCGGTGGGGAGTCGAGACCTATCACGCGCTGGCCGGGGTGTTGAAGGAGCGCGGACTGTCCACCGCAGTAGGTGACGAAGGGGGATTCGCTCCGAACCTCGGTTCGAACGAAGAAGCGGTGCAGGTTTTGGTGCAGGCCATCGAATCGACGGGGCGTGCCCCCGGTACCGATATCGCCATCGCCATGGATCCGGCCACCAGTGAGATCTATCGCGACGGTGCCTACGTCTTGGCTGGCGAAGGACGCACGTTGTCACCCGACGAGATGGTGGCGTACTGGGTGGATCTTGTCGGTCGCTATCCCATCGTGTCACTCGAAGACGGCATGGCCGAAGATGACTGGGACGGGTGGGCGGCGCTGACCTCTGCGATGGGAGATCGCATCCAATTGGTCGGCGACGACATCTTCGTCACCAACGAGGAGCGAGTGCGACGGGGTATCGACGCCGGAATCGCCAATGCGGTGCTGATCAAGCTCAATCAGATCGGCACGTTGACGGAGACCCTCGGGACGATGTCGCTGGCCAATCGATCCGCCTACGCGTGTGTGGTGTCACATCGGTCGGGTGAAACCGAGGACACCACCATCGCCGACCTGGCCGTGGCCACCAATTGTGGGCAGATCAAGACCGGGGCTCCGACACGGTCCGAACGGGTGGCGAAGTACAACCAACTGCTCCGGATCGAAGAGATGCTGGGCGAGTCGGCCGCATTCCGCGGGGCCGATGCGTTGGCATCGCGGGGTGCCTCTCGGTGAGCGGTCGTGCCCACGCCGGGGCGAAGAAGCCCTCGGTGACCGCGACTCGCGGTTCGAAGGCGGCGGCTTCGGGGCGGGCGAAGAGCAGCTCGGCCAGGCCCACCAAGTCTGCCGCGGCCAGACGCCCGGTGGCGCGCCCCCGACCAGCGGCCAACAAGCGACAGACCACAACCTCGCGTCAGTCCGTTCCCAAGCGACAGGCGGCGTCGCCTGGGCCCAGGAATGCCAGCGCCCGGCCTCGCGCCAACAGTCGTCGCCTGCCGGTCGCCATCGCGGCCGTGATCGCTCTTGTTGTGGTGGGAACCAGTTTTCCGGCAGCGGCTCTGTTGAGACAACACGGACAGTTGTCATCGACAAGCGCACAGTTGCAGAGGCTGCAACACCAGAACCAGCTTCTGGCCCAACAACAGAAGCAGTTGAACTCGCAGGCAGAGATCGAACGGTTTGCCCGCCAGGACTATCAATTGGTCTTCCCGGGGCAGACACTGTTCAACGTGTTGCCGCCCACAGGAGGTACCGCTACCGCTACCGCTACCGCTACCGGCGCGCTGGCGGGAGATCCCGGAAACCAACCCCTGGTTGCTCCGGCTGATGCGCCGAACATGGCGCCCGACCCAGGTCTCCCTCAGTCCGGGACCACCGGAAGTTCGGGAAGCTCGGCGTCGTCGAGTGGTGGTTCGGGCTCGACGACGACCGCTCAACGGGCGGGATCGTCGGTCGGAACGTCCGGCGGAGCCAGCGCCGGGGGATTCTGGCATCGGGTCACCACCACTCTTGAATTCTGGAAGTGAGTTCGATGTCACCGGGCGGACCGGTCGGTCGGGGGCCCGACGAAACTGCCCAAAATGAGACTCCTCGAGACGATCTGGCCCGGATCATCGACGATGACGCCCTGGTAGCTGAACTGTTGGGCCGACCACCGGCGGGTTCCTTCGACGTGGTGGTCCGTGCTGAAAGCGGCGTGCCGGCGGTCATCGCCAATGCTCCGTTCCTTCACGATGGGACTCCCATGCCCACCCGGTACTGGCTGGTGGACCCGGCCCTCCGCGAGGCCGTCAGCAGAATTGAGTCGTCCGGTGGAGTCCGGGAGGCCGAGGCGGCTATTCCCGAGGAACGGGTGGCCGACGCCCATGCCCGCTACGCGGCGGAACGCGACACTCTGATACCCAAGGACCACCAGGGACCGCGGCCGTCCGGGGGCGTCGGTGGCACCAGGCAAGGGGTGAAATGCCTCCACGCTCATCTGGCCTGGTGGTTGACCGGGGCCGACGACCCGGTTGGGGAGTGGACGGCGGTGCGCATCGGACTCCACCCCTCCTGAGGGCGTGGTAGCAAGGTCCCATGGACTCGAGTGGACCGGTGGCGGCGATCGACTGTGGCACCAATTCGACCCGTTTGCTGGTCGTTGACGAGCACGGGCGGACGCTCGAGCGATTGATGCGCATCACCCGCCTGGGGGAAGGGGTGGATGCCACCGGCTTGCTGTCGGAGGTTGCCATCGACCGCTGTGTGGCGGTCCTGTCGGAGTTCCGACAGGTCATGGATCGCTTGGGGGTGGTGCGGGCGCGTCTGGTGGCCACGTCGGCCGCTCGCGATGCATCCAATGGGTCCATGTTCTTCGCGACCGCTGCCGAAGCAACCGGCGTGTCACCCGAATTGCTGTCAGGAAGAGATGAAGGGTCTCTTTCGATGACCGGAGCGGTGGCAGACCTCGATCCCGATGACGGGCCGTTTCTGGTGGTCGATATCGGGGGAGGATCGACCGAGTTGGTGGCAGGGTCGGGAGCCGATGATCCCGATTTGGAGGCAGTGTCCCTGCAGATTGGTTGTGTCAGGGTGTCCGAGCGCTTTCTGAGATCTGACCCGCCGTCCCCGGAGGAGTTGGCCGCGGCCGAGGCGATGGTGGCCGACATGTTGGAAGTGGCCATCGACGCTCATCCCCGGTTTTTGGCTCCTCATCGTTTGGTCGGTTTGGCGGGCACGGTCACTACGCTCTCGTCACTGCAGCAACAGATGGTGACCTACGACCGAGATCTGGTGCACCACTCGGTAGTGACCGCTGACCAAGTGTCCTGGTGGTATCGGACCCTCGCCTCCGAGGACCGTGCTGCCCGGCTGACCCGAGCCGGTATGGTCCGCGGTCGGGAAGACATCATGGTCGGTGGTGTCATGATCCTGAACACCGTGATGGAACGCTTCAAGCTTGATGAGTGTCTGGTATCGGAAGCCGACATTCTCGACGGCATGGTCGCCGTCCTCCTGGAGCAGTGAGCGGCACGCCACACCGCGGCCGAGAGACTCAGGCGGTGATGGGGAGGCTGGTTGCGCCAGCGCCGACCTGGGCGCCCATGCCGACCTGACCACCGTCGGAGCAGGCCTTCCCGGTGGCAACCAGCACCCGTTCGATAAACCCGTCCGTCGACCCGAACGCGTCCTCGGCGTATGCCTTGCCCTGGGCACTGAAGGTGGAGCGGACCTCAGGATCGAGCATTGCCTCGACACACCAGACGAGTTCGCCGGGCGTGTCGAACCACAGCCCACCCCGGCCCAGTTCCGCGTGCTCTCGCGCCCGTGAGTTTCCCGGGACGATGATCGGCGTGCCGTACAGAAGGGAGTCGACGCAACGCCGGCCGAACAGGGGGCCGGGCCGGAGATCGACGACGACCCGTGCCCATGCCATGAGCCGGGAGAGATCGCTGGATCGCTCTACCGGCCATCCCTGTCCCACCCGTCCCTGATGCCACACACTGAAGGCGTCGGTGGCAGAAATGCCCACGGGGTTCTCGGGGAAGCGCAGTCGGAGCAACCGGGCGAGTGCGACAGCCTCCTCGTCGGCATGAGTCTTGGTGCTCGAGATGACAAAGACATAGTCGGTCGTTCCGACCCAGGTATTCGGTTCGTTGAGAGCGCTCGGATTGGCGGCCAGAGGGGCTCCGATGCGGTGGACCCGGTCGGCGCCGCCATGATGTTCGACGATGGAGAGACGTTCGGTCTCGGTGATCGCGAGAACGGCCTGGGAGCGATCGAAGATTCGGTCAAAGTGAGGGAAGGCCAAGCTGTTCAGATCGGAACCGAGAGCGAGCAGCACAATGGGTACGTCAGGAGCAACTCGATCGACAGCGTCGAGCGCACCAAGGTGTTGATGACCGGCAATGACCACGATGTCGGGACGAAGTCCGGCGAGAACGTCCGAGGAGGCGCTCCAACAGTCGAGCAGATCCCGGTCGAGCAAGCGTCCGTATTCGGGCAGGAGTCGCCCGGTGGCGCTCCCGCCGGTATCCGAAATGGCCTCGATGAGGAGTTCTCGACGTATAGCGGCCGTCGGTGAGCTTGGTGTTGCCGTTTCGTGCACAGTGAACACGCTGTCGACGCGTTCGGAGGGCACGATGCCCTGGGGCGTGATCACATGGACGTGAGCCGAGCATGCCAGGGCGCCCGCCACCTGACGGGTTGCCCAACCCTCCTCGCTCTTCGACTCCCACTGGTCCGCCAAAACAGCGATTACCGGTCCATCACCGTCGACGTTGCCGGAAGGGTCGGCCCTTGTCCCGGAGGATCGTTGAGATGGTCGATCCACCGTCATCGGCTTCGGTCAGAATCCTCTTTGGCCGCAGCTGCCGCCTGGACAGCCGCAGCGGCCTTGTTGCGCTGAGCGATGGTGGACGAAATGGACACCACGCCGCTGGTGGTCCGCGGCGATTCAGCGTGGAGCCACGCGGCCAGGAGCGCCTGATTCTCGGCTTCGGCGACTTGACGCCTCACGATATCCAAATTCATTTCCTGCACCCGTAATGTCAGCGCGTCACACCTACGTTCGAGGGCCTCGCTGATGCGGACGACATGGCCCAGGAGATCTCGCTCTTCATGGAGGTAACGCCCAAGAACCCGGTAGGTCAGACGCCCGAACAGCGCGACCAATCTGCCCTTTGGACCGCCCCCGGCATCCGCAGGATTGAATGAGTCGGGGAGTGCCCAGTGCTTATGGAGGTAGTCGAGAGAACTCCCGCTGCGGGATTGCTCACCCCCCGAGGAGGGGTTGAATTGCTCCGGAGGCAGAGGCTCCCACCGGAGCACCTGGTGCTCTGCTTTCAGGTGCTCGAGAAACTCTTTTGGGTCAAGCCCAGGTTGTCCCACGTTGTGATCCTCCCTTCGTGGCTATCGCGCGTGGTACTCACCGGATGGTCAGTCACGTCGCAGTCTGTCGGCTGGCGTCGGTTCCCGAGGGATGGCTGGTGGATGTTCCATCCGATCGGCACGCGGATTGTACCCGTTTTCGGCATCGCGCTCCGGCGATGCCTGGTGGTGCACGGCCTTATCCGGAATGGCCCAGGTGGGATCAGTCGCCGTCGAAAGTCGCCGGAGATAGGCCATGTGGGTGGGGGGAGCTCATGGTAGCCTGTACTGGTCTTCGAGCGGTCCTTCTGGTTCTGACATTGGCCCAGCGCCTAGTGGATCTGCTGCTTTGGGGAATGCGATGGAGAGCCACCGACGACTCTTTGGAACCTATTCCACGTGAGCCAAACAAACGCTATGTCGACACCCGACCCTCACCGACCCCTGAGCGACGAGTCAGCATCAGCGGTGGTGGAGGGGGAGTTGGTGGCAGCCCTCGGATGGATGTCGGACAAATTCACCGAGTCGGCGCCCCTTCCCGCGGTCAGCACAAAGGTGCCTGACCCCTGGGGTCCCCATGCCGCACTCTTTGCCCCGGCCTATTGGCACTGGATCCACCTGCACAACCAGCAGCGCGCCGAGGGCGTCGATGTTCAGCAACTCCCGACCGACGGGCCCTTGCTGAGCGTGGTGGTTCCGGTCTATCGACCATCTCTCTGGTACTTCCGTGAGTGCGTGCAGTCGGTGATCGACCAGACGTACCAACACTGGGAGCTCTGTCTCTGTGATGACGGTTCCGGTGATCCCGAGTTGACGGCAGCCATGGAAGACATGGCGGCTGGTGACGCCCGCATCAAAGTGATGGCACTCGAACAGAACGGTGGAATTTCCCGGGCCACCAACAAGGCGCTGGCGGCGGCGACGGGTGAATTCATCGTGCTTCTCGATCACGATGACCTGCTCGACCTCGAGGCATTGGCGGAGATCGCCGCCGTGGTGCTGACCGAAGCCGACGCTGACGTCATCTACTCCGACGAAGACAAGCTCGACGAGTTGGATCGTCCTTGCCAACCCCACTTCAAACCCGACTGGGATCCGGACATGCTGTTGTCGTTCCCCTACCTGGGCCACGTCACGGCCATCCGTCATGAGTTGCTACAACGCATTGGCGGTTTCCGCCCCGAGTTCGACGGCAGCCAAGATTTTGATCTGATGCTGCGGGCGACCGAGCAGGCGCGTCGGGTCGTTCACATCCCCAGGGTCCTTTATCACTGGCGGGTGGTGGCGGGTTCTGCCGCCGGTGACTCCGACGCCAAGCCGTGGGCCCACCTGGCAAGCCGTCGAGCGGTGGAGGATGCGGTGATTCGCCAGGGAATCAACGGCGCAGTCGACGGAGGACCCTTTCAGGGCGCTTATCACGTCCGGCGCCGGATCGAGGGATCTCCCACTGTCAGCATCATCATGCCGTTCCGCGACCAGGCAGCCCTGACGGTGGCGTGTCTCGCCTCGTTGGAAGTGGCGCCGGGCTATCCGATCACCGAAGTCGTGCTGATCGACAACGGCAGCACGGAACCGGAGACGCGAGCTCTCCGCCGGCAGCTGGAAGCTCGGCCGGCCACCCGGGTTCTCGAGTATCCCGGCCCGTTCAACTGGTCGGCCATCAACAACATGGCCGCCAAGACCTGCGATACCGACATGTTGTTGTTTCTCAACAACGACATCGAGGCGTCGTCGGAAGGATGGCTGCATGCCCTGGTCGAGTTGGGTCAGCGGTCCGACGTAGGTGCGGTGGGCGCTCGTCTGTTGTACCCCGATGGGGCATTGCAACATGCGGGTGTAGTCCTTGGACTTGGCGGTGTCGCCGGACATCTGTTTGCCGGAATGCCCCCGGGGGACATGGGGTACTTCGGCTGGGATCTCATCGTTCGGGAATACAGCGCGGTGACTGCGGCGTGCATGTTGGTCCGGCGAGAGGTCTTTGAGGAGCTCGATGGATTCGACGAAACCTTTGCCGTCGGCTTCAACGACGTCGATTTCTGTATCCGATTGGGGCGAGCGGGATATCGGGTCCTCTACACTCCCCACGCCAAACTGATCCATTATGAATCGGTCAGCCGCGGGCTCTCGGGGTATCAGCACGACTACCAACAGTTTCTGGCCCGTTGGATCGGGGTGTTGCGTATGGACGACCCGTTCTATAACCGAAACCTGGGACGGCTTGATCCGTACTGCCCCCTTCGGCCACCAGACGAAGACGAGAGGTGGCTTTCGCTGGTTGGCGGCCTCATGGAGACGGCCTGATCGGGACGGCCTGATCGGGACGGCAGCGATCAAACCCTGGGCCGTGGTCCTCGACCTCCGAATTCGACCCCCTCAGCCCCGACGAGCGGAGTGTTGTCCGTAGGTTCGGCGGGGTCGGCGGGGTCGATATCTCCGCACGCGTGGGAACGATCCGATCAGTGTGACCCCGGCGAGAAAGGCGACCAGAATCGCGGCCGTCTCATGGGGGGGCAGGAAGTTGAATCGCACGATCGACCTTCCGGAGGGCACCGACACCTCCTGAAAGAGCCCGGTCGGCCCGAACGGGACCTTGTTGACTGCAACGGCGTTTCCGTTGACGTTCGCCGACCATCCGGGCATGAACTGGACCTGTCTGATGAGCATGGATGGGCGGGAGCAGGTGACGGTGGCCTGGTCCCATCCTTGACCGGTGACCGCACATCCGGCACCGACGAAGGTGGTGTCCACGGAGTTCTCCGGCGACCCGGCGACAAGGGAGAAGAGGGGCGCAGGGGTTGGGAGCTCCCATATCTCGGCGAAACTGTCGTGGTAGACAACCCGTGGGCCGCCGGGCCATGAGGCGGTGCCAGCGGTCGGAAAGCGGGCGCCGAAGACGTCAAGGCCATTTGCGTTGGTGACGATGTAACGCACGCCGATGGCTTCGAAGTTGGCCAGATGCGATGTGAATTCGGCGGCGGGTGATTGGGCCTGGCGGTTGATGGTGGAGGCACCCGTGAACAACAGGGTGGGGGAGTTGGTATCGAGCTCTGAGTTGACGTAGATCACCCAATCCGAGGAAATGGGCAGATCGGTGGTGTTGGCTTCGGCAATACCGAAGTAGGAGCCATAGTTGGGCTGTATCGGCCCCAGGGTGGCGAACCGGTAGGTACCGAGGTGAGCCTGAAGCCAGGTGACCGACCCCAGATGCAACGGCGGTGACGGAGGAGCGGACGCATAGGTGAAGCCGAGGAGAAGGGTGGACTCCACGCAGATCGCGGCTGCGGCAAAGATGCGCCCCCTGCGTCTGATCTGCTTGGTACGTCGTGAGGGCGTTGCCCGGGAGCGCCGTGCCGCCCGCCACCCGCCGACAACTAGAAGAACAAGGACCAGCCCGGCCAACGCCATGCTCCAGATCACGTACACCTGGTGGTTCCCGTGTCCCGGGGTGGTGGTGCCGGCGTGGGCCATGACCGGCCAGGCCGTCATGCCGGCCCACACCACCATGGCCCCGGTCAGGACTGCGCTGCCCACCAACACCCCTCGTCTGGTGACACGACAGGCGATGTCGTCCAGGCCCAATACCGCCAGTATCACCACCGCCAACTCCCAGGAGGGGTCCGCGTAGCGAAAGAAGGCGGTGGCATTGATCGCCGGCACGGCGGCGAACAGGTGGACCACCGGCTGAAAACCGTAGGTGCGGAGCAGGCAGAGGAGTGCCCATACGCCGAGCCCCACTCTCAACATTCGGTTGTGTCGGCCGACCAGACCCACCAGGGCGGCCGCAATGAGAGTCGCTGACAGATAGCCACCGACGCTTCCCCACAGGCCGGAGATGACGTCGATGCCACCTCCCGCAGCCCGGAAACCGAAGATTGGGCCCAATGAGTAGGGGAGGATGAGTTGGGAGAGACCAGTGGCGCGAAGCCCGGCGTGGGCCAAGGCGTGGCCGTGCCCCCCCAGGTTCGCCGAGGGCAGATAGGTGACAAACGCCACAATCAGGGGCGCGGCCAATGCGACCCCGACGAGGATCCCGGCCGCCAGTTTGGCGACCAAGGGACGCCAGCAGGCTCGGCCCGGCCCGGCAAGTCGAAATACCGTCCACCACGCCACGAAGAGCCCGTCGATGAAAGTGGTCTCGGGGAATCCGGCCAAAATCGAAAATGCCAATGCGACCCCCAGGAGTCGCCATCCACCGGGGCGCTGTTCCCTGGCGGCTGCTAGCGCATGCTCCACTCCCAACAGCGAGAGGGGGAGCAGGACGATCGGCCGGATTGGCGCATGGGAGAGCCACGCGTAGGTTCCGCACATTCCGAAGGCGACGCCGCCGGCAATCGAGAATGTTCGCCCGACGCCGAGTCTCCGCGCCAGGAGGTAGGTAGCCCAACCCGTAGTGGTTTCGAGGAAGATTTGGAGAAACAGCATCCCCTGGTGGAACACCAGGAGGAAGGTTGGAAGAAAGAAGGCACCGCTTTGCATCTCCCCGGCAAGTGGGGACCCGACACCTTCGAACGGGTTCCACCACGGGATGTGCCCGTGGATCCAATCCAGAGTGGCCCGGTGGCCCAGTGCCTGGGTGGTGAAGGCCGAATTGGGATCGATGTACGGTCGGCCCGGCAGCCAGGCGCTCTTGCCCGGGGACAGATACGCATCAATGTTCAGGGGATTACTGGTGACCAGGTGAAGCAGGGCCGGAAGATTGGCAGCCACCACGGCCACAAAGATGCATGCGACCGGAAAAATCTCGTGTGATCTTCGATTCAGCTCTCGGATGAGCCGCAAACGGGCAGAGGTGAATACCGGAGCCATGTTCTCTACCTGCATGCCGCGTGTTCGTCTCCGATGACCCCGAGTAGTGATTGTCCCTACTGGGTTTGGCGTGAGGCACAGCGTATAGGCCTACGATGCGCCGGTGGCGTTGTTTGAACACGGACATGTTGGTCACAGGATCGCTGTCTCATTTTTGCCGGCGACAGCGCCAGAGCGGATGGCCGAGCATTGAGCGCGCGCGCTTCGGCCTCGCTTGTTCGATCCCTCGAGCTGCCAGGGTGGAGGGTTCGGCTGGCCACCCTGGTCGAAAAGGATTACGAGGCCTGGTACCAGGTACGTGACCGATGTCGCTCGTGGCTGGTTCCCTGGGAGCCACGGCCCAAGGGCGCACCGCTGGCGCCTGAAGACGCTGCCAGCTTTGCTAGCCGTTGCCTTATGCGTGAACGAGAACGTCAGCTCGGTACCGGCTTTGGCTTCGGTCTCTTCGTGGAGGGACGTTTCGCGGGAGAGATCACCCTTTCTTCCATTCAGAGAGGTCCGTTCCAGAACGGATCGGTGGGCTACTGGATCGATCAGGACTTGGCCGGGTTGGGTTTGATCCCTGAGGCTGTCGTCGTCGTCTTGCAATACGCATTTGAGACTCTCGGTCTTCACCGGATTGAAGTGGCGATCATCCCTCGCAATAGTTCGAGCCGGCGGGTAGTGGAGAAGCTGGGACTTCGGGTCGAGGGCGTGGCGCTTGGATTCCTCGAGATCAACGGCGAGTGGGAGGACCACATCCGCTACGCCATGACCGCCGAGGAATGGGCCGACCGTCGGACTGAATTGCTCACCAACTGGCTCAAGAAGGCCTGAACTGGCCGGCGTCACCCCCGGCTCGGGCAGCTGGGCCTGGCAGGTCAGGGTGGCTTGACGAATCGGGCTGGTCAGGCGGAGCACCTCCGTTCAGGCGGGTGAGCAGGCGAGTCTGCCGGGTGAGCAGGCGAGTCTGCCGGGTCGGGCGTATGACCCAGGTTCAGACCGACCCCCGCAGATCAACCGAAACCCAGGTAAACGCGTCCCCAAATCGCTGGAGGACTAGTCTCACCGGATGCGGTTGCCACGGGAAGACGGAGTTGGTACCGAACAGGCCGCGTCCGGTCGGACGACAACACTCGACTCGGCTCGAGAGGGATACCTCCCGATGGCATGGTGGCAATGAATGCCTTAGGTCTTGATGCCACCACGCTGCAACAGGTACGCCAACTCTGTATCGTCGTCCCGGCATTCAACGAAGGAAGATCCGTTTTCGATGTGGTGAAGACGGCCTACAAGTCGATGCCTGGGGCCCACGTTGTGGTGGTAAATGACGGTTCCACCGACGACACCGCCATCCAGGCATACCTGGCCGGCGCCGCCGTCGTCTCTCTTCCCATCAATTTGGGAATCGGTGGCGCGGTTCAGACGGGATATCAATATGCGTTGCGGCACGGATTCGAGTTCGCTATGCAGATTGATGGCGATGGACAACATGACCCAACAGAAGCAGCACGCCTCCTGAAGCCCCTCATCGACGGAACGGCAGACGTCACGGTCGGTTCGCGTTGGCTTGGCCGGGGCGCCTTCGAGTCACCGTCTGGCCGTCGATTCGGAATGCGGGTGTTGGCAGTGCTGGTGCGCTGGAAGACCGGGGGATCGTTTACCGACACAACCTCCGGCTTCAGGGCAGTCGGACGTCGGGGCCTCGAACTGTTCACGGAGAGCTATCCCACCGACTTTCCCGAGGTCGGGACCATTGTCCTGGCGTACCGCAGCGGCCTGAGAATCGAAGAAGTTCCGGTACAGATGGAGAAGCGCCAGTACGGCCGGTCAAGCATTTCTGGGCTTCGCTCGGCGTATTACATGATCCGGGTGATCGTCGACCTGCTCATTGGCAGCGCCGATCACCGGAGTGTGGGATGAGGCTCTTCGGGTTGTCTCTCGTCGTGAGCATCGCGTTTCTGGCCCTTTCGGTGCGGGCCATGCGGCGTCATCGACTGAGCGAGCACACGGGAATGTTGTGGCTGGGTGTCAGTCTCGCCATGGTTTTTTTGAGTGCCACCCTCCCGTTTCATCTACTCGACCGGGCGGCCCGTTTTGTCGGTATCGCCTATCCACCTGACTTGATTCTGCTCATCGCCGTGCTGTTTCTTTTCGCATTCACCTTTCAGCTCTCGATGGGCCAGGCGCAGCTGAACGAGAAGAACACCAAGTTGGCCCAAGAGATCGGGATCCTCACCGCCACGACGCCTCAGTCTCCCGAGACGTCGTCCAGTGCCGCAGACGAGGACGCGGACACTGCGGAGCCCGAATGGTTGGCGGAACCACCACGCACCACCGAGCCCGAACGCACCACGGAACCACAACGCGAAAGGGCACCGGCGGAGGATGTCGTTGTTGCTGCCTTGGTAACAGCTACGGAGGAGGCAGTGGCGCCCGAAGCCTCGCAGAGGCCCGGGCGGTGGTCGCACGTCCGATTTCCAGCCCTGGGTCTCATGTTGTTTCGACGAGGCGGCCATGCAGGCTCCCGGTCCGTCCTGGGTGAACCGCCGGATGTCGCATCGCCGGCCACCATCGCTTACCCGGAACCAGGTCGCCGACTTCGATGGATGGCCAGTTTCGCTCTTCTGTTCCTGTTGATCGAGGCGTGGAGCCTGTCGACCCCGTTGATGGCCTCACCGGACGAGCCCGCCCACACCGTCAAGGCGGCCGCGGTTGTTCGCGGTGAGTTCTTCGGTACACCGGCTCGGCCTACTCGGTTGGGTCCGTCGTCGCAGATCACCGTCCGCGTCCCCCATGTCTTCGCCACATTGGCAGCTATCCCGACCTGTTTCGGAACTCATCCAACGGTGCCAGCATCTTGCGCACCGACCCCCGGGCCGTCCACCCGGGAAGTCAAGGTTGCCACCGCAGCCGGCCGGTACGAGCCCTTGTACTACGCCATCGTCGGACTGCCCAGTCTTGCGTTTCCGTCATCCACGGGAATCTGGCTCATGCGATTGGTGAGCGGTCTCCTATCGGCGCTGTTTTTGGCTTCGGCGCTTGAATCGGCCGCCGCTTGCAAAAGACGTCGACTGTTGGTGTGGGGTGTGGCTGTCGCCGCTACCCCAATGGTGATGTTCATGGCAGGAACCATCAACCCCAATGGGTTGGAAGCGAGTTCGGCCATTTGCCTGTGGGCGTCCGGGTTTGCTTTGTTATCCGACCACGCGGTCGTATCGGACCGAAGGTTGTTGGCCCGCGTCGGCATCTCTGCATCGGTACTCGTCCAGGTACGGGGGCTTTCACCCCTGTGGCTGCTACTCATTGCACTCGCCCTTGTCGTCCTGGCCGGGAAGAACAAGATCATCGAACTGTCCCGAGATCGAGTGGCGAGGCTGTGGATCGCAGTGCTGGCGGCGAGCTGCGCCTTTACCGTGTGGTGGCAGATTCGTTATGACCCGCTGGCGTTATCGCCAGGTCCATTGCCGCCCAAACATGTTCCCGTGTCCAGTCTCATATCGACGAGCTTCGGCTTGTCTGACGCATTCATCCGCGAAATGATCGGCGTGCTCGGCTGGCTCGATGTGTCGGCTCCGGCGGTGACGTATTACGGATGGATCGCCATGGTCTTCATGCTTCTGGGACTTGGTCTGTTGTTTGGCAGGAGGCTGTTCGTAGGGGTACTGGTCTGTCTGGTCGTGCTGACCGTGGCATTGCCAATTGTGTTCGACGCGGCGAACGCGCGGAACTTGGGATTCGTATGGCAGGGGCGTTACATGCTGCCCCTGGCTGCCGGAATTCCCATCGTCGCCGCCGGAGCGGTAGCCAAGGGATATCTCTCAGATCGGACGCACCGGCGTGCCGCGGTCATCTTTCCGGCGATCCTTGTCGTTTCTGAGCTGGCCCTGTTCTTCGATGCCCTGCGCCGGTATACTGTCGGATTGGCGGGACCGTTGAGTCCCTTTGGAGGTAGATGGCATCCGCCGTTCGGCACAGTCGCAGTCTCGCTGGCGTTTGTCGTGGTCGTGGTGGCGTACGCTGCATGGCTCCGGCATATCGTCGGGCGGTACCCTCTCGCAGATTGGTGGACTCCTGCTGACGCTTCGGCCGGAAGCATCGAACGTGCGATGGTCGATGAAAACGCAATGAACGTCGATTGAACCTTGGAATTCACTGAGAGAATGCTCTGTTCGGGCTCGGGAACCATTGATCCCAAGGTATCCTTGTCCCATCCAGACCTATTGGTCACGCTCCCCATGTCAGGGAGAGCTCATAGCGAGGTGAAACCGGCTCGCTGAGGAGAATGAACGCGTGAAGGTACTTGTCCTTGGAGGCGATGGCTATTTGGGATGGCCGACGGCCCTCTACCTGTCGCGTCGAGGACACCAGGTCGGTGTCGTCGACAACTTTGCCAGACGGCGGTACGACAAAGAATTGGGTGTCAGCAGCCTCGTCCCCATCGCCGATCTCCACCAGCGGGTTCGTCGATGGCGGGACATTTCCGGCCTGGTCATCGACACGTTCATCGGCGACCTCACGGACCCGCAATTCACTTCAGAGACCCTCGCTTCCTTCCGACCCGACGCCGTGGTTCACTTTGCCGAACAGCGTTCGGCACCGTATTCGATGATCGACCGAAGCCACGCGGTTTACACCCAGGTCAATAACGTGGTGGGTACTCTGAACCTGCTGTACGCCATCGCCGAGCAGGACCGGAACATCCATCTGGTCAAGTTGGGGACCATGGGTGAGTACGGGACCCCCAATATCGATATTGAAGAAGGTTTCCTCGAGATCACCCACCGCGGGCGGACCGATATTCTTCCCTACCCCAAACAACCTGGCTCCTTCTACCACCTGTCCAAGGTCCATGACAGCCACAACATCATGTTCGCCTGTCGGACGTGGGGCCTGAGTGCTACTGATCTCAATCAGGGGATCGTCTACGGGCACGAGACCGAAGAGACGGGCCTGCACCCTGAACTTGCCACCAGGTTCGACTACGACGGGGTGTTTGGAACTGTCCTCAATAGGTTCTGCGTACAGGCGGTGACCGGCCACCCGTTGACCGTCTACGGCAGTGGAGGGCAAACTCGGGGAGTGCTCAACATCCTCGACACGCTGGCGTGCGTGGAACTGGCTCTGGTCAATCCCGCCGAGACCGGCGAGTACCGGGTCTTCAATCAGTTCACCGAGTCCCATTCCGTCAGCGAGATGGCAACGCTGGTGGCAGATCAATACTTGGGAAAGGTGGTCATCGACCACGTCACCGACCCGAGGGTGGAACAGGAAGAGCACTACTACCGCGCCGCCCACACCAAGTTGCTCGACCTCGGACTGGTGCCGCACCTGTTGGATCCCTCGGTACTCCGGCACTTGATTGACGTCGCAGATCGCCACAAGGGGAACGTGGACCCGGGAGTGATTCGGTCGAGAGTCGAGTGGAGGAGCACAAGCAGCCATCTCCCGACCGACGGGGAACTCGACGTTACGCTCCGCTTGCCCGGCGAGGCACCGTCAGTGGCCGGCGCGACAGTCGAGAACTAGCCCGAATTGATGACCCACGTGGTTGGACGGCGCGTGGGCAGACGACGAGCTGATCTGCAGCGACTGGCACTGAACGCAGCTCGGTCTGATTTCGCGCAACGACACCCCGGGGCGAGTTTTGGACCGGTGCTCGTGTTGATCGCGGCCTACGAAGAACAGGCGAACCTCGGGGACGTCTTGAAGGAAGTGCCGACCATGGCCGGCGACCTCGAGGTGTCGACATTGGTGATTGTCGACGGGGGGAGTGACGGCACTGATCGGGTAGCAATCGAAGCCGGCGTGTTCACTTGCGTTCTTCCGGTCAATCTCGGACAGGGCGCCGCCCTCCGACTCGGTTATGAACTTGCCTTGGCACACGGGGCATGCTTCGTCGTCACCCTTGATGCCGATGGGCAAAACGATCCGTCGGAGGTGAGTACTATCATCGAGCCTTTGGTGGCCGATGAAGCCGACTTTGTCATCGCTTCACGCCGACTGGGGGTCGACCGCACAACCGACCAGTTTCGACAGGCTGGAGTCAGGGTCTACGCCCGGATCCTGAACGCCATTACACACCAGGAAATCACGGACAGCTCAAATGGATTCCGAGCATTCCGTGCCGAACTGCTCCGCGACATCACCCCGTACCTGCGTCAAGATCAGTATCAGACTGCAGAAGTCGTGATCATCGCGGCCCACCGGGGATGGAGAATCGCGCAACGTCCCACTATTTGGCATCCGCGGGCGTCGGGACAATCCAAGAAGGGTGGCAATTTCATCTTCGGGTTGCAGTACGCCCGGGTGATCGGGACCACCTGGCTCCGGGTCACGTTCCGCCGTGACCCACGGAACTGAGGCTTTTCCGCCGTTACCGGGGCTGCTGCGACGGATGATTGTGGTCGACCGCGGCACAAGCATGCAAGCAGCCGGCGTCCTCAGCTCACGCCGTCAGCCATCGATTCCCCGCACCACCGCTGGAGAATGTTGGAAGAACTGCTCCACGTCTTGTTCGTATCGGTAGGTCGGCTCATTGTCCCCGACCGCTCGGCGCAGATTGTTGGCCCGGGCCAAGCTCTCGACCGCTCCGGCACTCGAGTAACGGTAGGCGAACCCGGTCTCTGTCAGGCGGGTGGTATCGACGCCTCGTCCGAAACGCAACAGGGTTTCCATCTCTGCCGGAAACTGGATCAACCCAAGAAGACGAAAGGGTCTGGCGAACGAGCGGGGGTTGATCGGAGGGAGTGGAAACAGGAACGCACCGGCGATCGAGGCTACTTCGCTCCATGGGAGTTTGCCCGCGCCGGACACGTTGAATATTCCCGGAATTCGGTGACGGGTGACGTGCTCCAATGAACGGACCACGTCATCCTCTTCGACAAACTGGACCAGCGGATCAAACCCGGCGATGCACGGGAGTAGTCGGCGACGCAGATCAGTGGTGATCGGAGTCAGGATGTCGGTACCCAGGACATGGGCAAACCGCAGGACCGAAACGACCATCTGGGGATTGTCCATGGTGAAGTCGCGCACCAATGCTTCTACTTCGATGAGCGAGCGTTCCAGCCGAGTACGAACCGGAGCATTGCGGCCGGTCTCCTCCCGGAACCAAGCCGGATCCTTCTCCGAGGCGCCATAGATATGGGTGGATGATTTGACCACCACCTGACGTACGGAAGTACCCGGTGCTCCGGCGGCGGCAAGCAGGTTCAGCGTTCCGATGACGTTGATCTCATGGAGCACCCGGCTAGAGATTCCGACCGAGTTGGTCTTGAGGAAAGTGTGGACGATGGTGTCCACCTGGGTGGCCCTCACGATCCGATTCAAGATGGAGTATGTCTGGTCGGCTCGCACGAATTCGGTACGTTCGAGGGGCACCTTAGGCTCGTCGGTACCCAAACCGAGGATCATCTCCACGTTCGGATCGGCTTCGAGGGCCTGGGCCATGCGCCCTCCCCAGAAGGTGTCCAGGCCGGTGATCAGTACGCGTCGTCCCACTGTCAGCCGAACCAGACGCTTCGGCGCTCGCGCAACATGTCGTGGAGGGTGTCCTGGAGCATGGCTCTGATGTGCTCGGCCTCGTCCATGACCCGGCTCTTGGAGTAACGCTCGAGTCCCGGGTCTACGTCGAACGTCACAGGATCGAGCACACGGATCTTGATCTTGGCGGGGAAGTAGGCCACTTTCCCCAAAAGGGGGCCGAAGGCCAGATCGTTGGCGGTTACCGGGAAGTAAGGCAACTTCAGGGCTTTGGCCAAGCCGTTCATGCGGAACAGGATAGGCATCGACTCCTCGGCACCGACCACCGCGATGGGTATCACCGGGACGCCCGAACGCATGGCAATCTCGACGAAGCCGCCGCGGCCGAACCGGCGGAGTCGGTATCGGTCCGCGTAGGTTTTAGATGGCCCTTTGGTTCCTTCGGGAAACACCAGGGAGAGTTGGCCCTGATCGTGGAGAAGCCGGTAGGCGTTATCAGGATGGGCGGCAACGCCGCCGGCCCGCGACCACAGAGTGCCCACTACGGGAACTTTGCGGAAGAAGTAGTCGGCCATTCCATAGACCGGTCGATGCAGTTCCTTCTCGATCCCGTGCATGATGGCCGGCGCGTCGGAAGGGATGGCCCCGGCGTGGTTGGCGACCAGGAGGGCACCTCCGGTCAAGGGGATCTTGTCGAGCCCCTCCCACTCCACCCGGAACCAGTGGCGGTACATCGGGTCGTAGAGACGGCGGGCGATGGATCGAAGGTGCTCGGAGCGCCCCCATTCGTCCACATCCGACCGCCGGGGGTCACTGACCAGCGTGTTGTCGATGCGAGGCACCGCCACCGGCAGGTTGGACGACGGTGTTCCGCCGGATCGGGTCTCTGCCGAAGCTGACGCTGACGAGGAGGCTGACGCCGATCGTGACGAGGAGCCTTTGGAGTTGGACTGGCGGATCGCCTCCGCCTCATTGGACCGAGTGATCTTGGCATTTCGAAGGTTGCGTTCGCGGGTGCGGGAAGTATCCGAGGCGTCCGAGGTCACGAGTTGATGCTAGTGCCCGGTTGGACGACCGGTTCCGGCCTGAGGGCGGCTTACGGGCGGCTTACGGGCGGCTTACGGGCGGCTTACGGGCGGCTTACGGGCGGGCGGCGCCAACCAGACCGCTGTACCAGACGGGATCGAACGAGACGACGGTTCCGGTATGGGCGGCTTGGATGATGGTCATCGACCCGTACTGTGTGGAATTGCCATCGAGTTCAGGCCCCACGTACATCACGACATGGTCGATACCGGCGCCGTCGAGGTCATAGAAGATGAGGTCACCCGGTTCCAGGGACGAGAGGCTCACGTGCGGGAAAGACGCATATTGGTCGGCGGCCGAGTGATCCATCGAGACCCCGGCATGAGCCCACGCCAGCATGGTGAGGCCAGAGCAATCGACGCCGGAACTACTGGCGCCTCCCCATTGATAGGGCACGCCGAGGTACTTCATGGCACCGTGCACAGCGGCCAGACCCGCCGCCTGGGGCGCATCCCCGCTGGCCACGGCCCCGGGGCCCGAAGAACTACTCGAGGCGGCAGACTCGTTCGCCTGGGTGGCCGAATTGTTGGCTGCGGTGGCCGCGGCAGAACCACCCCCCACAGAGCTCGCCACCTGTGCCGCCTGGGAGGCCTGGGCCGCAGCCGTCTGAGCCGCGATGGGGGTCTTCGCGGCCGCGGCAGCTGCGGCAGCAGCAACGGCCTGGGCGGCCGCTTGTTGGGCAATCTGCTGGGCCAGTGTGCCTTGCACCTGCGTCAACGTGGCCTCGGCCTGCCCCGCAGCCTGGGTGGCTGTCTGCTTGGTCTGGCTTTCTCGCGCCACCTGATTGGATTCGGCCTGTTGTTCAGCGACCAGCTTCGTCTGGGTGTTCTTCTCGAGTCGCTGGCCGTCCTTGACGGCATTGACATCACGCATGACTTCCCCCGCCGCGACCTTGTCGTACGTAGCGCGAGTCTCGTTTGCGTCTCCCGGAGCGGAAAACAGGTCGGCAATGGCGCCGGTTGAGGCATTCGAGATGTACGAGTTGATCGCGTCGGCCCCGAGGCGGGCCCGATCGGCGGTCAGTTCTGTCTTATAGGCGTCGAGCGCGGTGGCGGTACTTTGCAGCGAAGCCTGGGTGGTGGTGAGAGTGACGACTGACTGGTTGTACTCCTCATCGGCCTGATCGAGGGTCTTTTGTTGCTGCGCGATCTGATTCTCGATGGTGGATATCTGGGTTTGGGTGGCGATGATCTGGGTCTGGCTCGATGTCGCGCTATTCCCCGAGGTACCTGGCGCTGCTGATGCAACCCCGGCAGTGCTCATGGTCACTAGGCTTGCCGCCAACGCCATGGCCGTGGTGACAATGGTCACCCCAAACTGCCGCTTACGGGACGACCGCTTACGGGGTGCGTGTTCCGTACCGGCCGACTGTCCGACAATCACATCAGCCACTTTAGAAACAATAGTCCCCTCTGCCCCAAGTGCCAAGAGGCTTCTTTGGTGGATGTGCAACCTCATCCCGTGGACAGGAAGCTCTAGGTTGCATTGCAGGTCGCTGCACAAATGTGGAGGTAGGGCTCATGGACGGCATCGTCGAAGTCCAAGGTGGTCGGCTTCGCGGGGTGGAACGCAAGGGCGTGTGGTCCTTTTCTGGCATCCCTTATGCAGCGCCTCCGGAGGGCCACAATCGGTGGCGACCTCCGGTAGAGGGCGAGTCCTGGGCTGGGATCAGGGAGTGTGACGCTTTCTCGCCAAGTGCCCCTCAGGCACCGATGGTGGCCGGGATGTCCCTTGCCGCAGAGCCGGAACGGCACTCGGAAGACTGCCTGTACCTCAACGTGTGGACCCCTGGTATCGATGGCGCCCGGCGTCCGGTGATGGTGTGGATCCATGGTGGCGGCTTCACCACCGGTTCTGGTTCCGGCGGCCTCTATCGGGGAGGGGTGCTGGCCCGTGACTGTGATGTGGTCGTGGTGACCATCAACTACCGATTGGGTGCCTTGGGTTTCCTGGCTCATTCTGCATTGGCGGACCCTGGGCAACCGTGGCTGGGCGGAGACTCGTGGTCCGGAACCGGCAACTGGGGCCTCGCTGATCAGGTGGCGGCCTTGATCTGGGTCAGGGACCACATCGCCTCCTTCGGCGGCAACCCGGGCAACGTGACCATCTTCGGTGAGTCTGCCGGCGGTATGAGCGTTTCGGCGTTGCTCGGGGTCCCAGCGGCAAAGGGTCTCTTCCATCGGGCGATCATCGAGAGTGGTCCTCCCTACACACATGGCATCGACCAGGCAGCCGACCGGGCGGAGGCGCTGGCTGCACTTCTTGGTGTTCCCATGAATCGTGACGCCATGGAAAAGGTGTCAGCCGATGATCTTGTCCGAGGCTTGGGCGTGATGGGAAAGACCTTGCGGGTCGGAGACGGGCTGCCGCTCCCGGTCCTACCGACGGTCGACGGGGGGTTGTTGGAGATCACTCCCGAAGAGGCCGTTGCCGCAGGGTCGGCTTCGGACATCCCACTGTTGATCGGGACCAACCGCGACGAGGCCGCCTTCTTCGCCGTCGGGATTCCGCAGATCACCAATCTCGATGATGATGGATTGCTCGGTTGGATGGATCGGGTGGCACCGACATCAAACGAGGCCGCGGCGGTGATCGCCGCCTACCGGGACATCCGAGCCGGACGGGGTGAGTCGGTGCAACCTCCCGACCTGTGGGTGGCAATCGCAAGCGATCTCATCTTTCGGTTGCCGTCGGTCGGCTTGGCCGAAAGCCACGACGCCGTTGCTCGTTCGGGAGTCGGAACCTACGTCTATCTCTTTACCTGGGAAACGGCCGCGTTAGGGGGGATGTTGGGTTCGTGTCACGGCCTCGAGATGCCGTTTGTCTTCGGTACCGTCCAGAACCCAAGCGTGCAACTGTTCTCGGGTGGAGGAGATGATGCATTCGGGTTGTCGGAGGGGATGCGTCGATCGTGGGCCGCATTCGCCCGAGCAGGGACTCCGTCCAATGACACCGCGGGAGAATGGCCGGCATGGGGATCGCACCAGCGAGCGACCATGGTATTTGGCCCGTGGCCCGGCAACGAGGGGATGTGGCGCTCGATATCGGGGCCCCGTGACGCCGAGCTCGAGGCGCTGGCCCCGGCGATAGTCCGGCGATAGTTCCAGCGAGGAAGTGGCGGCGAGGAAGTGGCGGCGAGGGCCCTGTGTATCCCGTTCCGGGGCGAATCCCACCCGATGGGTTCCTTCCGCCCTACCGGCGAGCCGACAACGCCCGATGAAATCCGCCATACGCGGTTCGGCGATCGTGAGGCAACGGTGCTGGAGGGGAGTCGATCCGGCGTGTGATTCGGGCGACCCCGGACAAGCACACCCGTCTACCGTCTCGATTTCCCAGTTAGAGTGCTCGTTTTGAGGTGCTTGAGTTTCTTCTCGCATTTCGACATAATCCCGGGGACGTAGCCCAACCGGTAGAGGCAGGGCGCTTAAACCGCCTCCAGTGAGGGTTCGAATCCCTCCGTCCCCACCGAGCGATGTTTCGAGCCATCGGAGACAGACGGCTGGTTCCAACCATTGGACGAGATTCGTCGGTACCGCATGAACGTCAAGGGGTCATGCCATCTGACCTACACCCGCCAGTGGGCCACTGACGCCCTGGTTCTCGAGTGCCGGAAGGAGGCGCGGCCGGTTGTCCCTGGCGTGGCTGCGGGCGAACGTCGCTTAGTCGTCGCGCAAAACGGGCGCCACGGGTCGCCGAACGCTCCGTGGTGGTTTTCGGTGCGCTTGACGTGTATGACGCGCGCGGCGATGGCGTTTGCCATGCGCGTCGTTCGGCGGCGTCATGTCCGGTGACTCCGACGCAGTCCGACGCACTCCGACGCACTCCGACGCACTCCGAAGACCCGTGTGACCTGGTCGTTTATCACCCGATGGCGAGATCGAGACTCGCACGGCCCACCAGAGGTGCCGGGCCGGTCTTCTGCCCCAGAGGCAGTATCACCACCAATTGCCGCCCAGAACTGGTAGAATGGCTTGATCTGAAAGCGGGGGTATCCGTTGGCCCGCACTCATAGAGATATGAGGAACACCTCTCTGATCGCCGGATGGTGATTGGTGCGGACCACCCAACCAGGAGACCGCGACGTAACCACCGCTACTGACTACCGGACATAAACCCGCTAGCACACCCAGCTTTTATAGCCAGGCCGTACCACCCTTTCCGGTGCTCGGCTGGGGCATTGAATGCATTGATGTGGGGTCCACCCAACCAGAAGAGAGTCGGACCACCTTCGCGAGGCGAAGTGGCTCTGACCGACCACGGAAAGGTCACCCACCATGCTTTCGTCTACCCCTATGGGCCATGCCCACGCTCGTTACCTCAACACACCCAAAGTCCACGCCCACTCACGACTCAAACAGACTCGCAAGAGAGCGAAGGTCGGGGTTACTGCAACTGCCGTGTCCGTTCTCACTGCTGTCGCTGGTCTGAACGGTCATGTTGCGTCAGCCTCAGCAGCCTTGCCTTCGGGCGCCGGAGTCGTACTCAACGCACCAATCGTGGACGTAGCGTCCACTCCCGACGGTCACGGATACTGGGAGGGTGCTTCTGACGGCGGAATCTTCTCTTTCGGTGATGCCCAATTCTACGGGTCCACCGGAGCGATCCATCTGAACCAACCCATCGTGGCAATGGAGTCCACCCCAGACGGTGGGGGCTACTGGGAGGTAGCCAGTGACGGCGGAATCTTCTCTTTCGGTGATGCCCAATTCTACGGGTCCACCGGAGCGATCCATCTGGACCAGCCCATCGTCAGTATGAAGTCCACCCCGGACGGTGGGGGCTACTGGCTCGTCGCATCCGACGGCGGGGTCTTTTCCTTCGGTGACGCCCGATTCCAAGGTTCGGCCAGTGCCATGACTCCGAACAGTCCGGTTGTCGGCCTGGCGTCGACCTCAGATGGCCTTGGGTATTGGGAGACTGCGGCCGACGGTTCGGTATTCGCATTCGGAGATGCCAAGTCTGCCGGGAACGCCCCTAATGGACAGCCAGTCGTGGGGATGAGCGCCAAAGGCACGGGCTACCGCACGGTCGCGAATGATGGGGCGATCTACGACTTCGGCGGGGCGCAATTCTATGGCTCGACGGGAGGCCAGCACCTCAATAAGCCCATCATCGGCATGGCATCGACCACGGGCGGTTATCTCACGGTCGCATCGGATGGCGGCATCTTCACTTTCGGCGGGGCCGGGTTCTATGGCTCGCTCGGTGGGAGCACGGTCTCCAGTCCGCCCGCACCTGCCACGTCGCATGTCACAGCCTCGAATGGCGACGGTGTCACTGACTACCAACGTTCGGCTTGGGACAAAGTCAACATGTGTGAAGAAGGTGGAGCGTGGAATGTGGAGGGGTCCGCATACAGCGGTGGCCTCGGCTTCAGCCATGCCAACTGGAACCAGTTCAACACCTTTGGGTACCCGGCTGACGCTGCCGGCGCCACACCTGACCAACAGATTCGGGTAGCGGTCGCATTCGCGACCCAGTACTGGGGTAACCCGAATGCTGCTCCTGACCAGAATGGTTGTAGCGGGTACTGACTGGTGTAAGCCACATGTTGAGGGTGTCGCTGGCACCCTCAACATGTGACCCTGAGGCTCGAACGGCAGACGGCCGCTGCCCGAAGTGCGGACGCGTTCGACCAAGCCGATGGATCCTTGTCATTCGCGCTGCCGGCCGCGGGCGGGCACCTTTGAGGCGCGGCCGGCTGTCCCTCGCGTGACTACGGGCTGGCGTTGGCGAGCAGCGCGTCGATCGCGCTGCGATAGGCACGTGCTCGCTGTTCCTACTCCAGCTCCGCTGCGCGACCCTGGAGTTTTCATTGGCCCTCAACGTCAACCGACGGTGGGCTCGGTAACGAGGCCGAGCACGTGGATTCCTGACATTGAAAGTTGCGCATCCTCTTCCAACTCGTCGAGTCCCTTCAGGACACCGCCGATGGGCTCTTGCCGGGCTTTCCACTTGGCCCCGGGTCATGCTGGTTGTCCGTGGCCACGGACACTGGTTCACTGACAAGGTCGAGTCGCCCGACCAAGGCCGGCACGGTGAACCCATGGACGCCAGCGTCACCGGAGTGACCACGATGCCAGTTGGCTACCAACATCGTCTCATCCCCCGAGCGACCGCCCCGGGCTCGCCGTGGATTGCCGTGGATTGCCGTGGATTGCCGACATGACGAAGTTGCACTCGCAGGAGAAGTGGGTCGGAGCCCCGTACACCCAGCCCTGCTGGCGCAGGATCACCGTGCAAACACGGTGACGATCACCACAAGCTGAAGCTTCTCTGCTGGGTTCGGCTCAGTCGCCGTTCGGCGCCGGCGGGGGTTGGCCGGAACCCGCTGATGGGGGGCGCCTCAACAGGGGATTCAGTCTGGCCACGGAAGTCAACACGTCGGTCAACTCGCTTACCGCACCGAGGACCAGATCGCTGGCCGGAGACGCCACCTGCTCCTTCAACACCCGATTGACCTCTTCGACCTGTCGGCGGGCATCGGTCAGGCCACCGACGTAGAGCCTGGTGAATTGTTCGAGCGTGTCGGTAGCGTCGAGCAGCCGGGTGGTGATGCGCTGAAAGTTGCTCACACCCTCCCGGAACTGTTGGAGCGTGGACGGGAGCGCCGCCATCTCCGCAGTGAGGTCGCGTCGCCAACCATTGAGGCGATCCAACCAAGGAAGATCGGGGAGTGCGGGCACAAGTTCATTCTAACTCCTCGGACCTGCTCCGGCTCGGGTCGGTGACCGTGATGAGCCGCGAAAACTGCCCACACGGCCCCGCCACATTCCGATGCCGTGCGCCGACCTAGAGTCGTGGTGGTGATTCATGCGTCGACACCCGAACTGGTAGTTCTGGCCGTACTCGCCTTCATCTGGGCTGGTATCGGGTATCGCCTGTCGGAACGGACCCGGAAGGCGACGGGGCGAACCCCATGGGGCCTCCCCTCACCGATTTGGGCATTGTTCTGGTTCTTGTCAGTGCTGTTGGGTCTGGTGCTCTACCTCATTGCCAAGTACACCGATGCCAGGAGGGCGGTCCGGATGGGTGCGGAGCAGTTCTCTTCCCATGGGCAGGCACTCCGGCCAATGCCGACAGCCTCCGAGGCGAAGCCGGTGCGCCCTGGTTCGCAATTCCCCGCCTACCCACGTCCGGCCAACTCACCTGATCCGGGTGTTCCAGGTCACTCGTACCTGCCGCTACCGCCCACGTCACCGGCATTCCCACCGTCACCTGAGCCGAAGCAGGCTGCTGCTCTAGAGCCACCACAGGGTGTCGAGTCCCAGGCCCCCCGGCAAGCCCTGCCACCACCGGGATGGCATCCTGATCCCAGTGGGAGATTCCACTATCGCTGGTGGGACGGATCGGTGTGGACCACCCAAGTGTCGGTGAGTGGACAACATCTGATCGACACCAATCCTGACCAGCGGATTGGCCAGTACTGAAACAACCGGGGACGTGAGTTGATCGCCTCCGGAGACGGATGCGGGGAGGAAGAAGAGATGACAATTGTCAGCGCTGACGACGTGGTCCGCCATGCCGCCGAGGATGACCTGCCGTGGGTGCATGCCACCGGGGGCATCTGGTTGAAGGTATTGCGAGTGGACTCCGCCAATGGCATCTGGGTGGTGCGCAACCGGTTCGAGCCCGGAGCCCGGCTCCAGACCCACCGGCACACCGGACCGGTGGACGGTTTCACCATCTCGGGGCGATGGCACTACCTCGAATATGACTTCTTCAATACCTCTGGGTCGTACATCCGGGAACCCGCCGGGTCTGTACACACCCTTGATGTTCCGGAAGACAATGAGGAGATCACGGACGTGCTGTTCGTGATGGAGGGGGTCAATCTTAACTTGGCGCCCGATGGTTCGGTCGAGAGCGTTACCGACGGAGCCGGCACCCTGGCGGCTTACGAAGCGATGGCGGTTGCTCAGGGGTTCGACCGACCGGCCGGCGTGCTCATCGGATGACAAAGTGGCCCGGGTGACGTCCGCCGCCCCCGCGGAGCCTGCGAGGTCGGTGACGTCACCGGCGTCGGATCACAGCACTGATCACCGAGCCGACGATCTCACGGCCCCGCTCCTCGATCCGGCGTTCTACGCCGGTGACCCGTTCCCGCTCTATGCCCGTCTGCGGGCGGAAGCGCCGGTGACCCGCAACCCCACACTCGGCTTCTGGGTGGCCAGCCGCCACGCCGAGGTGACCGCCGTCTCTCGGGACCCCGACACCTTCTGCTCGGGGAAAGGGGTCATGGTCTTCGAGATCGGAAGCGGGTACCCGACGCCGCCGTCCATGATGCACACCGATCCACCCGATCACACCCGGTATCGAGCCCTGGTGCAACCCGGCTTCCGCCCGTCGTTCATCCGAGGGTTGGAAGACGGCGTGCGGGCCCGGGCCCGCACTCTGGTGGACCGATTGGAGCCGGGTGTACCGGTTGACGTGGTGTCCGAGTTGGCAGTTCCCCTGCCCCTGCAAGTCATCAGTGATCTCCTCGGCCTTCCCGAGTCCGAATGGTCTCGGCTGTTCCGATGGTCCGAGGCGGTCATCCCCGGTGCCACCGACTGGCCCGAAGAGGAACGTCAGGCCTTGAGTGCAGAACTGGTCAATTACCTGCTGGCGGCGGCCGCTGACCGGCGACTGGCACCGGCCGACGACATCATTTCGGAGTTGGCGGCTGCCGAGATCGAGGGCGAACGTCTGTCCGACGCCGAATTGGCCATGTTTCTGGTGCAGCTACTGGTGGCCGGCAATGAGACCACCCGGAACATGTTGTCGGGTGGGCTGGTGGGGTTCGCCGAGACACCGGGGGAGTGGGGCACGCTCCGTACCCGGGTGGCGGGTTCCGCCCCGCGGGCGTTGGCCATTGCCGTCGAGGAGATGCTGCGGTGGACGACCCCGGTGGTGTCGTTCATGCGCACCGCCACCCGGGACACCATCCTGGGTGACCAGCAGATCTCCAGTGGTGATCCGGTCTTGATGTTGTACGCCTCGGCCAACCGCGACGAGGCGGTGTTCGGGTCCACCGGAGAGCGCTTCGACGCTGCCCGGGATCCCAATCCGCACCTGGCGTTCGGGTTCGGTGCCCACTTCTGCATAGGAGCCGCCCTGGCCCGCATGGAGGGACGGGTTGTGCTCGAAGAGCTCCTGGCCCGCTTCGGATCGGTGGAGTCGGCCGGGCCGGTGATGCGGACGGCTTCCCCGGTGATCGCCGGGGTGAGGTCGGCTCCGCTGGTATTCGGAGCTGCGGCGTCCTGACGCCCCGACCGCCCTGGAGTGCTGACGCACCGACCGGCGGTTGCCTTTGCGGACGCGATCGACGCCTACGTGGCCGAGGAGAGCGACTCCATCTGCTCATCGCTCAACTCCACGGTGGCCCCTCCGCAGTTCTCCTCGAGATGGGCGACCGACGATGTACCCGGGATCGGGAGGAGGACCGGTGAATGGTGGAGCAGCCAGGCCAGGGCGACCTGCGGCGGGGTGGCACCGGTATCCCGGGTGATCTTGTCCACCGCGCCTCCCGGCTTGGCCAGCTCACCCGCGGCGATGGGGAACCAGGGAATGAATCCAAGTCCTTCGCCTTCGCAGTAGTCGAGCACCGCCTCCGAGGACCGGTTGGTGAGGTTGTAGAGGTTCTGGACACTCACGACCGGCACGATCGCCTGGGCGGCCTTGATCTCGTCGACCGACACTTCGGAGAGACCCACGTGGCGCACCTTGCCCTCGGCGATCAGATCGGCCAGCAGCCCGAACTGCTCCTCGGCCGGCACCTTCGGGTCGATCCGGTGCAGTTGGAAGAGGTCGATCCGGTCGAGGCCGAGACGCCGGAGGCTCATCTCGCATTCTTGGCGTAGATACTCCGGCCGGCCCATCGGCGGCCACTCGTCGGGCCCGGTGCGCACCAGCCCGGCCTTGGTGGCGATGACCAGATCGTCGGCATACGGGTGCAGTGCCTCCCGGATGATCTCCTCGCTCACGTAGGGGCCATAGGAGTCGGCGGTGTCGATGAGATCTACGCCGAGCTCCACCGCGCGTCGCACGACCCGGACACACTCGGCCCGATCGTCCGGCTCACCCCAGATACCCTTCCCGGTGATACGCATGGCGCCGAAGCCGAGACGGTGCACTGTCAGCTCGCCCAGGTCGAAGGTCCCTGAGTGCTCGATCGGGCGTGTATCAGTGTTGGTGGAGTTGGGCATAGGTACTTTCTACCCGGAACCGGCCCGGCTCGAACCTCCGCCACCCAATCAGCGCTTCCGGTATGCCGGGAGGCGATCCTGGGTGCGGGCCGCCTTCATCTCGGCGTAATCGCCCGAGGCGAACACCATCGACTGGGCGATGGCCTCCTCGGCGATGGAGCGCTGGACTTCGAATGAGCCCAGGCTGGACAGGGTCCGGCGGGCCATCTTCACGGTGAATGCGGGAGCGGTGGCGATCTTCTTCGCCATATCGAGGGCCAACTCATCGAGTGCGGCGTCATCGGCCACCAGCCGACTGATCACCCCGTGGCCGAGGGCCTCTTCGGCACCCATCACCCGTCCGGTGAGGGCCAGGTCACTGGCCAGACCGTGGCCGGCCATCTGAAACAACCGGGCCACTCCGCCGGAATCGGGAATCACTCCGTGGACGACCTCGGGGAGCATCATCCGCGTGCCGATAGACGCGATCCGGATGTCGCAGAGCAGAGCCCGCTCAAATGCCCCGCCGATCACCCAGCCTTTCAACGCGCAGATGATGGGACAGGGCATGGTGAGGAACATCTGGGTTGGGCGGTGGCCACGTTCGATGAACTCGAGGTCAGAGATGTCCTCCAGCCGCAGCCCGAGTTGGCTGGTGTCCCGACCCGAGGAAAACGACTTCCCTTCCCCGCGCCACACGATGGCCCGCAGGTCGGGGAGGTCGCGCAACTCGGCCAGAACCTCCCACAAACGCCTATCCATCTCATCGCTCATGGCGTTGTGTTTCTCGGGTCGGTTGTTGGTGATGACGGCGATGGAACCGTCGACCTCGCAACGGATCAGGTCCCGTTCGGCGGCAGTGAGATCGCTCATGATGAAACTCCTTTGGCCGGGGGAGTGCCAACGGTGCCCGGCGCACTCTCTCCGAACGGCGGTCGGCCCAACTGTTCCCGGATGGGGGTGAACGGTGGCATGACGGTATGGCGTCGCTGCCAGTTTGCCCCGTCCACCACCAGGGAGTGACCGCTGATGTAGGAGGCGAAGGGAGAACAGAGGTAAGTGGCGGCCCAGGCCAGTTCACGGGGAAACCCCACCCTTCCCGCCGGAACTCGGGAGTCCTGACCCACGTGCTTACCCGGCACCGCGGCGATGGCCGCCGTCTCGTCCTCGTGGGGCATCAGGCCCGGGACCAGGCCATTGACCCGTATCCCATACGGAGCCCACTCGACGGCCAGGGTCTCGGTCATGTTCTTCACGCCGGCCTTGGCTGCCGCCGAATGGGCAAATCCGGGCCCACCCGTCCAGGCATAAGAGGCGCCGACGTTGACGATGGCCCCATCCCTGCCGTCGGGGATGAGGCGCCGGGCCAACTCCCTCGAGCAGTAGAACGTGCCGTTGAGGACGATGTCCACCACCGTCCGCCATGCGTTCGGGCTCATGTCCTCGGCCGGAACCGGAAAGTTGCCGGCGGCGTTGTTGATCAGCACATCGATGGCACCCAGTTCGGACTCCACGCTGTCGAAGGCGACCGAGATGGACTCCGGATCCCGGATGTCGCACGGAACGGCCCAAGCCCGGCCCCCGGTCCGAGACTCCCGGATCACCGATTCGACTGCCGCGACCCCGGCGGCGCGGTGTTCGTCCTTGCGGGAGAGAATCCCGACCGAGGCGCCGAGCCGGGCGAACTCGATGGCAATGGCTTTGCCCAGCCCGGTGCCCCCACCGGTGACGATGACCACCGAGCCGTCGTAGGACCCGGCGGGCAGTGCGGCGGCACCCGGATCGGGGGGAAGAGGGAGGCCGGCTCGCCGGGAGTCGGGACCAGAGTCGGGACCAGAGTCGGGACCAGAGGATGGGGAGGTCACGGTCGGTGAGCCTAGATCGATGATGGGCTTCATTCATGACCTGGTGAACATCCGGCCCCGTTCGCCCGTAGTCACTTCCAGATACCTCACCCATCGACACCTGAAGACGACGCGGAGGACGACGCCATGCACATTGGAAACCAGATCTTGAGGAACCGACGGGAGTGATCCGGAGGGCAGGACCGGCACGGTGCCACGCCGGAATTGGTTCCCGTCCGCCCCATCTCGCCGCATGTCGTGGCCGGAGCTGTGCTGTCGGTGGCACTGGTTGCATCCGCCTGTGGCTCGGCGCCGACTTCGGCCGTGTCAGGCAACACCCATGCCAACCCGGATACGGCTCACTCGGCCGGTTCCGGAAGTCCGGCTTCGGCCACAGCCATCCGTTCAACCACCAATGCCACTCTCGGGACGATCCTGGTGGATCCACCAGGAGCAATGCTGTAACGCTTCACGGCCGACGAGAACGGGCAGTGCTCCGGGACTGGCGGGTGTGGCCCAGGTCTGGCCGCCATTTACTGTCGCGGCAGGGTCGAAGCCGGTGACGGCCAGCGGTCTGGTGGGGACATTCGCCACGACCAACCTGCCCGACGGCACCAATCAGGTCACCTACAACGGATCACCGCTCTACCTGTTCACCGGGGACAAGGCGGCCGGCACTGCCTCCGGCCAGGGAGTTGAGGGCAAGTGGTTCGTCGTTACCGTGTCGGCCACGCCGTCCACCGGCGGCCGCCATTCGCGCCTACGTGGCCAAGGTTGAACAGGTTCGACTTCCCGTGAACCAGCTCCTCCTCGGGGCGGACCCGATCCTCGACGGTTACCGCACACACACGATTACCCCTCAGGCTGCTGGTGATGAGATGTCCCAACTCGAGCACCGGTTCGCCAGCTGTGTGGTTTCCGCCCAGTCGCTCGACCCCGCGGATTCCACCCTCTCGAAGTTGAATGCCCCCTATGCCGACACCTACTACCTCGAGGACAACTAGTTGAGCGTGTCGGCCGCGGACCTTCCGGGCAATGATTTCGACAACTTGCCCGATACCCAAAATGCACAACGGCTGGCCATCATCGAGTGGCGGACTCAACTTCAGGTGGCGGCCAACGTTGCCGGCGTACGGCTCCCAGCCGACCTCCAACAGGCAGGTCGGGGGGAGATCGCCCCTTCACCCACCGGCAGGTGAGGGCAAAGCTTCGCGGTCGTTGGTCGTTGGTCGTTGCTCGTTGCTCGGAGGCCGGCGGCCGGCGGCCGGCGGTCAAGAAGAGTGTCGGGCACTTGATGGGCGCCACGGCTTCCCTACTCACCTTCGCATTCTTCTCAATTGCCGCGCTTCGATAGGTGAGCAACACCCGGAGCGTCATATCGACTGACGAAAGGGTCTTTTCGCGGAGTCGCGGCGATTGAGGAGTGTGTGATCCCCCAATGGTTGCCATGAGCTGCGCCGGGACGCGGCGGGCGACACCACCTGATCCCGTCACCACCAGACTCCGCTCACATCCGGGATCCCGACAACCGGTGATCTGAGCGTCCCCAACCCGGCCCACCCCAGCCTCTGGTGTGCCTCGGGTAGCCTCGGCGACCGTGGACTTCGACTTTTCTCCCGAACTGACAGCCCTCCAGGAAAGTGTGCGGCGCCTGGCCCAGGACAAGATCAAACCCCGGGCCCGGGAGATCGACACCACCAGCGAGTACCCCCAGGACATCTTCGACGCCTTTCGGGACGCTGATCTGCTGGGGCTCTGCCTACCCACCGAGTTGGGCGGCTCGGGTGCGGGCATTCTGGGTCTGACCATCGCCATCGAGGAGGTGGCCAAGTACTCGAACTCGGCCGCCCTGATGTTGTTGCTCACCCGGTTGCCGGTTGGTCCCATCCTCATCGCCGGGAACGACGAACAGAAGCGGCGGTATCTACCCAAAATCGCCACCGGAGAGGTGAGGGCCGCCTTCGGGCTGTCCGAACCCCAGGCGGGGAGCGACGTGGCCGGCATGCGCACCAAAGCGGTGCCCGACCTCGATACGGCCGGCGACCGCGAGCCGGGTTGGATTCTCTCCGGCACCAAGTGCTGGATGTCGGGGGTTCGCGAGGCCGATTGGTACACGGTGTTTGCCAAAACCGGCGACCCGGCTTCACGGAAGCACGACTCGATCACCGCCTTCATCGTGGAACGTGAGTGGGACGGCGTCTCGGTCGGTCGTACCGACCACAAGATGGGCGTGCGCGGTGTCGATACCGGCGAGCTGCTCTTGGACGACGTCAGGGTTCCGGCCGAGAACGTGATCGGCGAGGTGGGTGGCTTTCGCCTGGCCATGCTCGGCCTCAACGCCATGCGACCGATTGTGGCGGCACGGGGAATCGGGCTGGCCGAGGGTGCCCTGATGTACGCCACCGAGTACGTGAAACAGCGGGAGGCTTTCGGCGGGGTGATCGCTGACTTTCAGGGGATCCAGTGGGAGATCGCCAAGGTGGCGGTGGACATCGAGGCGGCCCGTCTGCTGACCTACCGGTCCGCCTGGCTGGCCGATCAGGGGAAGTTCACCAAGGAGTACGTGCCGTTCCTTTCCATGGCCAAGTACTTCGCTACCGAGTTGGCGGTGCGGGCGTCGGGCCTGGCCGTACAGCTTCTGGGGGCGGCCGGATATATGGAGGACCATCCCACCGAGCTCTGGTACCGGGATGCCCGCCAGTTGACCATCGTGGAGGGGACCTCCCAGGTGCAACTGGGGCTCATCGCCCGTGGCGTGCTCGGACACGACCTGTGGTGGGACTGACGGTGCCGGTGGTGGGACGGACAGTGCCGGTGGTATTCGAGGACCTCGGCGGGTGGCCCGGGGTGCTGAGCCGCCTGTTGATCGGCAGCTCGCTGACCGCCGACGAGGCGGAGGCAGTGCTCGGCCAGGTGTTGTCCGGCACTGCCACCCCTGCGCAGGTCGCCGGCCTGGTCATCGCCCTGCGGGCCAAGGGTGAGTCGGTGGAGGAGATGACCGGGTTCGTGCGGGCCATGGTGGCCCACGCGGTGCCCCTGCCACTCCCGAAGGGGCTCGACGTGATCGACACCTGTGGCACCGGGGGCGACCGCTTGCGCAGCATCAACGTGTCGACCATCGCCGCGTTGGTGGTGGCGGCGACCGGCGCCAAGGTGTGCAAGCACGGTGGCAGGGCGTCATCGTCGGCGGTGGGTGCGGCTGATGTGCTGGAAGCCCTGGGAGTCGTGGCCGACCTCGGACCTGCTGGTGTGGTCCGCTGCATCGACGAGGTGGGGATGGGGTTCTGCTTCGCCCCGCGATTCCACCCGGCCATGCGTTTCGCCGCCCCCATCCGCCGAGAGCTCGGGGTTCCGACCGTCTTCAACTATCTCGGGCCCCTGGCCAATCCGGGACGTGCTCGGTATCAGGTGGTGGGGGTGAGCGACCGCTCGATGGCCGACAAGATGCTGGGCGTGCTGGCCGCCAACGAGGCCGAGCGGGCGATGATCGTCTACGGCGACGACGGCCTCGACGAGCTGAGCACCACCGGTCCGTCCACCGTCCATGAACTGCGGCGGAACTTGACCGGTAGCGGCACCGAGTATGAGACGTCGATCTTCCGGGTCGACCCGGCCGAGCTCGGATTCGCCCCGGCGAGCCTCGATGACCTGCGAGGGGGAGACGCCTCGGTCAACGCCGAAGCCATCCGGCGGGTGGTGGCCGGTGACCCGTCACCTCACCGAGACATCGCCGTACTCAATGCTGCCGCCTCGCTGGTGGTGATGGGGCAGTCGGCCGACTTCCCGGCAGGAGTGGCCCTGGCCTGCGAAGTGATCGACGACGGGCGCGCTTCAAACATCCTGGATGCCCTGGTGCGTGTCACCCAAGAGGCTTCGGCGGCCGAAGAATAAGCCGTCACGCCCGAATGGCGAGGACTCTCCCATTGAGAAGAGCGCCCCGCCGTTCGAGGGTGACTGTGCGGAATTGTCCCTTCCGTTACTTCGGGTCGACCATCGATGCCGGTGGCGGTTGGGTGGAACCGGTGCACGCCTTCACCGGCCCGCACAGCTCTGTCAACCGGGGGATCCGGTTGGCGGGCATGGACATCCCATTTAGAGATTCGACCTCGAGGACACGGACCTGCTCCGGGTGGGCATGGAGCCATTGGGCAACGATGATCCGTTCATGTTCGTGGCCGTCTTTGGTCATGGTGAGCACGGGATCGGCTCCGCCACTCGACCCGCCACTCGACCCGCCACCTGAGCCGAACATCGTGCCGCTCTCCGTGAGCAGTCCGCCGTCGAGCTCCACCGGCCCTTCGCCGTCGACGAAGAGGACCACACGCCCTGCCTCGCGAAGCGACTCGACTCTTCGGTGCTGCCCCATCAGGTGACGGAGTCGATCGGCTTCGTCGCGTACCCGGGCCGCATCCTCGTACAACTTTCGTTGGGCCAGGCGCGCAACTTCCTCGGCCATAGGCATGAGCAGTTCAGTGGGGTCGCCGGCCAACTCGTCGGTGGTCCACTTGCGTCGTCTCCCCGGTCTCGTGGCCCCTCGCCGTGCCGGCTGTTGGCGCGGTTGATGGGCCCGGTCATCACCGGCAGGCTCGGGCCGAGCGTCTGGCGCAGGTCGGACGGCCGCGCCGGGGTCTCTTCTCCGTACCTTGCCCAGGCGGTTGAAAGGGGGGGCCCACGCCCGGATCAGCCGGCCCTCGATCACCCCTGCGGTGAGGGGGCCCGGGCATACCCGAAAGTGGATGGCATGGAGTTGGCGCAGCAATCGCCCGATCTTTGGTCGTCGGTCTCCGGTGAAGTAGGACCGAGCCCGTGAGTGGAGGTCGGTTGCCTTGCCGACGTAGAGGACGTTGCCGGCGGCGTCGGTGAACCAGTAGATGCCGGGCCGGTGGGGGAGTCGGGTGGTGAGACGAAGCTTGGCGGCCTGAGGGTGGCCGACAAGGCGGGGGAGGTCGAGGAGCTCCTCGAGTCCGAGGATCCCGAATGAACCTGCCCGCTCGAGGAGGGCGTGGAGAAGGTCCCCGGTTGCCAGTACGTCGGTCAGGGCCCGGTGGGACGGTTGGTGGGAAAGGTTGAGGACGGCGGCGAGGGTGCCGAGTTTGCAGTTGGGCACCATGTCCCGGATGAGCCGGCGAGCCAGGGCCAGGGTGTCGACAGTGGCGTTTTGCAGTCGATCACGGCCGGTGGAGACCAGGGCATGGTTGAGGAAGGAAAGGTCGAAGCGCACGTTGTGGCCGACGATCACCGCGCCCCCGACGAACTCGAGGAAGGTGGGGAGCATGGCCCCAATGGTGGGTGCGTCAGTCACCATCGCGTCGCTGATCCCGGTGAGAGCGGTGATGAACGGCGGAATGCGTTCGTCGGGTTTCAGCAGTGTTTGGAAGGTGCCCAGCATCTCTCCACCCCGATAGCGTGCTGCCGCCACCTCGGTGAGAGACGATGTGGCAGGCGATCCTCCGGTGGTCTCGACGTCGAGAACCACGAAGGTCACCTCGCTGAGCGGGGTACCCAGGTCGTCGAATGAGCGTTGCACGACGAGCGTCATGGGCGACACTGTAGCGAACGGGTGTTCGATCGAGGTGGAGTCGGGGGTTGATGTGCGGCGGCTACCGTAGGGGGAGTGACGAGCGACTCATCCATGGCCGCACCCGCCATGGCGGAAACGCCGGGCTCATCTGGGGCCTCCGCCATCCGGTACCGGTGCGCGGCCTGCGGGAACCTGACCCGATTCAGCGTGGTCACCAACCGACGGACAAAGGCTTTCCATCACTTCTCCGTGGGTGGGGAACTCACCCTCGAAGACGTGGAAGTGCTCGACGAAACGGTGGAGGAGGTGTCGTGCCGATGGTGTGGCAATGGCAACGCTATCGAGATCGCCGACAACGCCGAGACCGGATCTCCGACTCCGAACTGATACCTGTCCAAGCCGCGGTCGAGGCCGTGGACCAGGCGACAGACTTGAATGGAGAACCAGTCGGGCGGCGCGGGCTGCCCCTGGCCGACCCCGACTTCTTGGCTGGACTTCGGCCCATCCCGGCCGGTTCACCGGATACCCCGGCAGCGTGGTCGGCTTCGGACGTTGTCGGGGTGAGTCCCTCGGGCGATTCGATTGAAATTCGCATCGACGGCGGGGCCGGTCGGCTGCTCCTGGCGTTCCTCAACACCGACTGTGACGGATGTGAAGAGTTCTGGCACGGTTTTCGGGATCCCGATGCCCTCGGCCTGCCTTCCGGAGTGTCCAGTGTCGTCATCACCAAAGGTCCCGGGTCGTTGCCGTCCGCCGAGGTGGCTCTGTCTGCGATTGGCATCGAACGGGTACCGGTGGTGATGAGTGACCAGGCGTGGATTGACTACCGGGTACTGGGGTATCCCTTCTTCGTGCTGGTGGACGTGGCGTTGAACCAGGTTGTCGGCGAGACGGTGGGCCTCGGCTGGGATGACGTCATCGCCATGACCGGTACGGCCCGCTGACCCCCAGGCCGACCTTCCATGCAGGAGTTGGCGGAGCAGTACCTGACACCGGGAACAATGATGCTCGGCCACCTCAACCACCCGACCATTCTGTTGGAGTTCGGAGAGATTCAGCCCATTGTCAGTGACCGTAACCATGAACCGGTGATCCTCGGCGAGAAGTTCGGAACGTCGTGGGTCACCGGTTGGACCCCCCCTATCCCGGTTCGAATAGTTGCCTGCCGCCCCCGGACCTGTCGGCGCCGAGATCAGGCTCTTGACCAAACGGAGGGAGGGGTTCGAATTGCCATGCCGGGTTGTGGGCTTCGTGATGGTCGGCCTTGGTGAGGACCCAGCCTTCGAAGGTCTTCAAGAAGTGGTGATGGTGGCAGAGCAGGGCCAGGTTGCTGGCAAGTCGTTAAGCAGACCCCTTTGATGGGCTGCCACCGCCGAGGTGGTCGAGGATGGTGGAGAGTGCGAACAGTCCGTAGCCGAGGGCCAATGACATGAGTCCAAAGATAAAGGAAAATGCTGCCAAGGCGATGGGCCAGATGGTCGCCCAATCTGTGGCGTCTGGCTTGATGTGTTGGTGTCGATACCAGAGGATCGGGAGGATAATAGAAGCGGCAACCATGAGGACCCCAAGGACCTCCAGAAGCTTGGCGCCTGTATTCGTGCTCTCTGCCAGTTTGTCGTACACGGTCCGTCTTTCGTGAGTTGAAGGGTTAGTCAAATCTATTCATCGGCCAATCGGGAAGTGCCCTTGATCGTCGTCCGAGATCGAGGGCACTATCTGGGGTCAAGGTGCCAGTCCAGAGCTAGGTTGTCGGCAAGTTGCTAAACCGTCCCCTTCGGCTGGCCGATGGTTGACCATGATTCTGGCTAGGGTGGCCAACGTTAGTTAATCGAGACAGATGACAAAGGGAGCCGGTTGATGGCGGAGTCACTGGATCAGCAGTTTGAGGCGGCGCTGAAGCAAGCTGAGAGGCAGTATGTCGGTTACCTCGAATCGGCGGATCTAGCAAGACTGACCTCTGTGGCCGTGGCGACGCTGAATTCAAGCCAGAAGAGCACCACGACAGCGACTGCTGCGACATTCACTTTTGGCCCGACACCCAGTTAACTAGGCCCGTGTCGACCTGGAACCAACTTCTGCAAGAGTTCTTCGCTCAGCCGGAGACCGATCGTGCGGCCTGGATTGATCAGCACTACACGCAGGCACTTGCTGACCTTTCGGCATTGCGAGCCAATCGGAATGTCATTGTGATGGCATCTGCGTTCCTGTCCAAGCCCGATGCGCCACCTTCAAGCCTCAGCATCAGTCCCGAAGATATCAACGGACTCATGGCAGTGGTCTATGGGATGGATTGCGATAAAGGGCTGACCATCGTCCTACACACTCCAGGTGGGCAAACAAACGCCACGGAAACCATCGTGGCCTATCTATGGTCCAAGTTCTCCAACATTGAGGTGATTGTCCCGGCCTTCGCCATGTCTGCTGGGACGATGATTGCGTTGGCTTCCAACAAAATCATCATGGGAAGGCAAAGCCAGCTTGGGCCAATCGACCCACAGATGGGAGTTGGGGGTAACTACATCTCGGCTAGAGCGATCGTCGAGCAGTTCAATAGGGCTCGGCTCGATATCGTCGGCGATCCTGCCAATGGAATCGTTGGAGATATGGCGATGGCCCACGTTTGGGCCCCGGTTCTGGCCACCATCGGTCCAGCTCTGATGCAGGAAGCCCAGAATGCCCTTGACTATTCGGAGAGAATGGTCGCACAGTGGCTTTCCCAGAGAATGGTGGGTGAGTATGAACCGGACGAGATCAAGGCTACCGAAAAGGCGCAAACGATCGCACAGCATTTCAATGATGCGAGTGTCCATCTGAGTCATGGACGAAGAATCGACAGGGATGAGGCTCGTGGCGTTGGAGTTCTTGTCGACGATCTCGAGGACGACCAGAAGCTCCAAGAGGCCGTCCTCACCCTGTATCACCTAATGACAATCACCTTTGAGCAAGGCCCGAGCGCCAAGATGATTTCTGGATCTAGTGGTGCCGCGCAGAAGTTCCCTGAACATGGATCACGCCGCCGCCCGCTTGGCGTCGTAGCTCCACTTGAAGGGTTCTGCGGTCGTGCTGTGGTGGTCGATGAACGTCAGCATCTTGTCGACGAGGTCCTGGCGTGATTCAAACTCCCCTCGGCGCAATAGCTTGCGAGTGAGGATCGAAAAGAACGCTTCGACCTGATTGAGCCAACTGGCGTGGGCCGGTGTGTGGTGGACCACGAACCGAGGGTGGTCGGCCAACCATGCTCTGGTGGCCTTGGATGTATGTGAGCTTCCGTTGTCCATCACGATGTGGATGGCGAGACTGTCCTCGATGCTGCTTTCGATCTCTTCGAGGAACGCGATGAAGGTGACTGAGTTGTTGTGGTCGATGTCGGTGGCCATCACCTTGCCGGTGGCGACGTCCATGGCAGCGACCAGCGATGCCGTGCCGTGGCGGACATACTCGAACTCTCGTCGTGCGGGTTGCCCGGATCGCACCGGTTGGGTTGGATGTTTGCGGCTCTTGGCCTGGATACCCGTCTTCTCGTCGATGGACAGAACGACTGCATTCTCGGGTGGAGAAAGGTAGAGCCCGCAAACATCGGCGGCACGTTCCCAGAATTCGGGGGTGTCCTTCCGGGTCAGCCACCCGTCGACCCGGTGAGGCTTCACGTCGTCGGCGGCGAGGATACGGCCGATCTGGGATGCCGAGATGCCGATGCCGGCTTCGCCCATGGCGGTGGCCAGTTCGGAGTGGCTCCACTGCGAGGAGACCTGCGGGTGCTCCTCGGTCACCTTGGCCATCAGCACCAACCGTTCCGTCGGGCCATAGACCAGCGGACGACCCGAGCGGGGAGCATCGTCGAGACCATCGAGTCCGTAGTCGAGAAAGCGTCGTCGCCACTTGCAGACAGCCTGCTTCGACAGTCCAACCTGGTAGGCGATGTGACTCCCTGGGACGCCATCGGCACCCAACAGAACCACCTCTGCTCGTTGGCGATCACGATGCGCCGTCGTCTGAGCCCGCTCTCGACGTTCGAGTTCGTCCCGCTCTTCGATGGTCAACTCCAACGGATCCACGCTCCACATCTTGACCTCCCGGGCCGACGATGTGGATCAGTTTTCTATGTTCATACAACTAATGCGGGGATGCACTAGTGGGGGTAGGTGGATCAAGAACTGGGTACCGCCCGGAGTCGATCTCCAGGCCTTGAGGGGACCAGCCAAGAAAGCTCCCTCAAATCGGCCAGGTGGCGGTCGAGTAGATAAGAACCCACCTAGACCTCGCAAGTCGGGAAGGCGCTAGGCGGAGAGATTGTAGGAGATTGTCCGGCGACACGAAGGGGCGCCCTTAACTTGAATTAACAACGAAACTCGGAAGCGGAAACACGACCCAAGTGCGGCGATCTGCGCAGGGTGGGGTTTCCGTCGGAGGGGGACAGAAGCAAACTCCGACTGGCGGATCCAACCTTGGATGTGACCTGACGCCCCCCGGAACAACGCCCCCGGAACGGCAACGCCTGTCCGCTACCGGCACCTCGGGGATTCAATCAATCCGTCCGGCCACGAACATCGATGGATAATCGTTGGATAGAAATAGTGACGGTCCGGAAGTCGGAAGCAACTTGTCGAGGAAAAAAGTGTCAAGCGCACCTAGAGCTATCCCCGCTGGCGGACTAGCCAACCCCAAGCCGGAGATAGCCGCGTATCGAATCACCCGTCCTGGCGTGGACTTGATTCTTCCCACGGCCCTTTGCCACAGGCTATTGAGCGCGTTCGCCGCTTCGTCCGCATCAGTAGGTGAAGCACTTCGCAACCATTCACGAAACTCTGTACATTGCCGTGAAGCTCTGATTTCCAAGAATCGATCCATGTCAATTGCCCAGCTTTCGACCCCTGTTGCGATTGTTGGCAGTCCGACTAGCTCCATTATCTTGTGATAGCTATCGATTACAGCGTCTGGCGACGCGAAATCTGTCAGAAAGTCGAGTTTGCGGTCCAGGAAGCGCTGCTCATCCGGGCGCATACCGGTCACGGCTGAGTAAGCCCGCATGTGAGCCAGACTTGTGTTGCATCGAGCGAGCGAGAGAAGTGCATTCCCGATTACGGAGTGAGCGTCCTGCTCTGGCAGCCCTAGTTCACGAACGAGATTCGACTCTACCGTGATCCGGGTCTCGTCTTCCCTATGAATCCTCAGTCTGATGAGGCGTGGATCTGGGTGGGCGCCACTACCGTCCTGTAGAAGTTGGCCAATGTCCGTGGCCACGAGAAAGGGCGGGCTCAAGGGATCACTGC
>PKXA01000038.1 GCA_003133325.1 Acidimicrobiaceae bacterium | reverse complement strand
AAAGTGTCTCCCACCAGGGGTGAGTCCCTCCGGGGAGAGAACACCGAAGAGGCCACCGAAGCCGGCAGAAGCCGGCAGAAGCCGTTCAGAGCCCTCTAGTAGCGGTAGGTATTCGGTTTGTAAGGGCCACCTACAGGCACGCCGATGTAGCTGGCCTGGTCATCGGAAAGGGTGGTCAACCTCACTCCCAGCGCGTCGAGATGGAGACGGGCCACCTTCTCGTCGAGGTACTTGGGCAGGAGATAGACCTTGTTCTCGTCGTATTCGCCGGCGCGGGTGAACAGCTCCACCTGAGCCATGGTCTGGTTGGTGAAGGAGTTGGACATCACAAAGCTCGGATGGCCGGTGGCATTGCCCAGGTTGAGGAGCCGTCCCTCGGACAGCACGATGATGGCATGGCCGTCGGCGAAGACCCATTTGTCCACCTGGGGTTTGATGTTCACTCGCTGGATGCCGTCGATCTTCATCAGGCCGGCCATGTCGATCTCGTTATCGAAGTGACCGATGTTCCCGACGATGGCCTGATGCTTCATCTTGGCCATGTGGGCGGCGGTGATGACGTCCTTATTCCCGGTGGTGGTCACGAAGATGTCAGCGCTGTCGACGAAGTCCTCGAGGGTGGCAACCTGGTAACCCTCCATGGCGGCCTGGAGCGCACAGATCGGGTCGATTTCCGTGATGACCACTCGTGCCCCCTGGCCACGCAATGAGTCGGCGCAACCCTTACCCACGTCGCCGAAACCGCACACCAAGGCCACCTTGCCGCCGATGAGCACGTCGGTGGCCCGGTTGATCCCGTCGATCAGCGAATGGCGGCAACCATATTTGTTGTCGAACTTGGACTTGGTCACCGCATCATTGACGTTGATGGCGGCAAAGAGCAGCTCGCCGCTCCGCTCCATCTCGAGCAAGCGGTGTACGCCAGTGGTGGTCTCCTCGGAGACACCCTTGATCCCGTTGGCGATCGACGTCCATCGCTGACCGTCTTCAGCCAGACTCCGGGCCAGGACACTCAGCACCACGCCGTACTCTTCTGTGTCGGCGGTCGACGGATCGGGTACCGCGCCGGCCTTCTCGAATTCCACGCCCTTGTGGACCAGGAGAGTGGCGTCGCCGCCATCATCGAGGATCATGGTCGGCCCATCAGCAGGCCAAACCAGGGCCTGCTCTGTGCACCACCAGTACTCCTCCAGTGTCTCGCCCTTCCACGCAAAGACCGGCACGCCTTTCGGATTGTCGACGGTGCCATCGGGTCCGACGGCCACCGCGGCGGCGGCATGGTCCTGGGTGGAGAAGATGTTGCAACTGGCCCACCGCACTTCTGCTCCGAGCGCAGTCAGCGTCTCGATGAGCACCGCGGTCTGGACGGTCATGTGGAGCGAACCGGTAATACGGGCACCCTTCAGGGGCTGCCCGGTGGCATGTTCCGAGCGCATAGCCATCAGGCCGGGCATCTCGTGTTCGGCGAGCACTATCTCTTTGCGGCCGAAGTCGGCGAGCGCCAGGTCGGCAACCCTAAAGTCGAGTTGATGTTGCTCGGTGGTCATACGGGCTCCTTGGTGTGCTCGGCCGGAAATTGGCCGGATTTGTCGGTTACATCCATTGATTGTCATTGTTCGCCGTGACGACCACGGGGCCGGCCTTCGGGGAACTATTGGGTACGTTGGGACCTTGCCCGGGTCAGAAGCCATCTCTGGCCATCAGATTTCCCCTTGGATCAAGGGAGTCGCCCCGGATAGCAACCCTGCAACGCTACCGCACGGCGCCGGTTGCCGTCTCCCTGTGCCCGGCGGAATGCCCTGATCCCGGCGGCCAGGGCGTGAACTCTTCATCGATCGAAGCAGCAATTATGGCCCGACGTGAATTGGACGACCCCATTGACTAGAATCTCACTCAGGCATCGAGTCCATCCCGCCACGGATTCGGTGTCGAGCGCACCACCGATAGAGTCCCGCCACTCGTGCGTGGTGCGCCGCCGGTAGAACTTTGGTTCTTCCGGCGCGCCCGCGGGTGATTTGGTTATTTGTACCCTTGGGCGACGTGCTCAATCCACCAATCCGGAGCGGCATTCATCAACGTTTGAAGGTCCCAGTAGTCCCACCATCGAATGATGTCGCCGCGATGGAACTCATGGACGGAGACAAACGGCAACGTCACGGACTGGCCGGTGTGCCAGTGCCACGTCTCGGAGTGCTCGGTGACCACGATGTCGCCCTCGGCAACCGTGAGCCGAAGGTCATGCTCATACGTGGATATGGGTTCGAGTCCCAGCCGGAGTCGGGCCACGATCTGAAGCGGCCCTTTGGCGACGTCGCCGGGAGGTGAGGGGACATCGGTGTACTCGCTCTCCGGCGTGAAGAACTGGCCGATCCGCTCCCAATCGCGCCCGTAGAGCGCATCCCAGAAGGTGCGTACCCGTTCCTTGTTCTCTGTGGCAGTCATCGCATCTCCTCGACGTTTGTGATCTTCGACCGTACGTCAATCCCTGGTCCACGGTCCCGCACCGATGGTGAGGGTCTGCCCGTCCAATGGCCTCTGCCGGCTGTGCGGTCCTACAATTGCCTGCGATCATGTCCGAGCCTGCCTGGAAACCGACCTCCCACGATTCGCGGTCGGCACATCTCGATCGGCAGCACCAACACCGCCGGCGGCAAACTCAGATTCTCCGTCGCCGGCTGGTTGTCTCATTGATAGTTCTGGCGCTGATTGCCGCGGGCGTCTGGGTGGTGGTCGGTAACGGGGGCCCGGGGCCGTCGACCGTCGCACGCGGAGGCTCATCCGACGCCCGTTCGAAGCCGAGTGACCTGCCAACCACCACCACCACCACGACCACCGCGCCTCCGCCGACCACCACGACAACCAGCCCCGGCACATTGCCCCAAACCGGGACCTTTCCGACCACCACCAGCCAGCTGTTCACCGCCAATATGGTGGCATTGTGGAACGGGATCGTTACCGACAGTGTGCAGGTGGCGATTCCAGCGTTCTTCCCCGAGTCCGCCTATGTACAGTTGAAAACCGTACCGAGTGCCCGGGATGACTTCACCGAGCGTCTGGTAGCTGACTATGGACTCGATATCGGGGCGGCGCACGCTCTCCTCGGACCAAATGCGGCCTCGGCACAGTTCGTGGGCGTGGACGTGGATTCCGCCTATGGCCACTGGATCAATTCTGGTGTGTGTTACAACGACGTGGGTTATTTCGAAGTGCCCAATTCCCGGGTCGTCTACACGGTCAACGGCCAGACCCATTCCTTTGGGATTGCCTCGATGATCTCGTGGCGGGGTGAGTGGTATGTGGTGCATCTCGGTGCCATCCTGCGTTCGGGAAGCGGCGGCGAGGTCGACGATCCCGAAGACGGTCCCGGAAATCCGACATATTCCCCAACCTGCTGATCTGCTTACGACGGGCATCCGTCGTGGGACTCAGCTGGTAGTCAGCACGGTGACAAAGTCACGGGTCCAACCGACTTGGAATTGATCGGCCGGGCGGACCTGCCCGGGGATGGCGGTGGCCAACGCCAGGCCCGGCAGGGCAGCGAACGCCAACTGCACCCACTCAGGGTTGATATCGAGTTCCATGGCGGTCACCGAACCGCTGTCGACGAGCGCATTGGCCAGATCCTTGGGTAGGGACCGCATTCCGGCCGCATACATCAAGTTGCCGCTGGAATCTTCGCCGAGTGAGCTACGCGCCACCACGCTGCCACCGCCGAGGGTGGCTCCCCACGCGCCGATGTTGTCGATGGCTGGGCTGGGCTGACCGCCAGCCACCAGGGGTGCCAAATTCTGACGGACGCTCACCACCTGCTCTCCGGGTGCTGGGGTGTTTTGGCCCCACACGCCTACATGCCCGGCACCATTGGCATCGATCACCAAGCTGGTGGTGCCGGCCACCAAGGGCAGAAGGACTTGACCATTCAATTCGAACCCACCGGCCCCGGTGTTGCTCTCGAATCCTCCGTTGAAGGCTGCCAACAACAGGGGAGTTTCGCCGGAGCCGATGGCGGAGCCCGCGTCGCGACCGATCGTCGCACTTCCGGTCGGTGGGTCGGTGCTGCCGACGTGAAGGTTGAATCTGACCCGGCCTGCCCGGAAACGGACCACCGTGACCGTGTCACCATCAGATCCGGTGATGGCTTTCTGATCGACGGCGATGGAGCCATTGACGGTGCTGACGGGAGTCCACCCTGGCTGTTCGGTGGTGGTGGTGGTGGTGGT
>PKXA01000057.1 GCA_003133325.1 Acidimicrobiaceae bacterium | reverse complement strand
TAACGCGCAACTGCTCATAGGGTGGGTTATGCGCAGCTGCGCATAACCCTCCCTGCGGGGTTCCCGACTCAATGTCGGAGTACACCCCTCCCTCGATGATCCCTGCTCGCAGCCAACTCCGCAGCAGCTTCAACATCGCCCGGTCCGAGACCCTGCGCTCGACCAGAGCCATGAGGGCCTCGTGATCGATTTCGTCGAAACAGCTTTTGATGTCGGCGTCGAGCACCCAGTACGCCCCCGAGTTCGCTGATCGGCGAATGACCTCCAGTGCGTCATGAGCTGACCGTTTCGGGCGGAACCCGAAGCTGGTTGGCGAAAAGTCGGCCTCGAATATTGGTTCGAGGAGCAACTTCGCCGCACTCATGAGCACCCGGTCGGAGAGCGCTGGTATGCCGAGCGGCCTGGTTACCCCAGGCTGTCCGGCCTTTGGGATGTTCACCCGTCGCAGTGGTTGGGGGCGATAGCTCTGTGCCCTCACCTCTGCGGTGAGCGTGTCGAGGAAGGACGTGACCCCTTCCATTCCCCCGGCTTCGATGGAGTCAATGGAGACCCCATCGACACCGGGTGCACCCTGGTTTCTTGCCACGTTGATCCATGCCTGCCACATCACGTCACTGCGGGTGAGCTTGTCGTAGAGGGCGTGGAATCTCCGTGTCGGGTCCTGCTTGGCACTGCGGTAGAGCACGCGTTGGAGGGCTTGGAGATTGCTGATGCCTTCGTTTCTGGCAACGTCCCTGGCCCGTGTCCGGGCCTGGTGGTCGCCTCCTTCGTCGGCATCTGCTGGTTGATCTAGTCGATCTGACACTGACCTACTCCGTCCCTTCCTTCTCGTGCATCGGTGAAGCAGGGGCCCTTCGCTCGAAGCGGGTTATGTTGTCCCGCCCGTCGTCACTACTACGACCCCCTCCGACTCCCTCTCGGCTGCCTGCCATTTCCCGGGGTCACCGGTTATAGGCAGACGCACTCCGCATCCCCACAGGACACGGGCCGAGGAGGGCCTCTCCAGTTCCCACGACGGCCTTCATGACATTCCACGCTCCATACGCCGGGGAGTTCTTCAGCACCCGCTCCAAGATCAGAGGTGCCTTCCATGGCCTTCGCCCGAGGTTCGGGGGCTCGGCACTCCCTTGGACCTGCTTTCACAGGTTCCATGTAACGACGCCGCAAGCTTCACTTCATGTTGCGGACTGCCACGTTGCTCCACCCCGCTTCGACGCAAACCTCTCGATCGACGCCGGGGGCTTCACTACCGGGGACCTTGGTGTCTCCCCGGACCGGACTTGCACCGGCTGGTCCTCGTGAGCTTGTCGCTCGGTTATGTCATGACTGCCCCTTTGCACTCACGGCGCCCGAGCTGCTGGACGCACGAACCCCTCATGATCAGAATCATGAACCCTTTGACCTGGGGTATTGCTGTCCTCATCGCCCGGCGTGCGTTCCAGCGCGGTCCAACCCCACAAACCTGCTCGATCATCATGAACCCCTCATGACCGAATTCATGAACCCCCTGAGCAGGTATTTTGTCCATCCTCAGATTCGCCAAGGCTCTGACCTGGTGTTTTGCCCGACGGCAAAGATTTCTTGAGTTTCTTTCCGTCATGAGGGGTTTCATGAGGGTTTTCATGAACCCTCCCCTTCATGGTGGTCAACATGAACTCCCCCACGATCTCCCGGCTCCGAACCGAATGGCAATCCCTTGGGACTGCTCCACCATCGAGTGCCGCCTGTCATCGCCTGGCTGAGATTGAACCGTTGGTCGCTCATCTCGAGGTGAACAACCTCGCCGAGTTGACAGCGGCTCTCTCGCTCTCATCGGGCCGGCTGTCTTCCAGGGAGGCGGCAGCCGTGATCGCGGCCATGCTGAGAGGTGCAGACGCAGACGTGCTCATCCCACGCGCCATCATCCAAGCGCTCATCCCTGGAGTCCTCGCCCTCCCCCGGAGCCTCGACCTGGCCGACGGGCCATGGTGCGATCTCGACGCCTTCTATGGCGACGCCATCTCCGCTCTCTGGGAGCTCACGACGAGGTGGTCGGGCACCCACCGCCNNTGTTGTCCGCGGTCCGCACCCGGTTGCGCACACTCCAAAGCAGTGAACGTCGGCACCGCTCACGCCAGAGCGGCACCCCCGGTGAGTTGGACACCGTCTCAGCGTCGATCGGTCGTACGGGCGAGGAGCTCCTGGCCGCTGCCTTGGCCGAGGCGCCCGGCCACGGCCTGAAGGTCGCCGACGCCGCTGTGCTCTACGCGACGAGAGTGCTCGGCATGTCCCTGACCGAGGTGGCCCAGCTCGCCGGCATACCTCCTGGCAAGCTCCGCTACCGGCGCCAGATCGCCATCGACCGGCTGGTGGCCTGACGTGTGGCAGACCGAGTCCGAGTCCGATCTCTGCGCTGATGTCGGCCAGTCGTGCCACCGGGCGGACGGCAGGGCAGGCCCAGGTGTGCCCGTCGAGTCGGACGGCGCGGCATGACGGCTGGCATCGATCACACTGACCATGACCCCACGGTCAGTGCCGAGTGCCAGCAAGCGACGGTGAATCGATGAGCCAGTTCCTGACGATGCCCGAGGCCGCAGTCCATTGCGGCGGCGTGCCGAGCCCGGAGACGTTGTACCGATTGGCGCGCGAAGGCCACTTGCCCGTCCGTCGGATCGGCCGGCGCTTGGTGATCTCTGAGCGTCTCCTCGATGAGTGGATTGACTCAGTCGGCGACGTACGAGCCACTGAGTATCCCGGGGCCAGTCTCAAGGAACGCCCGACCGATTTCCTTAAGCGAGAGCAGGCTTCATGACCACGGCTGCTGATCCAGCGTGCATCACGACCCAACTGCGCGGTGTGACTTCGGCCTAGTCATGAAGGGCATCGGTAAACAATGACCGGAATAGATCTGCCACGGCGGCCTGCGCTCGAACCTCGGATTCGAAGTGGTCGGTGAAACGTCTTCGCGGGCGCACGCGTAGGTGCCTGGTTCTGTGCTGCTTGCCGCCGTCCATCGTCCGTCGTTCTGGCCCGTGGTTCTGTGCTCCCTGTAATGCGCCACACTGCCGATTTTGCGCTCTCAGGGTGCAACCAGCTCGAGCACGCCTACGGCCTGACCATCGTCGAGGGTCGTGAGAGCAACAAGGGGATGCCCGGGCTGACGAGAGCAGAACTGGAGCGCACCGAACGAGAGAGGCGAGCAGTGCCTGCCCGGTTCACCCTTGCCCGCCGGGTACGGGAGGCGTCGGTTGCCTCCAAAGACGAGGCAGAGTTCGTTCGCCGATTGCGGGCACAGGGGGTACTGGTCCGGCCCCGTTTCGAGACCGGGGGCATGGAGGCGGTGGTCGGCTACTCGATAGCCCTTCAGAGCACCGGTGGCGACACCCCGATCTTCTACGGCGGCGGGAAATTGGCCAAGGACCTGACGTTGCCGAGACTCCGCCAGTTCTGGGAGCAGTCGCCGTCCGACCGCAATGAGGCGGTGGCCGAGTGGAGAGCCATCGAGTCGGTTACGCCTGGTCGGGAAAGCGTGCTCGGTGCGGCGGACAACTGGCAACAGGCGGTGACGGGGGCGGAGCGGATCGTGGACACACTGAAGGCGCTACCGGTGT
>PKXA01000086.1 GCA_003133325.1 Acidimicrobiaceae bacterium | reverse complement strand
CGACGAGAATGGCCCGAATAACTCCAGGTGGGAGGTCTCATCACTTCGGTGATGAAGGGGTTCATCACTTTGGAACCGACGTGCCCCTCCGCCGCCGCACAGCAGCGCCAAAATGGGAACGAAATCGGTCTTTCCCCAGGTGGGAGGTCTCATCACTTTGATGATGAAGGGTTCATCACTTCGTCTTAGCTTGTTGACAGCGGGGCCGTGGTGGTGAAGTCGGCTTTCCCGGGCGAGCGGCCACACCGACGCCGTTCGGCGCTCGGTGTGATGGAGCGGTAGCGCTGTGCGAGCCTGTGGGGTGAACCGTGATCGGGGGCCCGGATCCTTTACTTGTTTTCTCACATAGTAAAGGATATCCAGTATCCTTTACTAGTGAAGTTACGTGGTAAAGGATCCGGCAGGAGGTGCCGCAGTGCTTGGACGATATGAGAAGCGGACATGGCAGCACGATCCCTCACTCAACGCGCCGCCTCGGTATCGTCGGGCCTGCAGCTACGACGCCTTCATCCCGCTGCTGATCGAAGAGCTCGATGTCTCGCTCTCTGGATCTGTTGCAGCGACAGTTTCGGAGGCAGAGGCAGCAATCCGAGACCTGAACGCCGTAAGCCACATGGCCCTTGCGCCGCTGGCGAGACTGCTCCTTCGGACCGAGTCGATCGCCTCCTCAAAGGTCGAGGGGATGCAGGTCGACGCGAGGACGCTTGCCCGAGCAGAAGTGTCGAGCGACATCGGCCAAAAGGCGGCGCCGACCGCACTCGAGGTGCTCGGGAACATCGATGCGATGCAGCTCGCGATCGAGAACGCGACGGCTGAGGAATCCGTGGGAGTGGAGCAGATCGTGGAAATCCATCGCGCTCTTCTCGATCAGGCGCCGAACTCACACATCGCTGGGAGGATTCGCACTGAACAGAATTGGATCGGCGGGAACGACTACAACCCTTGCGGCGCCGACTATGTCCCGCCACCTCCGGAGGAGGTCGACCGCCTGCTCGGTGACCTCTGTCGCTTCTGCAGCGATGACCGCCTCCCTCCACTCGTCCAGGCGGCGATCGCCCATGCCCAATTCGAGACGATCCATCCTTTCGAGGACGGAAACGGGCGGACCGGTCGGGCGCTGGTGCAGGTCATCCTCCGACGACGCGGACTTGCCCCCGCATACGTCCCCCCGATCAGCATCGTTCTCGCCGCGAACAAGGAGCGGTACATCGGCGGGTTGACGGCGTATCGGGAAGGGCGAGTGGAGGCTTGGCTTGAGGTCTTCGGCGTGTCCGCGACGCGGGCAGCACATCTCGCTCGTCGCTACTTGAGCGAGGTCGAGTTGCTGCAGGAACGATGGCGGTCGATGGTTCGTCAGTCGTCACGCATTCGCGCTGATGCCGCCGCCTGGAAACTCATTGACGTCCTACCCGCGCAACCCATGATCACGCTTCCGACGGCGGTCGCAACGGTGAAGCGGACGAAGCCGGCCGTCAACCAGGCCATTGGACAACTCGTCGCTGCCGCCGTACTTGTCCCGATCTCGGGCAGCAAGCGGAACCGAGCATGGGAGGCAATTGGCCTACTCGATCTGCTTATCCGTCTTGAGTCTGGCGAGACTCCAGAGGGCGAGTCGGACATGGGACCGATACCGGACGTGTCGGAACCCGGCTCTGGGCCATCGATTCTGGACGACAGACATCTCGGATCAGGCAGTCACCAAGGGATGACTCCGCTGCCGTTCACTGATCCGATCTACCGACTCGCCCCGGGGGCTTGGCTCATCCCTCCTGGCGAAGAAGCGGAGATCACGCTTCGCTTGGCAGTTGCCATGCCAAACGTCCTGCCACTCGGTGGGAGCGGTTCCACGCAACTCGTGACGCAGCTGCGCGGGCAGCGGAGGGAGGAGCTCTTGATCGAGTTGCTCGATGCCTCGCCGGTTTCCACGTGGCTGCGATCTCTCCGATCGACCTGGAACTGGAGCGAAGACGAACATGTCGACTGGACGCCTGCTGGGTCGGGGTCTCCCGAGTTCACGGAGCTCTTCTTTTTCCCATTCGGCCTCGAAAATCGTCGACCTGCATTCATGGCGCGGTGCGGCTTCGCCACAGGAGTTATCGAAGATGGCAACGGGACCACGGTGCCATCGATCGAGGCCGCCGCCGACGTGATGCTTAATGTCCGCGAATTGGGAGCGGACCGCCGACCGGACGGTGTTCGACATGGAACGGACGAACCCCCAGCACCCGGCGCTCTATCACTTGTCGAGGTTGCCGATGCCCTCGGTCATCTGTTCGGGTTCATTGCGGTCACGGCATTGGCTGCCGAGAGCCTCTTGCCGCCGCCGCGACCCGTGACTGGGCGGGTGGGAGCGTGGGTCACCGTGTCGGGCGGTCTCGCTGATCGAGTCATCGATCTGCAAACGTTTCGGAGGATCCCGCGCAGCACTGGGCTGAGCCAGACCGCAGGCGCGTTCAGCCTCGATCTCGGAGGAGGGCCGAATCTCTCGGACAATGATGTACGAGCGTTCGTCGCCGATCTCCTGTACGAAGGACTGGAACGGGGCGGCTACCGAGACCTCGATCGTGCGATGGACGAACTCCGATATGGATCCCATTGATCATCGTGTCGGACCCCCTCAAGCGGGATCGAGGCCCCCGAGCCGGCAAGTCCGGACGCCGTTGTCGGAGCCACGCTTCGCTCGGAACGGCTCAGGTGGGGCAGCCTGGGGCTTGATCGAGTCTGCCCGCGGACCCACTGGTAGCGCTGAGCCGCCGCGTCGGTAGGTCCCAATCACACGGAAATAAACCGTCCGATCCAGCCACGGCTTCGGGCCTGTGAACGTGGTTAGCCCAGATGAGGCCCAGTCAGGCCAAGTCTGATCATTGAGGCTGGTCAATGCGTCGGTACCGCAAGGTTACGACCGCCAACGGCCCTGCCGTCTGCGTGTCATCGAACTCGTACCCGAAGGCAGTGGCAACAGGGGCGACCTTGCCGGCCTTCTTGCCTGCGTTCCGGACGACGGTACTGCCCGCAAGGACGAGAACGAACGGGTCCCCTCGCTTGGCGGCCTTCTTGAAGGTTCGTTCGATGCTGCTCATGGTCACCCTCTCTCTAGGCCTTCGGCTAAGTCTGCCCAGCCCCAATCATGCACGGCGAGCGATGGAACTGCCGACATCGACGGCGCCAGCTGGCACCCAGGGGGGCCGCAGTGCACTCAGCCAATGGGGCTATTGGCTCTGTTCAGCGCTTGAGAAGTATTCCAAAAGCCAATCGGCAAACTCCCGAACTCCGTCAGCGGTCGCCGCTTTGGTCCCAATGAAGTAGCGCATTACCCCGGTGTATGTTCCCTCGAAGCATTGATCGATCTTCTCATCGAGGGCAGCAAGAGACGCTTCATCCGGAAATGCTCCGGTATCGACCATGTAACCGCGTTGCACGACGAGGCTTCCGGAAGTCTCCAGCAGAAAGAAGGATCTGGGAGTGGTCGTGGGTAAGAACGGGTTGGGGATTCTGAGTGACACCGTCGTTTTGATATTGATATCAGCGCTCGGTCGGGAGATCCATTCGTCAATAATTCGTTCTCCAATGCCAGGTTCCCTTCG
>PKXA01000009.1 GCA_003133325.1 Acidimicrobiaceae bacterium | reverse complement strand
CGATCGTTCGATGCAGGAGCTGCCCGACAGTGGCAATCACCTGGTTCACGTCGAATACCTCCGGCTGCAGCAGCTGTTGGCCGCCGAACGCGAGGAGCTGGTGTGTGAGTTGCGCTGCGCGTTCGGCCGCCACGCGGATCTGCTCGAGATCATTTTGAGCTGCTTCTTTGTCATCGAGCTCTTCGCTCACGAACGACGCAGAGTTCAAAATAACGGCTAAAAGATTATTGAAGTCGTGCGCAACACCTCCGGCGAGTTGGCCAAGACTCTCCATGCGTTGCGACTGATAAAGTTTCTCCGCAAGGCGCTTGCGTTCGACTTCCGCTTCGAGACGCCCGCGTTCGGCTTCGGTCTTCTCGCCTTCGTCCGTGACGCGTTCGACCTCGGCTTCAAGACGCTTGAGTTCGCCTACGGCTTCAAGACGCTCTAGTTCGACTACGATTTCGAGGCGCACGCGTTCGGCTTCGGCTTCGAGACGCCCGCGTTCGGCTTCGGTCTTCTCGCCTTCGGCCCGGTGGCGGTCGTCGACGTCGATGACGTAGCCGAGTACTGCCATGACCCGGCCGTCGCCGTCGGGCTCGGGGACGAACACGGCCGACACCCACCGGAACGACCCGTCGCCCCGATCGACCCGGTACTCGATCACCTCACGGGCCGAGGAACCCTCTTCGATGTGGTCCAGCGCGGCGTCGAAACCGGGCAGGTCGTCGAGATGGACCCTGCCGTGGAGGAACCTGGGGGCGAGCGCCTCCTGCTCGGACACGCCGGTGAGACGCTCGACGTTGGGGCTTACGTAAGAGACCTGGCGGTCGGGCACCGCGAACCGGAGCACGAGGACCGGCCCGGCCGTGAGCAGGAGCTCGAGGAACGCCCGGGTCTCGCCCAGCTCGTCGAGCGCCTGTTCCAGCCTATGAATCCGCTTGGCCACCCTCGCTACACTAAACCTCAATCCACCGAAACGCCCCGTGTGATCTGACGGTCGGACTGGAGACCATTCGCGGAAAATGCCTCCTGTGCTGGGAAGATGTGACTCGCTGAAGTCCACGTCCAACCAGAACAGAAAGGCATCTTTCCGGTGCACACAGAATCGCATAGTCCGGCTCGTCTTGCAGTGACCTTCGACGATGACCGGGCGGTGGCCGGTGCGGGGCTGGCCCTGGTCGCCACGCTGTCCGACCGGCTCGGGACGTTCGACCTGGCCAATGAGGTGGTCGACCTCGGTGACGTTCCAGGACACGCTGTTCCCGGGCGCAAGATCCTCACGTTGGTTCATGCCATTGTCGCCGGCGCCGAGTTCATCGACAACTGCGATGTGCTGCGGTCGGGTTCGACGCAACGGGTCCTGGGCCACAAGGTGATGGCGCCGTCCACGTTGGGAACGTTCCTCCGGGGCTTCACGTTCGGGCACGTCCGCCAGCTCGATCGTCTCAGCGGGGAGTTGTTGGCGAGGGCCTGGTCGCTCGGCGCCGGTCCGGGCGAAGAGCCGATGACCGACGAAAACAACCCGGTGGACCCAATTTGCCAAGTGCAGAGAACACGAGCGTGCTCGGACAGCACCCGCTGATTGCGACCCGGGCCGACACCGGCGAGGTCCTCCACGTCCGACATCGGAAGGGTTCGGCGAACTCCGGCCGAGGGGCACAGCGTTTCGTGCGTGAGACGGTCGGTCGGGTGCGCCGGGCCGGGGCATCGGGCCAACTGACTCTTCGGGCCGACTCGGCGTTCCACTCCAAGTACGTCATTGCCGCCTGTCGTGACCACGACGTCCGCTACTCGATCACCGTGAACCTCAACAAGGCCGTGGTCAGGGCCATCGAGGCGATCGACGAGGCGGACTGGACGCCGATCGCCTACACGCTCGGCGGCAAGGCCGAAGTGGCCGAAGCCTCCTATGGCGACGACCATCGCCTCGTCGTGCGCCGCACGCGCCTGGTCGGCAGCAGGCCGAGCTGTTCCCCTCGTGGCGCCACCACGCCTTCATCTGCGACCTCGAAGGAACCGCGGTCGCCTTGGACGAAGACCATCATGGCCATGCCGTCGTCGAACTGGCCATCCGGGACCTCAAAGAAGGTGCCGGGCTCATCCACTGCCCGTCCGGCGACTTCAACGCCAACGCGGCCTGGGCAGTGCTGGCAAGCCTCGCCCACAACATGATCCGGTGGGTCGCCTCCCTCGGGCTGGAACACACGGGACCCGTCGTGGCCAAGACCATCCGGCGGAAGTTCATCACTGTCACCGGTCGAATCACCCGCCGATCACGAAGGACGCAGCTTCATCTGCCGACCCACTGGCCGTGGGCCACCGAGTGGTCGGCGTGCTTCGACCGCCTCCGGGCTCTGTCGCTTCGGACCTGAACCACACACATTGGGGTGGCCCACCCAGGTCCAGCCGCTCCCAGATCGATCACCGCTCCTCACCCTCAGATCGGTCACGCCCAGATTGCCGGTGACGTCACGAAACGACTCCGGTGGCGTCGACCGCCAGCCTGAAATGACATCCACATCGGTTCACCGGGGCGTTTCGGTGGATTGAGGCTAAAC
>PKXA01000062.1 GCA_003133325.1 Acidimicrobiaceae bacterium | reverse complement strand
CAGACCCAGCGCCGCCCTGACACCGGCCGGAATCACTACGCGACCTTGCTGACCGAGCACCAATGTGGCATCCATTGGCACATGATGCCACGTGTGGGCATCATGTGCCACTCTTATCCCGAACCCTCGTCCGAGGGGGCCGGTACGACGGGTTCTGCTACCCCGGTAAGCCCAACCAGTACCGGTGCCGGACGGTTTCGTAGTCGGAAGGTGGGACGGCGTCCCGCAGGGGCGTGCCGTACGGGACACCGCCACATGGGCGTCAGGTGTCAGCTCCCCAGGGTTGGGACGTTCGGCGTTGCTGCCTTCGGCATTTGCTCTCGCTTGACGGCCCGGTAAACGGTGAAGCGGGCCACAGTCAACAGGTCCGCCAGTTCAGCGGTGGTGTACTCACCGGTATCCAACGGGGCAACCAGATGAGCTTCTTGACGGTGGTTGAGTTTGGGCTGCTTGCCTCGGAGGCACCTCTTGGCTTTCGCGACTTTCATATCCTCTCGGGTCCGCGACCGGATGAGGTCGGAGGCAAACTCGGCAACCATGGCGAGGACATCGAAGAGCAGCTGCCCGACCGGATCGGCGTCGTTCAAACGATGAACATCAAGCAACTCGATGGATCGATGAATAGTCCGTCTCAGAAGGGTTGACACGCACCGCCACGGCCTTGGAGAGGATTGTTGGGGGATTCAGCCTGCTCGATCCGGCATTTGAACTTTGTGCCTTCGACTCCTTCAACTTGGGCACTTCGGCCCTACCGGCAACGGACGCCCGTCGATCATGCTGGCACTGCGATGCCACCCGGTGAGCGGTCGGAAGTGATCGCAGCGCCATAGCAGCGGAAGGATCATGGACCAGAACATTCGGCTCGGCAGGATCGTCGGCATCCCGGTCGGCGTCAATTGGAGCGTCCTGGTCATCTTCTTCCTCTTGGCCTGGGAGTTGGCTGATCTGGTCCTACCCGGTGACCACCCCCATGACGCCGTGGCGATCTACTGGGTCGTCGGCATCGTCGCCACAGTCCTGTTCTTCGTCTCCCTGCTTGCCCATGAGTTGTCCCACGCCGTGGTGGCCAAGCGAAACGGGATCGGGGTCCGGCGCATTACCTTCTGGCTGTTCGGCGGGGTATCCGAGCTCGAGAGCGAAGCTCTGACACCCGGGGCCGACTTCCGCATCGCCGTGGTCGGGCCCGTCACCAGCTTCGTACTTGCCGGCATCTACGGCGTCCTCGGGTACCTCCTCCACCGCGCTGGCGGTGGTGAGGGGGTAGTGGCCTCCGCCCTTGGGTGGCTGGCGTGGATCAACCTCCTCCTCGGCGGATTCAATCTGATGCCCGCTGCACCCCTGGACGGTGGTCGGGTACTCCGCGCCGCCCTGTGGCAGCGCAACGGTGACCGGGTCCGTGCCGCCACCTCCGCGGCGCACGCCGGCGAGGTGTTCGCCTACGTCCTGGTGGTCCTGGGGATCCTGGAGTTCCTTACGGTGGGACTCATCGGCCTGTGGTTCGTCTTCCTGGGGTGGTTCCTCCTGTCGGCGGCCCGCGCTGAGGAGAACGCCGCCGTCATGCGGTCCTCGCTGGCCGACGTCCACGTCCGCGACATCATGACCCAGGACCCGACCACGTTCGCCTCGACGACCTCGCTCGCCGACCTGGTCGACAACCAGCTTCACCACTACCGGTTCAGCTCCTACCCGCTGGTCGGACCGGACGGGCAGCTCGAGGGCCTGACCACCATGGGCAGAATCCGCCACGTCCCCGCCAACCTCCGCCGGACGACCCGGTTGATCGATACTGCCTGCCCGCTGTCCGATGTCCCCGTGGGGGCACCCGGCGAGCCGATCCCCGACCTCCTCCAGCGCATGCAGGCGTCACCCGATGGCAGGGCGTTCGTCGTCGATGACACTGGCCGCCTCGTGGGCATCGTGTCGCCGAGCGACATTGCCCGGTTCGTGCAGCTCTCCATGCTGCGGTCCCAGGGACGTACGGCCAGGAGGAACTGACCCGATCGGAAGCGTGGGCCGCTACGGTCCTCACCCCCGTTATTCCAGAGCCGACAACCCACTCACGCGAAAACGCCCGCCCCACGAACTGACGGGGATCGGGCGCTTTGCCCAACTTCCAACTGCAAGTGCCGAAATGAGCGGAGAACCTGACTCGGCAGGGCTCATAGATCCCTCGTCCTTGCAACGCTCCCACTGCGAACCGCTTGCTTTTGCTTCCGAACCGGATCTCTCGGAGTACTCCCGCACACCCCGCTCAAAGGCCTTCTTGATGGAACAAGCTCTTCATGCCGCTTTGAGACATTGTGGGTGCCGAAATCGCCATCCAAGGTCTCGATCGGGATCTGGTGGAGTGATCGGGCCGAAGCCTCCTCTTCTCGCACTGTTTCGCTCTCGTAGTTCGTCTTCGTCGAGCAGTGGGGTGCGATTCCCCTCGGTTGCCCGACCGAGCAATCTCACTGTTCCAGCGATGGCCGCAGAGGATGACCCGATGGCTGGGTGGAAGACGGGCGATCGGGCCTGCCTGCTCAACCGCCGGAGCGGGCATCGTTGTGGCGTGGTGTCGACCTGGCGTTCAGAGCCTGAACCCTTCTTCGAGGCACACCAGCGCTGTGTCAAGATGCGCGGCGAGGTCGGCCGATGGGTCGTCGGCAATCGCGAACATGACGGCCACGGCTGCGCCGACCACGGCTCCAGCCAGGGTGCGCACGGTTGGATCTTCGAACGGGAGGCCGGTCCGCTCAGCCACGATCTCGGCGAGGAGGCGCATGGCCGAGGCAAACTGGTCGAGCATTGCTCCTCGTAGTTCGGGAACGGAGAGGCAGAGAGCTGCCCGGTCCCACATCTCGGTCTCTTCTCGTGGGGAGAGCTGCGCGAACGCTGCACCGATGGCGGCCCGGAGTGCTTGGAGGACGCTCAGCTCGGGCGGCTGGGCCCGGAACGCTTCGACGATCAACGGATCGAAATCGTCCGACAGCACCACTTCGGCCTTGGTGGGGAAGTAGCGGAAGAAGGTGCTCTCGGAGACCTCGGCTTCCTCGATGATCTGCTGCACTGTGGTGGCGTCGTAGCCCTGCTCGCGGAACAGTCGCAGTGCGTGTGCCTGGATCTCGCCTCGGGTCTTGGCCTTCTTGCGTTCCCGCAGCCCGGTCGTTCGTCGCTCACTTGATGGCAATGACGGCCTCCTTGTTCGTGTCGGTAGGTCGTAGAGCCTGCGGTGCATTGGTCCGAGGCAAGAAGGCCAACGCCAGCACCAGCCCGGTGACGGCGAAACCGGCCGAGACAGCCAACGCTATGTCCATGCCGTGGACAAACGCGGCTCGGACCGAGTGAAGCAGATCCGCCGAGCCGAGCTTCTGGGCGACGGCGACTCCCCCGAACACGCTCTGGCGTGTCGCTGCAGCGGCGGGAGCCGGCAGGCCCGAGAGCTGAAGTTGGGCAAGATAGCCGGCGCTGAGCACGCTCCCGAGGATGGCCGCGCCGAAGGGTCCTCCGAGCTTGTTGAGCGCCTGCATCGCTGCTGATCCCACCCCGGCGAGGTCTTCGGAGAGCTCTGACAACGCTGCCGACGCCGAGGTAGCCATGGCCAGCCCCATGCCCAAACCGGTGATTGCCATCCACAGAGCCACGAATCCGCCGCTCGAACCCATACTCGTAGTGGTTCCGAGCATCAGGCCCGCGGCAAGGAAGGCGAACCCTGCTGCGACCGCCAGCTTGGCTCCCATCAGGCGTGCCACCTGGCTGGCCGGGACCGCTCCGAGCACCAACCCGCCAATCAGCGGCAACAATCGCAGGCCTGACCCCATGGCGGTCGCACCAAGCACACCCTGGAAGTACTGGGGCATCGTGAACAGGACTCCAATCATGGAGAGAACAGCCACCGCGGCCACAATCACCCCCCACAGATACGAGGCCGAGCGGAAGAGGTCGAGATCGAGCAGGGGCTGGCCGCCGGGGAGTCGGTTGAGTCGGCGTTCCCAACCGAAGAACCCGACCAGCACCGCCACACCGACCATTATCAGCAGCCAGGCGTCGCCGTCGCCCCAGCCATACTGGCCGGCTTCGATCAGGCCGTAGGTCAAGGCGACCAATCCGGCGACCGAGGAGGCAACTCCGACCGGGTCGAGGCCCGGTCGGTGCGAGGCCCGGGACTCAGGTATCAGCACAAAGGCCGCGACCAGCCCGATCAGTGCGACCGGGACGTTCATCAGGAATACCCAGCCCCACCAGTAGTGCGTGAGCAGCCAGCCGCCCAGGATCGGGCCAATGGGGAGTGCGACGAAGTTGGCGGCGGCCCAGATCCCGACCGCCTTGGGACGCTCCTCTTTGGAGAAGAGCACGGTGAGTGCCGAGAGCGCCATCACGATCACGCCGGCGCCGGCCACGCCGAGCAACACCCGAGCGGCGAGGAACGCACCCACCGAGGACGAGTAGGCGCATGCCGCGGACCCCACCCCGAAGAGCGCCAGGGAGGCGAGCAGCACCTTCTTGCGGCCGTAGCGGTCACCGAGGAGACCGGCGGGGAGCATCATGGCCGCCAGCACCAAGAGGTACCCCGAGGTGAACCATTGGAGGTCGGACTCCGAGGCACGAAGCGCCTTGGAGAGTGTGGGCAGCGCCACGCTCAGAACTGTGCCGTCCAAGCCGACGGCCAGGACGGCCAGCGTGAGCCCCCCCAGGGCCCACCACCTTCGATTGCCCGGAGCCTCCATGATGGTTACCTCCAAAGAATGGTGCCCGTAATCTGAAAGCTACCCTCGTATAGCTCCGATCAATAGGGCCTTTCGTCCTCTCCCGGCCTGGCTGTCCGCCAGTCCCATCGACGTCAACCAGCCCCAGCGAGCCGGGGGGCACGCGGCGACCCAGCGTCTGAGTGCTGGGGTGACCGGGGTCGGATCCCCCTGCGGCGACGGCCGACGGCTCCACCTGCAGCCCCTGGCCGCCGGTGGAGCCCGAACGCGCTCCAGATGACCAATCACATGAGTATCTCTGTGATCTGCTACTTCTGTTGCGGGGGAGCGGCACCGGGCGCCTACGGCGAGACATGGGTTAGCTGAATCCTCACCAACCTCGGGAACTGGGGGATGGCGGCGGAGGATGGCCCATGGCTCGTGG
>PKXA01000124.1 GCA_003133325.1 Acidimicrobiaceae bacterium | reverse complement strand
TGGGTCACCGCCTGGGTCACCGATCCCACCCGCGCCACGGTCTCGAAGGATTGCCCGGGTAGGCTCCCGCCCTGATGAGGGTGCTTGTCGTCGATGACGATCCAGCTGTGAGCGGGGCGCTGCAACGGGCGTTGAAACTCGAGGGGTACGACGTCTCGTTGGCCGTCGACGGTCCGCGGGCCCTCGAAGACATCGCGATCCGGCCCCCCGACGCGGTGGTCCTCGATATCGGGTTGCCGACCATTGATGGACTCGAAGTCTGCCGACGCCTTCGAGCCGCGGGCGACGACACCCCGGTCTTGATGCTGACAGCCCGCGATGCCATCAGCGATCGAGTCCAGGGACTCGACGCCGGCGCCGACGATTACCTCGTGAAGCCATTTGCCCTCGCCGAGCTTCTGGCCCGGTTGCGGGCGCTCCTACGCCGCCGCCACGAGGATTCGAATGACATTCTCCGGTTCGCCGACCTCAGTCTCGATCCGGCCAGCCGGGTCGCCTCCCGGGGTACACGCGAGTTCTCGCTCACCCGGATCGAGTACGACCTGCTCGAACTGTTGCTTCGTCACCCTCGCCAGGTATTGACCCGCGAGGTGATCCTCGACCGTGTATGGGGGTACACCTTCGACTCTGGCACCAATTCCCTCGCCGTCTACGTGGGCTACCTGCGGCGCAAGACCGAAGAAGGTGCCGAACCTCGGCTCATTCACACCGCCCGGGGCGTCGGCTACGTACTGCGTGAACCATGACGTTCCGCACCCGCCTGGTGATGGCGGCAACCATCGCCGTGATGATGGCGGTGGTCCTCGGCTCGATCGCCGCCGAGGTGGTGGCCCACAACTCATTGGTGGGTTCGATCGACGTCAACCTCTCGCAAGGGGCGCAGGCTCTCATCGTCCAGCGGGATATCACCAACTCCTGCAGCCCCACCACTCTCGGCCAGTGCTCACAGGTCGTGTGGCCGAACGGCGCCGTGAATCCGAACGACCCCCAGTCGCTCCCCATTCCGCCGGCAGTCAAGCGGATGGCAGCGTCACAAGGAAACAGTTCGCCCCTCTTGTTTTCCACCACCATCAACAACAACGGGGCAACGACCGAAGTCCGTGAGGTGGTACTGCCTTTGGCTCCCGGTTTCGACTACCGGGAGGGCTACAACTCGTACTCGTACGGAATGCCTTCGGGTGGGACTCTCCAGTTGACTTCACCTCTCACCGGGGTGAACCAGGAGCTGGGCCATCTGGCCCTGGCGTTGTGGATCATCGCCTTTTTGGGGGTGGCCCTGGCTGTGCTACTCGGTCTGGTGGTGGGTCGCGCTGTCCTCGGGCCCCTCAACAGCCTCACATCCACGGTGGAGGAGTTGGCCGATACGACCGACGTCTCGCGGAGGCTCGACCCCGGCGGGATGGACGAGTTGGGACGCCTGAGACGGGCGTTCAACCGCTTGTTCGAAGCCCTCGACACCTCCCGCGACTCGCAACGACAGTTGGTATTGGACGCATCCCACGAACTACGGACCCCGCTGACCAGCCTTCGGACCAATATGGAAGTGGCGCGTCGTATGGATGAGCTCGAGCCGGCCGAACGCGAGGTGCTGATCGGTGACGTCCTTACCCAGCTCGATGAACTGACCACCGTGGTTGCCGACTTGGCCGAGCTGGCCAGGGGGGAACAACCTCCCCCGATCTCAGAGCCGGTAGGGCTCCATGCGGTGGTGCAGGAAACTGTCGGAGTCGCCACCACTCATGGGCGCAGTCGCGGAGTGACGTTCAACGCCTTCATCGCACCATCGTGGGTCATGGGCTCGAAGCCTCGCATCGAACGGGCCATCGGGAACCTGCTCGACAATGCCCTCAAGTGGAGCCCGGACGGTGGTTCGGTTGAGATCAGTTGCTCGGGCGGGACAGTGATCGTTCGGGATCACGGTCCCGGCATCGACGAATCCGACATCGATCACCTCTTCGACCGTTTCTACCGGGCCCCTACGGCCCGTGGCCTCCCGGGTTCCGGTTTGGGCCTGGCCATCGTCGCCCAGGTGGCTCGGGAGGAAGGGGGATCAGTGGAGGCACAACAGGCGCCTGGCGGCGGCGCACTGTTCCGATTCAGCCTTCCCGAGATCACTCCTCCCGAAAATGCAGGTCTCGAGGAATAGCGGGTCCTCGGATTCGGGTTGGGTCTGTCGGCGGCTGCCCGGTCCGCCCCCGCCCTATGGGATCGAAGACTCACGTGGCGCCAAGGCTTCTGCCCATGCCGAGAACTCCCGGATGGAAGCCATCGCTCATCGCTTCACCGGGCACTGGATTCCACTCATTGCCGGAGTGCCGGGATGGCAACCTCAAGTGTCATACCGGCTCACATGGCGCTGAGCATCCCGGACGACTAGCCTGCCGCACAACATGGGATCACTGATCAAGAAGCGCCGTAAGCGCATGCGCAAGAAGAAGCACAAGAAGATGCTGAAGCGAACNNTGAAGGCCACCCGCTGGCAGCGCCGGGCAGGCAAGTAGGTCCGTAACGATCCTGACCCTGGTCCTGCGGGGCAGGGCAGCCGGACAACAGGTCACCTACGGCAGGGCGAGGGCGGCGGGCGATTACCGGACTGGGGTGTACTGGGCGGGAACTGTCCTCGCGCTGATGAGTTGGGCCGACGTCCGACCCAATGCCAGCGAACGTCGACCACCGAGCCCCAACGATTCCGGCGTTCCCTCGACAAACCAAGTCGAACCGCTTCCGGCCAATCGTGGTTCCGCTCCGGTGGCGGTTGCGAGCACTTCACGCCAGAGGGCAA
>PKXA01000063.1 GCA_003133325.1 Acidimicrobiaceae bacterium | reverse complement strand
TCCACGTCGGCCAGCGCTTGGACCGCACCAAAGTTCTTGTAAATGCCTCGCACCCTCAGAAGGGGTTCACCCACACTCGGCTCGACCATCTCATCACTTTCGTCGGGCTGCTGACGACAAAGTACCGCACTGCAAGGCTGACGTGTNNAGGCGGCGGTCGGTCCGACACGTCAGGTCCAGATCTGGCACATCACGGGGTGATGCCGGCAGCGGTGCAGACGCTGGCGCCCACCGCGGTGCACAGCGTCGATGCCGAGATGAACTGGTCCTTGATCACCGTCGCTGCCATGTTGGAGATGTTCACCCACACCGGGGTGAGCAGGGACGCAGGTTGCGCCGTCCCCGACACGCCCTTGGGAGGCGTGGTGGTCGAGTTCACCAGGGCTGCAGGCGGCGTCTTCCCTGCACGCAGGATCGTCGCCAGGGAGACGGCGTCCTGTGCCTCGATGTAGACGGCCTTGTAGACCGATCCGCACNNAGCCCTGGAGGATGTTCTCCATCCCCTGCAAGGTGGCGTCCTGACCGGTGGTGGGGATCTTCTTGGCACCGACACCGGCATTCTTCAAGTCGGTGACCACGGCGTTGGCCAGGCCGTCATTGGCCTCGACGGTGGCGTTGATCGTGGGGTGCGCGGTGAACTGCTGCGTGAAGATCGTTCCACCAACGGCGTTCACCCATCCCGGCGTGATCTGGTCGCCGACCAGGGTGTAGCCCTTGCTGTTCGTCAAGCCCGCCGTCAACGGTGTCGCAGTCGAATCCCAGATCACCGAGTTGTACCCCTGGGCGAATGAGACGGCGTTCGGGTCGGTGTCCTGACCGCCGTCGAGCTCGAAGACCTTGGGGCTTGTGACGCCCCAGGCGGTGACGCACGACTCGAAGCCCTGGCCGATGAGCTTGCCCACTTGGACGTTGTCGAAGCTGACGTAGTAGGTGTTGGTGCCCGTGAAGGTGGCCCGGTCGTAACTGATCACGGCGACCCCGTGCGACGAGGCGTAGGCCTGGACCTGAGCCCCGACCGTACTGTCGAGCGGGTCGAACACCAGCACCGTCGCGCCCAGCGAGATGTCAGCCTGGGCGTCGGCCAGCTCGGTGGCGTCCACGCCCTGGGCGTTGTCGATCTTGTACTGCGAGGAGCTGTACCCGGCCTGCTGGAACGCCTTGGCCAGGTACGGGGCGTCGAAGGCGACGTATCGCGTCGACGACGTGGTGTCCGGCAGGATGACGCCCACCAGGCCCTTACCGGACGCGGTGAGCCCCTTGAACTTCGACATCTCCGTGAAGCTGCTGTTGAACGAACTCACGCTGAGGCCGGCAGGCACGCTGGCAGCTGACGTCGTGGTCGTCGAGGAGGTTGAACTGCTACTGCATGCCGCGGTGAGCGCCCCGACTGAGAGCACGGTGGCAATGACGGCCCATCGGCGCATGCGTCCCGGGTTGCGAACGATGTCCATCATCTGTGACCTCCCCTTTGAGCAGCCAGTGTGGCTGCGCTCTCATCCAATCCGTGCTTACACCACGGCACTCTATTTGGGAGATTACGGCTGGTCCACGCTCTGCAACAGGGCCGAAGGTCCCAATTGCCGGCGCTTCGGAAATGAGTCCCCATGGCCGAGGACGGCCACCCGCGAGGAATGAAATGCTGGTGAGCGGCTACCGGTAGTGGTCGCCGAACCCCGATTGCAGCCACGAGCGCGTATTTGGGTCTGGCGCGGGGACCCTGGGGGACCATCGATTGTCGCTACGAGCACGAACCCCAGCATCCGCTTCACCTGGTCCGACCGGGCCCTCGTCGCCCTCCTGGCCGGTCTTGTTCCTCGAGAACACTGGCGATCGTTCCTCGTCAGCCCACAGACGATCCTGGGCTGGCACCGCTCGCTGGTCAAGAAGCGCTGGACCTACCCGCACCGCCGACCAGGTCTTCCTGGTCTTGCCAAAGAGACCGTGGAGCTGAGCTGCCGCCTGGGACGGGAGAACCCCCGGTGGGGTTATCTCCGCATCGTCGGCGAGCTGAAGAAGCTCGGCGTCACAGTGTCGAAGACGAGCGTCGCGACCGTGCTGCGCCGCCACGGTCTCCCACCGGCACCCCGGCGAGAGGGCCCAACGTGGACCCAGTTCCTCTCCGCCTAGGCGAAGGGCATTGTGGCCACCGACTTCTTCCACGTCGGCACGGTCCTCTTTCGGCGCTACTACGTGCTGATCGTCATCGAAGTGCAGAGCCGCGTCGTGCACGTCCTCGGAGCCAGCGCCAACCCGAACGGCCCATCGGTCACACAGGTGGCCCGCAATTTCGCCTCGGACCTGGAGGATGCCGGCCGGCGATTCCGGTCCTCATCCGCGACCGGGACACCAAGTTCACCGCCAGCTCCGACGAGGTGTTCGCCTCGATCGGTGTCGAGACCATCCGCACTCCGATCCGTTCGCCTCGTGCGAACGCGTACGCCGAGCGGTTCGTCCGCACCATCCGCCAGGAATGCCTCGATCATCTGCTCGTCGTCTCACGACAACATCTCGAATCGGTGCTCGACAAGTACGTCCAGCACTACAACCAGGCTCGTCCACACCGTGGCCTGCACCTCGGACAGCCGATCCCCCGCTCCCTCCCACTCCCGCCAATCGACGATGGCTCCGTCACCCGCCTGGACATCCTCGGCGGCATCATCCACGAGTACGAGCGGGCCGCCTGATCACAGATCACGCCACGGCTTCGACATGCGCGTCAGTCGCCAACACAACGCGGGCTCGACGATCAGATAGGGAGGAACTTCGCCTGGCGAATAAATGGCTCCTCTGGGTCAACTACGCCTCCCCGGGCCTCGCTTGCCTCGGAATCCCGTCGATTCTCCTGCAGCCGACCGTGCATCGGAGTTTTTGGACCCTTCAGGGCGTTCTCGAAGGGCCGGTTAATCCCAATACCGTTCAGTTAAGGTCACAATGATGTAGTTTGTGGTTATGCCTCGCGCTGGATGGGTGAAGCCGGTGTCGGATCGCCGTCTGTCTGATCTGATCTCCGTGGGCTTGTTGACCAAGGTGTTCCCACCGGAACTGGTGGACCAGGTGATCGCCGACGTGGGACGGACCGAGCAGCGCAACCGGTCGCTGCCGGCTCGGGTGATGGCGTACTTCGCCATCGGGATGGCGCTGTACTCACAAGGGTCCTATGAAGACGTGCTCGCGCAACTGACCGATGGCCTTTCGTGGTCGTCAGGGTGGTCCGAGTCGTGGTCACCACCGTCGAAGTCGGCCATCTTCCAGGCCCGGGCCCGTCTCGGTGCGGAGCCGATCCGCGAACTGTTCGCTCGGGTGGCTCGTCCTCTGGCCACACCGGACACCCCGGGTGCCTTTCTGGCGGGCCGACGCCTGGTGGCCATCGACGGCACCTGTCTCGACGTGGCTGACACACCCGAGAACACAGCGTTCTTCGGTCGGGCCGGTGTGAACAAGGGAGAACAGGCCGCCTTCCCCCTGGCCCGGGTGGTCGCCCTTGCCGAGTGTGGCACCCATGCCATCTTCGACGCCGTCGTCGGTCCCTACACGACGTCGGAGATCGAACTGTCGCGGGAACTCGTCGGCCGACTACAGCCGGGGATGCTGGTACTCGCCGACCGCGGCTTCTACGGGTTTCGCTGGTGGCAACAGGCTTCTTCGACCGGAACCGACCTGTGCTGGCGGGTGAAGTCGAACCTCAAGCCCCGTCATGTCGACACCCTGGCGGACGGGTCGTGGCTGGCTGACGTGACCCCCGGAGGCAATGAAGGTCGCACCACGCCGCCGCGGCGCGTGCGAGTCGTCGACTATTCGATCGACGATGGTCGAGGAGACCACGAGCCTTACCGTCTCTTGACCACCATCCTCGAACCCGACGTTGCCTCCGCTGAAGAGCTCGCCCTCGTCTATGCCGAGCGCTGGGAGATCGAGTCCGCCTTCGACGAGTTGAAGACCCACCAACGCGGACCCCGCACCGTGCTGCGATCCAAGTCACCCGAACTCGTCCACCAGGAGATCTGGGGACACCTGTGTTGTCACTTCGCCATCCGCACGCTCATGTGGGAAGCCGCCGCCCATGCCGACGAGGATCCCGACAGGGTCTCGTTCGTCGCCGCGTTACGCATCGCCCGCCGTTCCGTCGCCCAGCGCGGCGCTTTTCCCCCCTCTGGACACTGAGGCCACCGACGCCACCTGGCGCCGGGCCATCGTCCACCTCCTCCAGCGGCTCAACCCCATGCGCCGACGGCGTTCGAACCCCCACGTCATCAAACGCAAGATGCCCAAGTGGCACGTCAAACGCTCCTGGCACGCAGAGTGGATCCAACCGACCGGCCCACCCATGGCGACCATCCGGTCACCTTACCTGAACGATATTGAGGCTAGTGGTTGGCGGTCAGGATGTCACCCAAGGCTGACTCCATACCGGGGAGCGTGACGATCTCGAATCCATGGTGCGACGTCAGCCACTTGAGATTGCGCTGATGGATGTAGTGCTCGTCGTCAAAGCGATCGAGTACCACCACGATCGGAATTGGTTTCCCGAGCCTCCCGGTAACAGGATCCGCCTCGAGTTCACTCACCACACGAAGCAGTGGAGCCATGGATAGACGAACGGCATTGATCGTGCCCAATCCGGCATCGGCGACAAGGAGAACGATGTCGGGAAGTAACACCCGCAGCAATCCGATCGAATCGCCATCGGAGGCCTGTGGGGACATCACGCCGCCTGCCGCTTCCACCAGTCCGACATCGACACGGTGGTCAGGCCAGACCATCTCCTCAATGAGATCGGCAAGAGTGAATGATGGAAGACCCAGCGCCTCGGCGGCCATCGGGGGCGCCATGGCCCGGTGATACGAGCGGAATGGATGGCAGACCGACCCGGGACCTTGGCCTGACGCCGCACCCAATACTTCAGCGTCGGTGGCGCCCCCCAGAGGAGTCCCTTCGCTGTCGACGTCGAACGACTGCGCCGGCTTTCTGGCGGCTACCTGCAGACCGCGGGAGCGCAACTCACCCAGGAGTTGGGCTCCCACCCAGGTCTTCCCCACCTCGGTGCCGGTGCCACACACCAGGACAATCCTCTCAGGACGCAAGGACGCCCCCGTGCGGGATCGTGTCCGGACCATGGGTTCCGTGCTCACCGAACGCGTCGAGTGCGACCAACTCAGCTATCAAGTGTTCGACCTGTTCATCGGTGTGGATCGATGACAGTGTCACCCTCAGGCGAGACGTTCCCATCGGGACGGTCGGGGGTCGGATGGCCGGAACCCACAGTCCATGATCGAGGAGATGGGCCGACGCCCCCATTGCACGCTCCTCCTCGCCGATGACGACCGGGATGATCGGCGACGGATGTCCGATCTGCTCGCCTCCGGCCCCGGCTCCGATGGCAACCGACACTTTCGCAACAAGTGCGGCCAGCCGGCGACGCAGTGCCTCGCCTTCGCTTGATTGAACGATGCCCACAGCCGCCAAGGCCGCGGCCGCGTCAGCCGGAGATGGAGCGGTGGTGAAGATATACGGCCGGGCCCGGTTCACCAACAACTCCACGAAACGACTCGGGCCCGCCACGAAACCACCCAACGAACCCACCATCTTCGAGAGCGTGCCCACCCGCAGTATGTCCACCCCAAGATCTCTGTGGGCTCCGACTTCACCACCCATCGGAAGTTCGGGACCTAGGACAGCGTGGGCCTCATCGAGAACCAGAAGTGCTCCGTAACGTCGGGACACATCGACCAGACCTGCGAGGTCAGCGGCATCGCCGTCCATGGAGAAGATCGTGTCCGACACGATGACCGAGCGTCCTCTCGAAGCTGCCACCAGCTGTTCCAGGTGCTCGAGGTCATTGTGACGGTACACAGCCACGTCAGCCCGGGCGGCCCGGCACCCGTCGATGATCGAGGCATGGTTCAACTCGTCGGAGAAGACCTGCGAACCTTCGGCCGCAAACACCGAAAGTACCGACAGGTTGGCAGCAAACCCGGTGGGGAACACGATGGCCCGTTCGCAACGTTTCCACTCCGCCAATGCGGCTTCGAGTTCGGCATGGACGGGTCGCGATCCGGTTACCAACCGCGATGATCCCGACCCCGCACCCCAGCGATCGAGGGCCTCGTGCGCGGCGTCCACCACTGCCGGATGGCACGAAAGGCCGAGGTAGTCATTCGAAGCGAAGGACACGACGTCCCGATCCGGATCAGACCTCCCCGGGCCGACCCCACTTTCACCGTCAGCGATCAGGCGACCGAGTGGCCCCCGGGCGTCGAATGTCCGCGGCCGGCGCCATTGTCCTGCCGCTTCGACCTCCCGGCAGGATCCCTCGACCCACTCGGTCCACGTCGAATGCGCATGAGGACCCGCCAATGAGGAGCCGGAGACGGCCTTCCCACTCATCGCTGATCTTGCTCCCCCACCACCCTGATGGACGCCGCCAGCACTTCGACAACCAGCTCGATCTCTTCGAGCGTGGTGGTCAACGGCGGCATCAGTACCACGACATCACCCAGCGGACGTAGCAGAATGCCCCGCTTCTGCGCTTCGGCACACACCCGACGTCCCCAACGTGTTGCACCGCCTGGTGGATCGAGATCGACTCCGACCATCAGCCCGCGTTGGCGCACCGCTCCTACCTCGGGTCGTCCGACCACGTGGTCGCGCAATAGGGAGGCGAGCCGGTCCGCCACCACCGTCACGTTGGCAAGAACGTCCCACTGGTGGATCAGTTGCAGGTGACGCAGGGCCACTGCACAAGCCAGAGCATTCCCGCCGTAGGAGTGGCCGTGGTAGAAGGTCTTTTCACCCAGGTCAGCTCCTTCGAATGCAGTAAAGATCTCGCCGGACACCACCGTGGCCGAAAGTGGGAGGTAACCGCCGGTAATCCCTTTGCCGAGACACATCAGGTCAGGGCGAAAGTCGGATCCGGCCCATTCGGAGGCGAACAGCTTGCCGGTCCGGCCGAACCCGGTGGCCACCTCGTCGCAGATCAGCAGGACCCCGTTGTGCCGACAGGCCGCTCCCAGTTTGGCCAAGTCCTCAGGTTCGGCCACCAACATGCCTGCCGCACCCTGCACCAGGGGTTCGATGATCACCGCCGCCAACTCCTCGGCATTGGCCTCTACGCACGCCGCCGCCTTGTCCGCCCAATCCGGCGAGGCGTACCCGGGGGTCCGGATGACAGGGAACCGCAGCGGATCGAATAACTCGGTCCCAAATCCCCCGTCTCCCAACGACAGCGCTCCGACCGTGTCCCCGTGATAGGCGTCACCCAGAGCCAGAAAGCGGGTGTGGCCAGGTTGACCCCGATTCACCCAATACTGGAAGGCGATCTTGGCTGCCTGCTCGACCGCCACTGCCCCATCCGATGCGAACAGCACGTGGGCGTCGTCGACCGGTACGACCGCAGCCAGTGCCTCGGCAAACTCCACCACCATCCGATTCCCATTCCCCAACAGGGTGGTATGGGCCACTCGGCCCAGTTGATCGATCACGGCGGCATCCAGCTCAGGGACATGGTGTCCGAGCGTCATGACCCAGAGCGAGGAAATGGCGTCAAAATAGCGTCGCCCGTCGACGTCGATCACCTCACGCCCTTCGGCCCGTTCCACCGTGATGGGCGAACTCCCTACGTAGGCGGCCATTTGCGTGAAGCCGTGCCAGACCACACTGGCATCTCGGGCCGCCCATTGGCCGGCATCTGAAACCGTTTGGTGGGGCGTACGTGGCGTGGTCATCGGCGATGAGTCTTGTGCAAACCGGGATGTAGGTCGAACCGACACCGTCGAGAACCTGTCAGCATCCGGGGTCGAGATGAGCCACTCGGCAACCACAATCACCCGGCGATAGCCCCGCATTCACCCGGCAATAGCCCCGGAATAACCACCGCACCTGCCCGATAGGATCCCGGCCATGGATCGAATCGGCGTCGTCGACACCATGTTTGCTCGGTACGACATGGGTGCCGAGGCACTCAGTGAGCTCGCAGACTGCCCCGGTCACGGCGAGATCTTCGAGGTGGTCTACCGCACCGTGCCCGGATTCAAGGATCTGGGTGTCGGGTGCAAGCGCCTGATCGAAAACGAGAAGTGCCGCATCGTGGTGGCCCTGGGAATGCCCGGGAAAGCCGCCATCGACCAGATCTGTGCCCACGAAGCCGCCCAGGGGATCATGTTGGCACAGCTGCTTACCTCTACCCACATTCTCGAGGTTTTCGTTCACGAGAATGAAGAGGAGGATCCGGCCAAACTGGCCCAGGTGTGCGTAAACCGGGCCCGAAAACACGCTCGTAACGCCTATTGGATGCTGTACGAACCCGAGCAGTTGGCCAGGCGGGCCGGACAGGGTGTGCGCCAGGGGTACGAGGACGCCGGACCCATCGCCGACTGATTGTCGGGGCTCCGCCTACCGCCTACCCCGCCGGATCGTGTGGGAGCCCGAGAGTGCGCTCGGCGATGATGTTCCGCTGCACCTCCGAGGTGCCGCCGCCGATCGTGAGCGCTGGAGCGAACAGGAACCCAAAGCTGTAGATCGCTTCCGTCCCCACGCCCGTCAACATCCCCGACGCACCGGTCAGATCGCGTGCCAAGGCCATGACGTGCTGGCCGTGCTCATCGGCAAGCGCCTTGCGCACTGAAGCCTCGGGCCCCGGATCCGCCCCCGATACCGCCGCCGAGACCATGCGGAGGCGGAGCAACCTCAGAATCTCGCCTTCCGACCACACCTGGGCCAGGCGTTGCCGGAACAGCGGATCGGACGCGCCTCCCGACCGCTTGACCTCATCGACCAGATCTGAGGCGGTCGGACCCATCCCCCACAACGCACCGGCACCCGACAGAGACACCCGCTCGTTCCCGAGGGTGACTTTGGCGAGCCTCCATCCGTCACCCTCTTGTCCGACCAGGTTGGCCGCGGGAATCCGGACGTCCTCGAAGAACACCTCGTTGAAGGTGTGGGTGCCGGTCATGTCGACCAGTGGCCGCACGGTGATACCGAGAGCGTCCATAGGGCAGATGAAGTACGAGATCCCCTGATGAACGGGTGCTTCGGGGTCGGTACGGGCCAGCAGTATCCCGAACTTCGCCACGTGGGCATAGGACGTCCACACCTTCTGGCCATTCACGATCCATTCATCGCCGTCCCGTTCGGCCCGGGTGGTAAGAGATGCCAGGTCAGAGCCTGCGCCCGGCTCACTGAAGAGTTGGCACCAGATCTCGTCGGCGGCCAGCATGGGACGCAGGTAGCGCTCCTTCTGCTCCTCGGTCCCGGCCCGAAGGATGGTTGGGCCGGCCCAACCGATCCCGATGGTATTGGTGGGACGTCGGACGCCCGCACGCTTCAACTCATCATCGACGATCAACTGGGTCTCGGGATCGGCGCCCATCCCCCACGGTTCGGGCCAGTGCGGTGCCACGTAGCCGGCGTCGGCCAACTCACGACCGGTTGGAGTCGGATGTCCGGCCATCCACGAGCGCACCGAGGTCCGGCGGGCGTCACCGTCAGGCGGAAGCGCGAAGTTCATGGCTGCGAGCGTAGGCTGCTCCGGTTCGGCCGCGACAATCGGCGGAGTCGGTGCGCGAGGCCGAAGGGCCGAAGTACCGGATCACCGAAAGAAGCCTGTGAGCCGAGGGTTCTGGACCAGGGACAACAGGTCCGAAATGGCAAGGGGTGAAACGACCGATGACCAAATGGAATTTTGCAGATGTGTGGGAAGCGGTGGCGGAAACGCTGCCGGAAGCTCCGGCCCTGACTCAGGGATCACGCACCCAGACATGGAAGGATACCGACCGCCGGGCGGACAACCTGGCGAGGTGGTTCCTCGGTGCCGGGGTCGCCAAGCAGGACAAGGTCGCCCTGTATCTCTACAACTGCCCCGAATACTTGGAGGCGACCTTCGCCATCTTCAAAGTTGGCCTGGTGCCCATCAACACGAATTACCGGTACGCCGATAACGAGCTGGCCTATCTGTGGGAGAACGCCGATGCGGTGGCCGTGGTCTTCCACGGCGTGTTCGCCGAACGCATCGAGGGCATCCGTGACCGGGTCCCGGGCATCCGGAGTTGGCTATGGGTGGATGACGGGACCGCGCCCTGCCCCACTTGGGCCGTCCCGTACGAGGAAGTGGCGAAGAACGGTGAGGGCGAGGGTGATGGCTCTGTCCGGGAACCAGAGCGAGCCCGGGCTCCCTGGGGACGAGGTCCCGACGATCTCAACCTGCTGTACACCGGCGGGACAACCGGAATGCCCAAGGGGGTCATGTGGCGCCAGGACGACCTGTTTGCCCTCATGAACGCTTCTGGGTTCCGGAGCTACGACCAGGAAGCCGGCGTGGAAGGGGTGCGCCAGAGCCTGGCGGAACTCGGCCCCGGGATGACACTGCTCCCCGCCTGTCCACTGATGCACGGTACCGGCGGGTTTACCGCCCTCGAGTGCCTGAGCGAGGGGGGTCGGGTGGTGCTTCTGCCCTCCCGCCACTTCGATGCGGTCGAGCTCCTCGACACCGTCGAGCGCGAGAAGGTCAATGGCTTGATCATTGTGGGCGACGCCTTTGCCAAGCCGATTCTGGCAGCACTTGATGCGCAACCGGGCCGGTGGGGCCTGAGCAGCCTGGTGGGGATGATCTCCTCGGGAGTGATGTGGAGCGAGGAGACCAAGCAGGGCCTGCTTGGGCATCACCCCACCATGTTGTTGGTGGACGCGTTCTCGTCGTCGGAGGCGCTGGGCATGGGAAGCTCGATCTCGTCAGGGTCATCGGCCTCCCATACCGCCGACTTCACCCTCGGCCCCAACGTGCGGGTTCTCGATGCCGACGGCGCGGATGTCGTGCCAGGGTCGGACCAGCCCGGCGTGCTGGCCCTGGGAGGACGCATCCCCCTCGGCTACTACAAGGACGAATCCAAGACCGCGGCCACCTTCCGCACGGTGGATGGTGAGCGCTATTCGATACCTGGTGACTACGCCGAAGTTCGAGAGGATGGCAGCATCCACCTGCTCGGACGCGGCTCCGTATGCATCAACACCGGCGGTGAAAAGGTCTACCCCGAAGAGGTCGAGGAAGCGGTCAAGACTGTCGACGGCGTCCTCGACGCTGTGGTGGTCGGGATCCCGAATGAGCGCTTCGGCGAGGAGATCATCGCCGTGGTGGAGCTGACTCCCGGCACCGCCGAGGAAACGGTCACTGCCGACGCCGTCATCGATCACGTGAAGGCACAGCTGGCCGGGTACAAGGCCCCACGCCGAATTCGGTTCGTGCCCACCATCGGTCGTTCGCCATCGGGCAAGGTGGACTATGCCCGGAACCGAACCGAAACCGCGGCGTGGGTGGGCGTTGAGCTCTGAACCAGATACCGGGGCTCCGCCTGAGTCGCCTGAGTCGGCTGAGTCGGCTGAGTCGGCTGAGTCGGCTGAAGGACCCGAGATACCCGCATCCTCCGCCCTACCTGGACGCAGCGGCGGATCCCCGATCAAACACACGAACAGGCTTCGGCGTACCGCGGCGTCGGCTCAAATGGTAGGACGGCTTGGCGCCTCTCGGATGACCGGCAGAATCCGGGTTCGTCTCACCCCAGCTGACCGGCGTGATGAGCTGGCGGCGGCCATGGAACTCCGCACTGCGGAACAGGTGGCCGAGTCCCTGGGGGACATGAAGGGGGCCCTGATGAAGCTCGGCCAGATCGCCAGTTTCCTCGATGAGGGCCTCCCCGAACCGTACCGAGCGGCTCTGGCCCAACTGCAGTCGGACGCTCCCCCGATGGCGCCGGAGCTGGCCGCCGGGGTGGTCGTGGCAGAGTTGGGCCGCTCCCCCACCAAGGTCTTCCGGGAATGGAATCCCGTGCCACTGGCTGCTGCCTCCATAGGCCAGGTCCACCGAGCGGTCACATTCGATGGCAGAGAGGTTGCGGTGAAGATCCAGTACCCAGGGGTGGCCGCTGCCATCGAGGCGGACTTGGCCAATACTGAGATGCTGGCCCGGATTATTCCGATGCTGTTCCCGTCGCTCGATCCCAAGGTATTGGCCGCCGAGCTGCGTGACCGGCTGACCGAAGAGCTCGACTACATCCACGAAGCCGCCAACCAACGACAATTCTCCGCAATCTACCGGGGCCACCCTTTTATCCACATTCCCGAAGTGGTGGACGAGTTCTCCACTCGCATGGTGCTCACCACTGAGTTGGCCACCGGTGCTCGCTTCGCTGAAGTAGAGAAGTGGTCTGCCCACGAGAGGAATTTGGCCGGCGAGACCCTGTTCCGTTTCGTGTTCCGGGGTATCAACCGTTTGGGCGTGTTCAACGGCGATCCGCACCCGGGGAACTACCTGTTCCGTCCAGGGGGTCACGTGACGTTCCTCGACTTCGGCATGGTGAAGAAATTCGCTCCCGAAGAGATGGCCGTCTTCCATAAGTTGATCGAGACACTGGTGCTGCGGGGAGACGCCGACGGCTACCGTCGCGCACTCGAGGAGGTCGGGCTTCTTCGGCCCGATCCCACCCTTTCCACCGATGACGTGACCGACTACTTCAGTCACTTCTACGACCTGGTGATGGTGCGGGGCCGGCGCACTGTCGAGCACGAGTACGCTTCGGAAACCGTCAGGAGGGTGTTCAACTCCAAGAGCCCGGTGGCCAAGGCGCTTAGCTTGCCGGCCATGTTCGTCATCGTGCAGCGCATCAACCTCGGGCTCTACGCGCTTCTGGCTCGATTGGGGGCAACTGCAGACTGGCGCGGGATCGCCGAAGAACTGTGGCCGATGGTCGATGGACCTCCCACCACGCCGTTGGGCGAAGCCGAGGATGAGTGGCTCAGCCGCTCCTCCTGATTCGACAATCCCAGCACAGATGATCCGAGTCGGCGCATCCAGCTCCGGGCGGGAGCCGTCAAACCTCAGCCCTTGTTCGCCCCGTGAGCCCGAACGAAATCGTTCACTGTGTAGTACGCGTCGATCGACTCACCGGCATCGCCCCAAAAACCCTCCAGCACGTCGTACGCCATCGAGCCTTCGTTGATGTAGTGATTGTTCACGTCGGTGATCTCCAATTCGCCGCGGCGCGAAGGCACCAGTGAGGGGATGACATCGAAGACATCGGCGTCGTAGCAGTAGATCCCCGTCACCCCGAACTTGGACGGAGGTTGTTCCGGCTTCTCCACGATGCTCGTGATGCGTCCCTCGTCGAACGAAGGCACACCGAGGTGGCGAAGGTGCTCGTCCTCCTCCACCGGGGTCAGGAGAATACGAGCACCCCGAGGATCGGCCCGGAAGGCGTCCGCCATTGGCTTGATCGACTGTTCGACGATGTTGTCGGCCAGCATCACCAACACCGCTTCGCCGTCTACGAACCGTGCCGCCAGACCCAGGGCCTCGGCAATGCCACCTGGCTTCTCCTGGTAGCCGTAGCTCAAACGGTCGATGCCGAACTCATGACCGTTCCCCAACAAACGAAGGAACTCTCCGGCGTGGGTCCCCCCGGTGACCACCATGATCTCGGTGATTTCCGCGTGTACGAGCGCCTCGATGCACCAGTTGATCATCGGCCGGTCGTAGATCGGGAGCAGGTGTTTGTTGGTTATGCGAGTGAGCGGATGGAGGCGTGAGCCGGTACCGCCAGCGAGGATGACACCCTTCATGCGTGGCAGCCTAGACGTGATGGTCGGGGGCAGCCGAACCGATCGATAGGGCGCTCCCGGCCTCGCGATCACCCAACGCGGAACCCGGCCAGGACAGCATCGGACAGGGCCGGCCACGCGGCGCTCGCCCACGGTCCAAATGCCCGGTCTGCCAATCCCGCACAGGCCAGACCGGCTGTCGGGTCGATCCAGAAGAACGACCCGGAACGACCGAAGTGCCCGAATGTGGCCGGAGAATTCGACACTCCCGTCCAATGGGGCCGCTTGTCGCCGCATATTTCCACCCCGAGTCCCCAGTCACACCGATCGAAACGGCCGAACCCGGGGAGAACGCCAGGCAGACCAGGGAACGCCACCGAAATGGCCAAAGCATGGCTTTCGGGGCTGATCAGCTTGGGAACTGCCCACTCGGTCGCCAGGGCAAGGAGGTCGCTCAACGGCCCCCACAGTCCGGAGGCTGCGTCCGATGAGGTTGCGTCGGACATTGCCCCGCCCGGTGAGGTTCCGCCCGGTGAGGTCCCGCTCGGTGAGGCGGACGCCGCCTGATTCGGTCCTGGATCGAAAACGGTGTCGGACATCCCGAGCGGATGGAGCACCCCATGGGTCACATAGTCACGGAATGACATTCCCGACCGCTGGACCAGCACGTCCGCCAACACGTCATAACCGAAGTTGGAGTAGATCCGCCAAGTACAAGGCTTGGCCAGCGGCGCACCCCGGTCGGGCCCGAGCCCAGAAGCATGGGCCAGCAGGTGGCGGATCGTCGAACCTGGAGGTCCGGCCGGCAGATCGAGGGACAGAGTGCCCTCCTCAATGGCCACGAGGACCGCGAGGGCGGTGACCGGTTTGGTCACAGACGCCCATGGAAACAGTCGATCTTGAGGTCCCACAACCTCAGCGGTCTCGGCCACGGGCGCACTGCGTTCGGCACCTTTCGGTCCAATGCGGATCACCCCGACCGCTGCCGTGTCAACTGGCCAGGTTCCAACCAGATCCAAGGCGCCCATACCGCTCCGATCGTAGACGACGTCATGGGATATGCCCCGGTGACTACTGTGAACGACGATGTGGCGATACTCTGCACTCGGAGTTCGGGACCGGATCACCAAACGCCGGGTAACGGTGCTCGTCGCCTTCGCCACCCTGACCTTGGTAAGCGCCTCGACCGGATGGGTCATCTCTTCGAGAGGCGCCTCCGCATCCCAATCCTCCCGGGCAAGGCCATCCAAATTTTCCGCCATGTCTTTGCTCGACATCTCAAGCTTTGCATTCGCGTCACCAGTCGGCCAGGTCGGGATTCACCGAGTCGGCGGGAAAGCGGAGACCCTTTCCGTCATCACGCCGATCACGGCGACCGCACCAATCTGGGCGTCAGGACTCACAACTCCACCATCATCCGCATCATCTTCATCGGACCCGCTATCCCTCGACGCCTTCTACGCGCCTCCCGACCCCCTCACCGCCGCCGCGCCTGGATCGATCGTCCGATCCGAACCAATCCCTGACGCAGAAGGTCTGCCCGCTAAGGCCACCGCTTACCGCGTGTTGTATCACTCAGAATCAATCACAGGAGCCGACATCGCCGTCTCTGGGATGGTGGTCATCCCCGGTGGCCCACCACCGGTGACGGGCTATCCCATTGTGACCTGGGCCCACGCAACCACCGGCCTGGCTGACGCGTGTGCACCCTCCAAGCAGGGGGTCAACACCGTCCCCTATCTGTCCGAACTCATCGACGAAGGGATGATCGTCGCGGCTACCGATTACCAAGGCCTCGGGACCCCCGGGATCCACCCTTACCTGGTCGGCCAAAGCGAGGGTCAGGCCGTCTTGGACGCTGCCCGCGCCGCCCGGAACCTCGCCGGATCAGTAGCGTCTGACTCGGTGATCATCTTCGGCCACTCCCAAGGTGGCCAAGCGGCACTCTTCGCCGGTCAGATCTCCCACTTGTACGCACCCGATCTCTTCGTTGTGGGCGTGGTGGCAGCGGCACCAGTCTCGAACGTCAGCGAATTCGTGCCGGCAGTTCCGGGACGCAATCCCGATGCCTTCTCCGCGTATGTCGTCATGGCCCTCTATGCCTGGTCAATCGCCTACGGAGATCTACCCCTTTCGGACGTATTCACGCCATGGGCCATTGCCACTACGTCGGCGATCAATCAGATGTGCAGCGATGAAGTGACCGACACCTACGCGGATGTGTCCACCAATCGAATCTTCCGCGCGGGTTGGAAGGACAACACGGCGGTCCAGGCCCATTTGATCCAGAACGAACCAGGGTTGGCACCTACGGTTGCACCGGTCTTGATCGTGCAGGGGACGGCCGACTCGCTCATCCCCTACGCCACCACTACGACTCTGGTCGATCAACGGCTGTGCGGGGCCCAACATGACACGGTGGAGTACGACGTAGTTCGGGGTGCCAGTCACGGAAGTGTGGTGGAAACCGCACAACCAGACGTTCTCCAATGGATCGCTGCCCGATTCGCCGGACAGACAGCTCCCGACACGTGTGGACAACGTCATCCGGTATTGACCGACTGACTCCGTCGGCAAACATGACCGCATGCGATCGAATTCGCAGAGAGCACGGGTGCCACAGCCGCCGGGTCACCAGATAGGCAGCCGTTTGCCGTTTGCCGTTTGCCGTCTCCTGAGAAACACCGGGTTTCCGATGGCGCAGACGAACGGGCTAAACGTCGAGGAAGCGCCGAACAGCCAACGCCGAACCGGCCACACCTACACCGATGCCCACCACGCCAACCAAGATGCACGTGGCAGCGACTTCCCAGGTCCCCATCGACATTTGTGCAATCAGGTTGCCCTGATTGGCAGCTGTCTTGGTGGTGTCGAGCCCGATGCCCCAGTAGAGACCGAGTACTACCAATACGGCGACAGCCGAGCCGAGCAACCCCTGAATCAGACCTTCCGCCATGAAGGGGAGCCGGATGAACCAGTTGGTCGCACCGACCAACTTCATCACCGAGACCTCACGCCTACGGGCGAAGATGGCCATGCGGATCGTGTTGAGAATGAGCACCGAGGCTGAGAGCAACAGCACCACCGCCACGGACAGAAAGACCCATTGCAGAATATGGATCACGCTCTCCATGGTCCTGATCTGGGCGGTCGGTGATGATGGTGTCCCGAAGATGCCCGGTTTACCAGTGAACTGCTGAACCACCGCGGTGGCATCAGATGGATTCTGGAGGACACACCGATACGACGACGGATAGTCGGACTGCTGAGTGGCGTTGAACTCGTCGGCGGCAACAGTTTGCCTGGCTTCGTTGTAGTCGTAAGCCTGGGAGCGGGCAATACAGCTCTTCACTAGGGGGTTCTGGGCCAACTCGGCTCCGATGGCGTGATACTGCGCCGGACTGGCGTCGCCATTCACCCAGACCGCGACATTGACCCCGTGCTGCCAATGCACAGTCGCATTCGTCGCTCCCTGCTTCAACAGCAGAGCGGAACCCACCAGAGCCAGGGATACCGCCACCGTGAGCACCGCGGCCGCGGTCATGAGGCGATTTCGCCACAGATTGGTGGTGGCCTCGCGTGCAACGTATCCGGCAGAGACCGGCATCAGCTCTCCACGCCACGGCGACCGGGTCGGTCCGCCGAGTCTGCAAGGCCGGGGATCGGTGCCTGAGCGCCAGGCCTGGCTACGGGAGCCGTAGAGGGCTCCATGATGGTTCCGGTCGGAGATCCGGCACCGGCTGCGGACACCGCACTATCGAGGCCATACATGCCGCGAGCCTGATCTCGCACCATGGTCCCGTGGTCCAACTCGATGACCCGTCGGCGCATCTGGTCGACCATGCCGGCATCGTGGGTGGCGACGACGACCGTGGTCCCAGTTCGATTGATCCGGTCGAGAAGCCGCATGATGCCGAGGCTGGTGGTCGGATCGAGGTTACCGGTGGGTTCGTCGGCCAGAAGAATCAGGGGTCGATTCACGAACGCCCGAGCCACGGCCACTCGCTGTTGTTCACCACCCGAGAGCTCTCCGGGCAGATTCCCGCTCTTCTTGGTGAGGCCGACCAGATCGAGCACCTGCGGTACCTGCGAGGCGATCACGTGCTTGGGTCGTCCGATCACCTCGAGCGCAAAGGCCACATTCTCAAAGACTGTCCTGTTTGGGAGCAACCGGAAGTCCTGGAACACGCACCCGATATTTCGTCGCAAGTACGGGATGCGCCATTTCGAAAGGTGCCCGATCTCTTTGCCGGCTTCCCAAATTCGGCCCGAGCTGGGAATCTCCTCGCGCAGAAGCAACCGAATGAAGGTCGTCTTGCCCGAACCGGAAGGGCCTACGAGGAAGACGAACTCGCCTTTGTCGATGTCGATCGAACAGTCCCGGAGTGCGACTGTTGACCCTTTGTAGGTTTTGGTGACGTTTTGGAACGTGATCATAAGGGAATGGTCAGGGTTGAAACGGGATTGCGTTGCAAGGTGCCTTGAGTCCGCTGAAGCTTACCGGCCTGGTGCCGACAATTGGTGCAGCCCCTCTGACCTCCCCTGACGCGCGCAACCTCATTGAGGTTCTCCCCAGAACTCGACCACCAGGCGAACCGGGCCGACGATGACAACCTTGTGTGAGATTCCGGGTGGAATGGGTTGCGACGAACCGGCAGAAAGGTGCACGTCGAGGACAGGAACGGTCTCCATCTGAAATGCGACCTCACCCTCGGTGACCCGGAGCAACCCCCACACCCGTTCCGCCGTCCGATGTGAACCACGCAATCCCTTCGGCAGGCTGTCTTGGTCCCAAGGGCCTGCAGCGCTGAGTAATGCGAGGCCTTCGGGCATCTCGGCCCGGTCACAGAGCGGGCACTCGATCGAAGAGCCCACGTGCCCGTTACGTTCGGCGTCGTCGTTGATCCATGGTCGATTCCGGAATGGCGGTCGGTGGCGGATGTGCTGGTTGTGAAGGCACGACATTTCTGCCACCCAGTCACCGTCGTCGCCCACATGGAAACCCTCGATGCCCCGAATCATCAGAGTCGCCGCGTGGTTACCGCCGTACCGAGCGCTCCACCGTCCGCCGCACCCAGCGTCACCCTCAACCCTGGTGCCGGCGCAGGTCGGCCTGTCGCCGCAGTTCCGCCTCCATAAAGGCGTCGAGGTCACCGTCGAGCACTGCTTCGACGTTTCCGGTCTCCTCGTTGCTACGGAGGTCCTTCACGAGTTGGTAGGGAGCCATGACGTAGGACCGGATCTGATTTCCCCAAGCGTTGTCGGTGCGATCTCCGGACAGCGCTTCGAGGGTGGCCCGATGTTCGGCCCGTTGGCGTTCGGCCAGTTTGGCCCCCAGAACCTGCATCGCCTTGGCCTTGTTCTGGTGCTGGCTCCGCTGGTTCTGGCACGACACCACAATGCCGGTCGGAAGATGGGTGAGGCGTACCGCGGAGTCCGTCTTGTTCACGTGCTGACCTCCGGCCCCCGAAGAGCGGTACGTGTCGATACGTAGATCTTTCTCGTCGATGTCGACCTCATCCGAGACATCCTCGAGAAAGGGCACCACGTCGAGCGATGCGAAACTCGTCTGCCGGCGATGCTGCGCGTCGAAAGGCGAAATTCGCACCAGGCGGTGCACCCCCCGCTCCGCGGCCAGCATCCCGAAGGCGTACCGGCCCTTCACGATGAAGGTGGCCGACAACAATCCGGCCTCCTGACCAGGGGTCGCCTCTTCCACCTCGATCTCGAAGCCACGTCGCTCTGCCCAGCGGGAGTACATGCGCAACATCATCTCGGCCCAGTCCTGGGCGTCGGTGCCACCGGCGCCAGCGTGGATTTCGGCTACCGCATCACGGTCATCGTGGTCTCCGGCGAACAACGCCCGCAGCTCCAAGGAGCCCAGCCGGCGATCAAGGTCGGCCAAGGATTCTTCGACTTCAGGACGCAGGGAGTCGTCACCTTCTTCTTCATTCATCTCGAAGAGGGTCTCGGCATCCGACAGGCGTTCCGCCAAGGCCGCCAGCATGTCCATGTCTTCGCTGATCCGCCCCAGTTCAGTAGTGACGCTGCGCGCGTTGTCGGGATCGTCCCACAGGTCGGGTGCCGACGCTGCGGCCTCGAGCTCGACTCGTCGCTTCTGGAGCCGGTCCAGTCCCAGGAAATGCTCGGCTTCCCGCAGACGGTCGGTAGTCGATGCGATCGTCGCACGAATGTCGACTCGGTCGGGATCCCCGCCCCCCCGCCGGGAAGGCTCGGCCGCGGCCATCTCAGTTAGCGCCGTGGCAGAACTTGTACTTCTTCCCGCTGCCACACCAACACGGGTCGTTGCGACCCACTTTTTCCTTGTCGGATTTCACGATGGGAGCCTGGGTCTCGTTCCCATCGGCGAACCGGTTGGTCACCCCTGCGGCCCCACCACCGCCCCCGGCCCCACCACCGATACCACCGGCAGATTCTTCTATCTCCGCCGGCGTTGCCCCGGCCGCGAACGCGGCCGACATCGACCCGCTCCCCTGCACCGGGTCGTCGGCGGCGATATAGCTGGCTTGGGCGAGGTCCGGCTCGGGGGCGGCCTCGGTCATGACCTGCACGTGGAAGACGTAACGGAGGTAATCGTCGTCGATGCCGGTCATCAGCTTCCCGAACATCTCGAAGCCATCCCGTTGCCATGCCACCAGAGGGTCCTGATTACCCATGGCCCGCAGGTTGATGCCTTCCCGCAGCAGGTCCATTTCCGCCAGATGGTCGCGCCATCTCTGGTCGAGGATCTGCAGCATGATGTCCCGCTCGAGTTGGCGGGCCGTCTCCTCCCCGCCGGGGATCGTCTCGTCCCGCTCGGTGTAGAGGTCGAGCGCCTCGGAGAGGACGCTCTCGGTCACCTGACCTGCGGTGGTGGCCTCGGCCAGGTCCTCTTCCACAAACTTGGTGGGGTAGTACTGGGCGATCTCCGTGATCAATCGGGCCAGCTCCCACTCTTCGGGGTAGTCGGTCGGGCACGAGGAGGCGACCAAACCGGTGATGGTGGACTCGAGCAGTTCCTTGGTTTCCTCGTGGAGATCCTCGCCCTCGATGATCTGCAGGCGGCGCTTGTAGATCACCTTGCGCTGCTCGTTCATCACATCGTCGTACTTGAGCACGTCCTTGCGCGATTCGGCGTTGCGACCCTCGACGGTGTTCTGCGCCCGCTCAATGGCCTTGGTCACCATTTTCGCCTCGATGGGGACGTCGTCGGGAATGGCCCGACCCATGACCCAGTTCATGGCTCCGGTGGCAAAGAGGCGCATCAGGTCGTCTTCGAGCGACAGGAAGAACCGACTCTCCCCCGGGTCACCCTGGCGACCCGAACGACCTCGGAGCTGATTGTCGATTCGCCGGCTCTCGTGCCGCTCGCTACCCAGGACGTAGAGCCCGCCCGCCTCGCGTACTTCGGCGCCCTCCCGGGTGCAGGTTGCTTCGAATTCGGCGCGGATCTTCGCCAGCTCAGTGGCACCTTCGTCGGTGGAGAGATCGAGACCACGAGCATTCGCCTCACGAGCGGCCAATCCTTCGGCATTGCCACCGAGGATGATGTCGACCCCACGGCCGGCCATGTTGGTGGCCACTGTCACACCGCCCACCCGTCCGGCTTGGGCGACGATCTCCGCCTCCCGGAAGTGCTGCTTGGCATTGAGCACCTCGTGTGGGATTCCCTTTTTCTCCAACAGCCGGGCCAGATGCTCCGATTTGGACACTGAGGCCGTCCCCACCAAGATGGGCTGGCCGGTGGCGCGGCGTTCCGCGATGTCCTCGACCACGGCGTTGAACTTGGCATCCTCCGACTTGTAGACGAGGTCGGGATTGTCGATCCGGACCATAGGCTTGTTGGTAGGGATCGGGACTACGGGAAGGTCATAGGTATTGGCAAACTCGGAAGCCTCTGTCTCCGCCGTTCCCGTCATGCCGGCGAGCTTCTGGTAGAGCCGGAAATAGTTCTGAAGTGTCACCGTGGCCCAGGTGTGATTCTCCTCATTGATCCGGACCCGCTCTTTGGCTTCGACCGCCTGATGGAGACCGTCGGACCACCGCCGCCCATCGAGGGTACGACCGGTGAACTCGTCAACAATCTTCACCTCCCCTTCGGCTATCAGGTAGTCCTTGTCCCGCCGGTAGAGCTCTTTGGCGTACATGGCCTGGGTGAGGTGATGGACGTAGTTGACCGCCACCGCATCGTAGAGGTTGTCCACGCCCAGTTGGCGTTCGACCTTCTCGATACCTGCCTCGGTGGGGACGACGGTGCGCTTTTCCTCGTCGACCTCGTAATCTTCCTCGTTCCGCAACGTCCTGACGATGCCGGCGAACTGGTAGTAGAGCTTGGCCGACTCGGCGGCCGGGCCAGAAATGATCAGTGGGGTGCGGGCCTCGTCGATGAGGATGGAGTCGACCTCGTCCACGATGGCGTACGGGTGCCCCCGCTGCACCATGGCGTCCTTGGTGCGGGCCATGTTGTCGCGGAGGTAGTCGAAACCGAACTCGGTGTTGGTCCCATAGGTGACATCGGACGCATAGGCGGCTCGCTTGGCCGCCGCATCCTCTACGTCCGGTCCCACCCGCCCCACCGTGAGGCCCAGGAAGGTATGGAGTCGTCCCATCCACTCCGAGTCACGTGAGGCCAGGTAGTCATTGACCGTCACAACATGGACGCCTTTACCGGACAGCGAATTGAGATAGACCGGCAGCGTGGAAACCAGCGTCTTCCCCTCTCCGGTCTTCATTTCGGCAATCCATCCGAAGTGCAGCGCCATCCCCCCCATCAGCTGCGCGTCGAAGTGCCGTTGGCCGAGCACCCGCCATGCCCCTTCCCGTACGACGGCAAACGCCTCGACCAGGATGTCCTCGTAACTCTCACCGTTGGCCAGGCGCTCCCGGAACTTGGGGGTACATGCCCGCAACTCATCGTCAGAAAGAGCCTCGATCTCCGGTTCGAGAGCGTTGACCAGCGGAACCAGCTCGGCCAGACGACGTACTTTTTTTCCCTCGCCAGCGCGAAGAACCTTCGTGAACACACTCATGGGCTCATCACTCTACCGTCGGGACGCGTTCTTTCTCTCCCGGGGAGGTCATCAGCCATCAGCCAACTCAACCAAGACCTGTCAGCCGACACCTCGCCATACCGAGGGTGCCCCCTCAGATTCGGCCGAGTTCAAGCAGTTCGAACTCTGGCCCGTATCGTCTGCACCTGACCTCGTCGGCTGGGGTGGGGACGACCCACTATCCGGCCCTTGGTCTTCTCGAGCTGGTTCTCGAGCTTTTCCACCACGAAGTCCACAGCCACCAACGGATCGGGGGCAGAAGCATGAGCACGGAAGACCCGACCATGGCCCGTCATGATGACTTCGCAACACTCACGATCGGGGATCCTCGGGTTGTGTTCCTCGGAGAAGTGCACTTCGGCTCGTTCGAGACCCGGGCAGTGCCTGAGCAGTCTGCCCACCTTCTCCTCTACCAGCGCCCGTACGTCGTTGGGCACTATCCTTCTGCCGTTTGCGATGACAACGTTCACTTGCTTCCCTCCCAAGTCGTGTTGCTTTGGTTGTTGCTGATGTGGTCGGCCGGTACTCCTAATCGGTCGTGGGTTGGATGGGTGCTGTCTGGGTTGTGGATGAGGTCGTACCGGAAGAACCGGCACGAGATGGATTGTGACCTACGAGCGGCTGACCTGGTCTTTGACCCCACACTCGCCTGCGGTGAGAATGGCGGCCTGGTTCCGGCGGCACCGACCGGTGAGCGGTCGTGAACCCTTCGGCACCGTAAATGGCACGCGTCACCTCATCTCCGTTCGCCCCCGACAACCGGGAACGCCACGGGCAGGGCTTACTCCTAAGCCGCACCATGCTCAGCAACCACTAGTTGCCTTACGTGGGTCGTTTCGCCTGCGACTGGCATCGACTTGCAACCACAGACCCGCACGTAGCTCACGTGGGACAGTCTACCTCCGCAGAACCCAATTTCCACTGGCAATGTCACGAGTTCACGAGGTCGCCACGTAGCCGTCACACGCTCGCAACACACGATCTTGGGCAGGAGGCCACCTGCGGTGTGACCATCACGAACCGGGCTTGGATCACCAACCCTGTTCGGACGACAACCCTGGTGAATCAGTCTTCGCCACCGGGACTCACGTCCTCGGCCAGACGTTCTTTGATCTCGACCAGCACCGGAATCGGACCTGGGTCGATGTCTTCGTGACCGGCCATGTGGAGCGAGACAAAATCGCCGACAATGGCCAGATCGAAGAGTTGAGCAAGGTCGCCTTCGCCATCCGCCCGCACCTCGATGATGCCGGACACCACCTCGCGCAGCACCTCGGCAACCAGATCGAACCGGCGGGTGACCTGGGGGTGCTCGGCATCGTGACGCAGGTTGACCAAGGTGATCAACTGGCGGGTGACATCACCGTGCTGGCCCCACCCGGCGATCTCGTTGTGGCAGAGCTCGGGATAGACGTTGAAGAAGGCCGGCGCCTTGGCATTCTCATTGACCTGGGTTTTCCACCGAAGGGCGGCAGCCGCACCCACGGCCTGTGAACTATGGATCAAGGGGATCGTCCGCCCGATGCGGCGAGCCACGTCCTCGGCCAGATTCCCAGGCTTCACCAGTTGGTCGCGGCGCCGGCGGAGCTGATCAACCGCCTGGTTGATCCACTGGACGGCTCCGGGGAACAGCCCGATCTCCTCCAGCACCACCAGCGGGGGAATGGCCATGGCGCCAAAAGCGGCGCGGGGCTGCGGAATGCTCGTGGGAACCCCGATCACCGGGACGTGCCACTCGCCGGCCAGTCGGCCCAACTCGCCACCACTGGCCACCACCACCATGGCGGCACCCGACTCATACGCCGCGGTGCCGGCCTCGAGCGTTTCCTCGGTATCACCCGAGAACGAAATGGCGAACACCAGTGAGCTCGCTCCCACAAAGTCGGGGAGCTCGTACCCCTTCACAACGGTGACCGGAACCGACATGAACGGAGCTGCTGCTGCCACCACCACATCGCCGGCGATCCCGCTTCCACCCATGCCGAGAACCACGACGTTTTCGATCTGATCGCGGCTGGGCAGGCCGCCCACTCCCCTGGCAGCGACCGCCGCCGCTTCCACCTGTTCAGGAAGGCCGGCCGTCGCACCCCACATGTCAAGACTGTCCACCCCAAAAGGGGAAGGCGCCACAGGCGGCCTACCGGGAGCCGGTCGGGTCACGATCCGGTGGACCCGCCGGTGGAGCGGGCGCCGCCGGAGTCGGCCAGTGCCATGAGGCGGGAGTGCTCAGCATCGTCGACGGCGGTGGCCTCGTCGATCAGCATCACCGGGATCCCGTCGCGAATCTCGTAGCTGCGGTGCAGGCGGGGGTTGTACAGCCGGTCCTCGGTGGCGAAATACAGCAACGGCCCCTTGTCTTCGGGGCATGCCAGGACATCGATCAGAAGGGGGTCGAGCGTCATGATGCGGTTCCTCTCGGTTCAACTGGTTGGTCTGGATGGGTCTGTTCGTCGGGGCTGGTCGGTCAACCGCCGGTGAGGCGGGCCACGGCGTTCTGCACCTCTTCTACGTGGCAGGCACAGGACTCGTCGTCGGGTGCCTCCACATTCAGACGCAACAGCGGCTCGGTATTGGAGGGACGGAGGTTGTACCACCAGTCGCCCCGGTCAACCGTCAGCCCATCCAGTCGGTCGGCGATCCCAAGGGCTCCTTTGGCCGCCTCCACTTCGGCGGCCATGGCTTCGACGGCACCGGCCGGATCGGCCACCTTGGCATTGATCTCCCCCGACGCCGAGTAGCGCTGATACGGCTTCAGGAGCTCGGAAAGAGGCTTGCCCGTAACGGACAGGAGCTCGAGCACGACCAAGGCGGCGATGATCCCCGAATCCGCCCGATAGTTCTCTCGGAAGTAGTAGTGGCCCGAGTGCTCACCACCGAAGACGGCGTCGGTCTCGGCCATCATCTGCTTGATGAAGGAATGACCCACCTGGGTGCGAACGCCCACGCCACCCTTCTCGGCGATGACTTCAGGCACCACCCGGGAGCAGATGCAATTGTAGAGAACCGTGGCCCCAGGGTGCTTGTCCAACATCGATGCCGCCACCAAGGCGGTGGTCAACGAGCCCGACACCGGCTGGGAGTGCTCGTCGACCAGAAAGACCCGGTCGGCATCACCGTCGAAGGCAAGTCCGATATCCGCACCCAGGTCGCGAACTGCTTGTTTCAACCATGCCAAGTTCTCCGGCTGAATGGGATCGGCGGGGTGGTTAGGGAAATTCCCATCCAACTCGGGGAAGAGATACTCCACCTTGAACGGCAGTCCGTCGAAGACTTTGGGAGCCACCAGTCCACCCATCCCGTTGGCGGTGTCCGCCACCACCACCAGGGTGCGGAGCGCATTGATGTCGACAAAGGAGCGGACGTGTTCGGCGTAATCGTCGAGCACCGACCGTTCTTCGAAGTATGCCAGCGAGGAGGGTTCGAGGGCCGGGGGGCCGTCGGCGCCCCACTCATCGAGGAGTGCCTCGGCAATGGCCTGAATCTCGGTCAGCCCGGTATCCCGTCCGATCGGTCGCGCTCCTGACAGGCAGAGCTTCAAGCCGTTGTAACGGGCCGGGTTGTGCGATGCGGTGAACATCGCTCCCGGGGCATCGAGCTTGCCGGCGGCAAAGTACAGAAGATCGGTCGAGGCAAGGCCCAGATCAGTCACCGCCGCACCTTCGGACCGGGCCCCGTCGGCGAACGCCTTGGCCAGCTCAACCCCGGATTCGCGCATGTCTCTGGCCACCAACAGCCTGGGGGCACCGGTGAAGCGGGCCACCGCAACGCCAATGGCTCTGAACTGGTCGGCATTGAGCTCATCGGGGACGATGCCCCGAATGTCGTAGGCCTTGAAGACGTGCGAGAGACTGGTCATAGCCCGACCATCCTACTCAGGCTGGATCGTCGGCTCCGTGGGCGGGGAGAGTTTCGAATTCCACTTCCGCGAGGTGGGCAACCGACAGGCGCCGGCTCGCCCGAGGACCTGCGGTACGCCGGCCGGGAGCGCGGGCGACGGCGCCGGGATGCGACCCGCTCCCCCGATTACGCCGTGGTACGACCTCGTATCGGGGCGCCGACGGCATGGAGATGTCGAAGCACCTGTGCATACGACGCCACGAAGCCTTGCTCGTGGTAGTACAAGTTGTGGCGTTCGCAGAATGCCTTCACCAACGGCTGGGACCGGCGAAGGTTACGTCTGGGCATGGACGGGAACAGGTGATGCTCGATCTGATAATTCAGACCCCCGAGGGCGAAGTCGCTGATGATCCCACCCCGCACATTGCGAGCGGTGATGACCTGGCGTTCGAGAAACCCGGTGGCGTCACCTTCGGGCAAGATGGGCATGCCCTTGTGGTTCGGCGCAAATGCGCTTCCGAGATACAGCCCGAGCAGGCCCTGGTTCACCGCCAAAAACACCAGCGCATGCACCGGCGACAGAACGATCAAGAGCGCCGCCACGTACAGGGCGACATGGAGCCCGAGCAGGATGGCTTCCTTGGGGAGCTGACGGCTGGTGCGGGCCGGTAGAGCCCGGATACCGGCCACCTGGAGGTGCAGCCCTTCGAGCAGGAGCATGGGAAGGAACAGGACCGCTTGGTAACGGGCCAGCAGTCGGCCCGGCCCACGCTTGACCCGAGCCTGGCCGGTGGTCCACGCGAAGATCCCCGTACCGATATCAGGGTCTCTCCCCTCCTCATTCGGGCGGGTGTGATGGCGGGTGTGCTTGTCGATCCACCAGCCATAACTCATGCCCAAGAAAAGGTTGGCATTGATCAGGCCAAAGAAGTCGTTGAGACGGCGGGACCGGTGGGTCTGACGATGCCCGATGTCATGGGCGACGAAGCCGATCTGTCCCAACACCAAGGCCAGATACACGGCCACGATCAGCTGGTACCACGAGTCGCCGATGAGCATGAAGGCCGTCCACCCGGCAGCCAGTAGGAGGGCGTTGACCCCCATCCTGACCTTGTCCGAGGCAAACCGGCGGTCGAGCAGGCCTGCCTGTTTCACCTGCCGGGAGAGTTCAGAGAATCCGCCGTCATCCCGCTCGGCCGGAGATACGGTGATGGTATCCGTGAACTGCGGGGAGAATTGCGTGCGATCGACAAGGGGCGGTGCCAGCCGAGCCGAGATCGGCCGACCTGCAATGGCTTGAGTATCCAGCGGAATGCCTCATTTTCAGCTTGAACTGGCACAAGAGGAGTTCATACGCCAGATATGACAGATATGACAGATACTACAGGCGAATGTGGCCCGGCACTGCTCGCAGTCCTTCACGAGTCATTCGGATCCAACCTTCAACCCCGATTTCCGGGGCCCGGCGCTGAGAGATGGCCATCACGTCGGCGATCCACACGATGTCACCATCGTCGAGACGCCAGCCGGAACCACCCCGCCCACCCTGGCCAATTCCGGAGGTGCCTCGACCACACAGACAGCATTGCTGTGACGGCCGGGAGCTGACGCTCCCAGGATCATGCCCTGCATCCACCGGTGACGGGTGGCAGACGGGTGCAGACTTCGGCCCGCATGCCCGGACTTGATCCGGAGAAGATACCCACCCGCTCGAAGTCGGGTGTCACCGGTCCGTCATGCTCGGGGCCTCGGCGCACTGGACGAGGGACGGCCCAAGTCTCCCAGGGACGCGGTCCGAATACCGTGCCCGACACCACGCCGGGCCCGGCGCTTGGCCTTACGCCCCACAATCGTCATGCCCACCGCCGCTATCGCCGCGCCAAGGGTGAGCAACCAACCGGTCAGTTCGGCATTCGTCGTCCCGTAGTGCAGCGTCACCTCATGGCTGGTGGGGACGACGACCATCAGGTTGGGTGCCACTCGCCAGGGGCCCTGAGCGCCAGTGGCCTGCCAATTTGGGAAGTACGAGACCTTCACTTCCACCGGTGTCCCGATCTTGTCCACATGGAAGCTGATGGTGCTGTCCGACTGGGCGATGTGGGTCACCGTCGTCACCGGCTCGGGGACCTTGGGTGGGTAGGCGTCGCCGATCGAAACCCGGTCCCAGTTCGAGGGACCGGTGGCGGCGGGCACCACGTCCCACCCGGCGGGGTTGTCATACCAGGCCACCGACGGATTCAACCAACTCGTCTGGGCGTTTCCCACGCCTTTCCACACCACCGGCTGATTGGGCAGCGGACGAACCAGTTGCGAGCCAGCTATCCGGTACACCTTCCACGTCGTAGCGAGGACCTCGCCGTTATAGGTGGTGTGCCAGGGCCCGCTCGAGGCAACCGGGGTGAGTAGAGGATCAGCTGCCGCTGCCTGTTCAGTTGTCGTCGACGAGGCCAGGAAGTAGCGCACTCCCAGCTGTTGCAGATGCTCGATGCCGAGCGGAACGTTCAGCCCGCCGTATGGCAGTCCCACCATGGCGTCAGACGGTGTGACCGAGAGCTCGCTCTGGTTGATGAAGTGATACGGCGTCGTGGTCGAGGATTCGAAGAGGAGCCCCTCCATCGAATCGATGCATCCGCTGGTCCAATAGGGCAGCAGCATCAGAGACTCGGTGGTGCCAAATCGGTTCAGGGAGGGGTCGTATTCCCACATGGACCGTCCGCATCCCTGGCGAGCACCGACGTTGGCCATCATGTCAATCACCGCCTTGTATTCGGGGAAGTCGGGCTTGCGTTCGTAGCCCGAGTAGTTCCACTCGGCCCACGAGCTCGGTTGGTTGGCACCGACGGTCACTCCAACGTGGGTCAGCGCCGAGGCCGGAAGCACCAGTGGGGGAAGGACTGCCAGGCACGCGGCCGCCAGTGCGATGAGTGGACCGACCACAGCGCCGGCAGGGGTGGCACTCGGGGTCGGACGTCGGAACCGACTGACTCTCCATGCCGGTCGCCATCGATCACCTTCGCCTGACGGGAGTCGACTGCCGACCAATGCGACCCAGTGTTTGAGCTGTCGCCGACGGATCCATCGAGCCGCCCCCGAGACAATCTCCGACACGGCAATCCCACCGAGGAAATACAGACAGAGGAACCAGAAGGGGAGGAAGCGGACGTTGTAGAGCTTCCCCTGAGGATCGAGGCAGACCACCCCGGCCGAGATGCCCCCCATGATGGCGATGAACAGACCAACCCGATTACGTCTGATCACCGTCGCCACCAACCCGATGACGGCGGCGCCCTGAACCCATCGAGACGAAGCCGGGAAGAGAAGGTGGGGGAAGCCATCGACGTTCAGCCATCCCATGTTGGTGGCGTAGGCCTGCCGAACGGCAAACGGCACCACCCACCATGCCGTCAGTCCGAACCCGACCACGCCGACAACCAACGTCCACAACAGGCGGCGCGACCACCGGCGTCTAGCCACTACCCCGCGCAGCCCTCCCCGGAAGGCACGACGCAGATCTGCATCGAGGATCAACCACACGCCGGCCCCGGCTGCCGCGAAGATCGCTGGGATCAGATGGCACAACAGGGTGGCGGCCAGGAGAACCGCCGCCAGCGACCGGTGGCGACCGGTCCGGAGCCCGGCGGCCACCAGGCCCAGAAAGACCAGTGACAGCGAGAGACTGAGCGAGTAGGAGAACTCCCCGGCCAGGGTGGACAGGAGGTTGCCGCCGTAGATAGAGAAGCTCGGCTCGAACAGAAAGGGCAAGGTGGCCGCGGCCAGGCAACCCGGCCCCGGATCACGCAGACCGGCCAAGCGTCCGAACACCCATGCCGCCAGGGGCAGGGTCAGCGTTCCGAGCACCGTCACCAACTTGAAGGCGACGTCATAACTCACCACGCCGTTGAAGAACACGGTGAACAGAGCGGGTAGCGGGAAGTAGAACGTGTACAGCGGGAAGCCGTCGTACCACGCGGGATCCCAGCCGGACAGTTGACCGTGAGCAAGGAGGTTCGACTCCAAGAACTTGGGCAGCGCCACGTGAGCGCCTGTGTCACCGCCGGCCGTGGTGGTAGAGGCCAGCAGCAGCGATGGATGGAGTTGCCAGAGTGCAACCGCCGTGGCACCCAGAATCGTGAGAACAGTGGCCCAGGTCGGCCAGGCAGAGGGCCGGGTCATCCGTTGGGACAGGCGACGGACGGGATGGGACGGTACCGGAGAGGAGGCCACGTCAGAACAGGACGCCGGTGCCGGCGGCCAGGGTGGCCACCACCGCTACCAGGTTGAAGGTGGCGTGCGAGACCATGTTCATGCCCAGCCGCCCGGTCCGGTACGAGATGAACGACAGGATGATCCCGAAGGTGGCCAATCCCAGGAGTTGCAGCGACTCGGCGTGGGCAAGTCCAAACAGGACCCCGGTGATCACGATGGCCAACGCCGGCCCGACCCAGTGCCCGAACGTTCCGAACAGACGGGCGAACGACCGCAGCAATAAACCTCGGAAGAACAGCTCTTCGAAGAATGGCGCACCGACCACCGTAAGGATGGCAATGATCGCGAATCCGATCCCGTGCGACCCACCCGTCAACTTCTGACTGGGCGCATTGAACTTGCTGTTGAAGTTGTTCACGTGCTGTGAGATCGGGATGTAGATGGCCGCCACCAAAAATTGGCCACCGATGCCGATGGGTATGCCGACCAGATCGATCCATTTGAATCGGAGACCGAGATCCCGCACGGCACTACGGGTGCCGCGGACGGTAGAGGCCAGCCAGGGTCCCCCGAAGAATCCGGCCCAGAGACCGAGCAGGGTGGACACGATGTACCAGGTGGGGGGCTCACTGAGATTTGCAATGGTGTTGAGGGTGTGGAGCTTTCCGGCCGGGACCGCCGCCACGACGACGAAAATGGCACCCAGAACCTGGCCACCCAAGAAGCCCAGCGCACCGAACAAGAGCCACATCCAGGCCGAACCGCGTGAAGTGGGCGCCGCCCCTGCGTCCAACTGACGATTGAGCGGCGTATCTCCTAGGGCGAGGGCTGCTGTCGGACTGCCCGGGAAGGACGGGCCGACTACGGCTGTCTGACCCCACGGCGACGGGGGTTGCGCCCAGCCCGGAGGCGGCGGAGCCCATCCGCCGGGAGGTACCCATCCCGGCGGAGGTACCCATCCGGGGGGCGGAATCCACCCACTTGCTCCGCCTTCTCCTCCGTTGGTCACGCCGACACGTTAGCGATCACCACCCCTTCCCAGCTAGCGCCCCCCCACAACTGCGCGCACGCATCAACAGGGCGATGCCTCGCTGTCGCCCATGGCCGAATAGCATGGGCCGGTGACCCCGCCTAACCCCAACTTGCCCCCAGGTCCGATGAACTCCGGTGGACCCGGCGATGGAGCACCAGGTCAGAACAGAAACCGCTTGGTTCTCTATGTGGTGATTGCCGTCGCCATCCTGGCCGTGTTGATCGTCCCTTCGTTGATGCACACGTCTCACGCGACTTCGGTGAGTTACAACACGTTCCTCAGCGATCTTCAGGGCAAGCAGGTCAAGTCGGCCAGTGTGAACCAGAGCAACGGCGTCATCACCGGGACACTCCACAACGGGACCAGTTACACCGTCAACGGGCCCAACCCGGTCATCGACTCTGAAGTCACCGCACTCCACGTCCTCGGAAACAATTACAAGCTGGTGACACCTCCGTCCAACAGCTTGCTCGGGATCATCTTGACGTGGGTTCTCCCATTTGCGCTCATCTTCGGAGTCTTTTTCTACATCAGTCGGAAGGCGCAGGGTCAAATGGGAAGCATCATGTCGATCGGACGGTCCAAGGCCAAGCTGTATTCCACCGAACGGCCGTCCACCACCTTCGATGATGTAGCCGGCTACGGGGGCGTCAAACTCGAGATCAGCGAGGTCGTCGATTTCCTCAAGACCCCGGCCCGCTTCAAGGACATCGGCGCTCGCATCCCGAAGGGCATTCTGCTGGTAGGCCCGCCGGGCACCGGTAAGACCCTCCTCGCCCGGGCGGTGGCCGGTGAGGCCGGTGTGCCGTTCATGTCGGTCAGCGGCTCGGACTTCATGGAGATGTTCGTGGGCGTCGGTGCCAGCCGGGTGCGTGACCTGTTCGCCACCGCCCGGAAGCAGGCTCCGGCCATCGTGTTCATCGACGAGATCGACTCGATCGGCCGAAAGCGTGGTGCCGGTTTGGGCGGTGGCCACGATGAGCGCGAGCAAACCCTCAACCAACTCCTTTCGGAGATGGACGGGTTCGAACCGACCGAGGGCATCGTGGTGATGGCCGCCACCAACCGGCCCGACATCCTGGATGCCGCCATTCTCCGGCCTGGTCGATTCGACCGGCAGATCGTGGTGCCCCTACCCGACCTCGACGAACGGCTGCCCATTCTGCAGGTGCACTGCAAGGACAAGCGCGTCGCCCCCACCGTGGATCTCGGCGTCGTGGCCCGGGGAACGCCCGGGATGAGCGGAGCCGACCTGGCCAACCTGGTGAACGAAGCCGCACTCCACGCCGTGCGCCGGGGCTCAGAGGTCATCGAGAACGTCGACTTCGAAGCAGCGAGGGATCGCGTCCTGATGGGGCAGCGCCGCGAGAGCCTGGTGCTCTCCGATGAAGAAAAAGAGCGGGTGGCCTTCCACGAAGGCGGCCACGCGGTGTTGGCCTATGTCCTCCCCGGTGCCGATCCGGTCCACAAGGTGACCATTCTGCCGACGGGCATGGCCCTGGGCGTCACCATGCAACTCCCGATGGAAGAGCGTCATATCCATCCGCGCCAGAACATCGAGGACTCGCTGGCCGTCCGCATGGGTGGTCGGGCCGCCGAGTTGCTCGTCTATGGCGATCTCTCGACGGGAGCAAGCAACGACCTGGTGGGCAACACCGAACTCGCCCGCAAAATGGTGCGTGAATGGGGAATGAGCGACAAGATCGGTCCCATGGCATGGGGATCCCAGGGCCAGGTGTTTCTGGGTGAGGACCTGATGCACACCCGCGACTATTCGGAACACACCGGCCAGGTCATCGACGACGAGGTCGAGCTCATCCTCAGGGCGCAAGAAGAACGGGCGCTCGAGGTCCTGGCCCGCCACCGGGGCGGGTTGGACGCAGTGGCCCGGGCCCTTCTCGACGAGGAGACGATCGACGGAGAGACTGTCGGCCGCCTGGTCGACACCTCCTACGGTCAACCCGTGCACGAGCATGGCGCCAAGTCCATCCCCCCCGTCTTTGTGGCGGCACAACACGGCCCAACCGGATCAGACAACGCCGATGGGCCCGTGGGAGAAGGGTCGATTCCCGGTGCCAGCGCCGAGACCGCCTCCGCCGACGCAGAAATGCCGACGCCGGCCCCCACGGACGCGGACTCCCCTACCAACGCCGGTGTGTCCGGAGCCAAGGATGCCGAAACCCCGTCACCCACCGGTTCACCGTGGCCGCCCCCGTCGGCCCCTGCCGGTCATGCCCCCCAGGTTGCGGCCCCGTGGCCCAAGCATCCGGCACCCGGCCCCTGGCCCCGCCAGGCCCCGTGGCCGCCACCACCGCCGCCGCCGCCTTCTCGGTAAGTTCGCCTGCCGGCCCCAAACCGGGCGGGAAGTTGGCCTCTCGGGCGTAGTCGGTTGGCGGGGAGCTACCGGGTGGCCAGGGGCGGACCCTTGGGCCCGGCGCCCGAGCCATCGAGGAACTCAGGAAGTGAACGGTATGCCGGTCGACGACACGATCCCCACCGCTCCGGTCGGGCCGTCATCCTCCTCGACCGTGACGGGTTGAGTTGAGGTCACGTCAAATGTCTGGAGACCGCTGACCAGTTTGGAGTCGAGGACCAGTAACGAGCCGGGAGCAACAGTGAACGAGCTCACCACCGCACCGGTTCCTGCCGTTGCGACCCGCACCTGTGCGGGCGACGTCCCTGGGTTCGCAATCCCCAAGCTGACGACGGTGGCAAGGGGGGTACCCGGGGCGGTCCCGGCCCCAGGGGCCGGGACCAGCCAGTGGGTTCCCGCCGCCGCCGTTCCGGCACTCGCCCCCCACACTGGAGGTGTCGAGCCCCCTGCCGCCTGTACCGAACGGGAGACGACCAGGCCCACCGAGGAGTTGACCGTCACCGCGTACGGTGCCTGACCGGGCAAGCGGCTCGAGCCCGACGCCACGAAGGTCACCACCGATTGAGCCGGTACGGGAACCTGGATGGGAACCACCGACGCCGATGGAAGTCCGATTACGAAGGTCGCCATCCCTGCCTTGGTGCCGGGGTTGGCCAGATGAAACGTGACGGTTCCTTTGGCGGAGTTCGTCGTCTGGGCGAAGTGCCAGACAGTGGAGAGAGATGGAGTTCCAAGCCGAAGCGCCACGCCGCCGGTCGGGCCGGTCGACCACTGTTGCACTTCATCGGCCACGATCGCTGTCGACTGCGCCGAGACCAGCGTGGCGATCTCCGGTTGATTCTGCACAAAATCATCGACGTTCTCCGCCACTATTTGGCCTGCCGGCACAACCAAACCCTGATAGGTCGACGGTGTGATGATTCCGGAATTGGTCAGAAACGAGACGTTGACCACCGCGTCGGTTGACGTCGGGTTGAACAGGTCGAGCGTCAACGCATTACCGGCGGTCGTCGATCCCCCGGCGAAATACCACGACGTGGCTATCTGTGAGGCACAGGGCGCTGTGCTCCATCCGCCGGTGCCGGTCACCACCTGGTTGGCGGCCACTCCTCCTCCGGCGAACACAAACGACGTTGCCACATCACCGGCCGTCAACCCGGTCCCCGGGTTGACGGCAGTCGTCGCCATGGGAGGGATCCCGATCGTCCGGACGGTGGGAGGTCCCGGTGTGCCAGAACTGGCGGCGCCACTTCCCGTCCCCGGCGCCACCCGTGAGGTCATGGTCCCGTCAACCGTCTTGGTGGTGGTATTGGTCAAATAGATGGTGGTTCCCGCCAGTCCACCGAATCCCGAAGCACCGCCGGTGCAGAATGCCGATGAAGCAGAAGAACTGGCTGGCGGGATGGACACGCCGTCGGCGACACGGGACGCGCCCGGCTGGGACGGACCGGGGATAGCGACATCAACGATTCCTATGCCGAGGACCACGACGGCCACCCCAATCACCGCTGCCATCCGGCCCCGCACCGGACGGAGCTGTCGACGGGTCCGAGCGGAGGTCCGGCCGGTGTGGCGGACTCGACTGGTCTGGTGGGGTCCCCCGGATTTGGCATGACGGCCTGATTTACCGTGGCGTCCGGATTGGCGGATCAAGGGGTCGCTCACTCTTCCAACCCCCCGAACTGGTCGGCCTCAGGTTCAAAATCGAGCTCAGGGATGGGACGGGGCTCGGAACGACGACGCCACCGCAGCAGTACCGATTGCAACCACGGCCGCACGATCCCGCGCCGTTCAATCAGTGCCGCAGCGACAATTAGCCACAGAACCAATTCGAACCCCACCGAAAGCGGACCCCACGGGCTGCCGTTGAATCGGAGCGTTGCCCGGCCGCCGGCAGCCACCTGATACTGGCCCTCCCACCCGAACGCGGCAGACATCGGATACGTGGTTCCGTCCGCCGACACCAAACTCCACCGCCCCGCAGGAGCAAGCGCGGAAAGCACGGTTCCGGCGGGAATCGTTCCCTGATACGAGAGCGAAGCCGCGGGACCCGGCAAGACGGGTATCGCCCCGGGGACGATGGCGGCTCCGGTGGCAGTTCCCAGCACATCAGGAGTTCCCGAGGATCCGTTCGCAATGGCAGCTTCTGCTGCCCCGGCCGTCCGTGATGAAGAGGCGACAGCCGACCGCTCGGGCAACCATGCGGTGTTCTCATAGACGCTGATCCCGGTTTCGGTAAACACTGATTGGAGATCGAGTTGGTGAGCCAGGGCCGGTGCCAGGTCAGCCGGAACCGGATATTCCATCGGACTCTGGACCAAAGGGATGACGGGCGCCAACGCGGTCACCTTCACCACGTAGCGCACCCCGGCCGTAGCCAGCATGCTTCCGAGTTGATCGGTCCGACCGGACCGGGCCTGATCCACTGCATTCGCCAACGTGGAGGCTGGACCCGATCCGGTTGCGTTCCACAGCCAGGAGGCATCGGGTGTTCCGTCCTCTGAGGTGGCGTAGGCCAGCCCATCTCCCGCACTCCACGACCCCTGGTTCAACGCCCGCGCGTCACCCAGCCACAACACCCGAAATGCCCCATCCGCCGTCTTTGCGTGCATCCACGCCAGGGTCTGGCTGAAGTCGTTCTGAGGGAGGTCCCAACGCCCCGGGAACGCCGAGGCCAACATCGGAAAGGCTCCGAGCACCATGACGGCAGCGGCAGCGGCAGTGGCGAGCTGCTTCCACCCAAAGGTGGCGGCACGCAGGTCTTCCTCAAAGGAAGCGATCCCGAGGCCGATAGCCATCGAGATGGCCACAGCGGCCGGTCCCAACAGGACATCCGGATCGATGGCCAGAGTGCCGGTCCAACCCCTGCCGACCACCCACGCCACAAACCAGAACACCATGGCGATCGACCAGCACCGACCGGCCCACCCAAACCGGCCATCACGACCCAGCAGCAGCGGAAGCAGAGCCGCCACACCGAACCCCCACGTCAACGGCGAGTTGCCGATGGGCCCGACCGAGAACTTCAGCAGATTTCCCCACGACGCCGCCCCCGAGGTGGGCCCGGCTACCCCGAAGACGCCGATGGCCCCATCACCGGCTGACACCACGCCGATCAACCACGGGAGGCAGAGGACCCCGGCCACCACGGTGGACCCGAGCGCCAGCCACAGTGCCCTCGCCGCCGAGCTGAACTCTCCGAGGACGCACGACGAAAGTGCCACCGCCAGGCCGGCGAGGACGACCACGATAGCGGCGGCGGGCACAAAGGAGATCAGAACGGCTTCAAGTACTCCCAACAAAAGGAGTCTTCGCAAGGTTCGGTGGCGGGCCAACCATCGCCTTCCCGTCGGGACCGTGGGATCGAGCGCCGTTCTCCTCCGACCCGGGCCTCTCTTCGGTCTATTCTCATGCACCCCCGACCGGTCCGGTCCCGGAACCGGGGCAAACGGAGCGATCCGGGTGAACCGGAAGAGGTGCCCGAATACCCACGGTGCGCCGGCATATACGGCCAGTGCCCCGAGCCGCCCAAGGGCAAGGGCGTTGTAGGGAACGGGCACAGCCAAGTAGACGATCCCAGCCACCAGAGATGCCCGTTGGGACCCAAATGGGCGCACTAGTCGCACCATGCCCCACGCTCCCAGGGGAATGCATCCGAAGATCAGCACCTTCTGGGTGAGTCCCATGGCACCGATGAGCACCGTCCCCAACGCACCTACCAACGCGAATGCCGGAGACGCGGGGGCGGTGGAGCCGACTCCTGAAGGATGCCAGCCGGCGGCGAACTGAACGATCGTCGAAGACCAACTCGGAAATGGCACGAACTGCCCAATGGATGGGATGGCACCTGACAGTAGACTCCTGGAACCGATAAGCACCACGGCTGCCGCCGCCAGCCACGACAGCAACCGCACCCGGCCACCGAGTTTCCCGCGGGATGATGGGGCCTTTTCGGCGACCCATACATCGTTCGATGGGACCGGCTGGTCGCCTCCGACACCGTTGTCAGTCTCCACCAAGTCGTCAAGGACGCTGCCGAAGCCACCCTCCGCTTCCCCGCCGGAGGCTTTGAGCTCATCGGCGTGCGCCCCTCGAAACCCGAATTGGAATACCCGGCGGGCATACGCCGACAATCGAGCACTCCCCGCCACCTGCAACAGGCGTATCTCCTTATCGCCGATCTGCCGATGCGATTGAATTTCTTTTCGTTGCCGCCGAGTGATTCCCAGGTGGTGAAGATTCCAACGCCACGCCTCCAGCACAGCGCGGACCCGAGAGCGATTCCCCGCCATCGTGGCCACGATGAGCTCGCCAAGGGTCAGCAGGATGATCTGGGGGATCACCCGTAGCAGGTGGAACCGGCCATAGCATTTGAAGACGACGTGCAGTTCGTGGCGCCGCTGCAACTCCTGAAGCGTCACCGGATGATGGCGGTGCTCCCCGGGGACGGCAACGAGGGAGTCGGGTATCGGGCGAGACCCACTGGCGAGCTCTTCTCGATGTCGGACCCGCGCATCAGGTACCACGATGATCCGGGCCCCGACCACCTGGGCCCGCCAACAGAGATCGAGATCTTCACCCAGGGCCACGATGGTCGGGTCGAACCCACCGAGCTCTTCAAAGAGGTCCGCCCGGACCAATGTGCATCCACCGGGGGCGACGAACACATCCCGAACTGCGTCGTGCTGCCCGTGGTCGATCTCGCTCGGTTGTACCCGCTCCACCACCGAGCCGCTCTTGTCCACCGTCATGCCGACATGCACCAGTCGACCGGGATCGTCCCAGCTCACCACCTTGGGGGAGACGATCCCGGCATTGGAGCGGAACGCCTCTTCTACCAACAGGTGGACGGTATCGGGGAACAGCGCCACATCGTCGTGACAGAAGAGAAAGTACGAGGCGCCATCGACCATCGATCGCACCTCGTTCGAGGTGGCTCCGTACCCTTTGTTCTCCTCGAAGCGGCGCACGTAGGCAGAAGGAAGCACCGCGGCCACCCGGGCGGTGAGGTCTTCAGTGCTCGCGCTGTCGAGGACCAATACCGACAGCTCGGCATAGTCCTGCGAACCGATCGAAGCCAGCGTCTCATCGAACCACTGACCAGGATCGTGGGCGATGACAACGGCAACGACCGGCGGGGCCAGGGTGTCCATCAGGGTCAGAGGCTACCGGCCCAGCCGAGCCTCAGGAGAAATCCCGTGGCCAGCACCACTTCTTGACGCCATCTACTCAAATTGCTGCGTGAGTGCTTGCAAATGTTTAACAAATCAGATACACTTGCATCTATCAGCACGCAGCCCACATTGGCTGTGTCCAGCAACATCAATCGCAGGGAGACGAACATGCCAGAGATCAATGCGAATATCAACAAAGCAGCCAAGGACCTCGCCCAGGTGGCCAAGGATGCCACTTACGTGGTCGTCGGCGCAGGCGTCCTCGGTTTCCAGAAGGCCCAAGTGCAACGCCAGGATCTTTTCAAGCGCCTCGGCGATCCCAAAGTTGAGTTCGGGAGTCGGATCCAGGGCGTTCGTTCCGACCTGAATGGTGCGATCCACACGGTGGATGCCCAACTCGAGGACCTTATTTCCAAGGTTGAAGCCGCATTTGCTCCGTTCGAGGACCGTCTGCCCACCCCGGCCCGTGACCTGGCCAAGCAGGTACATGTCCAGGCCAAGGAGACCCGCACCCAGATCCTCGATCGGATCCTGACCGTCGCCGGTTGACGGTCCACATTGCGACGGCGACAGACCTCCCCCGGTCGTCGCCGGTGCTGGCCTCGCCCCTTATGGGGCTTGCAGGCCAATACGGGCCGGATACCCCCCCTTTCCGGTCCGACGAAGAACGGTCCGCCTCGTGCGGGCCGTTCTTCGCGTTCGGGCACGGGACGGGATTGGCGGCGGCGGCCCCGGTTACTACGCCTTGCGTAACTACGTATCACGTAGTACTTTGCTGGCATGGCACGAACCGCCGGCACCAAGACACATCGGCCCAACGACCCGCCGATCCTGATCCTGACCAGCCTGGCCGGCGGCCCCAAGCACGGGCACGCCCTGTCCAAGGACATCCAAGGGTTCGCCGGGGTGGTGTTGGGGCCGGGCGCCCTCTACGGGGCCATCACCCGGTTGGAAGAGCGAGGTCTGATCGAGCCGCTCGAATCCGACGACCGTCGGCGTCCTTATCGGATCTCGGCGGCAGGGTCCGCCTACCTTGCCGAGGCGGTGGTCAACATGCAATGCCTGGCCGACGAGGGCGCCCGGCGCCTGGCGATGGCCAATCGGGTGAGCGCCCCCGGTCGTGCACCCAGAATCGCCGGCTACCCGGCATGAGCGCCGGTGAACTGCAGATGGGGACTGACTCGAGGAGCGCGTCGATGCTCCGGTGGTACCCCGCGGCATGGCGGGCCCGCTACGGCGACGAGCTCGGCGCCATGATCGAGGACGACCTGGAGGGAAAGCCGCCAACGGTGGGCTTCCGCTGGTCGATTGCCCGGTCGGGGATGGGCGAGCGCCTCCGGGGCGCCGGTCTGGCCGGCGACTCGGTATCGCCGTCGGAGCGGGTCCGGGGTGGCGCCTTCACCGTCCTGTGTGCCTTTGCCCTCTTTGTCATCCCCGGCGCCGGCTTCGCCAAGATCAGCGAGCACTGGGACCAGTCGATCACCCGGGGTTCCCGGCATCTCCCGGCCGTCTCCTTCAACCTGCTGGCGTCGCTGGCCGGGGCGTGTGCTGTCGCGGTGATGCTCGGGGCGCTCGCCGTCCTCCCGACCTTCCTCCGTTTCATGCGGGATGGCGGGTGGCCGGCCATCCGGCGCCGGGTGATCTGGGCGGTGGCTGCCACTCTGGCCACCGCGGCCACAACGGTGGCCCTGGCCGTCTGGGCCCGGCATCTCACCGACCACCAGCGCAATACCGGGTTCGGGTGGTACCAACTCCTGTTCGTGGTCTTCGTGATCCTGTTCGCCTCCACCATCGCCACCTGGTCGGCGGCGGCCATTTCCGCCACCCGCCACCTCAACCTGGGCGCGGGTCAGGTCAAGGTCGCCGGTTCACTGGCCATCGTGGTGGCGGTGTCGATGCCGGTCATGACCGCGGCTGCCGCCGTCTGGTGGGGATCAATGGCCACTGCCGCTCCTTGGTTCCTGGCCGGAACCGCTCCCGGAAGCTCCCCGTCACCGTTGGCCACCAACCTGCTGGTGGTGCTCATGTTGATGACGATCGCCTCGGCGGTCGGCCTGCTCGGGTTGCTCCGGGTGGTCCGTTCGTGGCGCCTGCTGCGAAGCGTCTGAGTCGCAGGCGGGCTCGCCCAACTGGCGGCCCACCCCAGCCTTCGTCGCCCGGCGTGTGGTCAGTCAGTACGATCGCGCCAGTACGCCAACACGTCGGCCAAGGTTTCCCTCAGGGAGATCTTGGGCTCCCAACCGGTGGCGCTCTGCAACCGGGTGGGATCACCCCGAAGCACCGGTACTTCCACCGGGCGCATCAGGGTGGGGTCGGTCTCGAATCTGAGTGAGGCGCCGGTCAACGCCAGCAACTCGTCGGCGATGAATTTGATCTCCACGTCCCGGCCAGAACACACGTTGTAAACCACTCCGGGCTCCCCCGACTCGATCAACATCCGATAGGCCCGCACCACATCTCGAACATCGGTGAAGTCACGCCGAGCCGACAGGTTCCCCACCGGAATGGCACTGGCCCCTTTGCGCTCGGCGTCAACCATGCGTTTGGTCAATGCCGGTACTGCGAAGTCGGGTGTTTGCCCCGGCCCGATGTGATTGAACGGCCTTACCGTGATGACCGACTGTCCATGGCCAAGGAATGCCTGCTCCACCAGGGCCTCGGCCGCCAGCTTGCTGGCGGCATACGGGGTGAGTGGGGCGGTGGGCGAGTCCTCGCGAAGCGGAAGAAGCGACGGGTCGGTCACGGCTCCGTAGACCTCGGCAGAGCTGGTTACCAGCACCCGCGGATCGGACCCGCATTCCCGGGCTGCAGCCAGCAGGATGGCGGTGCCTATCACGTTGACCTGGAGCACCTGGAGGGGTTCGTCCCACGACTTCCCCACGTGGGTGAGCGCAGCCAGGTGATAGATGGCGTCAGGCGCAGCGGCGATGAGGGCAGCGAGCACGACAGGTGGGTCGGTGATGTCCACTTCCCTGTCGATGACGATGACCTCGTCGCCGAGTTCACGAAGATGGGCAGCGAGCCAGTGGCCTACAAATCCACGACCGCCGGTAATGAGGGAGCGCACGTCGGGTCACCCTACCGGGTCGGGTGGGTGTCGCCTGCCAGAGCCCTCAACTCCGGGCCGCCAGGCGATAGGCCTCCATGTGCTTGCTGGCGCTGGCGGCCCAGGTATGCCGGGCGGCGATGTCCAACCCCCGTCGCCTCCGCTCGGCGTCAGGTCCATCCCCGGCCAGTGCCCCGTCAAGCGCCTCACTGAGAGCAACCACATCCCCCGGTGGAACCAGGGTCGCCGAGTCCCCGGTGACTTCCTCCATGGCGGATCCTGACGAGGTGATCAGGGGAGCACCACACGCCATGGCCTCCAACGCCGGAAGGCCGAATCCTTCATAGAGCGCCGGGTAGACCACCGCCACGGCCGCGCGGAACAATGCCGGGATGATGTCGTCCTTCACATACCCGGTGCGGATGATGCGACTCCTCATCCCTGATGCGGCGACGGCTTCCTCCACTTGCGACGCTCCCCAGCCGGCCCCACCCGCCAACACCAGTCGAGCCTCGGGATGGCGACCGGCCACCCGGGCGAAGGCATGCACCAGGGTCGGCACGTCCTTACGAGGCTCGAGGGTGCCGACAAAGACGAGAAATGGCGTTCCGTCACCGAGTCGGCCGGCCCCACCGCCCGCACCGGCTCCTCCGGACCCCCGGACCCTCGTGCTGCCGATTTCCAATTCGGACAGCAGGGCGGCGTCCGATCCGGGAGCGGATTCGACAGGACGGAAGCGATCGAGATCGACCCCATGGTGGGCCACCACCACGTCGCCATCCACCCGGCACCACCGGGCCAACTCGTCGGCCGTCGCCTGACTCGGACACACCACCACCGCCGCCCGTCGGGCAGCCACCCTGATCGCCCGTTGGAACAACAACACCTTTGAGCGCTCGTGCCATTGCGGGGCTTCAAAGAAGCTCAGATCGTGGATGGTCACCACTGCCGGCACCTTCGAATGCTCCGGCATCGTGTAATGAGGTCCGTGATGGACCTCTACCGTCTGGTGTTTGAGCAGAACAGGGAGGCGGATCTGTTCCCAGGCGAGCCGCAGCGGCCGAAGCTCCGGTGCAACTGTGACGACACCGCTTCCCGGGGCCACCGCTCTCCAGCGGGAGCCATCCCGGCGTCTGGCGACAACCAGCAGTTCGACGTCGGGTCGCTGGTCCAGAACCCGCGTCAGTTGGAGGGTGTACTGGCCGGCCCCGACCGGATTGGTCGGCACTGCTGTCACGTCCAGCGACAGGTGCAACCGGTCAACCACGGTGACGCCCGTGATTGGCGGATGCCGCCTCGCCCCACACCGAGACGTGACGGCGGGCGATCGTCGACCAACGGAGTTCAGCGACCCGGTGGCGACCTGCCAGCTCGAGCCGGGCACGCACGGCGGTGTCGGTGGCCACCGTCAGGAGTCCCGAAGCGATGGAGTCGGAATCTCGGGGATCGACTTCGAACGCCGCCCCAGCCGTGCTTGGCAGCGAACTCGCCACCACCGGGGCGCCGAATACCATGGCCTCGACAGGGGGAAGCCCGAACCCTTCGATGAGAGGCACATACGCCAGCAATCGGGTCATCGAATAGAGGGCCGACAGCTCCCCGGGACTGACCATCCCGGCGAGCACCACGCCGGGTTCGGGATTGACCTGCTCGCCCCATCCGGTCGGGCCCACCAACACCAGTGACCACGGCTCGGGTAGGTCCCCTCGGATCCGACGGTACGCCTCGGTGAGCCGAACCAGGTTCTTGCGCGGCTCGAGGGTGCCGACACTCAGCAAAAATGGTCCGTGCACCCCGAGCCGCTCCAACAGAGCGGCTCCCGCCTCCAGATCGGGTGGGGGAAGATGGTCACATCCCATCGGGATCACTCTGATGGCACCCCGGGGCGCTCCAGCCTCTTCGAGGTCGGATGCCACCTCCTCGGCGGGCACGATGAACCGTTCAGCCCGACGCAGCGCTCGTTGCAGCGCGGCTTCGTGCCAGGTCCTCCCCCGGGGCGGATAGGCGTCGGGAAGCCGACGCCACAACAGGTCATGAACCGTAGAGACCAGCACGGCGTCTCGCGGCTCGAGGGTGGCCAGCGAAACGGCGTGAACCACATCAAATCCGGAGGGGGCGCCCAACCAACCCCGATCCCAGGCCCGGGTCAACACCGGACCCGGAAGCACCGAACTGCGCACCGGGTAGCCATGCACGGCAAGTGGATCCACCCCTCCCGAACCCATCCGGGCCGGGCGACTGGCCAGCAGCTCAACCTCGGGCGCCTCACCCGGATCGAGTTCGCCGAGCCCCTGCATGAGACCGCGGGCATAGGTGCCGATCCCGCCAGGGGTCGACCTCCGCAGTTGTTCCACCACCATCAACACCCGGGTCCGCGTCATGGTCGGGCACCTCGTCCTCCCGATGCCGCCCGTGCGTCCCGATAAAGCCGGTCGAGACCCTCGGCGCACTTGGACCAGGTGAAATCCGCGGCCCGGCGACGACCCCGGGCGATGAGCGCCTCGATGTCGGGCCCGCCGTCGAGGACGTGGGCCAGCGCGGTCGCCAACCCATCGGAGTCCCCGGCGCTGACCAGGAGAGCGCCGTCTAGGACTATCTCGGGGATCGCCCCCACCGAGGTGGACACCACCGGGACACCAGCGGCCATTGCTTGCACAGGCGGGAACCCGAACCCTTCGTATACCGAGGGATAGGCCAGCACAGAAGCCCCATGGAGGGTCGCGTCGAGAGCCACATCATCGATGTAACCGGGTCTCACGATCCGATCCCGAACCGGCGAGCCGGCCAGCGCATCCAGAAAAGCGTCTGCACCCCATCCATCGGCACCCACGATAACGAGGGCTACATCCCGGTGGGCGCGACTCACCGACGTGAATGCCCTCACCAAGGACGGATAATCCTTTCGGGGCTCGACAGTTCCCACCGCCACGACATACCGTGAGGTCCCGGCAGGGAGAAGAAAAGGCAGGCTCTCCGCGCTCTGTCCGTCTCCGGTCCCGGCGTGGCTTTCAGTGCCGCCTACCAACTCCGGTATTCCATGGTGGACGGTACGGACCCGCTCGGGCTCAATGTCGAACGCCTCGATGACCTCCTCCGCCACGAACTGGGACGGTGTGTGGACCCACACTCCGTCATCGACTGCCCGCCGGATCAATGCCGGATAGCCGAGAGTGGATCGATCGCAGAGTTCGGGGAATCGGACGACGGTGAGATCGTGCACCGTGACCACCCGCGCCGCCCTCCTCGACGGCGGCACAACGAAGTTGGTTCCATGGACCACCTGGTGCGGTCCGATGAACCATTCGACCGGCGGTTGGGACGAGAGGTTCCAGGCCATGTGCAGCGGGCGGGCGGGCATGGCTCGCTGCGAGGTGGACACCCCGGGGGGGACGAGATCCGAGATGGCCTGCCGACGTCTCCAACTGATGGCGAACGCCGAGACGTCGAGACCCGGTCGAGAGGTCAGGCCACCGAGAGCACCGGCACAAAACGCCCCTACCCCGGTCGGGCGTCCCAACAGTGGTGTCGCATCGAGGGCAACCGACAGCCGACCTTGGTCGACAATCGCAGATCGCTCCGTCGGCACCAAGTGAGCCTTACACATTCACCGGTGCCTTCCGGGATACGGGCACCGCCGAGTAGCCTGCCGATCCATGCCCGACTCTACCCACCCACCGTCTGCGGCCGATCCCCGCGGTGGCCGCCGCAATCCTTCTGTCGTGGGCGCCCACCGGTGATCACGGCCCTGGCCGGGGGGGTCGGAGCCGCCCGCATGCTACGGGGTCTGGTCGAAGTCATGCCTCCCGGCGATATCACCGCCATCGTGAATACCGGGGACGATACCGTCCTCCACGGTCTCCACATCTCACCCGATCTGGACACGGTGATGTACACATTGGCCGGAGCCATCAATGCCGAGACTGGGTGGGGCCTGACCGGCGAGTCATGGCGGGTGATGGAGTCGCTCGAACGCCTCGGGGGAATCACCTGGTTCAGCTTGGGGGACAAGGACCTTGCCACCCACTGCTATCGCTCGCAACGCCTCAGCGAAGGCGCCACCCTTAGCGAGGTCACCGCTGAGCTGTCCAGTTCGTGGGGTGTCGACATCCGCCTTCTTCCGGTCACCGATGACCCCCTCCGCACCCGGATGCAACTGGTAGACGGCCCCGAAGTGAGCTTCCAGGAGTACTTCGTCCATCTCCACCATGATGTGGCCGTCGCCAGCGTGCGCTTTGAGGGGTCCGCCTCGGCTCAGCCCGGTCCAAAGGTGCTCCAGGCCCTTTCCGGCTCGGACGCCATCGTGGTCTGCCCCTCCAACCCGGTGGTCTCCATTGACCCGCTTCTTTCCGTTCCCGGGATCCTCGACTCTCTGGTGGCGAGGCGCGACGACATTGTCGGGGTGTCGCCCATCGTGGCCGGTGCGGCATTGAAGGGACCGGCAGACCGATTGTTGGCCGAGCTCGGGTTTGAACCATCGGTGGTCGGAGTGGCCAAGTGGTACGCACCGTGGATGGGGACCCTGGTGATCGACGAAGCCGATTCCGCCTTGCAGCACGCCGTCGAAGCAGAGGGGGTCCGTTGCGTGGTAACCAACACGGTGATGTCGACTCTAGAACTATCAGCCGACCTAGCCCGGACGGTACTCCATGCCACTCGGTGACATACACGGCAGTGGCATGGTCCTAGGCCCCGGAGCCCTGGCCATCTACCCGGTCACCGGAATGGCCGAGATTGCGCCCGGCGACGACCTTGCCGGTCTGCTGATGGACGCGCTGACCCACGTCGCCACCGGTGACCACCTCGCTCCGGTTCGCCTGACCGAGGGGGATGTCCTGGTGGTCACCCAAAAGGTGGTGTCAAAAGCCGAAGGCCGCCTGGTCGACATCGACCCCGATGACCCCGGCGCCAAGCAACGCTTGGTCGAAGAAGAGTCGGTCCGTATCGTTCGTCGCCGGGGAGATCTTCTGATCACCGAAACGAAGCACGGCTTCATCTGCGCGAACGCCGGTGTGGATCTTTCAAACGTCGAGGAGGGCACCGCCGCGTTGCTGCCGATCGATCCCGACCGCTCGGCCCGACGCATCCGCGAGGCGCTCGAGCATCGCCACGGGGTCTCGGTCGGAGTGATCATTTCGGACACGTTCGGCCGTACCTGGCGGCGTGGTGTCACCGACGTCGCCATCGGCATTGCCGGCATCGCCGGCGTGGTGGATCTGCGCGGTACGCCCGACGCCACTGGCCGGGTGCTCGAAGCCACCGAGGTGTGCATCGCCGATGAGCTGGCTTCCGCGGCTGAATTGGTGATGGGCAAAGATCGCGGCATTCCCGCCGCGGTGATCCGGGGGGTTGACCCCCGGTGGCTGCGGTTTGCGTCGGTGGCTGCCGAGATCATCCGACCGCCGGATGAAGACCTGTTCCGCTGATCGTTTCAGCCGACCCCAACCAGGTCCACCACAAAGACGAGCGTCTCATTGGGCCCGATGGAGCCACCGGCGCCCCGTTCGCCGTATCCGAGGTGGGGCGGAATGGTGAGGCGTCGGCGGCCTCCGACTTTCATGCCGGCGACGCCCTGATCCCAACCCGAGATCACGTGCCCGGCGCCCAAAGGGAACGAAAAATGCTCACCCCGGTTCCACGAGGAGTCGAATTCGCTGCCCGTCGACCATGAGACGCCGACGTAGTGCACGCTGACCGGCGAGCCGGCCACCGCATCGGGACCTTCACCGACCTCGATGTCCTCGACGAGCAGGCCGGCGGGCGGCGCCCCGTCGGGAATGGTCACAGTGGGTTTGGTGTCAGATGCCATGACCACGACTGTACGCGCTCAAAGAGCCCCTGGTGACCCAACCGGACAGACGGTCAGCGGCCTCGACGCCCACCGGCGCCGGCGGCTTGCTTCGCCCCACCCGTATGTCCAGCGTGGGCGTGAGAGTGCGAACCGCTGCCGGATTGTCCCCCACCGCCCTTGCCTCCGGCGGAATGACCACGAGCCCCCGCAGGCTTGGCACCGGGCTTGCCCGTCTTGCTCCACCCGCCGGCACCCGCAGGTTTCTTCTTATGGCCACCACCGGAGCCGTTGCGGTCAGGACTTCCCTCCGACGGTCCCCGGTCGGACCCGTTGGCTCTTGGACCTTTGCCGGCACCACGACTCGATGCCGGGCGTTGCTTCCACGGCTTACCGGTGCGGGTCGACCCGTTCGAGGACTCGGAGCGGCCGGACCCAAAGCGGTTGGTGCCATTGGCCGAGCCATTGGCCGAGCCATTGGCCGAGCCACTGGCACCAGCGTGCTCTTTGCGGGGCTTCCGCTGGGGCGGTGCACCCAGGACGTCGGAGATCCTCGACATGTCGGGAACATCCAAACCTGCCGGCATGCCCAGGTCTCGTTGGATCCGTTTTACCGCGCCGGTCTTGTCGGGGGTGACGAAGCTGACGACTACTCCGGTTGCTCCGGCCCGGGCAGTGCGGCCCGAGCGGTGCACGTAGTCCTTGGAGTCCGTCGGAGGATCGAAGTGGACCACCGCGTTCACCCCGTCGACGTGGATCCCACGAGCGGCCACATCAGTAGCGACCAACGCATCGACCGAACCCTGGACAAATGACTCGAGCGCCCGCTCCCGTTGTTTTTGGCTCCGGTCGCCGTGAATGGCGGCAGCCCGAACACCTCGTTGATCGAGCTGACGAGCGATCCGATCCGTACTGTGCTTGGTCCGGCAGAACACGATGGTCGGGCCCGAGGCCGCGGCTATCGATGCCGTCGTCTCGACCCGATCACCCGACGACACTCTCCAAAAGAGATGCACAGCTTCGCTGGCATCATCTTCGGCTTCGAGTTCGTGTCGCACAGGATCCTTTTGGTACCGCTTCACCAGGACATCGATGTCCCCGTCCAGGGTGGCCGAAAAGAGGAGCGTCTGACGGGAGGCGGGGGTCTTGTCGAGTAGCCGGCGCACATCGGGGAGAAACCCCATGTCCGCCATCCGGTCCGCCTCGTCGATCACCACTATCTCAATGGCATCAAGTCGGATGCTGCCCCGCTCGATCAGGTCGCCCAAGCGGCCCGGGCACGCCACCGCGATGTCGACGCCGCGGGAGAGGGACTTGAGCTGGGGCCCGTAGCCGACACCGCCGTAGAACGTTTCCACCCGAAGGTTCCGGGAGGTGCAGAGGGTGGCCAGTTCCGAGGCAACCTGGGCACAGAGCTCACGGGTCGGGGTGAGGACGAGCATCCGGGGATGCTTCGGACGGGCTGGTTTCCCGGTCAGACGGGCCACCGCTCCAATTCCGAAGGCCAGGGTCTTGCCCGATCCGGTGGGAGCCTTACCGCAAACGTCGCGACCGGCCATGGCGTCGACAACGGTGGCGGACTGGATGGGAAAGGGCGTAATGATCGAACGCGCTTTCAGCGCGGCGACGATGTCTGAGGGCACGCCGAGATCGGCGAACGAAGGTTGGGGCAGGGGCATGGAAGCGCTTTCGTGCGACAGTGGGGGACGACGGGGAGAGACCCCGACCGTGGCCTGTCGCGAAAGTAAGGCGCACCAGGACATCACCAGTGTAGTACCTACCGCCCAGGAGCGAGCGCACGGCCGTGATCCAGCGTGCTTCCGGCCGATTGTGAACCTCGGAAATAGCTTGTCGGAGGTGGAACCGATTCATCACGTGTCGATTCCTGTGCGCGATCCGGCCGAGGCGCGGCGCTTCTAACTCGATAGGCCGGATTGTGGTCCGGGACGAGAACGCACCGGCTGGTGCGACGTCCGGTTCTACGGGATGCAGATCACCCTGCACGAGCGGTCGGACGGGGTGCTCACCGACGAGCAACGAGGTGTGCACCACCTCGGCGTCACCCTCGGAATCGACGAACTCGATCGGATCGCGGCCCGGGTGAACAAACACCATGTTCGGTGGCTCGATCCCTTGTGCACCGAGTACGCCGGCTCACCGACCAGCAACGGAAAGGGAAGGTTCTGGATCCGAGTGGCAACGCCATCGAGATCAAGGCGTACGCAGATCGGGAGACCGCCTTCGCGGCGGCGGGCCGCCCGTCCGGCTGTCCCCTCGTTACCCGATGAGCAGGACCCGGCCAAACTCGGATTCAATCGCCGGAAGCGCTGATCCGTTCGCGCACGAAGTCGAGCACCGCGGCAGTGCCTGTTCCGAGCCCGGTCCAGGGTTTCCACCCAAGGTGGATGCCGGCACGCCCGGGGTCGAGGCTGTTCCTGAGGAGCTCGCCGGGGCGCAGCGGTGCGTACTCAACCGGAACGCTGACACCGGCTTGGGTCGACAGTTCGCGGAGAAGTTCATTGACCGAGGTCTCTCGACCGGTGCCGATATTGCACACGAGCCCTCCACCTTTGGTCGCCGCGCGCACGAAGGCGTCCACCACATCATCGACATAGACGAAATCGCGGGTCTGCTCCCCGTCCCCGAAGATGGTGATCGGCTGTCCCCGCAGCAGGCGCTCGGCGAAGATCGACACCACTCCCGCCTCACCGTGAGGATCCTGGCGGGGGCCGTACACATTGGCCAGGGCCAGCGCCGCGAATTCCAACGCGTGCAGCTCCCGGTAGGCGACCAGATAGTCGATGGCGGCCTTCTTCGACACGCCGTACGGCGACAAGGGCCGATGTGGGAGCGACTCCTTGACCGGTAGATCGGCAGCATCCGGGTCCCCATAGAGGGTTCCGCCACTGGCCGCGAAGACCACCCGGGTGACGCCGGACGTGCGAGCTCCTTCAAGAACTCGCAGGGTACCGAGCAGATTGACGTCGGCATCGAAAATCGGTTGCGCAACGGACACCCGGACATCGGCCTGGGCGGCGAGATGAAAGACGACCTCCGGGCGCCGGCGGTTCATCAGGTCCACCACTTCGGACGAGCGGACATCGAGGTTGTTCACCCGCAGACGATGACCGGCTGTCGCCCGGGACTCGGCCAGATTGGAGAGGGAACCGGTCGAAAGGTCGTCGACAACATCGACGGAGTGGCCTTCGGCCAGCAATCGGTCGACCAGAGTCGAGCCGATGAATCCGGCGCCTCCGGTGACCAGGGTGTGCATCCGTTCAGGCCCCGGCCGGTATGCGACCACCGTCGACGATGGTGCCTGATGCCGTCACGACGCCGGCTCCGATCACCGACAGCGGTTGGATGACACACCGTTGACCGATGGTGGCGTCGGGTCCGATGATCGAACCTTCGACAGTCGCCTTAGCGGCGACGCGGGCACCGGGAAGCAGCACGGACCCAAGTACGGAAGCGCCCTCTTCGATCACCGCTCCATGGCCGACCACTGAGCCGTCGACGACGGCGCCTGCGTCGATCAGGGCCCCTTTGCCCACCAGCGAATGGGTGACCGAGATGCTCGCCACGTCCACTTCTCCGATTCGCCATACCCCCTCACCCACGGAATCGTCTTCCACGGCGTCAGGTGCCGGTGGGATATTGCGCCGGCCGAGCAGCAGATCGGCGTGGGCCCGGAGATAGGTGTACGGCGTACCGGTATCGATCCAGTACACCTCCGAGCCTTGGGCATAGAGCGACCCGGCCTCCACCATCTGTGGGAAGGTCTCCCGTTCGATGGACACTCGGCGCCCCTCGGGAATGCGTCCGAGCACCGTCGCTTCGAGCACGTAGGTCCCGGCGTTGATCAGGTGGGTCGGGATCTCGTCCCGGGGGGGCTTTTCAATGAACGCCTGCACCCTCCCGTCGGGGTCGGTGGGCACCACGCCGAATGCAGAGGGATCGTCCACCGGGGTGAGGCTGATGGTGGCCTCCGACCCGTGCTCCTTATGGAAGGCGATCAGCGCACTGATATCCAGATCGGTGAGGACATCTCCATTCACTACCAAAAAGGTGTCGTCGATCCCGACATGGTCAGCAGCGAATCGGATGGCTCCGGCGGTATCGAGAGGTGTCGGCTCCACCGCATAGGAGAGGCGAATGCCGGCGACAGTCCCGTCCGGATAGGCGTTGATGAAGGCATCAGGTCGGTATCCGAGGGAAAGAACCGCGTCGTCGACCCCATGGGCGGCCAAGTGGCCGAGCACCCGTTCGATCATCGGATGCTCCACGATGGGGAGCATCTGCTTCGGAGTGGTCAACGTCAGAGGCCGGAGCCGGGTCCCCTCGCCGCCCACCAGGACGACGGCCCTCACGTGGAGGTTCCGCCAGAGTGCTTCACGAAGTCGGTGCAGTGGTCGGCGTGGTGGCCGGTGCAGTGGTCGGCGTGGTGGCCGGTGCGGTGGTCGGCGTGGTGGCCGGTGCGGTGGTCGGGGTGGTGGCTCCCGACTGGACGGCGGTGATCAGATTGGTGATGGCGGCGGCAGGGGGCTTGGGATCCGAAGCCGTGGCCGGCAAAAATGCCATGGTGATCATCTGGCCGTTGCCGAACTTGAGCGACCCCGGGTTTCCACTGACCTCGGTGGACTTCTTGGACAGATAGTTGGTCCAGTCGACCACAATCACATAGCTCTGCTTGCCGGCGTCGGGCGTGCCTTTGGGGCAGGTCGCACCATTGGTCATCACTTTCTTCCCCGGGTAGCCCAATGTCGAGGAGGTGAGCGTGAGACCCTTGTACCCGGACACGAACTTGCCCAGGGTGGCGTTCGCTCCGGATTCGGAACTGTTCTTCGGACTGACGACCACCAGGCCGCTCCCGTCTGCCGTCAACCCGGTTTTCGAGGTGTTGGTGCTGGCCGTGAGGTTCGGCTCGATGGTGCCGCACACGTCGATCCCGAGCGCCGCGTGCCAGGTCTCTGTCGTGGTGGGCGGCCCGGTTGCGCTGGTGGACTTATGGGTCAGCTGATACCGGCTGTACCCGATCAGGAACAGACCCACCACGCAGATGATGATCAGACTGGCGTACCAGTTGATCGGCATCTGTCCGCGATAGGTCTTGCCTCCTCCGGTGGACGCAGCCCGCGCCACCCACTTCCCTGTTGCATTGCTGGCCATGATCGGACGACACCATACAACGTGGCGCCCCACCGGTCGGTCAGTCCCTGGCCAACCCCGGTTATCGGGTGGATTTTTCCCTGAGCCCGGCCAGCATGGCGCGAACCCCGATCCCCACCACCACCAAGGGAAGAAGTGCCCGTCGCCACCCCGTTGTCGACCGCCTGGCGAACCGCAGCAGGGAACGATGGTGCTCAATGATCATCCGATAGGGATGCCGGGCGGTGGAGACCCCCTGGACGTGGGTCACGACTGCTCTCGGGGCATAGGCGACCTTCCAGTGGGTTCGTCCCAGTCGCCAGCACAGGTCGACGTCCTCGGCATACATGAAGAACAGTTCGTCGAAGCCCCCGACCTGCTCGAACGCCGATCTCCGCACCAAGAAGCAGGCCCCCGACACCCAATCCACCGTCCGCACAGTTTCGAGGTCGAGGGCCAAATCGGACTCTTGATAGGCGCGGGTAAATGGGTTGTTGGGGACGAACTGGCCGAGGAGTGCGTGACCCGCCGCGTCGATCATGGAGGGGAACCGGCGGGCGGAGGGATAGCGCTCGCCTTCCGGCGTCCGGATCAACGGGCCCACAACCGCGGCAGTGGGATCGGTCTGGAGCACCTTGGTCAACTCCATCAGCACGCCCGGCGAGACTGACAGATCGGGGTTGCACACCAGGACGAATTCAGACCGGGTGGCTGCCACCCCGCGATTGGCACCGGCCCCGTAGCCGAGGTTCCGTCCGGGGAGAAGCACCTTGACGTCAGGAAATCGCTGACGCAGCTCGTCCACGGATCCATCGGTCGAGCCATTGTCGACCACCACCAACTCTGCGGGTCCCTCCGCCCGCAGACTTGCGATACAACTGGCCAGGACGGAGCCTGACTCGTAGTTGACCACCACCACGGCAATCCGGCCCCCACCGTCTTCGGTGAGGCCCCCCCTCAAGGGTCGAGCCGGGTAAAGCGGAACTTGATCAGCGCCTTCAATGCCCCGATTCCATCACGCCAGGTGATCTTCTTCCCTTCGTTGATCTCACGTCCGGCATAGGAGATGGGCACTTCGTAGATGCGATGCCCTTTCCGCAGGACCTTGGCGGTAATCTCGGGCTCGAAATCGAACCGGTCGGACTCGATGGTGATGCCTGAGATGACCTTCCGATCAAAGAGCTTGTAACAGGTCTCCATGTCCGAGAGCGTGGTGGAATAGAGCACATTGGTCACCAGGGACAGGACGCGGTTGCCGATCCAGTGCGAAGGCAACATATTCATCCGCTCGCCGGTGAACCGACTGCCGTAGACGACCCGTGCCTTTCCTTTCAGGATGGGCTCGAGCAGCTTGGGCCAATCGTCGGGATCGTATTCGAGATCCGCATCCTGAATGAGGACGAGGTCGCCCCGGACCTCGGCCAGGCCGGTGCGGATCGCCGCCCCCTTGCCTTGGTTCAGCGAGTGGTTCACCACTTTGACCGTCGAGTCCTCGATAGCGGCCAGCACCTTGTCGGTCCCGTCGGACGATCCGTCGTTGACAACGATGACGTCGACGGCCAAGGGGATGTCCACGGCTCGAATCCGGCGGATCACTTCTGCCACCGTGTTGCGCTCGTTGTAGACGGGCACGATGACCGACAACGTGGCGTAGACGCGGCCGGTGGCCACGCCTTCCGCCTGCCCACCATCCATGCGTCCCGCCGGCTCGGCATTACTCATGACTCTTTCTCCCTTTGCATTCCATGTGTCACCCCGGCGTTCCCGGCGCCACCCCGGCGTTCCCGGCGAAAAAAGTGGCAGTGCGGGTCAGGCCTTCCTTGAGACCGGTGGTCGGTTCCCACCCCAAGGCGCTCCTTGCCAACGTGATATCGGGCCGGCGCCGGCTCGGGTCGTCCAAGGGCAGGGGTTGGTGGACGATCGTCGACAGAGAGCCTGTCAGTTCGACGACTGTCCGGGCCAGTTCGAGCACGGTGTACTCGTCAGGATTCCCGATGTTCACAGGTCCGGTGATGTCGGCGTCGAGCAGCGCGACCAACCCGGCGACCTCGTCGTCGACATAACACAGGCTCCGGGTCTGACTGCCGTCGCCGTACACGGTCAGCGGTTCACCTCGCAGGGCCTGGAGCAGAAAGTTGGATACGACCCGGCCGTCGTCGGGGCGAAGCCGCGGCCCATAGGTATTGAAGATCCGGGCGATGCCGATGTCGGCCCCCCGTTCCCGGTGATGAGCCATGGTGAGGGCCTCGGCGAATCGCTTGGCCTCGTCGTACACGCTGCGAGGCCCCACCGGGTTCACGTTCCCCCAGTACGTCTCGGTCTGGGGATGGACATCGGGGTCGCCATAGACCTCGCTGGTCGATGCCAACAAGAACCTGGCTTCATGCCGCTCCGCCAGCTCGAGGCCCAGGCGGGTCCCTTCACTCCCGGCCGCCAAGGTTTGCAGCGGTCGGGCCAGGTAGTCGGGCGGGGATGCCGCGCTGGCCAGGTGGAGCACGCCGGTGAGCGGGCCCTCGACCGGCACAGAAACAGAGATGTCCGCTTCGACCAGGGAAAATGCCGGATGATCTGACAAATGTGTCACATTCGAGCGACGTCCGGTGGAGAAATCGTCCACACAGACCACCTCGTCACCGCGCCCGAGGAGCCGGTCGCAAAGGTGCGACCCGAGAAACCCGCTTCCGCCCATCACCACATAGCGGCCGCTCACCGGCGGCCGATCCCGGTGTAGTCGAATCCGATACGGCGCAGCTGAGCCGGGTCGAGCAAGTTGCGGGCATCGACCACCACCGGTGCCGCCAGACGCTCCCGAACCCGGGAGAAATCGAGCCATCGGAACTCGTCCCACTCGGTCAGGACCACCACTGCAGTAGCCCCCTCGCAGGCGGCGTAGGCATCGGGGAAGGCACGGACCGAATCATCGAGGGTGGTAACCACGCCACCGGCTTCGGAGCGGCTCAGCTCCTCCACATGGGCCGACGACTGTCCCGACGGAATCTTCACCGTGGGGTCGAACGCCTGGATGGTGGCTCCCTCGGCAACCAGGCGTTTGATGATCTCGACCGACGGCGAGTTTCGGAGGTCGTCGGTCCCGGCCTTGAAGGTCAGACCCCACACCGCGATCACGGAACCGGCCAGGTCGCCCCCGGTCGGCTTGAGCGCATCGACAGGCGCAGAAGTGGCCCGGGCCACTGCCCGTTTCACTTTGTCGACCACCCGGGCGAACTGCTCTTCATTGGTGGAAATGGCGCCGCGAAGGAAGGAGAAGTCGTAGCCGGCCTGTTCAGCGATACGGACCAGAGCGCGGGTGTCCTTGGGCAGGCAACTCCCTCCCCACCCGGGGCCCGGCCGGAGGAACTCGAACCCGATCCGCTTGTCATAGCCGAGCCCGAGTATGACGTCGCGTACGTCGGCCCCGACGGCCTCACACAGGCCGGCCACCGCATTGACGAAACTGAGCTTGGTGGCCAAAAATGCATTGGCCGCGTATTTGATGGTCTCCGCAGTGGCGGCATCGGTGATGAGGAGGGGGGCATGAGTTCCGGCGAAGAGGTCCCCGACCCGGGCGGCGGCGGCCTGATCGGCAGCGCCGACCACGATGCGCTCAGGGTGGAGGCTGTCCGGCACCGCGGTCCCTTCCCGCAAGAACTCGGGGTTCGACACCACGGTGATGTCATGCCGGCCGAGCACCCGCTCGACCACCAGCGTCGAACCTACCGGAACCGTTGACTTGTTGACGATAATGGTGCCGGGGGCCAGGTGTGGTGCGATCTCTTTGGCCACAGATTCCACAAAGGAAAGGTCGGCCGAGCCGTCTTCACGCTGAGGCGTCGGAACGCAGAGGAAGACGAACTCGGCGTCAGCCACCGCACTGGTCGCACCTACCACGAAATCCAATCGTCCAGCGGCTTGACCCTCTCGCACCAGATCCTCGAGGTGAGCCTCGACGATCGGCACATTGCCCTTTCGGAGTAGCGCAATCTTGTCAGGATCGGCATCGCCACAGGTCACCCGGTGACCGAGGTGGGCAAGGGTGGCGGCAGTGGGAAGCCCGACGTAACCCACTCCGATGACGGCAATGGCATGTCCATGGCCGTGGGGCAGAACCCGGACGGCAGCACCTCTTTGACCAAAGTAGGCACCCGGGCTGCCGGCTTCGGGATCACGCTTTCCTCGGCCTCCGGTTGCCCCCAATACCCCGCTTCTGCCTGACTCCTTCATCTTGTTCCCATCGTCAGCCTGTGCCTTCATCGGTACTTCCCGTCGCACGATCCCATTGCTTCGGCGTCATCGTCCATATCGTCGATCAGCCGCGTTCCGCCACCGCCGGAAGCACCTCGACCAGACGGGTCAGCGATTCGGTCCACTTCGGCAGCAGGGCCAGCCCCGACAATCGCAGTGCGGCGTTGTCCAGCCTCGAGTTGGCCGGGCGGGGGGCGGGGCGCGGCGGGTCGAGATCTCCGGTGGCGATCGGCTCTACCCGCTCAGGGTCGAGCCCGGCCGCAGACAGCGTGGCCTGGGCGAACCCGAACCAGGTTGTCTCGCCCTGGTTGGTGACGTGGAACGTCCCCGGACGGCGGTCGAGTGCAAGTCCCACAATGGTGGAGGCCAAATCCGCGGTGAAGGTCGGTGTCCCGTGCTGATCATCCACGAATCGCAGAGGGCCATCTCCGGGGCCCGTGGCCAGCCGAAGCACCGTCTTGACCATGTTCGCCCCATGGGCGCCACTCACCCAGGCGGTGCGGACCACCGTGGCGTCGCCACCGCTGACGGCTGCCACCTCGTGCTCACCGCCCAGCTTGCTCCGCCCGTAGACGGACTGTGGATTGGTGGCGTCCCACTCCACATAGGGCCGGTCCAAGGTCCCGTCGAAGACATAGTCGGTGGAGACATACAGGATGTGGGCGCCTACCCGACGGGATGCCTCGGCCACATGACGGGTACCCATAGTGTTGACCGCGAACGCGGTATCGGGGTCTGACTCGCACGCGTCCACCGCGGTGAACGCTCCACCATGGATGACGATATTGGGCCGGAACGATTCGAACGCCTCCCCCACTGCCGTCCGATCGACCACGTCAAGCGTGTCGATGTCAGTGGAGAGGATGTCGATGTCACCGGCTCCGGCCGGCAGCACCCCGCCGTCGGGCATCGCTCCAGCCAGGACATCCCGAACATCGCGACCCAGTTGGCCGTTTCCACCGGTCACCAGCACCCGGGGCCGGGAGCTCACGACCCTGAGCCGGGGCCGCCCGTGCTCGGGCCCACCCACGCTCCTTCGAGAACCGGCGCCCGGTCGACCAATGGCTCCCACCACGACCGGTGATCGGCATACCACCCGACGGTGGCGGCCAGGCCTTCCGCGAAGGGAACGGTCGGCTCCCAGCCCAGTTCGGTGCGGATCTTCGACGAATCAAGCAGGTAACGGCGGTCGTGGCCGGGTCGGTCGGGCACGATCTCCTTGAGGGACTGGGGGCGACCGGTGGCGGCCAAGACCGCGTCGGCGATCTCTTCGATGCTGGCTTCGACGCCACTCCCGACGTTGTAGGTCTCCCCAGCCTCGCCGTGCTGGAGCACCATCTCGACGGCGCTGCAGTGGTCATCGACATGGAGCCACTCGCGTCGGTTCTGGGTCGAGGCGTAGAGAGGTAGCGGTTGGTCGTTCAACGCCTTGGTCGTGAAGAGGGGGATGACTTTCTCGGGGAACTGGTAGGGGCCGTAATTGTTGCAACAGTTGGTGATGGTGGCGGGAAGCCCGAAAGTCTCTGCGTAGGCGCGGACCGCATGGTCGGCACCCGCCTTGGAAGCGTTGTACGGGGTCCGCGGCCGATAGGGCGTGGACTCGGTGAACACCTCGTCGGAGTCGAGCGGGAGGTCTCCGTAGACCTCACAGGTGGAGATGTGATGGAACCGGGAGACTCCGTGGCGACGGGCCGCCTCGGCCAAGGTTTGGGTGCCGAGGACGTTGGTACGGAAGAAGCGAGCCGGATCCAGGATGGCCAAGCTGTTATGGGACTCGGCGGCAAAGTTCACGATCACGTCGATCTGGTACTCGGTCAACACCTCGGTCATGAGGTCGAGGTTCCCGATATCCCCGTGGACGAACGGGCACCTGTCCTCCACGTCGATCAAATTGGGCCGATTGCCTGCGTAGGTCAGCGCGTCGAGGGCGACCACCGTGTCATCGCCGTGACGCTCTATCCAGTAACGCACGAAGTTCGATCCAATGAAGCCGGCAGCGCCGGTGACCAGTAGTCGCATAATCGGGGCAGCCTACTCTGTTGCACTGCTCCCACCTGGGAGAAACCCGGGTTCAACCCGCCGGTCGCAGATGCAGGACGTCACCCGCCACCACGGTGCGGGAACCACTCCCGGTGGCCACCACCAAATGACCCTCGTCTGTCACATCGGTGGCCATTCCCTCGAATCCCCCACCGGCCAACTCGACCCGCACCTGCGAGCCGATGGTCACGCAACGTCGCCGTAGGTCAGACGCCTGCTCAGCCCGGCCTTCGGGCGTGCCCAACGATGCGGCCCGGGGACCCAACGCCGCCAACAGGGCATGAAGCAGAGCTGACCGGTCCACCGGGCGCCCGGCCTCTTGCTGAAGCGATGTCGCCGCCCCGACCAGATCCCCGGGTAGGTCGGCATCCGACAACGGCCAGCCCACATTGATCCCGATTCCCACCACGATCGGCGGATATCCGCGCTCCTGGGGCCCGGCCAGATCGGCCTCGGCCAAAACTCCGGCCAGTTTGCGGCCGTCCGGCCCGAGAAGGTCATTCGGCCACTTGATTCCCGGAGTCACCCCGGATTCAGAGATGACGGCGTCCACCGCCGCCAACCCCACCACGGCGCTGGCCAGGTGGCGAGCCTCCGGGGGGAGACCCAGTCTGAGGAGCACGGATACCAGCAGGTTGGACCCTGCCGGTGCCTCCCAACGGCGCCCGAGCCGACCACGGCCGGCCAACTGGTGGTCAGCCACCGCCACCACCCCATGTGGAGCCCCGCCTCGGGCCTCGTCGAGCAGGTAACGATTGGTCGAGTCAATTGATTCGAACCACCGAATATCGGTGAAGCTGGGGTCCCGCACGGTGTCCACCTTACGATTGCACGGCTCGACGTGGCACACACCCTTCGAGCCGTGCCAGTGTTGTGGCGCCTGTCAACGGTCACCGGACAGTTGATTTCATCTGATTCGAAAGGCTCAGCGTGCTCAAGAAGGTTCTCATCGCCAACCGGGGGGAGATCGCCGTCAGGGTCATCCGGACCTGTCGCGAAATGGGAGTGGCCACGGTGGCCGTCTACTCCGAGCTCGACCGGGACGCGCTCCATGTGCGGTTGGCCGATGAGGCGTACGCACTCGGTGGCCAGACGACCGCGGAGAGCTACCTCAACACCGAGGCGATTCTGGACGCCATCGAGAAGAGCGGTGCCGACGCCGTGCACCCCGGGTACGGATTCTTCTCGGAGAACACCGACTTCGCCCGAGCCATCACCGAGCGGGGCGTGACGTTCATCGGTCCGCCGCCCGAAGCCATCGAAGTCATGGGTGACAAGATCAGTTCGCGCCATGCCGCCGAGCGAGCCGGGGTCTCGGGGGTTCCCGGACGCTCCGAAGTGTTGACCTCGCCCGATGAGGTGGTCGCCTTCGGGAACGAGTTCGGTTGGCCGGTCGCCATCAAAGCGGCCTACGGAGGCGGCGGCCGGGGCATGAAGGTTGTTCAGGGACCCGCCGAAGCTGCGGACGCCCTGGAGTCGGCCATGCGCGAGGCGCTCTCCCACTTCGGACGTGACGAGTGTTACCTCGAGCGCTACCTGGCCTGGCCTCGCCACATCGAAATGCAGATCATCTCCGATACCCATGGCCACACACTGTGGCTGGGTGAACGCGACTGTTCGGCCCAGCGCCGCCATCAGAAGTTGGTGGAAGAGAGCCCCGCCCCCGACTTCCCCGACGACGTAAGGCGGGCGATGGGTGAAGCCTCGGTGAAAGTGGCCGAGGCGTGCGGCTATGTGAACGTCGGCACCGTCGAGTTCCTCTATCAGGAAGGTGAGTTCTTCTTCCTCGAGATGAATACCCGGCTACAGGTCGAGCACCCGGTCACCGAGCTCGTCACAGGTCTCGACCTGGTCGAATGGCAATTGCGGGTGGCCTCGGGCGAGCCTCTCGGGTTTGGTCAGGACGACGTCCGCCGAGATGGGCACGCCATCGAGGTGCGCATCAACGCCGAGAATCCGGCCGAGGGTGCCTTCACCCCGTCTCCTGGGACCATCACCCGGTTCGTGACCCCGGGAGGCCCGGGGGTCCGGCTCGATTCCGGCTACGCCTCCGGCGACACCGTGAGCCCGTACTACGACAACCTCATCGCCAAATTGGTGGTGTGGGGCCACAACCGGGAGTCGGCCCGGAAGAGGATGCTCAGGGCCATCGAGGAGACGGTCATCAAGGGGGTGGCCACCACCCTTCCCGCCGACGTGGCGATCCTTTCCCATCCGGACTTCGCCAATGCCAAGCACTCCACCAACTGGGTGGAGCAGTCGCTGGACCTGAGCGGAGTGAGCACCGATGTGTCCGCCCCGGCAGTCGAACCGGTGGCCGACGGTGGCGAACCGGTGGCCAAGGTGCTGCGCGAGGTCACCGCCGAGGTCGACGGTCGTCGCTATCAGGTGAGGCTGTGGGTGCCCGATCTCGGTGACCCGGTGGTCGTGACCGGTGGAGGCGGTTCCACCGCCCGGGCGAATGCCGGCCCCAAGCGTCCGAAAGCGGCGTCGGCCGGGTCCGGCTCCGGCACCGTGGCTGTTCCGATGCAAGGCACCATCGTCAAGGTGTTGGTTGACGTGGGCGACGCGGTCGAAGTCGGCCAGACGGTCTGCGTCCTCGAGGCGATGAAGATGGAGAACAACGTGAATGCCGAAAAGGGCGGAACTGTGAAAGAGGTCAAGGTGAAGGCCGGTGACGCGGTGGGGCCGGGTGACGTCATCGCCCTTATCGAATAGCCGTTCACCTCACCTCAACCTCACCGCATACCCAGAATCCCGGTCGGAAGGCACAGATGACAGATTTGAAGGAATGCGCCCGGGCGGCCATCGACGACAAGCTTGGCGACCTGGTCCGCCTGAGCCACACCATCCACGGACATCCCGAGACGGCGTTCGAGGAGAAGCAAGCGGCAACGTGGACCGCCGGCGCCCTGGCTGACGGAGGCTTTTCCGTGACCGAAGGAGTGGCCGGGCTCCCGACCGCCTTCGATGCCCGATTCGGGTCGGGTCCGCTGACGGTGGCGGTCTGTGCCGAGTACGACGCCCTTCCGGGTGTGGGTCACGCCTGCGGACACAACATCATCGCCGCCGCCGCGGTCGGCGCCGGCCTGGGGTTGGCGGCGGTGGCCGATGAGCTGGGGCTCACCGTCCGGGTGCTGGGGACCCCGGCCGAGGAAGGCGGCGGGGGCAAGGTGGTGATGCTCGACGCCGGGGTCTTCGACGGGGTCCAGGCCGCCATGATGGTCCATCCGTGGCCCAACGACCGGTTGCAGGCGACCTGCCTGGCCGTCGCCCACTTCGATGTGGCCTTCACCGGGAGAGGCGCCCACGCCTCGGCCGCCCCATGGGAAGGCATCAACGCCGGGGATGCCATGGTGATCGCCCAGGTGGCCCTCGGTCTGTTGCGTCAGCAGCTCCTGCCCCATGACCAGGTGCACGGCGTGGTCACCGATGGTGGGGCCGCGGCCAACATCATCCCGGCCCGGGTGACCGGGCGGTTCATGTGCAGGTCCTCCACCTTGGAGGAGTTGGAGGCCCTCGAGGTCCGGGTCCGGGCCTGCTTTGAAGCGGGTGCGTTGGCCTCGGGTTCGACGGTCACCTACGAGCGGTTGGCTCCTGATTACTCGCATATGGAGAGTGATCTCGGCTTGTTGAACGCCTACCGCGCCAACGCCGAACAGCTGGGTCGGTCTTTCGGCCTCGATGACGCCGACGCGCCACGGCCGACGCTCTCGACCGACATGGCCAATGTGTCGTTGGCGATTCCCACCATCCACCCGCTGCTCGGCATCGATGCCGCCGGGTCGGTGAACCATCAACCCGGGTTCGCCGCTGCCTGCATCACCGCCTCGGCCGACGCCGCCGTCCGGGATGGCGCCCTGGCCATGGCGTGGACGGTCATCGACGCCGCCGGTCCGGGGCCATTGCGGGATCGCCTGCTGGCCGGCTGAGCAGCCTCGGCCGGCCGTGTCGGCCGGTGGGAGCCCGTCGGACCAGGTAACAAAAGAGTGAGCGACGGAATCGGACCCAGGTTCTCGGCTTGGGACGCGGCGTCGAACCCGGGCCCCTCGTCAGTCGCCGAGCTGGTCCCGGCTTGCCGGCGGGTCAGTGCCGGGCACGCCGCCATCAGCCACGTGCTCGGTCCATTCGGTCCCCGACCAGTACCGCTCGTTGTGCTTGAAGAAGGGGTCCCTGAACCAGCCCGCCGCCATGCCAGTGGAGGCCGTAGCGCCCGTGCGATCGCAATCGGTCGTCCCTCCGGTCGGTCCCCGACGTTGGGTACCGGTGAACGAGCTCCTCGAGGCTCGACCTCCGCGGAAGCCCCCTCGGCGGCGTTGAGCAGAGACATACCTCATGGCGAACATGCCACCGAAGACCACCAGGGCGATCCACGAGCTGTGGCCGTAGTACATGTGCGCAGCTTACGGCCGGGAGCCGCTGGTAGGACAACGACCAATACCAGCACCGACCCTTCGATGCCCATACCGGCCCGTCGACTGTCTGAGGCGACGTCGGTGCTACGGGTGGTCAGGCGGGCGGCCCGCTGGTCAGCGTGACTCCGGCCGTATGGCTCTGGCTCGACTGGTCGGTCCACTGGAGCTGGACGGTGTCGCCCGGGTGATGGGCCCCGAGGAGGTTGGTCAGGTCGTTCGCCGAGGCGATCGGCTTCCCGTCGAGGCCGGTGATCACGTCACCCTGCACCAGGCCGGCGTGGGCGCCGGGCGATCCGGACAGGGTCCCTTCGACCACGGCTCCGGAGGTGGTGCTCCCGCCGCCACTGCCGCTGCTACCGAATCCACCGGGATACCTGCCGCCGAAGCCTGCACCACCGCTCCCACCGACGCCACTGCTCGTGTCCTGCACGCTGATGCCGAGGAATCCTGTCGCCCCGATGTGGACGGTGGACGACCCGTCACCGGCCTTAATCTGCTTGGCGATGGAGAGGGCGGTGCCGATGGGGATGGCATATGCATGGGCAGCCGAGACCTTGTAGCCGGACCCGGTCGAGGCCGCCGTATCCATGCCGAGGACCTGGCCCGAGGTGTTGACCAATGGTCCACCGGAGTAGCCGGGTTCGATCCCGGCATTGATCTCGATGAGCCCGGTGAGGCTCTCGGCATTCCCACCGTTGCCGTCACTGGCGGTGATCGACTGGCTGAGGGCAGTGATCGAGCCCCCGGCTGCGCTCGGGGTCCCACCGGTCCCGCCGGCGTTCCCGACGCCGACTACCGCCTGGCCGACGGCGGGGGTATCGCTGCTGGTAGAGATAGTCCGCAGACCGCTGGCGTTAACCAGCTTGATGACGGCCACGTCACCGGTGCGGTCATAGCCGACCACGTTGGCCGAGTAGGTCTTGCCACTGCCGACGTCGGTCACGCTGATGCTGGTGGCGCCGTCGATCACATGGTTGTTGGTGAGGATCTCCCCGTCCGAGGTGAGCACCATGCCGGTGCCGGCTGCCTCCTCATTCTCGTAGCTCAGGTTGGTGTTGATGTCCACGAGGGTCGGGTCCACCTTGGAAGCGATGCTGGAGATGTCCGAGGGGGCACCTGCCCCGGTCGAGGAGTTTCCTGTCGATCCGGATCCGAACGGCGAGGTGCCTCCAGAGGAGCTCGGGCCCCCGAACGTGCCCGAGGAAGGGCCCGATGGGCTGGTCGACGTGTTCTGCGGCGTCCACGCCACATGACCGAGCCCGGCGCCGGCCAGCAACGCCACCACGATCGCCACCGTTGCCGCCGCTGCCACCAGTCCGTTGTGCCTCTTCGAAGTGGGCGGCTGGGGTACCGGAGAGGGGAACCCCGGTGCGGGCCATCCCCCATGGGGTGGAATGGAACCTCCGGCCGCACCCGGCCATCCGTCACTGAACGGGGCGGCCGCCGGAGTTCCGGGTGCCCACCCGAACCCGGGAGGTGCCGCCCAGACCCCGAACGGCGGCGTCGGCGGGCCCACCGCGGGAGTGGCGCCGGTGGGAGGCAGCTGGCTTTGCATCCCCTCGGGGGGGTAGGGCGCGCCCAGGTTCGAGTTGGCCGGAGGAAGGGGGATCGCCCCGCCGTAGATCGACCCGGAGTCATGGGTGGCAGGCACGCCGGCACCGCCGCCCGCGGGCGCCGAAGTTCCTTCGGTCGGCTCATTCGGCCCGGTCGGAGGGTTCCAATGCTCGCTCATGTCCATCTACCTTCCACTTCAACACAACTCGAAGGGCAACGTCACCCTGCCATTGGACCACGGCTGTCTAAGTCCCTGCTAAACGGAAGGTATGAACTTCATAAACAACGAGAGCCCGGGGCCTGGTTGACCAGCTATCGGGGGCGCACCAGCCCGAGGCTCCCGCGGCGGTTCATCGTGGGCGGCACGATCGAGTTGGCGCGGTGAGGGTGGCCGAGCCTCTCCTCAGACGCTGAACGACTGGAGGAGGACGGCGTACTCGCAGCCGGCCACCATGCCGCCGTAGCCGGCCATGTCGCGGAGGAACCGGTCGGGGTCGAACTCCTGACCGAGCCCGTCGATGTAGGCGCGGTGCTCCTCGAGGGAGGCCACCCCGCATTCGATGGTGCCACCGACGTCGACGAAGTGGGTGGGCGCCTGGCCTCCGGAGATATAGACGGCGGAGATCCCCTGCCACGGGTCGCCCTCCTCGGTGAACATCCAGCGGTTGGCGGCGTCCCGGCAGGCGTCGAGAACGGCCACGCCGACGGCTCGGTGGTCGGAGTGGTTCACCGAGCCGCTCTCGCCCCAGGTGAGGTCGAAGTTCATGCCGAAGACCACCTCGGGTCGGAGGCGACGGAGGGCACCGGCGATGTCGCGGCGCAGACCGAGGCCGTACTCGACCGAGCCGTCGGGGTGGCCGAGGAACTCCACATGGTCGACACCGACGGCGGCCGCGCTCCGTCGCTGCTCCTCCCGGCGAAGCGGACCGCACACGCCGGGAGCCAACCCGTCGATGCCGGCCTCACCGCTGGTGACCAGGACGTAGGAGACCTGCTTACCCTGGCTGGTGAAGCCGGCGATGGCGCTGGCCATCCCGTACTCGAGGTCGTCAGGGTGGGCCACCACCGCTACAGCCCGCTCCCACGCTTCCGGCACTGGCTCCATGACCTACCTCCGAGACTCGACGGCTTCATCGTATGAGGTCCCCGACGCTGGACGGGCAGCCTGGCTCAGCCGCGGGGGCAGGCCCGGGGCCCCTCAGCCGCAGATGGCTGTGACGGGTCCGGTCGGGTAGCAGAGTGCTCGGGGACTGCACAGGGGACAGGAGCCGACAGAGGGTGAATGCAGGGCGTCTGGTTGCGATCAGCTCGGCGACCGAGTGGGGATCCCCGCCTCCCCGGCCTGATGGTGAAACCTGGAGCCCGACCCATGCGCCGGCACACCTCCGGCGTAGGTTTCCCCTATGACCATCGCAGACGGCCCGACCCTTCGCCCTGAGGCCGAGCAGCTCCTTCGCGCACTGGCGGGGGATCACGCCCGTTTGCGGGAGGACCAGTGGGATGCCATCAATGCCCTCGTCATCGGACACCGAAGGGCGCTGGTCGTCCAGCGGACCGGCTGGGGCAAGTCGGCGGTGTACTTCGTCGCCACGGCGCTCCTCCGTCGACGCGGGGCCGGACCAACCGTCATCGTCTCCCCCCTCTTGGCCCTCATGCGGAACCAGGTCGCGGCCGCAGAACGGGCGGGCATCCATGCTGCCACGATCAACTCGACGAACACCGAAGAGTGGGACAAGGTCTACGGGCTCGTCGAACGGGGTGAGATCGATGTGCTCCTCTTGTCCCCCGAGCGACTCAACAATCCCGAATTCCGGGACGAGGTGCTTCCGCGACTGGCCGAATCGTGCGGCTTGCTCGTGGTGGACGAAGCACACTGCATCTCGGACTGGGGGCACGATTTCCGACCCGACTACCGGCGGCTCAGGACGTTCCTGCCGCAGCTCGCCGCCGGCACCCCTGTACTCGCCACCACGGCCACGGCCAATTCGAGAGTGGTGGAGGACGTGGCTGAGATACTTGGTCTCGGGCGGGAGTCTTCCGACGTGCTCGTCCAGCGAGGGTCCCTCGATCGCGAGAGCCTCCACTTGGCGGTGCTGCGGCTGCCAGACCACGCCCACCGTCTGTCGTGGTTGGCCGATCACCTGAACGACTGGGCCGGTTCGGGGATCATCTACACGCTGACCGTGGCGGCCAGCCACGACGTCGCTGAGTACCTGCGAAGTGCCGGGCACAAGGTGCTCGCCTATTCGGGGGGCACCAGTGCAGATGAGCGCCTGGCGGCAGAACAGTTGCTGATCGACAACAAGGTCAAGGCACTGGTGGCCACGTCTGCGCTCGGCATGGGGTTCGACAAGCCTGACCTGGAGTTCGTCGTCCATCTCGGCGCGCCGCAATCACCGGTGGCGTACTACCAGCAGGTCGGTCGAGCAGGCCGTGGAACCGAGCGGGCAGACGTGGTCCTCATCCCCGGCGATGAAGACGAAGCCATCTGGCGGTACTTCGCCAGCGTCGGGTTCCCTCCGGAGGACCAGGTGCGGGAGGTCATTGCTGCTCTCGCCGAATCGGGCGGGCCCATGAGCACGAATGCCCTGGAGACCCTCGTCGACCTGAGCCGTTCCCGATTGGAGACGATGCTCAAGGTCTTGGACGTGGATGGCGCGGTTCGCCGGGTACGGGGTGGCTGGGGATCAACCGGGGAGGCGTGGGAGTACGACGCCGATCGTTACCATCGAGTCGCAGAAGTTCGCCGCAAGGAGCAAGAGGCGATGCGCGAGTACCTGGGCACCGACCAGTGCCGTATGGAATTCCTGCGCGTCCAGCTCGACGATGCGGAGGCCACCGTGTGCGGCAGGTGTGACAACTGCGGTGACCTCCACCTCCGCTCGGAGACGGCCGCGTCGTCCGTGGAAGCGGCTCGGGAGCGCATGGCGAGGCCGGGAGTAGTCATCGAGCCAAAGAGGATGTGGCCGTCGAACATGGGTGCAATCGGCATCGACGTGAGAGGACGAATCGATCCCGGTGAGGGTGCCGAGCCGGGCCGGGCCCTGACCAGGCTCACCGACATCGGGTTCGGACCAGCGGTCCGCAAGCTATTGGCAGAGTCCGCTCCTGACGGTCCGGTGGACGATGGCTTGTTCCAGGCGGTGATCAAGGTCCTGTCCCGGTGGAAGGACGAATGGCCGAAGCGCCCGTCTGCCGTGGTCAGCGTCGGATCGAACCGTCGTCCGCAGCTCGTCACGAGCTTGGCCAGCCAAATAGGGGAAGTGGGCCGGCTGCCATATCTGGGGGAGGCAGCACACCATGGGATGTCGGCAAGTGGCGGCGCCAACAGCTCTCACCGACTGCGCAACGTATGGAGTGCGTACAGTCCGTCCTCTGCAGTCGAGAGCAGACTGCCTGAAGTCTCCGGTCGGGCCGTGTTGCTGGTCGATGACTTCATCGACACGGGCTGGACGATGACCGTAGTGGCACGACACCTGAGGCTCAGAGGCATCGACCAGGTCTATCCCCTGGCGCTCGCTTCCGTCCGATAGGGGCGACGCGTACGCGAGGGCGGGTCCGGATGTTCCCGCCCCAGATCCCTACGGTTCCCAGTTCCACGCGGCCACCTTCGATCACCTGGCTCAGCGCGATCATGACGCTCGGATACCGGCCGCCCGCTCTCAGCCACTCGGCCTGTACTCGCCGAACACGCCTCGCAGCACATCGGACACCTCGCCCAGAGTGGCCATCCGAACCAGCGCCACCTTCATCGGCACCAGCAGGTTCTGTGTCCCGCGGGCGGCGGCCTCCACATCGAGAAGGGCAGCGTCGACTCCGGACTGGTCCCGTTCCGCCCTCACCGCCTTCACCGACGCCACCTGTGACCGCTGCAACTCCTCGTCGATGGGGAACACGTCGGCGGGATCGTTGGTTTCGTCGACGTACTTGTTCACGCCGATGACGATCTTCTCGTTGTCGTCGATGGCCTTGGCATAGGCATAGGCGGCCTGTTCGATCTCACCCTGCATGTACTGAGCCTCAATGGCGTCCACCGCCCCACCCATGGCGTCGATCCGCTCGAGGTACTCCCAGGCCCCCTTCTCCACTTCGTCGGTCAACGACTCGACAAACCACGACCCGGCGAGAGGGTCGACGGTGTCGGCGATTCCCGATTCGTAACCCACGATCTGCTGGGTCCGCAAAGCGATCTTGGCCGCCTTCTGAGTGGGTAGTCCAAGGGCTTCGTCGAAGCCGTTGGTGTGCAGGCTCTGGGTGCCACCCAAGGCGGCAGCCATGGCCTGGATGGCGACCCGGACGATGTTGTTCTCGGGTTGCTGGGCGGTGAGGGTGGAGCCACCCGTTTGTGTATGGAAGCGGAGCAGCGTGGACTTCTCGTCCTTGGCCTCGAAGCGCTCGGTCATGACCTTCGCCCACATCCGGCGAGCGGCCCGGTACTTGGCCACCTCTTCGAACAGGTTGTTGTGGGCGTTCCAAAAGAAGCTGAGGCGGGGTGCGAATGCGTCGATATCCAACCCGGCGGCCAGGGCGGCTTCGACGTAAGCGATTCCGTTGGCGATGGTAAAGGCAATCTCCTGCACCGCCGTGGAGCCCGCCTCGCGGATGTGGTACCCCGAGATGGAGATGGTGTTCCACGCGGGCAGATGCTCGGCACAGTAGGAGAACGTGTCGGTGACCAGACGCATCGACGGGCGGGGTGGATAGATGTAGGTGCCCCGGGCCACGTACTCCTTCAGAATGTCGTTCTGGATGGTGCCGCCGAGCAGCTTCGGGTCGACCCCGTTCTCTTCGGCCACCAATTGGTAGAAGAGCAAGAGAATGGCGGCGGTGGAGTTGATGGTCATCGACGTGGTGACCTCATCGAGCGGGAGGCCGGCCAACAACAGCCTCATGTCAGCCAACGAGTCGATGGCCACGCCAACCTTCCCCACCTCTCCCTCGGAGCGAGGATGATCCGAATCGAGCCCCATCTGGGTGGGGAGGTCGAACGCACACGAAAGCCCGGTCTGTCCGGCCCCGAGGAGGAACTTGAACCTCTCATTGGTCGCGGTGGCATCACCGAACCCGGCGTACTGCCTCATGGTCCAAAGGCGCCCCCTGTACATGTCGGGGCGGATCCCCCGGGTGTAGGGGTAACTCCCAGGCTCGCCCAGCTGTTGGATCGGATCCCAGCCGTCCAGATCGGCCGGGCCGTAGACCGGCCGGATCTCGATTCCCGAGTCGGTGCGTCGCTCAGCGGGGTTGGTCGGCGTGGGACGCGCGGGAGGCGCGGGAGGGGGCGTGGTCTTCGGTGCCATATGTGACAGGTTACGGTTTCCCGAGCCCGGGGTTCACCGGGGCTTCGTTGGGGAAGGCAGGTCGCTTCGCATGCGCCGGCCACCCCGGACGATCCAACGCAGCCGGGATCCGGGCTCCAACCCGAGACACTCTGGCCGTCAGGCTCCCAGCTCTCAGCGCTGAGCGGCTTCGCCGACCGCCTCGATCAGCTCTTTCGGAGGAATAGGCTTCTTCAGATACTTGAAGACCCTGGTGCCGAGATGCTGTCGAAGGTCGACGTCGAAGTCATAGGCCGAAGCCATCATGATGACTGGAGGGGGAGGTTCAGGACTCAGGGTTTCGACAACAGAGATGCCATCTCGTCTGGGCATCCGCACGTCGAGCACAACGACATCGAATAGCTTCTTGGCGAGTTCTTCCAGGGCGGCTTCCCCGTCTTGCGCCTCGGTGACGGTGTATCCGACGGACCTCAGGATGGCGGCGGTGGTGTCGCGTATTCCCTCGTTGTCGTCTGCCACGAGTACGAGGACTTCGACAGCACCGGTCATGGTGCCACCTCGGCTGTAGGTCCGTCCTCGATGCGGACGGTGCCGTGATGCACTTCAGCGAAACGCTTGACAACGGCCAATCCGAGGACGGTCCCGTCGGGCTTGGTTGTGAAGAAGGGGTCCAAGAGACGTTCAGCAGGCGCCGGGTCTATGCCCATACCGCTCTCCTCCATAGTGATCTTGACAAAACCATCCCTTTCGGTTCCAGTTACGCCCAGCGAGCCCTTATCAGGCATGGCCTAATAGGAATTGGTGATGAGGTTTGGTGGCATCCAGCCCCTCGACAGCGGTGTTTCTTTGTAGCAGGGAAACGATGCCCTCGGCGAGGAGAACGGGAACAGACCGCTGACCTTGCGATTCACGAAAAAGATTGTCCAATTCACTCGGGTAGCGCCACGCCGGGCCCGACTGGTTGTAGCGACCGCTCCATCCAACCTGTGGGGATCATGTACCCGAACACCGGCTTGACCAGGCCCAATGTCTGCAGCAAGCCTCTCCGGTCGTGGCCCTCTCGTTCCTCTCCCGTTCCGCCGGCGACCTCTGCCTACATCTCAGGGCGGCACCGGCTCCCGTTCTGTGAGCAGTCAAGCATTTTGTCCCGCGCGTTCTGGAGGGCAAAAACGCGCAGTTGCGGCGGTGTCGCCTGAATTTCAGCAGATCATCTGGCCGCGGCAACGCCGGTGGGAGCCGCTTCGCTCAACCCGTGCTCTCCTCTCGTCTACCGTGAACCGTCCGCGTAGGATGAACGCCAGATTCGACCCTGTTTTGGGACTCGTGGCAAGAATGTGGGTGAATTCGGGGATCTGCTGCCTGTTGGCGCTCGTGCGGAAGGGCATGTTCAATCGGCCCGAGTGTCAGCACGACGAGAGCGAGTACAGCGCCGGCGGAGTGGAAGCCGAATGGCGGAATCACCGGCTGGTGGCTACTGGATGGTGGCATCCGATGGAGGGGTGTTCACCTTCGGAAATGCCCGGTTCTACGGTTCCACCGGCGGCCAGGCCCTCAATGCGCCCATCGTCGGCATTGCCGGCCTGCCCACAGGGAACAGCACCACGGCGATGGGGGACGTGGTGCTGCATGGCACCGAGTCGGCCTCGTCAGTTCGTAACAAACTCTGATTCATCGGGTCCGCCGAGCCACCTGGTACCTCGACGTGAATCGGGCTGAGCGAACCCGACCCTGAACCCGAGCAGCCGTCACCCGAGCCGCACGTGGATACGTCTACGATCCGGCGGGTGGCGCCACCACGTGAGGCATACAAAGTTCGTCGTATTCGGCGATCACTATCTCACCGGCATCGGGACCACAGGTCGGGCAGATGGGATCACGATGAACCTTGAAGGTCCGAAAGCTCTGCTCGAGGGCGTCATAGGCCATCAGCCTTCCCTGAAGGGTTTCACCCAGGTCGAGAAGGATCTTGACGGCTTCGATGGCTTGAAGCGAACCGATGATCCCGCACAGGACACCCAGCACACCAGCTTCTGAGCAACTGGGGGCCAGTTCGGCCGGAGGCGGCTCGGGGATCATGCAGCGGTAACACGGGCCCACGTAAGGGTTGAACACGGTGACCTGACCCTCGAACCGGAAGATCGACCCGTGGACCACCGGGATTCGCTTCACCAGGGACGCATCGTTGACCAGGTATCGGGTCGGGAAGTTGTCGGTCCCGTCCACGATGACGTCGTACCCGTCGATGATGTCGAGGACATTGTCAGCCCCGAGACGAACGTCGTAGGTGACCACGTTCACGTCGGGGTTCATCAACGTCAGAGTCTTCTTGGCCGAGTCGACCTTCCGATCACCGATCCGGTCGGTGTTGTGGAGGATCTGGCGTTGAAGGTTCGAGGCATCGACCTCGTCCATGTCGATGATGCCGACGGTCCCCACGCCGGCCGCTGCCAGGTACAGGGCAGCCGGTGACCCCAGGCCCCCGGCGCCGAGCAACAACACCTTCGAATCGAGCAGTTTCAGCTGGCCGGCCTCACCGATCTCGGGCAAGAGCAGATGGCGTTGGTAGCGGTTCCGCTGTTCGGAACTGAGCGATCGGGGTGTCGACCACTCCCGTCCCTCATCCTTCCAACGATTGAATCCCCCGACCACCGAAGCCACATCGGTATAGCCCAGGTCCTGGAGCGTCTTCGCCGCGAATGCCGAGCGGGTCCCGCCGGCGCAGTACACCACCAGGTGGGAAGCCTTGTCGGGGATACGCCCCTCCACCGAGGTCTCGAGCGTTCCACGCGGGATGTGGACCGCCCCAGGGAGTGCACCCTGCTCGTACTCGTCGGGCTCACGAACATCGAGCAACACCGCCTTTTCGGCGGATATCTCCTGTTCGGCCTGGGCTGGGTCGATCTCGCGCACCGCCGCCTTGGCGTCGGCCAGCATCTCTCTGAAGGTAGGCACAGCAATCACTATCCTTATTCGGCGGAGGTGGACCGGTCGTGACCGGCTCTGCACTCCTCAACTGCCATTCGACACAGGTATAAACCCTACCAGCGGGGTCGACATTCCCGACTTTGGGAGCTCGAACACCGGGACCGACCCCGATCACCAGGCCAGCGGTCCCGATCCGACGGCGTCGGGTGACGGTAGCGTCGAACAATGGTGTCGAGGTGCAACTGAGCGAGGCGCTCCGGCGGCGGCGGATGACCCGGAACTTTTCCGGTCGCCCTCTTTCGCGGGATTTGGTGGATTCGATGCTGGCCGACGCCCTACGGGCACCGTCGGCCGGCAATACCCAGAGCCGAGAGTTCGTCATCCTCGAAGGACCAGCCGAGACGGCGCAGTACTGGCAGGCCACCACCGATGAAGCGTGGCGTTCCACCTCCCGGCGAATTGAGGGTCTATCTCGGGCCCCGGTCGTCGTATTGCCTTTCGCTGATCCCGAGGCCTACCTGTCCCGGTATCGCGAGCCAGACAAGGCCCGAAGCGATGGCGTAGAGGTCGAATGGGTGGTGCCCTTCTGGTTTGTGGATGCCGCCTACGCCGTCATGACCCTTTTGCTCCGGGCCACCGACGAAGGGATCGGTGCTGCCTTCCTCGGCAATTTCCGGGGTGAGCCCGCCCTGCGTGCCGCTCTCGGGGTTCCCGACAGGTACCGGTGGCTCGGCGCAGTGCTGCTGGGTGAGGCGGCCCAACCCGATCCGCCGTCTTCGTCCCTCTCTCGCCGAAGCCGGCCGATCGACGACGTCGTCCACCGTGGGCACTGGTAAGTCAGCCCTGTCGAAGTGGAAGACCTACGGCGTCCATGTCCCAGCGTCCACTGCACTCGAATCAGACGAGAACATCATCAAACGGGGGATCCTTGATGCCCTACCAGCCCATTCTTGATCCGGTCGCCCAGGCCTTCGCCGACGCCACGGCGCTCAATGGAGAAGCCGACGTCCCCGTGACGAAAGCGAGGCATTCGCCGACAAACTGCGCCATGCCGGCGTTCGGGTGACAGCTGTTCGCTTTCAGGGGACGATCGACGCCTTCGTGATGCTCAACGCATTGGCCGACACCCGCGTAGTCCCCGCTGCCGTTTTACCGGCCACGACCACTGTTCGTCGGGCAACGGGCCCTCCACGGAGATTCACACGCTCTGATCGCTTCGAATGATCGGCCAACCGGAGGTAGTACCTGACGGGCGATTACCGCGGGAGGCGCACCTGCCTCGGTACCGAGCAGGTAACTGGCCAGGTGCTCGGCAAGGTCGGATCGGCACCCTGTTCAGGTCAACTCGGTGCATGGCGGTTCGCCATTTCAGAACTGATCAATGCACCTCCATGCCTGCAATCGGGAGGTACCCATGCCCATATCCACCGTCACATTCTCACCGGTCGACGACCAATCACCGGTCGACGACGAATCGAAGCTCCCATCTCGACCACCTGGCTGCGCCTCCGATACCCTCCGGGTCGTTCCGTGGAAAGATCCGATCGCCGACCCGCATGGCGTCCATCCCTGTTCCCGTTACGTCGAGCTCTACTGGCTTGGAATCCTCGGCCCGTCGACGACGTGGCTTCTTCGCCGGATGTCCTACGGACTCGACGTCAACGCGGATGGATTCGATCTCCATCTCTCCGAAACGGCCCGATCCCTGGGTCTCGGTGACCGCATGGGAAAGAACTCTCCGTTCCGGCGCGCTCTTCATCGCCTCTCCATCTTTGAGTTGGCCCGGTCCCATGGAGCCGATGGCCTGGCTGTCCGTACCCGCATCCCGCGGCTACCCCTGCGTCACCTCAACCGATTGCCCGAACCTCTCCAACAGAGCCACCGGGGCTTGCTGGCCGAACAACGTCTCCCCGAACCCGAACAGATGCGCCGCCGCGCCGGACGCCTGGCAGCCGGGCTCGCCACCTCGGGATATGACAGGGAAGAGATCGAACGGCGCCTGGGTGAGAAGCAGTTCCACCCGGCGGTGGCATTTCAAGCCGCCGAACACGCGCTGAGGGTCACGGAGGCATCCGCGGGCTGATCGGTGTCATTCGGCGCGGAGGTTGTGCGTTGGGGGCCACCCCCGGCCCTCCGGACAGGGAAGTGTCGTGATGGAAGTGGAAATTCAGGTCTGGGCTCCCATCGGTGTCGTGATCGCCGGCGGCGGCATCGCAATAGTCCTGATTCTTCACTCAATGGCATCGCTCGGTGAGAGGGTCGGCAAGGCCAACACCCACGGACGGGTGGCATGGGCGATCCGTCAGCTCGATCCTTCGGGTGTGGGAGGCCGCCCACCATCCATACCCATGTAGTGGCAGCGGTCGTTGTGGCCGGATCAACAGTGCCGGGCGGCTCGATCCGGCATCGAATGGTCCGAGCGCCGGCCGGTGTGTGAAACTCACCGGCGAACGTAGCGATGGGACACCAGGGTGTCGATCGTTCGGTGTGGGGGAGGAACATGCGAGCTGCAGTGACCCGAGACGGTCGGCTGGATGTTGTCGATGTGGAAGATCCGGCACCGGGTCCGGGTCATGTACTCGTCCGCCCGTTGTCGACAGGCATATGCGGATCTGATCTCCACGCATTGGCCGACTTCACCAACTTCGCAGGGCTCCTCGACCGGGTGGGAGCACCTTCGCTCGATGCTTCCGCCGATACCGTCTTCGGACACGAATTCTGTGCCGAGATCCTCGAGCACGGTCCGGATACCGCCGGCACCTTACCGGTGGGCACCCGGGTCTGCTCGGTACCGATCATCATTGGGGAGGGGGGAGTCGAACAGATCGGATATTCAAACCGGTACCCGGGCGCATTGGCTGAACGTATGGTCCTTCAAGAAGCTCTCCTGTTGCCGGTCCCCGACTCGCTCGAGACAAACATCGCCGCCCTCACCGAGCCGTTGGCGGTCGGAGAGCACGCTGTCGGCCTGGCCGACCTCCAGCCCGGTCAGCCGTGCCTTGTCATCGGGTGCGGTCCGGTGGGTCTGGCGGTTATCGCCGCGCTCAAGGGGCGCAACCACGGTCCCGTGCTAGCCGCGGACTTCTCGCCGACCCGACGGCGATTGGCCGAAGCATTTGGTGCCGATGAAGTCATCAACCCGGCGGTGTCGTCGCCGCACGATCGTTGGGCGTCATTCGGAGTCCCGGTGTCCATGATGGAATATGCCGGCGCAGTCATGATGGGCGCCGATCTGAAGAATCCGGTGATCTTCGAAGCGGTAGGTGTGCCCGGCATGTTGCAGGGCATCATCGAAGAGGCCCCTCCGCGCAGCCGCATCGTGGTGGTCGGCGTGTGCATGCACGCCGATTCGATCGAGCCGTTCTTCGCCGTAGCCAAGGAGTTGGAATTCCGCTTCTCCTTCGGCTATTCCCCCGCCGAGTACGCGGCCACTCTGGAGCGCCTGGCCAGTGGTGTGCCCGGTGCCGACCTGCTGGTGACAGACGTGTTCGGTCTCGACGAAACCCCCGGAGCGTTCGAAACCCTGCGCACGCCCGGTGAGCACGGAAAAATTCTCATCACTCCACAGACGTAACAAAGATAGAGAGGAACACGGGATCCATGGCCACTCTGAATGCCGGAGAACACCTGAAATTCGGGATCTTCCTGGCCCCATTCCATCCGGTCGGGCAAAATCCGACGCTTGCGCTCGAGCGGGATATGCAGCTGATCGAGCATCTCGACCAACTCGGCTTTGACGAAGCCTGGATCGGCGAACATCACTCCGCCGGCTACGAGATCATCGCTTCACCCGAAGTATTCATCGCTGCCGTCGCTCAGAGAACCCGTCACATCCGATTGGGAACAGGGGTCTCCTCCCTGCCGTACCACCATCCCTTCATGCTGGCCGACCGACTGGTGTTGCTCGATCACCTCACCCGAGGGCGTCTGATGATCGGTGTCGGCCCTGGTGCCCTCCCTTCTGACGCCTTCATGATGGGCATCGAGGTGGCGAAGCAGCGGGACATGATGGAGGAGTCACTCGAGGCAATTCTCCTGCTCCTGGCGGGCGACGCGCCCGTCGATTATGAAACCGATTGGTTCAAACTGGTGGGGGCACGTCTGCAGATGCGACCGTACCAGCGTCCTTTCCCTGAAGTGGCCGTGGCCGCCCAGGTGTCACCGTCCGGTCCCCGAGCGGCAGGGCGCTTCGGCTGCAGCCTCCTCTCCATCGGGGCCACCTCGGCCGGTGGCTTCGATGCCCTCGGCCTGCACTGGAAGGTGATGGAAGAGCGGTCTGAAGAGTTCGGGACCACGGTGGACCGGAGCAAGTGGCGCCTGGTGGGACCGATGCACCTTGCCGACACCAAAGAACAGGCCATTGCCGACGTGGAGTTCGGTCTGGCCCAGTGGGTCGACTACTTCCAGAGAGTGGCCGCTCTACCGCTCGCCCCCGATACCACCGACCACTCATCTCTGGTCGATGCCCTCAACGCCTCGGGCTTCGCAGTCATCGGGACCCCCGAAGACGCAATCGACCAAATCAGCCGCTTGCGTGAACAGTCGGGTGGATTCGGCACCTTCCTCACCATGGGGCACGAGTGGGCCGACACCGACGCCACCCGGCACTCCTACGAACTGATGTCGCGTTACGTGGTGCCTCAGTTCCAGGGATCAGCAAGTTCACTTACGGCCAGCCGAGACTGGGCCGCCGAAAACCGTCCGGCATTCATCGGTGCCGCCGGATCGGCCATTATGTCGGCCATCCAGAAGCATGCCGAAGAAAAAGAAGCCAAGGCATCCAAGGTCTGAAGAGCTATGAGCAAAATCACCCATCACCGGATCCCCACCAACGGGATCGAACTCCACGTTGCCGAAAGCGGGTCGGCCGATGGTCCGCCCGTGGTGCTATGCCACGGTTTTCCCGAACTCTGGTATTCGTGGCGGCACCAGTTCGATGCCCTGGCCGATGCCGGTTACCGGGTTCTCGTTCCTGACCTGCGCGGGTACGGCGGGAGCACCCATCCCAAAGGTGACGTCTCCGCCTACGGCGCCGATCGGATCACCGCCGACCTGTGCGGCTTGCTGGACCATTACGGCTACGAGCAGGCGGCATTCTCCGGGCACGACTGGGGGGCGATGGTCCTCTGGGAAATGGCGCGGACCCGTCCACAACGGATGTCTGCGCTATGCAATATGAGCGTTCCCTTCCTGCAGTCCCCCATGCCGCCGACAGAGATCTTCAAAGCCATCTTCATCGGCAAATTCTTCTACATTCTCTACTTCCAGCCGCTAGGCCCAGCGGAAAAGGAGTTGGAAGCCGACCCCCGGCACTTTCTGCGCAACATGCTGTGGTCGGCTTCGGGTGACGCATTGGCCTTGGGCAGTTTGACACTCGACTTGCCGGCAGAGGGGACCGGTTTCCTCGACTCGCTGGCCGAGGCTCCGGACACACTCCCACCCTGGATCACCGAGAGCGACGTGGACGTGTACGCCGAGGCATTCGCAGCCGGCGGATTCTTCGGCCCCCTGAGCTTCTACCGCAACATCGATGCCAACTGGCAGAGGACTCACGAGATTCCCGCCTCGGTGCTCTCCATGCCCACCGCCTTCATCTCGGGCTCGGCTGACCCGGTGATCGCCATGACCCCGGGAGCACTCGACGCGATGGCCGAAGCCCTGCCCGACTTCCGAGGGACAACCCTCATCGAGGGGGCAGGCCACTGGGTCCAACAGGAACGACCCGAAGAGACCAACGCCGCCCTGTTGGAATTTCTGTCATCGGTGAACTGACGTCGAGAGCGTCGGCTGGTACTTACGACGGCCGGTGGGCCGGGCCCCGGAGTACGGACCTACTGATCGGTGCGGCGCTTTCGAACCAGTGAGGCGGCAAACTCCTCCGAGGTCACCAGTTCCACCAGCATCCTGACTCCGAAACCGGTGCCGCCCTTGGTGAGGTACCGGAGGTTCTCGTCCGAGCGCGCCGGCCCGGCAATGTCGAGATGGGCCCACGGCACATCGCCGACGAACTCGCGTAGTAGCAAGGCCGCAGAAATGCTCCCGGCCTGACCAGGCCGACCGACGTTCCGCATGTCCGCCACCTCGGAGTCGATGTGATTGCGGTAGTCGTCGGGAAGAGGAAGTGGCCACACCGGCTCGCCGGACCGCTCGCTCGCCGCCTTCACCTGCTCCATCAGCCCTTGGTCGTTTCCGAGAAGTCCGGCGATCTCCTTGCCCAGTGCGACCACCGCGGCACCGGTGAGCGTGGCCAGGTCGATGATGGCGTCAGCGCCGGCCTCCACCGCCAGTGACAGGGCATCAGCCAGTACCAGGCGACCTTCGGCATCGGTATTGAGGACTTCGATGGTCTTACCGTTACGAGCGGTCAACACGTCACTTGGCTTGATGGCGGAACCGCTCGGCATGTTCTCGGTAAGGGGTGTCATCACGGTCACCCGGATGCGAGCCTTCAAGGCCGCAATGGCGTCCAGTGCGCACATCACCGCGGCTGCGCCACCCATATCTGTCTTCATGGTCTCCATGCCTCCGGAAGTCTTCAGTGAGAGTCCGCCCGAGTCGAAGGTGATGCCCTTACCCACCAGTACGACATGAGGGTTTCGACCGTCAACGTCGATCGGATCTGCCGGGTGGTACTCGGCCTTCAGAAACCGTGGTGGCTGGGTCGATCCACGTGCGACACCAAGTAGACCGCCCAGCTTCTCTGACGCAATCTGGTCCTCGTCCCACACCTCGATGGACACCTCTGGGACATCGCTCAATCGTTGGACGAACAGCTCGGCGAACTTCTGCGGGGTCAAGGAGCTCGGCGGTTCGTTCACCAGGTCGCGTGCCAGGCTCACCGCTTCAGCAATCCGGGCCCCTCGGGCACTTCCTTCCGCCGCCGCGAGTTCCTCCGCGGGTGATCCAGTGATGATTACCAAGCGACCCAATCCAGCCGGCGGTTCAGCCGTCCGAAAGGCGTCATATCGATACGACCCCAGGAGCGCTCCCTCGGCCACGGCCGCGCTCACCCGATGTGGCGAAAGGACCAGCCCTCGAGGCAACACGAACGCGGCTGCATCCCCGGAGCCCGCTGCCCGAATGAACGCTGCTGTCCCCCGGCGCAATGTCTCCAAGCCGGAATCGCCGACGAGCTCGGTTTCTCCTCCGAGCCCCACCAGCACCATTGCGGTCGGGGGATCCGTCTCGGGAATCAGTGCATCACCTGCTGAGGGCGAAGACCGGATCGGGGCAGCACCGGCCGCATGGAACACGAGGGTCTGACCCACCTTCCCGGTGAAGTCCTGACGCTTGCACCAGGCGGGATCGAGAGCCGCAGTACCGACCATGCCGGTGATGGCCGATGCCACGCCCGGCCCCAGGTGCGGACCGTCAGCACCAGTGAACACCGGCACCCCTACCGCCACAAACTCCTCCACCCGCACGGTGGCGGCTGTGCTCTCGACCTTCAAGACTGCTCCCCTTCGTCCTCACCGGGCAGCAACGTGCCGGCGCTCTCTTCGTCTTCGTCGTTCGACGCTCTGGGTGTCCCAGGCGCCCTTCGGGACTTTCGGGCCGAACCCCGGGCCAGGAGATGCTCGTCGCCTTCGGTCCATCGGGCCACCGCCCACAGGAGATCGGACAGCCGATTGAGAAACTGCCCGACCAAGGACCCGTCAACCGGGCGTGCCACCGCGAGGCGCTCCGCACGGCGCACGACGGTGCGGGCCACATCGAGCGCGGCTGACACCCGGCTCGCTCCAGGAATCACAAATTCTGCCGGCATGTCGAACCGGGCGATCAACTCGTCAATGCGGGCCTCGAGAACCACCACCATGTCTGCCGTGACCAGTGTCGTACCCGCCACCAGCTTCGCCCGCTTGGAGGGGTCGGTCGCCACCTCGGCCATCAGCACGTAGAGATCCCGCTCGAGTCCTATGAGCAGTTGGTCGAGCTCGGACCCGGATTCGGCTTCGGCTCGGGCCATGCCCATCGACGCCTGGGCTTCGTCCACCGCACCGTTGATCTGCATTACCAAGGAGTCCTTGGGCACGCGTCCCCCATAGAGGAGGCCGGTCGTGCCGTCGTCGCCTGTCTTCGTATAGATCCTCACCATGCCCACATCACCCGAGGAATGCTAAGCGATCCCGGGTGTCGGGCAGGCTGAAGGCCAGTATCCTGGGTGGACCATGACCAAGATCGACTCATCTGATTGCAGCTACCTGCGCGCCGTTTCAGACCGCGTGGTCATTTTTGACGGCGCCATGGGCACCAACCTTCAACTTGCCGAACTGACGGCTGATGACTTTGGCGGACCGGACTTGGAAGGCTGCAACGAGTTGCTGGTTGTTACCCGACCCGATGCCGTCGACCGGGTTCACCGGTCATTCTTCGAGGTCGGTTGCGATGTGGTCGAGACCGACACCTTCGGTGCCTTCGGGCCGGTACTCGCCGAGTACGGCCAGGCCCATCGGGTCCACGAGCTGAATGTGGCCGCCGCCCTCCTGGCCCGGCAGGCCGCCGATGATTTCTCCACCCCCGATCGACCCCGCTGGGTGGCCGGAAGCATCGGTCCCGGGACCAAATTCCCCACCCTGGGCCAAATCCCCTACGCCGACCTGCGGGACGCCTACGAAGAGCAGGCGGTCGGGCTTCTTGAGGGAAGGGTCGACCTGATCGTCATCGAGACCGTATTCGACCTGCTCCAGGCGAAAGCAGCCATCAACGGGGCACGGAGGGCGATGCGGGCAGCGGGCCGGCATATCCCCATTCAGGTGCAGGTCACGATCGAGCTGACCGGCACCATGCTCCCCGGCACCGAGATCGGCGCCGCCCTCTGCGCCCTCGAAGCCATGGATATCGACCTCATCGGACTGAACTGTGCCACCGGTCCATCCGAAATGTTCGAGCCGTTGCGTCATCTCACCGCGCATGCCTCCATTCCGGTGACCTGCCTTCCCAACGCCGGCCTTCCGTCCGTTGTCGATGGGGCGATGCACTACGACCTGACACCGGAGCAGTTGGCAGAGTTCCACCGCCAGTTCGTGAGCGAACTGGGTGTGTCGGTCATCGGAGGGTGCTGTGGCACCCTGCCCTCCCATCTGTCGGCGGTGGTGAAGGCATGCGCCGATCTCACTCCCGCCACCCGAAACCCCGAACCCGAACCCGGGGCCGCCTCGATCTATACGGCAGTTCCCTTCACCCAGGATGCATCGGTCCTGGTGATCGGGGAGCGGACCAACGCCAACGGCTCAAAGAGATTCCGCGACGCCATGCTCGAAAAGGACTGGGACACATGCGTCGCCATGGCACGCGACCAGGTCAAGGAGGGATCACATCTCATCGATGTGTGCGTGGACTACGTAGGTGCCGACGGTGTGGCGGATATGGAAGCGGTGGCATCTCGCTTTGCCACCCAGTCGACCGCTCCCCTCATGGTCGACTCCACCGAGGCCCCGGTGGTCGAAACAGCTCTGGCGTGGATCGGCGGGCGGGCGGTCATAAACTCGATCAACCTCGAAGATGGTGATGCACCTGGTACCCGCTTCGACAAGGTCCTCACCTTGGCCAAGGAGTTCGGGGCCGCTGTGGTGTGCACGTGCATCGACACCGAGGGTCAGGCTCGGACCGCAGATTGGAAGGTCCGTGCCGCCAAGGCCATCCATGACATCGCCACGGAACGATACGGACTCCGCCCATCCGACCTCCTGTTCGACCCCTTGGCGCTTCCCCTGTCCACCGGCATGGAAGAGGGCCGCCGTGACGGCATCGAGACCATCGAAGGCATCCGTCGCATCAAAGCCGAGCTTCCCGGCGTCTATACCGTGTTCGGCCTTTCCAATGTTTCGTTCGGACTCAACCCCGCGGCTCGCCAGGTCCTCAATTCAGTCTTCCTCCACGAGTGCGTGGAAGCAGGCCTCGATGCGGCAATCGTGCATGCGTCCAAGATCCTTCCGCTTTCGAAAGTCGACGAGCGGGCCAGGGAGGTATGCCTCGACCTGATCTATGACCGTCGCCGCGATGGGTACGACCCGTTGACCGAACTGCTCGATCTGTTCGAAGGCGCCTCCACGTTCTCGGTCTCCACCGTGGAGGACCGATCAGGGTGGCCGGTTGAACAACGGCTCGAACACCGGATCATCGATGGTGACCGCAATGGTCTCGAATCTGACCTCGATGAAGCAATGGCAGCAGGTCTGGCGCCACTGACCATCGTGAACGACATGCTGCTGGCCGGCATGAAGACAGTGGGCGAGTTATTCGGTGCCGGTGAGATGCAATTGCCGTTCGTCCTTGGCTCGGCCGAAACAATGAAGACTGCCGTCGCCTATCTCGAGCCTCACATGGAGAAGTCCGACCAGGGCGGCAAGGGCACCATGGTGCTGGCGACCGTCAAGGGCGACGTCCATGACATTGGGAAGAACCTGGTCGACATCATTCTGACCAACAACGGCTACACGGTGAAGAACCTGGGCATCAAAGTCGGCATCGTGGACATGGTCAATGCCCTCGAAGAGTCCGGTGCCGACGCAATCGGCATGAGCGGTCTTCTGGTGAAGTCAACTCTCATCATGCGGGACAACCTCGACGAATTGAACCGGCGTGGTCTCTCGAACATCCCGGTCATTTTGGGTGGTGCGGCATTGACGCGCACCTACGTCGAACGTGACCTTCGGTCGGTGTACGAGGGAAGACTGTTCTACGGCAAGGATGCCTTCGAGGGTCTCCGCACCATGGACAGGTTGATCGAGTTGAACCGGACCGGCGAGGACGACCCGGAATTCGGTCGTACCCTGGGCGGACGGGACCTCGGGCCCCGCAAGAGCGAGCAGCGCAAACAGAAGGCGAAGGAAGCCCTCGAACGGGGGGACGTGCTCCCCACCAGATCTCCTCATGTTGCCATGGACAACCCGTTGTTTGTACCTCCGTTTGTCGGTAGCCGCATAGCCAAGGGCATCGCCATCGACGACATCGCCACCTACATCAATGAGACGGCGTTGTTTCGCAATCAGTGGGGATATCGACCCGAGAACGGGGAGGACGACGGTGCCTTCAAGGATCGGGTCAGGGCGCTGCTCCGATCACGGCTGGCTGACGCCAAGGCGGACCAGCTTCTCGTTCCACAGGTCGCCTGGGGTCACTTCGCTGCCAATGCAGACGGAAACGACCTGGTCATCTTCAAGGACGAGAGCCGCTCGTCGGAGTGGATGCGATTCACTTTCCCCCGCCAGGTCGATGATCCGTATTTCTGCATCAGTGATTTCTTTCGACCCATCGACTCTGGAGCAGAGGACTTTGCCAGCTTTCAGGTGGTGACCATGGGTCGCAGGGTGTCCGAGGAGACGGCTCGTCTCTTCGCCGCCGACGAATACCAGAACTATCTCTATCTGCACGGGCTCGGCGTGGAGATGGCCGAGTCATTGGCCGAATACTGGCATCATCGGATCAGGGAGGAACTGGGATACGCCGACGAAGACGGGCCCTCCCTGGCCGGCCTGTTCCGCCAGAAATACCGCGGCGGCCGATATTCGTGGGGCTACCCGGCATGTCCCGACCTGGAGGACAACGCCAAGGTGGTTGATCTGCTCGGTGCCGATCGCATCGGGGTCGAGGTCAGCGAGGGGTTCCAGCTCCACCCTGAGCAGACAACGACAGCCATCATCTGCCATCACCCCCAAGCCAAGTACTTCGTCGCTTAAGAGCCCAGCAATTGAGATCTCGTCGATCGAGGCTGCCCGCCCTCGGGTCCGTAAGCGTCGTGGCGTTTCTGGTGTCGATTGGGCTTGGCATTGCTCCACAGGCGGCATCAGCTACGGGATTTGTCGGAGGAACGGGTGGGAATCCATCGGCGATATTGACGGCCACGTCATACCCGGCCATCGAATCGGTTGTGATCCAACACCCGCTGCCCAATTTCACAGCTGCGGTTCCCGGCCCCTCCAATGGACCGCTCACGGCCTCCGAGCTGGGTGCGCTGTCGTCGGACCCACAGCAGGCGGAGGACCGATTCAACGCACTGGCCAACCAACAAGGGTTCGGCGCGTACCTTCGGCTTTGGACTGACATCCTCGGACCCGGGAAGGGGGCCAACGACATCGTGGTCACCCTCTATCGCATTCCCAACTCGAGCGATGCTGCGTCATTTGCCTCTGGATCACAGCAGCCGTATCAGCCATCCGGAACCGCCTCCAGTTTTTCCGTTCCCGATATCCCGGGAGCACACGGATACACCATTTCGATTGCGTCACCCGCCTCGGTGACCGAGCAGGTTGTGCTCTTCAGATCCGGTCCGTACGTCGCTATCGTGCAATTGGCATCATCGAGAGCCGCGAACAACTCAGCCGGCCTCAGCCCATCGGATGCCATTGCTGTGAGCTTTCAGCAATACGTCGCCGCCCAGCATTCTTTGGGTGTGGATTCCACCGGCTCTCCGCCCACGGCCTCCACCTCCGGCTCTGACCACGGGAGCCGACTTCCCGAGGTGTTGGCGATCATCGGCGGCTTGGTAGCGCTGGCTGCGATTGGTTGGCTGGCAACTGGACGCCGTCGCAATCGGCGACTCCGTCGACGAGCTTCACTGGGCGCGGTTCCAAGGGAGACCGACCGGGTCTTCGCCACGATGGGCCGTGCCGGCCCGCACCACACTATTCGTCCGGTACGCGGGACGATGGTCGAAGACGATACTGACGGGGCCGAGTTGAAGCCGGCATCCGCCACGGGGTTCGTGAAACCAACGGCGGTACCCGTGGCCGAAACAGAAGAAGAGGCAGAAGAAGAGCCGGCCATGGAACCGGTGGCGGTCATTGAACGGGTGGTTGCAACCGTCTTGGAGCCGAATCCCCAACCTGTCATCGAGACGATGTTCGAGCCCGTCGAGGCCCGAACTGCAGACCAGCACGAAGGCCCGCCGATCATCGAGCCGATGTTCGATCCGGCAGCCGTCTTCAAGTCGGTGTCTGAGCCGGTCGTTGAAGTGGCGTTCGAGCCCGATCTTGAGCCGGAGATCGAAAACACGAATGTCGTTCAAACAACCACCCAATCACCCGCGCGGGCAAGCGCGGGCACGGCAGCGACACTCGTCGGCCGCCTCGACCAACCCGTCCCGAGAACGCTCCCGGCGTGGCTCCCAGACCCGTCTGGGTCCCCTGACCTGATCCGCTACTGGGATGGGGAGTCGTGGACATCCCGCGTTGGCATCCGCTCAGCCAAGCGCTGAATGGGCGTAACACCAGCGGCGCAGCGCGGCCGGTGATGGCTCGCTGCATGCTTGCTCCCCCCACTCACTACGATCAGCGTCAATGATCCATGCACTCGCGGCAATCCGGGCAGTGACAGTTCCAGGACTTCACAAACAACTCAGCCTCGAAATGGTGGTCCTTGGGGTTGCCGCTGTCCTCCTCGTCATTTTGTTGGTGACGAAGATGATCCAGGGACGAAGCTTCAAGAAGCGGAAAGCGGCTTCAGGCAGCCACTACGACGCTGACCTCGCTCACGATGGGACCGAACCAGCTGGATATTCCGGTGCGACATCCGGGAGTTCAGCGGGTCCGACTCCTTTAGCTCCTCCCTTTGGTGCCTCTGCTTCCGGTGCCGAATCCATGAGTGCTCGTCCACTTGTTGCAAATGCCATACCTCCGGCATCGTCCGTTCACGGCCGCGAGTTCGTTGGCATACCCCAATTCGGTGGTCCCGAGAGTCCTCCGCCTCCCGTCGCACCGCCATCCGTGGCACCCCAAGCCAGCTGGCTGCCGGACCCTTCGGGTGACCCGGACGTGATCCGCTACTGGGACGGAACCGCATGGACGATCCATACAGCCCAACGCATCCGTTGACGGCCATTCTTCGGAGCTAGTCGACGCCGCGTGTCGAAAACGATCGACGGGTACTGAACGTCCGCTCGAGTAGCCGAACCCTCATTCGGTCGAGGGTCTGGCGTGGCTGCCCAAACTGGTCGTGTGCACGGTCGAGGATCCCCACCTCTTGGGTGTTCACGGCAGTGGCCACATCCCCCACACGGTGCAAGCCGGACGGCTGGTGCCACCGACACCCGGGGTTGGCCCTCACCCGACAGGCGACCCCGAGGGTGGCCGACGGGAATCGCGAGAGCCGATGATTTCGAATGGCCGGGTCGCCCGCTGATCAAAGCGCCAAGGTGGCACCACCATCAACCACGACGGCTGACCCGTTGACAAAGGCAGCGGGTTGCGAGCACAGGAAGGCGACGATTTTGCCGAAATCGGCAGGGTCGCCCATCGCTCCGGACCCACCCAGCTCTTTCATGCGATCCGTGGCGTGAGGCCCGGGACACGCCAGGTTCAAAGTGATGCCACTCTGGTCGGATGCCAGGTCCTGGGCGGCTGTCTTTGCCCAGGCCCACAGGCCCACCCGTGCGGTATTGGACAAGGCCAGCGAAGGCACCGGTTGCACCACCGAGTAGGACGTGATGCAACAGATCCGACCCCATCCTCGTTGACGAAGTACCGGCACTGACGACTGAATCAGCCGAATCGATGACCGGAGGTTAAGATTGAGAGCGGCGTCGAGTTGTGTTTCGGTGACTTCGAGAGAACGACCGGGTGGGGGTCCACCGGCATTCGCCACCACGATATCCAAGCCACCGAACTGCTCGACAGCGGTGCCCACCAAGCGCGCCGGGACATCTGGATCTGCGATATCGGCCACCACCGTGACCACCTCTACACCCGAGGCACGTAGGGATGACGCCGCCGAGGCCAGCGAATCCTCACCGCGCGCCGACACCACAAGGCGAGCGCCTTCAGCTGCCAACGCCTGGGCCGTGGCGAAGCCAAGTCCGCGGGATCCGGCGACCACCAATGCCACCTTGCCATCAATGCCCAGATCCATGGCCCCTCCCCTATACCTCTACGACAACCAACGCATGGTCGACAGTGTTCAGCGATTCCGGATTGCCATCCTCCGTGATGATCACGATGTCCTCGAGCCGCATACCGAAGCGACCCGATGCGTAGATGCCAGGTTCGACAGAAAAGGCGTGCCCCGGGCGCAACAACTCGCCGTTTCCCGCCACCAGATACGGATCCTCGTGTTCTTCGATCCCGATGCCGTGCCCAGTCCGGTGAATGAATAGATCCCCATAGCCCGCATCGTCGATGATGCCTCTGGCCACGGCATCGACGGCCTCGGCCGATACTCCTGCTCGTGCCGATGCCACCGCCGTTTGCTGAGATGCCAAGAGGGCCTCGTAACAATCAAGGATGTCGTCAGATGGTTCGCCGGTGACAACGGTCCGGGTGATGTCTGAGCAGTAGCCCACTTCACCATCAAGGGACAACGTGCCACCGAAGTCACACACCACCGTCTCGTTCGGTCCGATGATCCGCGACCCCGGTTCGTGATGGGGACTGGCAGCATTGGGCCCACTACCCACAATGGCGAAATTCACCCGCTCGTGCCCCTCGGCCACCAACAACGTACTGATGTCGTTCGAGACATCGGCTTCTCGGCGTCCGATCAGTCGAATGTCACCCCGCTGGAGCATGGCAGCCACCCGGTCTGCGGCGCCGGACGCGGCTCGCAATGCTTCGAGTTCGAAGGCATCCTTGATCGCCCGTATCGACGACGTCACGGTTGAGCCGGTGATCCACTCGGCCCGAGGGATCTCCGACTGCAAGGCAAGCACCGGCCCCGCCCATGTCCGGTCCGAGATGGCGATCCGCAATCGGTTCACCTCGCCATTCCTCTCGGTACGAGCCGCGACGATCGAGGCAACAATGGCAACCGGATCCTCGGTATCGGACCACGGATGGACGGCGAACACGTCCTCGGCGATCGCCACTCGGGCGGCCTCGAGCGCCGGCACCACCAGCACTGGATCACCTCTCACCGGCAAGACCAGCATGGTGAGCCTCTCGAGCGGCATGGCCAGGTACCCGGTAAGCCAGGGTAGATCCGCACCCAAGGACAGCAGAAGTACGTCGACACCGAGTACTTCCATTCTCTCTCGGACCCGAGCGATCCGTTCGATACGGGAGGCTTGGGCCCGTTCGGAGAGTTCGGTCACAGAACCTTCACGCGGGTCGATGCGAATGCAGCCATCTCCTCGCGGGCACCTGTCGCACCAGGCGAAGAGGACTCGGCTGCTTCTCGCGCGTGGTAACTCGACCGGGTCAGGGGTGACGCCTGCACATGGTTGAAGCCCATAGCCATGCCCGCGTCCCTCAAGAAGGCGAACTCCTCGGGTCGCCACCACCGGGCCACCGGCAAATGGTGGGTGCTCGGCCGCAGATACTGGCCAATTGTCACGATGTCCACACCGACGGCCCGCAAATCAGCCAGGGTGGCCAATACCTCGTCCTCATGCTCTCCCATGCCAAGAATCATCCCCGACTTGGTGGTGAGGCCCGCATCCTTGGCCCGTGCCAGCACGGCCAGGCTTCGTGCATAGCCTGCAGACGGACGGACCGCCCTCTGCAGACGAGCCACAGTCTCGATGTTGTGGTTCATGACATCCGGGCGCACATCGAAGATGGTCCGCAATGAGCTTTCGCTACCCTTGCAGTCAGAGATCAATACCTCAACGGTCGTCCTCGGACTGCGCCTACGTACCGCCTCGATGGCTTCGGCAAACCCTCCGGCTCCACCATCGTCCAGATCATCCCGCGCTACACAGGTGATCACCGCATGAGCCAGGCCCATCCGAGCCACGGCTTCACCTACCCGCTCGGGCTCATCGGGATCGAGGGGCAGGGGGTGACGGGTATCTACCTGACAGAACCCACACGCTCGGGTGCACCGTGATCCGTTGATCATGAATGTGGCAGTACCGTCCGACCAGCACTCATAGATATTTGGACAGCCTGCCTCTTCGCATACCGTGACAAGATCGAGATCGCGCAGCTGTTGGCGCAATCCGAGATAGTCATTCCCCATGTGAGCCTGGACCCGTAACCACTCGGGCTTCCGCTCGTTCACCGCCAGCCCGGCGTCCGGATCGACGCCTGAACGCCGTAGCCTGCGATTGAGCGAGCGTTCACCGGTTGAGGGCCGGCTCAAGGCGACCGGTACCCGGATGTCGGCGGATCGGGCATCCCGCCCATTCCCACCAACGATCCCATCGACACCGACACCGTCGGTGACCCGCTGGATATCCTGCAATGGACCCCACATGGCGAGTGATGCATCGATCACCGCGTCGACGACCTCACTCATGGGTACATCGATGCCTTCCGCCAATAGGGATGTCACCGGCTTGTCGGTGATGCCACAGGGCACGATGTGGTCAAACATCGACAGATCAGGACGAGCGTTGAGGGCAAAACCATGCATGGTCCGCCCATGGGTCGTACGAACCCCTATGGCGCAGATCTTGCGCGGGCCATGCACGCCGTGCTCGGCGCCCGGCTCAGCGTCTGAGTCATGTTCGTCGAGCCCGACCCATACCCCCGGGAAACCAGCCAACCGACCGACGGCACTCGGTCGAATCCCCAACGCCACCAGCGCATCGATGACCACTTGCTCCACCCGGTGCACGTGTTCAGGCCCGCGATGTGGTCCTGCGCCCACCGTTACGATCGGGTAGCCCACCAGTTGTCCCGGACCGTGATAGGTGACATCTCCGCCACGATCGGTCTTGACAGTGTCGGCTCCGACTGAGGCCGGATCAACCAGGATGTGGTCGATATCGGCGTGGGAGCCCAGCGTGTAGACGTGGTTGTGCTCTAGCAACAACAGATAGTCGTCCTGCGAACGCTGACACAGTGAGTGCTGGAGCGCCCATGCCTCCCGATACGGGACGCGCCCCAGCCACCGGATCCTCACCGGAAATTCCCCGAATCATCCATGGGCAGGCTCAGAGCTCTCCGGCCCAGTCGCGTTCGTTCAGAATCTCTGACAGCCGTGCCAAAAAGCGTGCCACGTAGGCTCCGTCGACGGCACGATGGTCGAAGGTCATCGCGGCCAATCCCACCGAATGGATGGCTATCGACTCGCTGCCGTCAGGAAGCACCACCACAACGGGTTTTCTCGACACACCATCGGTGGAGAGGATTGCCACCTGTGGCTGATTGATGATCGCCCCGGTGAGCATGGTGCCGAACGGACCAGAGTTGGTGATGGAGAATGTCCCCCCGCTTATGTCGTCCGCGTTCAACTTCTTCGTGCGGGCACGATCGGCCACCTCGTGGATGCGCCGAGCCATTCCCCGCAACGTCAACTCTTCTGCGTGGTGAACCACCGGAACGATGAGGCCCTCGTTGTCGAGGTCAACCGCAATCCCGAGGTTGATATCGTGATGGACAATCAGTGCGTCTTCACCCACTGACGCGTTGAGGTGAGGGAAATCGCCCAGCGCCTCCACCGTGGCCCTTGCCGCGAAAGACAGGTAGGTGAGGCTGAATCCCTCCTCCGCCTTGAATCGCTCGCCGTGAGACCGACGTACCCGCTCGACTCGTTCGTAGTCGACCTCTTTCACCATCAGGGTGTGGGCCGAGGTGGCCTTGGAACGAACCATGTGTTCGGCGGTGCGGCGGCGAATATTGGTGAACGGCAACACCTCGTCCTGGCCATCACCACGGGGAACTGCCGCGTCAGTAGCCGGCGGTCGGGCAACCGGAGCCGGAGCCGTGCCGGCGTCAGGCGCTGCGACTGGCGTCTCCATGCCGCCGATTGGAGCGGTCGAACCTCCCGATGCGATGACATCCTTCACGTCATCCCTGGTGATTCGGCCACCGAGTCCGGTACCGGTCACCGAACCGGCGTCGATGCCGTGTTCACTGAGCAATTTGCGAACCACCGGCGAGAGGACCAAACCATCGCCGGACCGCGAAGCGGCCGCCGCGACGACCGGTGGTGTCGCAGGCGCAGCCGGCGGGGCCGGTGACTCAGCCGGCGGGGCCGGTGACTCAGCCGGCGGAGCAGAAGCCTCAGGCGCACGTGCCTGGCTGGCCACGGTCGGCGCAGGCTCCGAGGCTGCCGCTGGCTCCGAGGCTGCCGCTGGCTCCGAAGTTGCCGCTGGCTCCGAAGTTGCCCCGGTTTCCG
>PKXA01000003.1 GCA_003133325.1 Acidimicrobiaceae bacterium | reverse complement strand
ACTCCCTTACTGGAGGTTATATACTAACTTCCAATAAGGGGAATCCATGGCAAAGGTTATACAGCGCAGGTGGGAAAGCGCCTCGATGGGTTCAGGCCTTGCGAGGAGAGATACCCGCCCCTGCGACTACCAAGCCTATGTCCCGGATTTCCTGGTCGGACGACCGTTCATGCTCGACGGCGAGGTCGCCGCCGACGTGGCCTACGCCGAGGGCGGAATTGCCCGACTCAACGCCGAGGCCAGCGCACTCATCGACACCGAGGCGCTTGCCCGCATCCTTCTCCGTGCTGAGGCTGTTGCGTCGTCCCGCATCGAAGGACTGGAGATCGNNGGCTGCGGATGTCAGCGCCACTGAAGTCCTCGGAAACATCGATGCCATGGTGTTCGCCCTCGAGCGCGTGGGGCCCGATGATCCCATCACCGTCGACTTGTTGCTCGATGTCCACCAAAGACTGGTGACCGGCACGAGACTTGAACATCACGGAGGACGGTTGCGGGAGGAGCAGAACTGGATCGGTGGAAGCGACTACAACCCGTGCTCCGCGGTGTTCGTACCTCCTCCGCCCGACCTCGTCCCGGAGCTGATGCGCGATCTCTGCACGTTCTGTAGCACCAACGAACTTCCCGCCGTTGCCCAAGCCGCCATTGCTCATGCCCAGTTCGAGACCATTCACCNNATCGGCGAATCTACGTCGGACCAAGCGGTTGAGGGAATCAACGTGTGGGTGGGTCGGTTTGCCGCTGCGTGCAGCCGGGCCGTCACCGACGCGACCTTCTACGAGGATCGAGCTCGGCAACTGCAGGACGACTGGCGATCCCGATTGGGAGCCATCAGGGCCAACTCAGGAACCGACCTCCTGGTGCAAAAGCTTCCAGGTGCGCCGGTCCTCACGGTTCCCAGTGCCGCCGCACTCATCGGTCGGACATTCAAGCCGGCTGCAGATGCAATAGAGCGACTGGAGAAGGCCGGCATCCTGAAACAAGTGAACATCGGTAGACGCAATCGTGCCTTCGAGGCACCCGAGGTCATTGAGGCCTTCACCACTCTGGAGCGTCAGCTCGGCAGTCCGGGCGGTGACACCCGCATATCTGCGCCGGCTCGTCCCGTCCCCTATCGCCGATAGTGGTGACCCCGGCGCAGGTGGCGCGCCCGAGTCAGGTCGGAGGTTCGGGCTGGGATCGACTGCCGTTGTAGATCTCGATGGTGGTGTCGACCACGCTGACCATGAGATCGGTCTCGTCCACGATGATGGTCTGGAGCAGACTNNGAGGGCGGGGAGTCGGCGTCCGACTCTACCGAACGGGCCAGGGCAACGAATGCCGTCTCGAACTGGTGCTGCAAGGGAACGAGGGCGCTCAGGCCACCCTGGCCCGCTCCCCGCACGTGCTGAAGCAGGGCGAGGGAGGCCATGCCGAAGCGGTGCATCTGGGCCAGTATGCCCTCGGCCGCAGTCAGGGCCAGGGTCCCCTTGTCGGCGCCGTGGGGCTCGTGGACCATGCGCTCCACCGCGGCTTCGGCGTTNNGCGGGCCGCTGAGATCAGCTGGTCGAAGTCCTCGTCCGAGCCCTGGGTGGGATTGGTGAACGCGGCCAGGACCCGCTGTCCCAAGCGGCCCTCGGCCAACAAGCACAGGGACACCAACCGGGGGACCTCGGTGGCCACCCAGGTGGGCCAGACCAAAAAGGCCACGACGGTCAGGCCCGACCCGATGAGGTTGTCGGTGGCCCGGTTGAGCACTGCGGTCATGGGCGGGAGGCCCAAGAAGGCGGCCAGGAACACGGTGAGGCAGGTCAGAAAGACGGCGAACACCCCGTAGTTGGCATTGAACAGGGTGAAGGCGAAGGCGCTGACCATGATGGTGAGCACGGCTAGGACAACCGGCCCCGGTTGGATCGAGGCCAGAAAGAAGGTGGCGGCAGCCACGCCGACCAGCGTCCCCGTCACCCGCAGGAAGCTCCGGCCCACGGTGACCCCGAACTCTGGTTTCAGGACGAATATCACCGCCACCACGATCCAGTAGCCGTCGACCGGGTCGATGATCCGGTAGAGCACGGTGGCCAGCGTCGCTACCACGGCCAAGCGCAGGGCGTGCCGGAAGGCGGTCGACCGCAGGGACAGGTTGGCCCGGATGGCCAACGCCGCGCCGGCCAACGGGAAGACGCGAGGCAACCGGCTTAACGAAGTTTAACGGTGCTCAGGTAGCCCTATTTNNAGCGGGGCCGCGGAGTCGCCGTGGCGGTGACCGGGTGGAGCGGCTTGTCCTTTGGGAGCGCCATGGGGAGCGCCGACCGGTGCGGCGTTGTCGAGCAGGGTCCGAGCGATACGGAGGTGGTCCACGATGGCGTCGAGGTGATCGTTCACATCGGCGGCGGCGTCCGGGTCGGTGGTCGACTGAATGGTCGGGGACCCGGTAAGCGCCTGGTCCAGGCCGACCAGTCGGGGGTCGGACGTGCCGGATGCCGCGCTCGAGCCGTCGGCGGCGCAGGAGTCGGCCAGGCCCTCCAGCACGGCGGTGATCCTTCCGGTTGCCTGGTCGATGCCCTCGATGATGTCGGTTGCTTCCGGGTGGCCGAGCCGGTCGCGGGCCAGGCGACCCCGGGCTTCGGACAAGGCGGCCAGCGCGTTCCGCAGCCGTTCGGACTGGGCGGCCAGGGCGCGGTCCCGCTCGGCGCGGTCCAAGTAGCGGTGCGGTCCGGGGACGGCCAGGGTGGCAGCCAGGGTGTCGAACGGTTCGCCGTCGGGGAGGGTGCCGTCGGCGGTGGGGATCCCCGATGCGTAGGCGGCCA
>PKXA01000080.1 GCA_003133325.1 Acidimicrobiaceae bacterium | reverse complement strand
CGCGGAGCAAGGAGTCCCATCCAAGAAGCCCGCCGAGCGGCGCACCCTGGTCGTCCTGATTGCCCTCATCGTCATCGTCGTGATTGCGGGAGTGGTGTACTTCGTCACCAAGAACAACAACTCATCAACCACCGCTACCACCGCCACTACGTCCCCGACTGCATCATTGTCATCGCCGGCGGTGGACAAGGCCCTGGCCACCAGCACCAATCTGCAGCTGAGCGATCTCCCCGTCGGGTGGAAGCAGGCGCCAGGTTCGACGGCGTCGATATCGGCGACAACTACGACAGGGAAGGCCACCGAGTCCACTGCGAGCACCGCCTTTGCCACCTGTCTGGGCACGTCAGCCGCCATCATCGGTCAGGTCTTCGGCACTACCCCCCAGGCCGATGAGACGGTTGCCTCCACCTCGCCGGTGTTCCAGAGCCCGCTCGACTCGCAGATCGAGATGCAGTCGGCGGTGAACATTGTGAAGACGGCCGCCGACGCCAAAGCCGACGCCACCGCGTTCACCAGGCCGGGCCTTGCTCCCTGCTTCCAACAGTTCCAGGCCGCATCGGCCTCAGCCCTGGCCCCGGGCACCACCGCCAAGGTTGAACAAGTGACCATTGCTGCCCCGACCGGAGGGGTGGCCTACGGCTTCATCACCACCTTCACCGTCCCCAACCAGGGGACTCGGGTGGTGGGTGACGCCTACATCATCGGTGGTCGGATCGAGGCAACGCTTCAGCCTTCCACCCATGGCCCGGCCATCCCGTCCGACGCCTTCAACGCCGCTTACAACGCTATGGTGGCACGCATCTCTGCCAGCGCCCACAAGTAACTGCTGTAGTCCCATCCGGGGACTGCCGGGGGGGCCCGTCCCCTCGACGTCAGCTGGGCTCGGGGATCAACCGGGCGATGGTCGCCATCGCCCGGTAGGCGGCCTCGGCCGGACCAACCTCGTCCGGTCGCAGCAGGTTGGCCATGATCCGAAGGATCCAGGTCATGAGGGACTCGGAGTACATCCCGGTCCCCACGCACAGCTTCATCAGCTCTGGTTGGCTGATCATCCGGATGAACGCCCGGGCCACCCGGTAGTAGAGGCCGTAGGCCTCCTCCAACCGCGCCTCGTACCGCTCGAGGGCGGCATACCCGTCGCCCCGGAGGGCCTCGCCGAGTGACGCCGCCGCCAGGCGCCCGGTCTCGTAGCCGTAGGAGATGCCCTCGCCGTTGAACGGGTTGATGGTCCCTCCGGCGTCCCCCACCACCAGAGTGGTAGAGCCGATCCGGGGTCCGACCGCCAGGCCCATGGGCAGCTTGCCGCCGGTGGGCGGACCCAGGCAGGTAGCGGGGGAGAGACCCCAGTCCTTGGGAGCCCAACTCACAAAATGGTCCATGAGGGTGGACGTATTGACCCCTTTCCAACGGCGGTCGGTGGACAACAGGCCCACCCCCACGTTGACCCGTCCATCACCCAACGGGAAGATCCAGCCGTAGCCCGGGACCACATTCCCCTCGCCGTCCCGGATGTCGAGGTGAGATTCGATGAACGGGTCATCGTGCATCGGCGAGGTGTAGTAGCCACGCAGGGCCATCCCCATCGGCCGGGCGCGGTTGCGGGACGTACCCAGGGCCCTGCCGAAGCGCGAGTTGGCTCCGTCCGCCACCACCACGTACCGGGCCCGCACCTCACGTTTTTCGCCGGTGGCCTTGTCCTTGACGATCGCGCCCACGCACGACGGCAGCCTCAAGGTTGTGCCCGACCCGGCTTGGAGGGGGGCATCGGAATCCGCCTGCAGAATCGGTTCGATGGCCTCGGTGCCCTGCCAGACGGTGGCCCCGGCCTTGGAGGCCCGTTCGTTGACGATGGCGTCGAGGTCATGGCGGGTGATCACGTACCCGTGGGAGGGAAAGCTCGGATGTTCGGGCCAGGCCATTTCGATGACCTTGCCGTAGGCGTGGGCCCGCAGACCGGTGTAGCGGTGGGCCCCGCTCAGGGAGTCCTCGAGGCCCATGTCGGCAATTTGGCGGACGGCCCGCGGGGTCAGCCCGTCCCCACACGTCTTTTCGCGGGGGAACACCTTTTTTTCGACCAGGGCAACGTCCCAGCCCGCCTCGGCCAGCCAGTAGGCACACGAAGATCCGGACGGCCCGCCCCCGATGACCAGGACGTCGTATAGACGCCCGGCGTCACGAGTGCCGGCAGAATTGGCCAAGGTGCCGTTGCGGGGTGGGCTCACGACCCCCCATCGTACGCCCGGGGTCCGCCGGTCGTTACGCCGCCCGGGCGCGTCGATGTGCCCTGCGAACCGCGTCGTGGTAAAACACCCCCGGTGGACGACTATCTCCCGATTCTCATCCTCATTGTCTTGGGATTTCTGTTCGCCGCACTTTCGTTCGTGGGGTCAGCCATGCTCGCGCCCAAGAAGCGGCCCACGGCAGCCAAAATCGCCCCGTACGAGTGCGGCATTGTGCCCACCATCGAGCCACCCACCCGCTTTCCGGTGCGGTTCTATCTGGTGGCCATGATCTTCATCATTTTCGACATCGAGATCGTGTTCCTCTATCCGTTCGCGGTGATCTTCCGGCAGCTGCGTTCGTTCGGCCTCGTCGAGGTGCTGGTATTCGCGGCCATTGTGTTCGTGTCGTTCCTCTTCCTGGTGAGCAACGGGGCCCTCACCTGGGGCCCGGCCAAACAGTTGGTGAGGGCCATGCCCTCGCGCACCTCGGAATCGACCATTGCCCGTATCACCGCCGGCCCGGGGGGACCTGGCGGGCATCGTGATCCGTCGGGCCCAGGCTCCGCCGGCACCAGAACCACCGACCCTGTCCCCCCGATCACCGGCGATCCGGCTGCTCCAGCCGGACCGGTCCGGGCCGCTTAGAGCTGAGGAGAACGACCCGACATGGGACTCGAAGATCTCCAACATAATTTCCTCACCGGTCGACTCGAAGACCTGGTGAAGTGGGCGCGCACCTATTCGATGTGGCCGGCCACCTTCGGCCTGGCCTGTTGTGCCATCGAGATGATGTCGGTGGGGGCTGCCGACTTCGACCTGGCCCGCTTCGGCATGGAGGTCTTTCGCGCCTCTCCCCGGCAAGCCGACCTGATGATCGTGGCCGGTCGGGTATCGCAGAAGATGGCCCCGGTGCTCCGCCAGGTCTACGACCAGATGATGGAGCCCAAGTGGGTGCTGTCGATGGGAGTTTGCGCCAGTAGCGGTGGCATGTTCAACAACTACGCCATCGTTCAGGGCGTCGACCAGATCGTCCCCGTCGACGTCTACGCCCCGGGTTGCCCCCCGACCCCTGAGACCCTGATGCACGCCATCCTCACCCTCCACGAGAAAGTGCGCACCAATGACATCACCCGCCGGTCCGACCGCCGGACGCCGGGGGATTCCGGCGGTCCCGGACGTCGCAGCCTGGGCAATGATGAGGGCGGGGATACCGACGACGGTCGCACCCACGGCGATGAAGAGACCTCGGGATGGACCCCGGATCGTCCCGACGCCGTGCATCTGGGCACTCCCAAGCGCAACCCCGTCATCGCCCGCAGCGTGGGAGAGCCGCTGTGACGGGTGCCGCCGAGACGACCTCGGTGAACCCGGTGGCTCCGGTCAACCCGGTCGAAGGTCCCGCCGACACCGCGGGCCTGAGCGACTCGGGCGGAGGCAGTTCACGATTTCCCGGCCGGCCGATCCAAGAGATCGTCTTCCCGATCCGCGAACAGTACCTGTCGGTAGTGCAGGGCTACCGTGACGACGGGTTCGAGATGTGCATCGATCTGTGTGGTGTCGACTACCTGACCCACTTCAACCGGCAACTGCCGGACGGGGTTCCGCCTGAGCGGTTCGAAGTGGTGGTGAATCTATTGTCACTGAGCACCGCCCGGCGGGTGCGGCTCCGGGTGCAGCTTCCCGAGTCGGACCTGGAGGCAGCCTCCATCTTCGACGTCTATCCCGGGGTCGAGGCCATGGAGCGCGAAGCCTTCGATATGTTCGGGATCATCTTCGCGGGCCATCCGGATCTGACCCGGATCCTGATGCCCGAGGACTGGGAGGGCCATCCCCTGCGCAAGGACTACGGGGTGGGTCGGGTGCCCGTGCAGTTCAAAGGTGCCCCGGGGCCGAGATGACCGATCCGACATCAACTGACCCCGAGGACGGGGCCGACGGGGCCGACGGGGCCGACACGTCGGCGTTGCCGGCGACCGAACGCGAGGCCGGGGCCCCCAACGACACCACCATCCGTGCCTCCGCCCGCGAGGGCGAGTCCTCCGGCCATCCGGACACCCCACAGTCTCCGCCCATCTCCCGTGACGAGTACCTCAAGGTCGGGCCGGGCGGCGAAGGCATCGGGCTGTCGGCGGAAACCTCCGAGGGCCACCAAGAGCTGACCCGGCGATCCACCACTGATCCCGGCGAGCTGCGCCGCGAGGTCGGTGCCGTCCTCCGTCTTCCCGAGGGGGTGGTGATCGACCCGGCGAACATCGACGTCGAACAGTCCGATGACAACACCATGATCATCAACATGGGCCCACAGCACCCGTCGACCCACGGGGTGCTCCGGCTCATGTTCGAGCTCGACGGCGAGACAGTGCTCCGGACCAAGCCGGTGATCGGTTACCTCCACACCGGCATGGAGAAGACGGCCGAGGAGCTGACCTATGTCCAGGGGTCGACCAATGTCACCCGCATGGACTATCTCTCTCCGCTCCACAACGAGTTGGTGCTGTCGTTGGCGGTCGAGGCGTTGTTGGGGATCGAGCTGCCGCCCCGGGCGGACTGGATCCGCATGCTGATGACCGAGCTGAACCGGGTGTCCTCCCACCTGATGTGGATGGCCACCAACGGCATGGACCTCGGGTCCACCTCGATGATGATCTACGGCTTCCGCGAGCGCGAGATGGTCCTGGCCTTCTTCGAAAAGACCACCGGGCTGCGGATGAACCACAACTTCATCCGGCCGGGCGGTACCGCGGCCGACCTTCCCGACGGGTGGGAGGACGACGTCACCATCATCTGCGACACGGTGCTGCCGAGAACCGATGAGTACGACGAGCTTCTCACCGGCCAGCCGCTGTTCCGCCAACGGACCGAGTCGATCGGGCGACTGTCGGCCGAGGAGGCGCTGGCCCTCAGCCTCACCGGGCCCATTCTGCGGTCCACGGGCGTCCCGTGGGACCTCCGTCGCTCGATGCCGTACCTGCACTACGACCAGGTCGATTTCGACGTGATCGTCGGGACCTACGGTGACAATTTCGACCGCTACTCGGTGAGACTCAACGAGATTCGGGAGTCGATCCGGATCATCCGCCAGATCGTGGAGAAGATGCCGCCCGGTGACTACCGGGTGCAGGACAAGAAGGTCACCCCGCCGCCCCGGGCCCGGATCGACGAGTCGATGGAAGCCCTCATCCACCACTTCAAGGTCTTCACCGAGGGTTTCAAGGTGCCCGAGGGTGAGGTCTATGTCGCCATCGAGTCCCCCCGCGGGGAGCTCGGCTGCTACCTGGTCTCGGACGGATCGTCCAAGCCCTACCGGATGCACATCCGGGGGCCGAGTTTCGTGAACCTCCAGGCCCTCCCGGTGATGATGCGCGGCGGCCTGTTGGCCGACGCGGTGTCGGTGTGCTCCTCGGTGGACCCGGTGATGGGGGAGGTGGACCGGTGAGCAGCACCGCCCACCCCACCCCGGTGGACCGCTCCCGTTCCAAGGGAGGACCGACTCCCTCCCTCACCCATCTGAAGGGGGCCACCGCCACCCGCGCCCGGGAGCTGATCGCCCTCTATCCCGAGCCGCGATCGGCGCTCATACCGCTGTGCCATCTGGCCCAGGAACAAGAGGGTTGGCTGTCGCCCGAGATCATGGTCGACATCGCCACCCTGCTCGATCTGACCCCGGCCGAGGTGCTGGGGACGGCGTCGTTCTACGACATGCTGCACACCGAGCCGGTGGGGAGCCACCTGGTGTCGGTGTGCACCAACATCGCCTGTCTACTCAATGGGGCGATGGAGCTCCTCGAGCATGCCGAGTCGACCCTCGGGGTCAACGCCGGGGGCACTACCGCCGACGGGGCCTTGACCCTCGAAGAGGCCGAGTGCCTGGCCGGCTGCGACGGGGCTCCGTGCGTGCAGGTCAACCACCGCTACGTTGGCGCCCAGACAGCCGAGAGCTTCGATCAGCTGATCGCCGATCTCCGGTCGGGGGCCAGGGCCGCGGAGATCCCCACCCACGGGACGTTGAACAGGGTGGCCCGGACCACCGGGCTGCAAGCAGATCGTGACCAGGTCGCCAACGAGCGGTCGGCCATGGCCGAGGCCCAGGGGCAGCGGGCGGCCGCGGCCAAAGACACCGCTGCCGACAAGGCCGGCGCCTGATGGCCGTCACCGAAGCCCCGAAGATCATCACCGGTCGAATCGGTCACGCCGACTCGCACACCCTCGAGCGCTACCTGGCCACCGGCGGGTACGACGGGCTGCGCAAGGCGCTCGCCATGACTCCCGAAGCCGTGGTCCACGAGATCGACACGGCCAGCCTGCTGGGCCGGGGGGGTGCCGGGTTCCCGGCCGGCCGGAAGTGGGCCATGCTCCGCAAGAGCCCGGTCACCTATCTGGTGGTCAACGGTGACGAGAGCGAGCCGGCCACCTTCAAGGATCATCTGCTGGTGGAGCGCGATCCCCACCAGCTCATCGAGGGCGTGTTGATCGCCGCCTACGCAACGCAGGTCTCCCAGGTATTCATCTACCTCCGGGGTGAGTTCGCTCTCGGCCTCGAGCGGGTGCAGGCCGCCCTCAACGACGCCTACTCCCTTGGGGCCGTCGGGAGCGACATCTTCGGGTCGGGGTTCTCGGTCGACGTGGTCGTCCACCCGGGGGCGGGCGCCTACATCTGCGGCGAGGAGACCGCCCTGCTCGAATCGCTGGAGGGCAAGCGCGGCTTCCCCCGGATCAAGCCGCCGTTCTTTCCGGCCGCCATCGGCCTCTACGGTGAGCCGACGGTGGTCAACAACGTCGAGACCATGTCCAACCTGCCCTGGATCGTGCTGAACGGCGGGTCTGCCTTCGCTGCCCTCGGTGAGGGTCGGTCCACCGGGACGCGACTGTTCGCCTTGGCCGGACACGTGAACAAACCCGGGGTCTTCGAGATCGAGATGGTCAAGACCACCTTCCGCGATCTCATCCACGCCCCGGTCCTCGGCGGGGGAATTCCCCACGGACGGGAGTTGAAGGCGTTCATCCCCGGCGGTGTGTCCGCCCCCTGGTTCGGTCCTGACGAGATCGACCTCCCCCTGGGCCAGGATGAAGTCGCCGATGCGGGCTCCATGCTCGGGTCCGGCTCGGTGGTGGTGATGGACGACCACACCTGTGCGGTCCGGGCGTCGTGGCGGATCACCAGGTTCTTCGCCCGGGAGTCGTGCGGCCAGTGCACGCCGTGCCGGGAGGGCTCCGGTTGGCTGGAGAAGATCATGGAGCGGATCGAGACCGGCAACGGCCGGGAGGACGACCTCGACCTCCTGCTCGATGCCTGCGACAACATCGCCCCCGGGCTGACCTGGCCACCCCAGCAGACCACCATCTGCGTGCTGGGGCCCTCCATCCCGTCGTCCATCGGATCGGCCATCCAGATGTTCCGGGATGAGTTCCTCGTCCACATCAAGGAGGGGGGCTGCCCCTATGGTTGACCGGGCCACCACCACTGAACCCGCCCACACCGTTCCGCCGGACGTCGCCGAGGGACTAGTCGCGTTCACCCTCGACGGGCGACAGGTCACTGCCCGCAAGGGCGAGATGTTGATCGCCGCGGCAGAGCGGGCCGGCACATTCATCCCTCGATTCTGTTACCACCCCCGCATGAAGTCTGTGGGGGTGTGCCGGATGTGCCTGGTCGAAGTCAGCGGTCCCCGGGGGGCGTCGCTCCAACCCAGCTGTTTTGTGGAGGTCATCGAGGGGTCCGAGGTCACCACCGACTCCGACAAGGTCAAAAAAGCCCAGGACGGCGTGCTCGAGTTCCTGTTGATCAACCACCCGCTCGACTGCCCGGTGTGCGACAAGGGGGGCGAGTGCCCCCTGCAGGACCAAACCCTGGCCCATGGCCCGGGTGAGACCCGGTTTGTCGAGGAGAAGCGTCACTTCGAGAAGCCGATCCCCATCTCCGAACTGGTGCTGCTCGACAGGGAGCGGTGCATCCAGTGCAGCCGCTGTACCCGGTTCGCGGCCGAAGTGGCCGGCGATGCCCAGATCGACTTCATCGGCCGGGCCGACCAACTCGAGATCAACATCTTCCCCGACCTACCGTTCTCCTCCTACTTCTCGGGAAACACCGTGCAGATCTGCCCGGTGGGGGCGCTCACCGCCGTGCCCTACCGATTCTCCGCCCGACCCTGGGACCTCGACCAGGTGGAGTCGACCTGCACCACCTGTTCCGTGGGATGCCGGGTGGCGGTGCAATCCTCCTCCAACCGGGTGACCCGCCTGCTCGGCATCGATGCCGACCCGGTGAACCACGGCTGGCTGTGCGACAAAGGTCGGTTCGCCTTCGAGTCGGTCAACAGCGAGGACCGGCTTACGGAGCCGATGGTCCGCAAGTCCGGCCAGTTGGTGACGGTGTCGTGGCATGAGGCTCTCGATGTGGTGGCCGATGGATTGCGGGCGGCCATCAAGAAGAGCGGCGGCCCCGGTGGCGTGGGGGTGATCGGTGGCGCCCGCATGACCAACGAAGGCGCGTATACCTGGGCCAAGTTGGCCAAGGGGATCCTCGGCACCGACTCTGTCGACGCTCAGCTCGGCGACGGGTTGCCGGCCGAAGTGGTGCTCGGACTCCCTCGTGCCACCATTGATGAAGCCGCCGGGGCGGACACGGTGATCGTGTTGTCGGGCGATATTCGCGAGGAGCTGCCCGTCCTCTTCTTGCGATTGCGGTCCGGAATTGTCGACGGCGATCTCTCCTTGGTGGAGCTGTCCCCCCAGGCCACCGCGCTCACGCCGCACGCAGCGGTGTCGTTGCGGTACCTGCCCGGGGCCGCCACCGAGTTGGCCAAGGCGATCGCCGACCACGGGGCTCCCGCCCCTTCCACTACCGACCCGACTGATCTGGCCGAGGCCCGCCGCCTGGCCGGAGCCGACAAGGTGGTCATCGTGGTGGGCCGGCCTTCGTTGGCCGAAGACGGGGCCCTGGTGGCCGAAGCCGTCCAGGTGCTGGCCCGGGCACTGCCCAACGCCACCTTCCTTCCGGCTCTCAGGCGGGGCAACGTGATGGGTGCCCTCGATATGGGTCTGTCGCCGGGTTTGCTGCCGGGTCGGGTGGGCCTCGAGCCCGGGCGCCAGTGGTTCACCCAGGCGTGGGGAAAGGTACCCGATGAGCGCGGACGGGACACCACCGAGATTCTGAAGTCGGCGGCCGGAAGCACCGGTGACGAGGGAGCCAAGACCGACAATCCTCATCGCGACGGGGCCCGGGTGCGGGCTCTGGTCATTCTCGGGGCCGACCCCCTCACCGACTTCCCCGATGCCGAGATGGTCCGACGCGCCCTGGCCGGTTCCGACTTCGTAGTGTCGGTGGCATCGTCGCCCGGCCCGCTGAGTGCCCATGCCGATGTGGTGCTTCCGGCTGCCGAGGCCCATGAGCGACCGGGCACCACCACCAACATCGAGGGTCGGATCAGCCGCCTCGGGCAGAAGCTGGTGCAGCCGGGCCAATCGTGGCCCGACTGGATGATCGCCGCCGAGTTGGCTGTCCACCTGGGGGCCGATCTCCACCTCGATTCGGTGACCGAGGTCTGGGACGAGATCGAACGGCTGGCACCGGCGTACCACGGCATCACCCGATCGGTGCTCGACGCCCCTGGCGCCACCGATGGGGTGGTGGCCCCGTTGACGGTCACCCCGGTGGCATTCAGTCGCCGCCCCGGATCCGCCCCACTCGACCCGATCGCCTTCCCCGGCGTGGAGTCGGTGGAACAGCAGGGAGCACCTCCCCGGGCCGGTCTGGCCGGGGCGCGCACGGCCGGGATCGGAGCCAAGGGAGCCAACGGAGCCAANNCCAACGGAGCCAACGGAGCCAAGGGGGCAACCGAGGTGGGTGGAGGGACCTCCGGCGATGCCGCGGTGACCAGCAAACCCCCCCAGTTGGCCGGGCCTTTCGAGATCACCGTTCCCCGGGTGGTGCCCACTGATAGCTATTCGATGCGACTGGTCGCCTCCCGCCGCCTCTACGATCGGGGAGCCGCGGTCGACGCGGTCCCGGTCCTGGCCGGGCTGGTTCCCGACTCGCCCCTTCGGGTGAACCCTCACGACCTCGACGACCTCGGCATCGGTACGGGAGGAAACGTGAAGGTGCGCACGGCCACCACGTCACTGGTGCTGGCGGCGGTGCCCGATCCTTCCCTACCCCGCAAGGTGGTGGCCACCGACTTCAATGTGCCGCTGGCCGAAGGTACCGTCGCCGATCTCATCGATGCCACCGCTCCGGTGACCGAGCTGCGGTTGGAGACACCATGAGCCCACTTCTCGCCGCCCTCCCGTCGTTGCTGGGCACCGACGACCCTCTGTACAACGGAGGAGTTGACTGGGTCGTCTTTTTGATCGTGCTGATCAAGGTGTTGGTGGTCTTCGGCGCCCTGATGGTGTCGGTGATGCTGATGATCTGGTTCGAGCGCAAGGTCATCTCGGATATGCAGAGCCGGATCGGCCCCAACCGGGCCGGGCCCTTCGGCATCATGCAGACGCTGGCCGACGGCCTCAAGCTCTTCTTCAAAGAGGACCTGCTCCCCGAACGGGCCGACCGGATCGTCTTCAAACTGGCGCCCTACCTCACGATCATCCCGGCGTTCCTCGCCTTTGCCATCGTCCCCATCGGCGGCGAGGTGACCATTGCCCACCACACCTTCGAGTTGCAGTTGGCCGACCCGCCCATGGGCATCCTGTTCTTGTTGGCCATGTCGTCCATCGGCGTCTACGGCGTGATGCTGGCCGGTTGGTCGTCGGGGTCCAAGTACCCGTTGCTGGGATCGGTCCGCGCCTCGGCGCAGATGATCTCCTACGAGGCGGCGCTGGGCATGACGGTGGTGATGGTGGTCCTGATCACCGGGTCGCTCACCACCCGGGATATCGTCAACGGCCAGGCGCTCCATCTCTGGCAGTGGAACGCCATCCGACTGGGGATCATCCCCTTCGTCATCTTCTTCATCGCCATCGTGGCCGAGACCAACCGGCCCCCCTTCGACCTGGTGGAGGCGGACTCCGAGTTGGTGGGTGGATTCGTCACCGAGTACTCGTCGATCCGGTTCGCCCTGTTCTTCCTCTCCGAGTTCATGAACACCATCACCATGTCGGCCATCACCGTGACCCTCTTCTTCGGTGGCCCGGACGGGCCCAAGCCGCACATCCCCCACACCCAGTGGCTGTGGCCGATCCTTTGGTTCCTTGGCAAGACCATCGTGTTCCTGTTCGTCTTCGTCTGGCTGCGGGCCGCGCTCCCACGACTCCGGTACGACCAGCTCATGGACCTGGGCTGGAAGCGGTTGATCCCGTTGTCCCTCGGTTGGCTCCTCATCGTGGCCGGCTTCGTGATCGACGGTTGGTGGGGCCTGGCCATGACGGCCACGGTGGTGGTGGCCAGCGTGCTGATCACCCGGTCCTTCCTCATCGGGGCCGAGCGCGGAGAGACCCGGGCGATCCTTCCCCAGGTCGGTCTCCGATTGTGGAACCGGCCCGATGTACCCACCGCATCGTCACCGGCCGGATCGGTGTCCTCACCAACCGAGGGAGATGACGCCTGATGGCAATCCCCAAGCCCCCCAAGCAACGCCAGAACTTCCTGGGTGGGTTCAAGCTGACCCTCGAGCACCTCGGGCGTCAGCCGGTCACCCGCCAGTACCCCGAAGAGAAGCGGCCCAAGCAGCCGCGCCAGCACGGTCGTCACGTCCTCAACAAGTACGAGGACGGCACGGAGAAATGCATCGGCTGCGAACTGTGTGCGGGTGTCTGCCCCGCCGACTGCATCTATGTGCGCGGCCTCGACAATCCGCCCGACCATCCAGTGTCCCCCGGTGAGCGGTACGGCTACATCTACGAGATCAACTTTCTGCGCTGCATCCACTGCGACATGTGCGTGGAGGCATGTCCCACCGAGGCGATCACCGAGACCAAGTTGATGGAGTTCTCCTTCACAAACCGCAACGACGCCATCTACACCAAGGACGAGTTGCTCGTCGATGACAGGGGCATGCCCCAGCACCTGCCGTGGGAGGACTGGCGCGAGGAAGACCAACTCCACACCTCGGGATGGATGCGGGCCACGTCCCCTTCGGGCAGTGCCGCCTTCGAGGGCCAGGTGCAGTGGTCGGGAGAGCTCGGCTTCGGGGTGCGGGCCCCCGAGGGTGGCCAGAGCGGCCTTCGTGACGACGCCACCACCGGATCGCTGCCATTGCGGGACACCCTCGAGCGCCATCTGCGTCCGGTCGATATCCCGGCGTCGAAGCGGGGCCCGCGAGGGATGGTGGGCAGGATGATTGAAAAGGCCGAGCGTTTCGCACCCGGAGCAGGGAAGAAGCACCGCGCCCAAGCTGATTCCGACTTCGCCGCCTCCCTGGCGGCGGGGAACACCGAGCGCCCCGCGTCCCCGGCTCCCGCGTCCCCAACCCATGACGAAGGTGGCGATTGATGGCCGTCGTGATGCATGGGGTGCTCCTGGCCGCCACCGCTGCCACTGCCGCCACCGGTCACGCTTCGTTGGTCGACTGGGGAACCTTCGTCGTCGCCGCCGCCATCGTATTGTCGGGGGCCATCGGGGTGGTGGTGGCCCGCAACCCGGTGCACTCGGCCCTGATGCTGGTGATGACCCTGTTCGGCATCGCCGTGCTCTTCGTATTGCAGCGTGACGACTTTCTGGCCGCCGTACAGGTCATCGTTTACGCCGGGGCCATCGTCGTCCTGTTCCTCTTTGTCATCATGTTCCTCGGTGTCGACCGCGACGAGAACATCGCCGCCGAGCCGCTGTGGGGACAGCGGCCTCTGGCGGTGGCATTGGTGGCTCTGGGCGTCACCGGAGTATTGCTGCTGGGCGAAGTGTCGAAGTGGACCACCGGGGCACTTTCGGTGGCGGGATCCACCGACAGCTCGACCTCGAACGTGGCCCAGCTGGGCACGTCGTTGTACACCACCTACCTCTTCCCGTTCGAAGTGACCTCGGCGCTACTGGTGATCGCGGTAGTCGGGGCCGTGGCGCTGGCTCGCAGGCCTCCGGCGGTGGCCACCGCCCCCGACCTCGACCCCGACCCCGACCCCGACCTCGACAACGCCCCCGACCTCGATGACGGATTGGTCGACGACTCTGCCCCGGCAACAGATGACGCCCACCAGGAGGTGACGCCATGATCGGAGCGGCCTCGGCGCTCAATGGGAACATAAGCGGTGAGTGGTATCTGGCGCTGGCTGCGGTCCTTTTCGCCATCGGCGCCTTCGGGCTCCTCATCCGTCGCAATGTGTTGGTGATGTTCATGTGTGTGGAGTTGATGCTGAACGCCGCCAACCTGACGTTTGTGACCTTTGCCAACATGCTCCACGACATCGGAGGGCAGGTGCTGGTGTTCTTTGTGCTGGTGGTGGCCGCCGCTGAAGTTGTGGTGGGGCTGGGCATCGTGGTCGCCATCTTCCGCCGCCGAGCCAACGCCACGGCTGACGACTTCCACCTGATGAAGGGCTGACGGCATAGTGCTGCACCTGACCTATCTGATTATTCTGCTTCCCCTTGTCGGCTTCGCCGTCCAGGTGCTGTTCGGACGTCGGCTCGGCGATCCCGCTGCCGGAGCAGTGGCCACGATCTTCGTCGGGGCGTCGTTCATTGTTTCGGTGGGGGTGTTCTTCAAACTCCTCACCGTCCACGGGGCCGTCCGGTCGTTCACCCAGAACCTTTGGACATGGATTCCGGTTGGTGGCATGCAGATCCACGCCGGCCTGTACGTCGACCCGTTGTCGATGACCATGGTCCTCTTCGTGACCGGGATCAGCGCTCTCATCCATCTGTACTCCATCGGCTACATGAAGGGTGATCGGGACTACCCGAAATTCTTTCTCTACCTCAACCTCTTCGTTGCCTCGATGCTGATTCTGGTCCTCGGCAACAACCTGTTGGTCACCTACGTCGGATGGGAGGGCGTCGGCACCTGTTCCTACCTGCTGGTGGCGTTCTGGTTCACCCGTGAGACCGCGGCGGTCGCCGGAAAGAAGGCGTTCATCTACAACCGGATCGGTGACGCCGGATTCATTGCCGCTGCTTTTCTCACCTTCGACAAGGTGGGCTCGCTGGACTACTCCGTCATCTTCGCCAATGTCGGAAAGATCGGCAACGCCAACATCACCGCCATCTGTCTACTGCTGATGGTGGGGGTGGCGGCGAAATCCGCCCAGATCCCGCTGTTCCCATGGCTGGCCGACGCCATGGAGGGCCCGACCCCGGTCTCGGCGCTGATCCATGCCGCCACCATGGTGACCGCCGGGGTATATCTGCTGTGCCGGGTCAACCCGTTGCTGCATGCATCGCCGGACGCGGCATGGATCGTGGCCCTTATCGGCGCGGCCACCGCCTTTGTGGCTGCCACCATCGCCTGCGCCCAGAACGACATCAAAAAGGTCCTGGCCTACTCCACCGTGTCCCAACTCGGATACATGGTGCTGGCCATCGGCGCCGGCGCCTACGAGGCAGCCATCTTCTTGATGGTGGCGCACGCGTTCTTCAAGGGGCTCCTGTTCCTCGGCTCCGGCTCGGTGATCCACGGGCTCCACGACGAGCAGGACCTCAAGCGCATGGGCAACCTGCGGGTCTATATGCCGGTCACCTTCGTCACCTTCGGCATCGGATGGTTGGCCATTGCCGGGGTGCCGCCCCTGTCGGGGTTTTGGGCCAAAGGTGACGTGCTGGAAAACGCCTGGGCGGCCCACCCGGCGTTGTGGGTGGTCGGTATCTTCACTGCGCTGCTCACCGCCTACTACATGAGCCGGCTTACCGGTCTGGCCTTCTTCGGCCAGGACCGATGGAAGAACAAGGTGGCCATCGACGCCGACGCCGACGCCGACGCCGACATGCCCGATGCCCATCACGCCGGCGGCCCCATCCCCGAGCCTCACGAGTCGAAGTGGGTCATGACCGTACCGTTGATCGTCTTGGCGGTGCTGGCCGCAGCAGGTGGGGTGATGGCCTTCGTCACACCCCACCTCTCCCTGGCTCGTTGGGTTGATCCGGTCTTTTCCGGTTCGCTGTACGACGACCACGAGACGACGTCGACGATCTGGAAGCTGTCGACGCTGGACGCAGTGGTGGCGGTGATCGGGGTGTTCATCGGTCTCCGTCTTTGGATCACCCGTGCCGACCGACCCAAACTCGAGTGGGCCTTCCTCCGCCATTCGTGGTACTTCAACGAGATCTTCGACGCCATCATCGGCCGGCCCGGGGCACGCCTGGCCCAGTTCTCCTCCACCGTGATCGAAGACAAGGTCATCGACGGTGCGGTGGACGGGACGGGAATGCTGGTCCGCCGCACGGGCATGGCCCTGCGCCGCGTCCAGACCGGGTATGTCCGGAACTACGCCCTGTGGATCGTGGTGGGGATCGTGGCCCTGTTCGGGTTCATGCTGACGAGGATGTGGTGGGCCTGATGTCGACAACCCCGTTCCCTTTCCTCACCGTGCTGGTCCTGATCCCTGCCGTCGGCGCCGCGGTGGTGGCCCTCATCCCACGCCAGCGGGTGGCCGGCTGGACCCATGAGGCGGTCGGTATCGCGGTGTCGCTGGTGACATTGGCCGTTGCCGTCACCGTATTGGTCAGGTTCAAGACCCACTTCGCGGGCTATCAGTTCATCTCCGACCACATTTGGGCGAAGTCCCTGGGTATCCACTGGTCGCTGGGCATGGACGGTATCTCGCTGTTTCTGGTGATGATGGCAGCCATCTTGTTCCCGCTCACCCTTTTGGGGGCCCGGGCAAAGCGCGACCCGCGGTCGTTCGTGGCCTGGGTGCTGCTGCTCGAAGCCGCATGCCTGGGCAGCTTCGTCTCCCTCGACCTGATCCTGTTCTTCCTCTTCTTCGAACTCACCCTGGTCCCGACCTACTTCATCATCGGTGGATGGGGGTACGCCCGCCGGGGCTACGCCGCCATCAAGTTCTTCATCTATACCTTTGCCGGATCGGCGTTCCTTCTGGTCGGCATGGTGGCGGTGGCATTTCTTCATCAGTCCCAGACCGGCGTGCTCACCTTCGAGCTCCCGGCGTTGATGCATACCCACCTGTCGGGGACCGCCGGGGTGCTGCTGTTCGTCGCCTTTACCGCCGCCTTCGCGGTGAAGGCACCCATCTTCCCGTTCCACACCTGGTCGCCGGTGGCCTACACCGAGGCACCCACCGCCGGATCGGTGCTCCTGGCCTCGGTGATGGCCAAGCTCGGGACCTATGGCATCATCCGCTTCGACCTGAACCTGTTTCCGCAAGCCACCCGCACCCTCACCCCGGTATTGCTGACCCTGGCCGTGATCGGCATCCTCTACGGTGCCGTGGTCGCATGTGCACAACGTGACCTGAAGCGCCTGGTGGCCTTCTCCTCCCTGGCCCAGCTCGGTTTCATCGTGTTGGGGACCTTCGCTCTCACCTCCCAGGGCCTCACCGGTGCCGTCATCCAAATGGTCAACCACGGCCTGATCATCGCCGCCCTCTTTCTGGTGATCGGCTGGCTGTACGAGCGGCGGAAGTCGTGGCAGGCGAACGAGCTCAAGGGCCTGCAATGGTCGGCGCCGGTGATGGCGGGGGTGTTCACCGTGGTGATGCTCGCCTCGATCGGTGTCCCTGGGCTCAACGGGTTCATCGGTGAGTTCCTCATCCTCTCCGGCACCTTCATCGTGCACCGGTGGTGGGCGGTGGCAGCCACCTTCGGCATCATCATCGCCGCCCTCTACCTGTTATGGGCCTACCAGCAGGTATTCCACGGCGAGCCCACCGAGCGGGACAAGACGACCCGCGACCTGGCCTGGAGCGAACGGCTGATCATCGCGCCGCTCATCATCCTCATTGTCTTCCTCGGCGTCTACCCCAAGCCGGTGCTCGACCGGATCACCCCCTCGGTCAACCAATTGATCGCCCACGTCGACCAAGCCACCCACACCCACCAGCCCCCGGTGGCCACCGGGCAGTCGGCGTCCACCGCGGCTTCCGGGTCGGATTCGGGGTCCACCCCCGGGGCCGGAGGTGCCCGCTGATGTCCACCCTGCTCTTCGCCGCTGCCTCTTCGGCCTACGGCGCAAAGATCCACACCCCGCACATCGACTACCTGAGCATCCTCCCCATCCTCATCATGATGGGCGGGGCTGTGCTGCTGGTGACCGTCTCGTCGTTGTTCCGCCAGGTGATGGGCGTCGGCTCGGCCACCTTCATCACCGTCGGGACTGCCGTTGCCACCCTGGTGGCCGCGCTGTTCCAGTGGGACCACGTTGTTACCCATGGTGCCAAGGTGACCATTGCCGGGTCGATCGCCTACGACGGCTTCAGCGTGTTCATCCAGATCGTGGTGGCCATTGCCATGCTGCTCACCGCCCTCATCGCCGACGGGTACCTGAAGCGTGAGGGTATCGATGGGCCCGAGTTCCACGTGCTGGCCATGCTGTCGGCCTCCGGCGCCATGCTGATGGGCTCGGCCAACGATCTCATTGTGATCTTCCTCGGCCTCGAAATCCTTTCCATCGCCCTCTACGTGTTGGCCGCCTTCAACCACAAACGGGCGGAATCGGGAGAGGCCGCCCTCAAGTACTTCGTCCTCGGAGCCTTTTCCTCCGCGGTATTCGTCTACGGGATCGCGCTGGTGTACGGGGCGACCGGCTCGAGCAACCTCCCCCAGATCGCCGACTACCTGTCCAAGAATGTGGTGGCCAGCAACGGTGTGTTGCTGGCCGGCCTGGCCCTGTTGTTGGTCGGCTTCGGCTTCAAGATCGCCGCGGTGCCGTTCCACATGTGGTCACCCGACGTCTACCAGGGCTCTCCCTCCCCGGTCACCGGGTTGATGGCCGCCATCGCCAAGGCCGGGGCATTCGCCGCCCTGCTGCGGGTATTCGTGTCATCGTTCGGCACGCTGAGGGCCGACTGGCAGCCGATCGTGTGGGGCATCGCCATCCTGAGCCTGGTGGTCGGGGCATTCGCCGCCCTGGTGCAAAAGGACATCAAGCGGATGATGGCGTATTCGTCCATCAACCACGCCGGCTTCATTCTGCTGGGGGTGCAGGCCGCCACCGCTCGCGGGGTGTCGGCCTCTCTCTACTATCTCTTCGCCTACATGTTCATGGTGATCGGGACGTTCGCGGTGATCACCGTGGTGGCCCGCGATGGCGACTTCGGGCACCAGCTCACCGACTACCGGGGCCTGGGCGCCCGACAGCCCCTCCTGGCCTTGGCCTTCGCGGTGTTGTTGCTGGCCCAGGCCGGTGCGCCCTTCACCACCGGTTTCCTGGCCAAGTTCACCGTGGTGGCCGCGGCCGTCGACGTCCATTCGTATGCCTTGGCCGTGATCGCCATGGCATCCGCGGCGGTGGCCGCCTTCTTCTATCTGCGAGTGGTGGTGGCCATGTACTCACCGGTGGGTGCAGTGGGAGATCTGTCCGACCGGGATGCAGGGGAACTGAACGCCAATCCCACCTTGGTGACTTCGCCGGCGAACGTGGCGGTGTCGGGACACGGGCAGACTGAGGCTGTTGCCAGTTTGTCGGTCCTCACCGAAGGACCCCCCACCTCCGCGGTGGCCGATCGGATGGTGCGGGTACCGGGACTGACGACAGTGGCCATCGGACTGAGTGTGGGCTTCACCATCGTCTTCGGCATCATTCCCGGACCAATCGTCGACTTCGCCCACCAAGCGACCCTTCTCTTCACCTGATCCCATCCCGGCCGGATGGGCAGGGTCCTTGTCGGGTCGGCGACCCCGAAGTACTGTCGATTGGGCCGACCATCGATGGGAGCCGATTGTGACCAGCGTGCAAGGTGCACCCCAGGGGGCGCCGAAGAAGAATTCGGTCCGATCTGCGATCCGGAAGCGTGAGACTCGCGACAACGTGCGCATCGTCGCCGCCGTGGTCATCGTGGCGATTCTGATTGCCTTCGTGATTGCAAACAGTGGACGGGTTCCCGTCCACTTCGTCTTCTTCGTCTCTTCGGTGCGTCTGATCTGGGTTCTGGTGGTTACCGCCCTCCTCGGGGGCGTGGCCGACCGGTTGCTCGTAATTCGGAAAGCCAAGATTCGCCGTGAGGAGGCCAAGAAGGCACGGGGCTGAGGCCGGGCCAGTGGCTGGCATGCTTCGCCGGTGAGGAGCGAGTTGGCCGTCGAACCGCTTCGAGCCTGAGGCACCTGCCCCTTACCGTTGCCAGGTCTGTGCCTGGGATTGACCTGTTTCGATCGACGCGGGCTCCGGAGTATCCGGCCGTGCGCGGGCAAAGGGTGTCGCCCCAAACGTCGATCAACCTTCATCGGGCATTGGTCGGATGTACTCGGGTCGATCCAACACCGACCGGGGCGTCATTTGCGAGAAGTTGATCGGTCTCGGCCGTGCCTCATGTGTGAACAGATAATGAAATCCGGCTCTCTGCAGGGTCCGATTTGGGGCAACATTGAAAGCGTTCGGCTCACAGAAGAGCCGCTCCGCCTCAAGAACCCGGAGATGATTGCGTACTCGGAGGGGAGTGGAGGCAGTCGAGGGAGAGACCATGACGATGACGAGGAGAACCCAGAGGGCGTGCACCTCCTTGCAATGGACGAACGCCCACCGACCTACCCGATGAAGGGATGTTGCCACCGGTTGCCCCTCACCTCACGACAATATGGCCCCATTTGGCGCAGATCGGGGCCCACCGGCCAGATGATGTGTCGGACCGGGTTCGGACGGTTGTCGGATATCCCAGCAGTAGAGTGAGCCGGTGTCACCCGATGATGTGGTGGAGCGGCTCCGACCGGAGAACAAAGCCCTTTGCCAACGGAACGGCCTATTGCGGCCAGCCGGCGAAGAGCCGAACGGCTCCCGGCATCGAGTTCGTCGGGTCTCCTCGTGGGCCGTGCTGGCGATGGCGTGCGTCTTGGCCATGACATCGGTGCTGGTGGTGTTCGTCCGCAACGAGGCGTTGGATACCGATACCTACGTTGCCACCGTGCAACCCTTGGCCTCCGACCCCGCGGTGCAGTCGGCGGTGGCTGATGCGGTAAGCGCCCAGTTGGTGGCCGGTACTGACCTCAAGCAGCAGGTGGCCAACGCATTACCGACAACGGCAGCATTTTTGGCCACCCCGATCACCGCCGGGCTGAAAACGGTTGTACGCCAGATCACCTTGAGGTTTGTGCAGTCGGAAGCGTTCCGCACTTTATGGACAACCATCAATCGTGGCGCCCATCAACAGCTCGTCGGCTTGTTGACGGGTTCGCGCAGGGGACCCCTTTTGGCCGATCGAGGTGGAGTAAAGCTCGACCTCGGAAAAGTCACCGATCAGGTGAGACGACAACTCGATGCCAACGGCATCACCATTTTCGACGGGGTGGGGTCCAGCGGGAGTCCTCAATTGATTCTGTTCAAATCCACCCAGCTGGAGTGGTTGCAGAGCTGGATTCGGACGCTCGATCGGTTGGCATTACTCCTCCCCATCGTCACTCTCGGCCTGTTCGCCGGGGGGGTGTTGTCGTTCGCCGATCGCCGGCGTGGCTTCGTGCGGGCCACCATCGGTCTCAGCATTGCCATGGCCGGGTTGTTGGTGGCGTTCGAGGTTGGCCGGCATCGGTACCTCGACGCCTTGTCGGGCATCACACCACACGACGCAGCGGCAGCTTCGTATGACATCCTCACCGCCCCTCCGTTGGACACCGTGCGTACGATTCTGGCGGTGGCCGTGGTGGCAGCGCTGATCGGTGTGGCGATGGGTAGTAGCTCGATCCGGTCCCGGGCCAGAGCCATGTGGCCACCGGGAAGGCGGACGGCCGGAACGCTCCACCGTATGCTGTCGACCTATGTGCAGCCGCTGAAGCTGGCCCTGTTCGGAATCGGCATGTTGGTGATGGTGATCTGGGACAACGTGGCCATCGGGTTGCCAATTGTGATCGTCGCCTGCCTGCTGGCCTTGGTTGATCGGCGTCGGTCCAACCCCGGGGCGGTTGTTGCTGCTGTCGATGACGGGCCCGGTGGGACCACCGAAGGAGAAGCGGGGCCGTGATGCCGACGGCGAGGGATGACGTGCCGACGCGGAACATCGGTGCCCGGGCCCTGTGGCGGCGCATCGAGCCCATCCATGCCGTCACCTACTTTGCGCCCGAATGCCGAAATGCGACCAAAGGTGCTGGCCTGTCCGGTTTTTGGATGGGCTATTTCGCCGACCGGACCGCGCCGTTGGGCCCGGTCGGGTCGGAAGTGGTCACGGCGATCTTCTTCAACTTTCACCCCGAGATGGTGGCTCGATCGATCCCCGACGCCTGGTCGTTGGTCAAACCGGGAGACGTGCTCAGAATGCTCAGGGCGGCGGCCGCCGAAGCCCTGAGGCTCCGCATTCCATCAGTGGAGGCGCTGGCGGCAACGGTCGGCCAGATCCTTCAACGGGTCGTCACCGGGGCCGATGGGTCGGGAAGGGCGCTGTTCAGTGCCAATCGGCAGCTCGATCGGCCTGACGATCCGGTGGAGGCATTGTGGCAGGCGTGTACGTCGCTGCGGGAGCACCGGGGAGATGGGCACGTTGCCATGCTCACCACCAGTGGACTCGATGGTTGTGAGGCGTTGGCCCTGTTTGCCGCGGCGGAGGGAATGGACAGCGAGTTACTCCGCCAGAATCGGGGATGGTCTGACGACGAGTGGACCTCGGCAGTCGGTCGACTGACCGAACGGGATCTGCTCGGAGATCGAGGAGTGACCCCGACGGGAAGTGAACTGCGCCGGATGATCGAAGAAGGTACCGACTGGCTGGCAGGCCAGCCCTATCGAATCCTCGACCCCGACGACCTCCAGCTTCTCTTTGACGAGCTGGGCTCGGCAGCGGAGACACTCCTGGGCACGGGTGTCATTCCATTCCCGAATCCGATCGGCCTGCCGCCACCGGCTGGCACTGGCTGACCGAGTAATCGGTTATCCGGTTGGCGTCCACGGACGTCCGCTGGTTTTGCCGTGATGGCGGGTTCAGACGGCTGAGGCCGATGGATCGAAGCCTTGAGCGCCCACAATGTCAATCCATGCCAGCCGGTTGACCAGTTCATGGGTCGAAGCCGATGTCGGGTCCTTGATCTTTCCGTGCCTCTCGCTGTTGTTCTTGTTGCCGGTTGAACTCAAGTGCTCGCACCCGCAAGAATCCGATAACTCGGCTCAACTGCTGATGCCCCCATCATCGATTGGGAATGCTTATCTGTGGAGCCGGTCGAATCGGTTCATCCTCTGGGCAGACATGGCAGGACTGAAGCCACGGCTCTTTTCGACGGCGACTTTGAAGAGTCGTTCAAGTCCAAATTGATTCTCGATTGCCATGAGGTCGACGAAATCATGTGCCTCGACGCGGCCGAGCCCAGCCAACACCTTGTCGATCGCCAATTCTTCATGGGAGAGAATCGGGAAACCGGGTGACCTGACCCCCTGAAACCAGTCGCGCGCTACTTGCATGTCACCCCACCCGCGCTGCCACAACGCCGAATCAACCGTGAGTCCTTGAACAGGACGAAGGCGGTCGTCGCGCGCTCGCTTCCACGAAACTTCGAGAGAACCCGCGGATCATCTCATCGAGCTATCTACGCAGCCCCGCTGGTCAGAGCGGATACACCAATCCGATGCCCCGAGTTCGTAGAGTGCTCCACGAGACAACATTCCGGTCGACCCGGATATATGCGGACGTGTGATGTGAGGAATACACCATGGTGGCACTTGTAATTATCTTGACGGTCGTCGTTCTGCTCTTGACGGTGCTGGTAGCCGGGCTTCTGCGGAGTCACGCCGATATTCTGAAGGCGCTCCACGAGTTGGGTGTCGGTGTCGGCGACCCGGTCGGCGACCCGGTCGGTGACCCGAACATCGGCCCGGTCGGCGGACCGAACAGCGATCACCGGCACGATCACAGCGATGGCCAAGTCCACCGACGCACAAGAGAACGTCGCCACAGCACCAAGAGCGCGCCGAACTCCACTCCCGTCCCGTTCACGATGGGCCCGCAGCTTCCCGGAGAGCGCAATGCCACGTCGGCGCCGACCATTGCCGGTGTCACACCGTCCGGAGATGCCCTGGCCATCGCCATCTCCGGGAACGACCAACTCACGCTCGTTGCTTTCTTGTCATCAGGTTGTGCGACCTGTGCCGGTTTTTGGGAGGCCTTCCAGGCACCGGAGCATCTGGGCCTGCCCGATGGCATCAGACTGGTGGTGGTCACCAAGGGTCCGGAAATGGAGATTGCCGGGGAAGTGCAGGCCAAGGCTCACAGTCGTCTCCAGGTGGTGATGTCGACCGACGCGTGGGGTGATTATGAGGTCCCGGGATCCCCCTTCTTCGTGCTGGTCGACGGCAAGGCCGGTCGGCGGATCGGCGAAGGAGTGGCCAATCATTTTTCGCAGGTCGCCGAGTTGGTCCGGCGGGCCCAGGTCGATGTCCAGGCATTCGGGATCGGAAGCCGGAGCCGTGCCTTTGCCGGTGGTCTCGACGGTCCCGAACGGGAGTCCGCCAATGATCAAGAGTTGATGGCCGCCGGCATCCTCCCCGGTGACCCGAGCCTGTACCCGGCGTCATTGGATGACCTCTTCCCGTCCAACATCAACAACCACTCCGCCAACCCGAGTCGGGCCGGAGCCACTCCCCCTCAAGACCCACAGGGTGCGGAACGCAGGGCGGGCTGAGGATGGCGACCCTCCGAGCCCACGGCATCGAAGCGCGGCTTCCCAACGCCTTCGAGGGACGGATTTTCATCCGGCCACGGGTGGCGAACGAAATTCCGTTTCCGGTGGCGCAATTCGCCACGTTCGCGCTGCCGGGCCAAGTGGCCGACTTCGGAGGCGGAGCCGTCACGCTGATGGGGCCGAACGATGTCTTCGCCGTTCTCTTCGAGTACGGCCCAGAGAGTATCGGCACCCGCCTCTTCGCCCGCCAGGGAATGCCTCGCGTCCTCGCTGTCGATGACTTCCGCCCCAATCTGTTGCGGAGAGGTCTCGGGGGACAGTCCGGCACCCAATGGTTCTTCACCGAGTCCGGGCGCCCCTTCACCTTCTACGCCGTCCTTGGCAGCCACGCCCGAAGGGGAGCCCTGGTTCCCCACGTCAACAGCCTGCTTTCCAATTTGTCGGTCAATCCGCAGCCTTTATCGGTAGGTCCAGGGGCATCAGCGTGGAACTGATCGGTCCGTACCTGGTGGCTTGCGCACTGTTGCTGATAGCGGGGCTCATGAAGCTGATCCGTCCTGACAGCACGGCGAGAGCGCTGGTGCCGATGGTGCCGAACCGCCTGCGGCGCCCTCTTCAATTCCGTTTTCTCCGGTCCCTCATCCGAATCGGCGCGCTCGCCGAAGCGATCATCGGTGCTGTCGGGATATTCGTTCCCGGTCCGGTCCTGGCCACCCTGGTGGCAGTTTCGTATGGCGTTTTTGCCGGCGTAGTGGTGTATGTCCGGTCCCAGGGTGGAGCCCTCGCCAGTTGCGGCTGCTTCGGGACTCCGGACACCCCGGCCACCCGGCTTCACGTCGTCATCAACGTGGGATTGGCTCTTTCGGCCGTGGCGGTGGCGATCGATGCTCCCGGTGGGGGATCAATCATCACCGTGCTTGGTCGCCAACCTCTCTACGGCATTCCTCTCCTGGCGGCCAGCGCCCTCTGCATCTGGTTGGCCTATTTGGCATTCTCGTCATGGGCGCAGTTGCACGCGGCCCGCCGCCTGGCCGGAAGTGCCACCGGAAGGTGGCGATGACCCCTTGAGTACAACCCTTACCGAACGGGCCTCCGAGTTCCTGGGATCGCGGCTTTCCCGACGCAGTTTCATCAACCGTTCTGCCTTCGCCGGTAGCGCCATGGCCATTGGGGCCGGCCTCGACCTGGCACTCCGGCCCGGCACCGCCTATGGGCTCATCTGCTCCTGCGGTAACTCGAACTGTGGCTGTGGGACCACGTGTTGTGCCGGGTTCAGCGAGTTCTGTTGTTCGGTGAACGGCGGTTACAACTACTGTCCGACCAATACGGTCATGGCGGGCTGGTGGAAGGCTGACAATTCCTCCTACTGCGGTGGGCCCCGCTACTACATGGACTGCAACGCCACCTGCGGGTGCACCAGCGGTTGCGGGAACGGCTTCAATTTCTGTTCCACCGACTGTGACGGCACCAACTGCGGTTGTGGACCCAACGGGTGCAACTCGTACCTCACCGGGTGCCTGCAGTTCCGATACGGTCAGTGCAACCAGGATGTCGAGTGCATGGGCCGGATTGTCTGCCGGGTGGTGGCCTGCGTCCCACCGTGGGAGATCGACCCGTCATGCACTACCGCCAACGCCCAAGACAACGGCACCGCCGAACAGAACGAGCCGTGTTGGACGTCGGCATTCCCCACCCCTCGGCCGCCCCCGTGCAACTCCCCGGCCACCAACTGTCAGACGATCAGCATGGCTCCAACCAGCGACGGCAACGGATACGGGATCCTCACGTCGTTCGGAAAGCTCTTCGCTTACGGTGACTTCCCCAACGATGGTGATGAATCGTCGGCTGTGCTTGCCCAACCGATGGTGGGTATCGCTGCACATCCGGCCGGTGGCTACTACTTCGCCGCTGCCGACGGTGGGATCTTCTCCTTCGGCGATGCTCCGTTCTTCGGCTCCATGGGCGCCCATCCCCTCAACCTACCGATCGTGGGGATGGCGGCCACGCCGTCGGGCA